>CALGDM010000011.1 GCA_937884605.1 uncultured Spiribacter sp.
TATGGACGTATACACTTCCCCCGTGAAGCGCCGCGTGCCGTTGTGAGACGTAGATCGCGTTTGACGCATCAACCGGCCGCCCCAGATGGGTGCCACGCACATGAGCGACCGAGGGCAGCCCCGTCAAAGAGACAGCCGGCTGTAATTCCGGGACCAGAGCATGAAAGTGGACAACTTCCGCCCCATGCGTCGCGACAAGCGCGAGCAAATCCTCAGCGCAGTTCTCGCCATGGGTCAGACAATGCACACCATCGGCGGCACAATCCGCGGTCGTCGCCACCCGAACGTCATGCCCGTCTTCGCGTTGAGCGTGGACAAGACTTGCAAGCGACTGCGGCGCACCGCCCTGATCAGGCTGGGGCGGAAACCGCCGATCAGTCACGTGGATGATGCGCATGGGTTAGATCCGTTACGACTTGTCCAGCCAAGCCATATAATCCCTCACCCCGGTTCGTACGTCCCTGAATTCCCCAGAGTATCCCGCCTCACGCAGTTTCGAGATATCCGCTTGGGTATAGCTCTGATACCGCCCCTCAAGGTGGGCGGGGAACGGAATATATTCGACTTCGCCCTTTCCAAAGTACCCCGTTACGCCCTCGGCAACGTGGTTAAACGGCTCTGACCGGCCCGTTCCGCAATTGAAGACGCCATTCACCGACGGGTTATCCAGCAGCCAGAGATTGACGCTCACAGCATCATCGACATGAACAAAGTCCCGGCGTTGCTCGCCGTTACCGTACCCATCACAGCCCTCAAACAACTTGACCCGCCCGCTTTCCTGCAACTGCTGCCGGTGGTGATAGGCCACACTCGCCATGCCGCCCTTATGCTGCTCACGGGGCCCATAGACGTTGAAGTAGCGAAGCCCGGCAACCTGGCTTTCGGCCTGCGGCATCAACCGTTCTACGTACTGATCGAACAGAGCCTTGGAATAGCCATAGACATTCAGCGGCCGTTCGCGACCGATCTGTTCTGTGAAATCAGTACCGCCGCCATAGACTGCTGCTGACGAGGCATAGATAAACGGCACCTGATAGACAAGGCATAGGTTGAGCGCTTGCTTTGAATAATCGAAGTTGTTTTCCATCATGTAGCGCCCGTTCCACTCCGTGGTGTCGGAGCAGGCGCCAAGATGGAAGACCGCGTCGACACGATCATCGCCATTCTCGACTAGCCAGTCGAGAAACTCGTCCTGGTCCAGATAATCGGCGATGGACGCATCACGGATATTAAGAAACTTACGGCCATCAGTAAGATCATCGACAACAACAATGTCCTCGCGACCTCTCGCATTAAGGCCATGAACAAGGTTGCTGCCGATAAAGCCGGCGCCACCAGTTACAACAATCACGGATTACCCCTTTGATAACGCTTCTGGAAACCCGCCAAGCAATCACTCTCACTCATACGGATTAACCCACCCTTCCGGCCGCCTCGAAAAGCGCCGGTATGTCCACTGATACTGCGCCGGCTTTAACCGAACAACCCCCTCAATGGCCCGATTGAGCGCAGCCGCAGCCACTTCCGGATCAGGATCCCCCACCGGCTCGGTCACCCGCTGCCAGTGCAGCCTAAATCCAGCGCCCCCCTCAAGCCGCTCGGCCCAGCCGATCACCACCGGCGCACCGGTGCGCTCGGCGAGCTTGCCGAACAATGTCATGGTCTTGGCCTGGCGGCCAAAAAACGGCACGAATACGCCCTCGCCCGGCGGCGACTGATCGGGCAAAACCCCGACGGCCTCGCCCGCCTTGAGGGCCTTGAACAGCGCCCGGATGCCCGAAGCACGCGCCGGCCAGAAAACCGCGCCACTGCGCGAGCGGCCGCGATTGAGCAGGGCCTCGAGTTCTTTCCACCGCGGCGGCCGATACAGCGCATTCAGCCGCACGCGCTGGGCAAGCCACATCTGCAGCACTTCCCAGGCGCCATGATGCGGGGCGATCACAAGCAGGCCGCGCCCCTCGGCAAGGGCGTCATCCACCACGTCGGCCCCCTCCACCGACTCGATCAGCCCCAACACGCGAGAGACGGGCCATTGCCATGCGGCGGCCAGCTCCACCAGTCCCCGCGCATTCTCGCGCAGCGCCGCGCGTGCCAGCTGCCGGCGCTCGGCCTCGGACCAATCGGGGAAGCACAGATCAGCATTGACCCGCGCAACGTGCCACTCTTCGCGACCGAGACGCTCAGTCAGCCACGCCGCGGCATTGCCGAGGCGGTGCAAGGCGGGCAGGGACAGGTGGGACAGGGCGCGCAGCGCGGTATTCACTGCCCTTGCCCGACCCCGCAGGGGCATGTCGTTGCCGGGGGACGGCGCTGGGTCAGTCACTCCCGGCGATGATGTTCGGCCAGTGCCGGATCGTCCGGGTCGAAGTCGCGAATAAAGTACTCCGCACCGCAGTAGTGGCATTTGGCGTGGCCGGTCTTGTGGATCGGCAGGTACACTCGCGGATGACTGTTCCACAGGTACATGCCGGGCATCGGGCAGGACAGCGGGAGGTCGTCCACCGTCACCTCGTAGCGGTTTTCGCTATTCGGCGCGATCAGATCGTTGCGGTCATGGGTCTGTGGATCGGGCACCTCAGCCTCCTCGAATCAGTTCCGCGCCGCTTGTTCAGACGACGCGGGTCAGCCAGTCGTTGTGCGTTTCCGAGCGTCCCTCGACAGCGGCAAAAAAGCGGCTCTGGACGTCGGTGGTGATCGGCCCGCGCCGGCCTTCACCAATCATCCGGTTATCGAGCTCGCGGATCGGGGTTACTTCGGCGGCGGTCCCGGTGAAGAACGCTTCGTCGCAGACATAGACCTCGTCGCGGGTAATGCGACGCTCGCGCACCTCGTAGCCGGCCTCCCTGGCAATGGTCATGATCGCATCGCGGGTGACACCGGCCAACGCCGAATGCAGTTCAGGGGTATGGATCACCCCGTCGCGCACCATGAACAGGTTCTCACCCGAGCCTTCGGCGACAAATCCTTCCGGGTCGAGCAGCATGGCCTCGTCATAGCCGCAGGCAACGGCTTCCTGCAGCGCCATCATCGAGTTGATGTACTGGCCGTTGGCCTTTGCCCGGCACATGGCGATGTTGACGTGATGGCGCGTGAACGACGAGGTGCGCACGCGAATGCCGCGCTCCATGTTTTCTTCGCCCATGTACGAGCCCCAGCTCCAGGCGGCGACGATCAGATGGGTCTGCAGATTATCGGCCCGCAGCCCCATGCTCTCGGCTCCCAGAAAGGCCATGGGACGGATATAGCCACTCTCGAGCCCGTTCTCGCGCACGGCGCTGACACAGGCCTGACGGACCGTTTCGGGATCCCAGGGCAGCGTCATGCCAAGGATTTTGGCCGAGTCGAAAAGCCGGCGGACATGCTCCGGCAGCCGGAAAATCGCCGGACCCTGCTGGGTGTTGTAGGCGCGTATGCCTTCGAATACGCCCATGCCGTAATGCAGCGTATGCGTCAGCACGTGCACCTGGGCGTCGCGCCAGGGCACCATCTCGCCGTCCATCCAGATCCAGCCGTCCTGTTCGGCCATGCTCATCAGCCGCTCTCCTCAGCGTTTGTCTCTGATCCCGATTCCATCAGTGCCTTCCAGACGCCGATCACCGCCGCGCGCGATTCCTCGACCGTCTCCGGCGCAACCCGCGCCGACTGCTCCTGAAGGGTCAATCGATGAACAAGGCCGCGGTAGTGGCGATAGGCATCGGCCAGAATGCGGGCCTGTTCGGTGGTCAATTCACCCGCCCGTTCAAGCTCGTCGAGCAGGCGGATATTATCGGTGTAGCGCAACACGCCGGCGTACTGTTGAACCCCGGCCAACGTGCCGTATTGAACCATGAATTCGATATCCGCGATACCGCCGCGATCCTGCTTGATATCAAAGGCATCGCGGCGTCCCGAGCCCAGTTCACGGCGCATTCGCTCGCGCATTCGGCGCACTTCTTCGCGCAGTTCATCACGGCGTCGCGGGCGCGTCAGTACCTCGCGCCGCAGCTGACTGAAACGCTGACGCAGGGATTCGCCACCGGCCACCATCCGCGCCCGCACCAGCGCCTGGTGCTCCCAGGTCCAGGCACGTCCGCGCTGGTATTCGACAAACGCGTCGAAGCTGGTGGTCAGCAGTCCCGACTGGCCGCTGGGGCGCAGACGGGTGTCAACCTCGTAGAGGATGCCGCCCGGGGTCAGGGTGTTGAGGATGTGAATGAAGCGCTGCGCCAGCCGCGAGAAGAACACCGCCGGTTCCACCGGTTTGTCGCCGGTGGTGGCCGATCCCGCCGGCACCGGGTCATGCAGGAACACGACATCCAGGTCCGAGCCGTACCCCAGCTCCAGCGAGCCCAGTTTGCCGTAGGCGATGACACCGAAATCGGCCACTTCGCCGTCCTCGCGCAACGGTTCGCCATAGCGCTGTCGCACCTGCCGCCAGGCCAGGTGCAGCACACGCTGCAGAATCACCTCGGCGATATCGGTGAGGTAGTCGCTGACGAGCATCACGGGGATGGCGCCAGCAAGGTCAGCAGCCGCCACCCGCAGCACCTGGGTCTGCTTGAACTGCCGCAGGATCTCCATCTGCTGCTCGAGGTCATCCACATCGGCACTTGCCATGCGGCTGTCCGCCTCGGCGGCCAGGGCATCCCGGCTTAGCGGGGCATACAGGCTGCGCGGGTCGAGCAGCTCATCGAGCAGCATGGGGTGGGCGGACAGATACCGGGCGATCCACGGGCTGCTGCCCACCAGCCGCACCAGTTGCGAGATCGCCATGGGATGCTCGTTGAGCAGCGCCAGATAAGCGGTCCGGCGGACAATGCCATCGAGCAGGGTCAGGAGCCGGCTGACCGAGGCATCGGGCGAATCGGTGCCCTGAATGGCCGCCAGCAACATGGGCATGAGCCGATCCAGGCGTTTGCGCCCCTGATCAGACAGCGCGCGGACGCGGGCCCCGTCGCGGAAGCGCTCGATCAGGGTCAACGCGCTGGCGGGATCACTGTACCCCGCCGCCGACAGGATCTCGCGGGCGACGGCCGCGTCCACCGCGTCGTGCCAGATATCGGCAAAATCCGGCGCTTCGGTGACCTCCGCTTCGTCCTCCTGCTGCGGCGCGACGAAGACCTGATCAAAATGCCCCTGGACTCGCAGCCGCCAGCTGTCGAGCTCACGATGCAGTTCACTCCAGTCGCTCGCGTCCATCGCCAGCACCAGCCGCGCCCGGTCGACCTCGTCGGTGGGCAGGTCGTGCGCCTGACGGTCATGCAGGGCCTGAATACGGTTTTCGATGCGCCGCAGATAGCGATAGGCATCGGTCAGATCCTGCTGGGCGTGCTCGGGGATCAGCGCCTGCTCACACAGATAGGCCAGCACCGGCTGAAGGCTGCGCTGGCGCAGCGAGGGCTCCTGTCCCCCCCGAATCAGCTGGAAGGCCTGGGCGATGAATTCCACCTCGCGAATGCCGCCGCGGCCAAGCTTGACGTTGTCCGACAGCCGCCGGCGCCGGACCTCACGGGTGATCATGGCTTTCATCGAGCGCAGCGACTCGAGCGCGCCATAGTCCAGATAACGCCGGTAGACGAACGGCGAGAGCATGTCGAGCAGCGCCTGGCCGGCTTGCTGATCGCCCGCCACCGTGCGCGCCTTGATCAGGGCGTAGCGCTCCCACTCGCGGCCCTGCTCCAGGAAATAGAGCTCCATGGCCGGCACGCTCATCGCCAGCGGACCGCTGTCACCGTAGGGCCGCAGGCGCATGTCCACGCGAAAGCACTGCCCATCGGCGGTCTGCTGATCCAGTGCGGCAATCAACGAACGGCCCAGCCGCAGAAAGAACTGCTCGTTGGCGCGGGGGTTGTCGGCGTCGGTAAAGCCCGGCTCGGGAAAGGCAAAGATCAGATCGATATCCGACGAAAAATTGAGCTCGCGCCCGCCCAGCTTGCCCATGCCCAGAACAATCATCTGCTGGGCATTGCCCTGGCTGTCCCGGGGCGTGCCAATCTGCGCGCACAGCCGGGGATAAAGCCACGCCAGGGCTTCGTCGATGATCACATCCGCCAGTTCGGAGAGATCCGCCAATATCTCGTCAAGCCCGCAGCGCCCGGCAAGATCGCGCCAGGCAATGCGCAGCATTTCGCGCTCGCGAAAGCGTCGCAGGGCCCGGTGGAATGCCGCTTCATCATCGACTGTCGTGAGCGATTGCTGCAGACGCTCGCGGAATCCGCCCCGGGGATAGGGCTGTCCCAGGTCACCGCTTTCGCAAAGGTCGGTCAGAACCTGCGCATCACGCACGCAGACTCGGGCGGCGAAGTCACTCATCGCCCAGATGCGCGGCAACTCGGCAAGCACGGTGTCGTCGGTGGGAAGGATAGCGCCATCGGGCAACCTCTCCAGCGCCGTCGATACCGGCGCGACCAGGGGCTCGGGAAGGGCGTCCAGCGCGGTTTTCAGGGCAGTGGGCAGTGTCTCGATATGCATGGGTTTACCTTAACCCACAAAAAAGCCCCGCCGAAGCGGGGCTTTGCTGGCAAACCGGCCCACGGAGCAGGCCGGCGGGCTGCCGGGGGCTGATTACATCATGCCGCCCATTCCGCCCATGCCACCCATGCCGTCCATGCCGGCGCCACCGCCGTCATCCTTTTCCTCAGGATGGTCGGCGATCATGGCCTCGGTGGTGATCATGAGGCCAGACACCGAAGCGGCGTTCTGCAGCGCCGTGCGGGTGACCTTGGTCGGGTCGAGGATGCCCATCTCGACCATGTCGCCATAGACCTCGGTCTGGGCGTTGTAGCCGTAGTTGCCCTCACCGGACTGCACGTTGTTCACAACCACCGAGGAGTCCTCGCCGCAGTTGTAGACAATCTGGCGCAGCGGCTCCTGCAGGGCGCGGCGGACGATGCCCACGCCGACATCCTGGTCGTGGTTGTCACCGGTCACGCCCTCGAGGCCCTTGAGCACGCGCAGCAGGGCCACGCCACCGCCGGGCACGATGCCCTCTTCGACCGCGGCACGGGTGGCGTGCAGCGCGTCTTCGACACGGGCCTTCTTCTCCTTCATCTCGATCTCGGAACCGGCACCGACCTTGATCACGGCGACGCCGCCAGCGAGCTTGGCAACCCGCTCCTGGAGCTTCTCGCGATCGTAGTCGCTGGTGGAGTCCTCGATCTGCGCCCGGATCTGATCAACCCGCGACTTGATCTCGTCGGCACGACCGCCGCCGTTGACCACGGTGGTCTCTTCCTTCGAGACGTTGATCTTCTTGGCGGTGCCCAGATCTTCGAGGGTCGCCTTCTCGAGGGTCAGGCCCACCTCTTCCGAGATCACCGTCCCGCCGGTCAGGACCGCGATGTCCTGGAGCATGGCCTTGCGGCGATCACCAAAGCCCGGGGCCTTGACCGCAGCCACCTTGACGATGCCGCGCATGCTGTTGACCACCAGCGTCGCCAGCGCTTCGCCCTCGATGTCCTCGGCAATGATCAGCAGCGGACGGCTCGACTTGGCCACGCTCTCGAGCAGCGGCAGCAGATCGCGGATGTTCGAGATCTTCTTGTCGCAGATGAGGATGTAGGGATCCTCGAGCTCAGCGGCCATGCTCTGCTGGTTGTTGATGAAGTAGGGGCTGAGATAGCCACGGTCAAACTGCATGCCTTCGACGACATCCAGCTCGTTGTCCAGGCCGCTGCCCTCTTCGACGGTGATGACGCCTTCCTTGCCGACCTTCTTCATGGCATCGGCAATGATCTCGCCGACTTCCTGATCGGAGTTGGCCGAAATGGCGCCGACCTGAGCGATGGCGGTGTCGGTCTCGCAGGGCTTCGACAGGTTGTGAAGCTCTTTGACGGCCGCATCGACGCCCTTGTCGATGCCGCGCTTGAGGTCCATCGGGTTCATGCCCGCGGCGACGGCCTTCATGCCCTCGCGGACAATGCCCTGCGCCAGCACGGTGGCGGTGGTGGTGCCGTCACCCGCGGCGTCGGAGGTCTGCGAGGAGACTTCCTTGACCATCTGGGCGCCCATGTTCTCGAACTTGTCCTGAAGCTCGATCTCCTTGGCGACGGACACGCCGTCCTTGGTCACCGTCGGGGCGCCGAAGGACTTGTCCAGCACCACGTTGCGGCCGCGCGGCCCCAGCGTTGCCTTGACCGCGCTGGCCAGCGTGTTCACACCGGCGACCATGCGATGGCGGGCATCATCACCAAAACGTACGTCTTTAGCTGCCATTATTCTGTTTCCTCTTGATTCTGTTACTGACGGATCCGGCGTCGGTGAGGGGCGTTCAGCCCTCGATCACCGCCATGACGTCGTCCTCGCGCATGACGAGCACGTCTTCCTCACCGACCTTGACCTCGGTACCGGAGAACTTGCCGAACAGCACCTTGTCGCCGACCTTGATGTCGAGCGGGCGGACATCGCCGTTGTCGAGGCGCTTGCCGCTGCCGACGGCAACCACTTCGCCGCGAATCGGCTTTTCAGCGGCGGTGTCGGGAATGACGATCCCCCCGGGGGTTGTGCGCTCTTCTTCCAGACGTTTGACGACCACGCGATCGTGAAGCGGGCGAAGATTCATTGATTGATCTCCCTGCGGTTGGTTGTTGTTGAACCGGGACTGCCTTGTTAGCACTCCCAATTGCTGAGTGCTAATGATAGTGACGAAACTCGGCTCGTCAAGATCCATCGGAGATTTGGAGGCAGCGGTGCTACGATTCAAGGGATATCCGCGACCGGCCCGCAAAGGATTTGTATGAGCAACCCCCAAACCCGGCGATCCATACTTGCGTTGGGCCTGTGGCTGATCACGGCCCTGGCGCCCGTCGCGGCCCAGTCAAGCCTCGGGGATCTGTTTGGCAATGCCGGATCATCCGGCTCGACCCTGCCGGTGCAGGAGGCATTCACCATCGATGTGCAGGCCGACGGCAATGGTGCCGCGTCGATCCGCATCGACATCGCCGATGGCTATTACCTGTATCGCGACAGCGTCAGCGCGACCCGGCTCGACGACGCTGGCGACGGCAACAATGCGGGCGACGCGCTGGCGCTGGCCTTTCCCGATGGACCGATTCACGAGGATGAGTTCTTCGGCCGCCAGCCGATCTACCGGCAACCTGTCGAGATCCCGCTGACCGATGCGGCGCCGATCAGCGCCGCCACGTCGGTCGCCATCACCTTCCAGGGCTGCTCGGACGCGGGTGTCTGCTACCCGCCCTATCGCGCCACCGGTCAGGTCGGCGAGGCGGCGCTGGACTACACCATCAACCCGCAGGCGGTGCGCCTGGATGACGAGTCAGCGAGCGCCGCACCGGGCAATACGCCGACGGCCAGCGTCCCCCAGGCGCCGGCGGGTGCCGGTGCCGGCGGCGGCGAGGCGGGCCGACTCGAAGGCCTGCTCAATAACGCCAGCCTGCCCGCCATTCTTGCCGGATTCTTTGCCGCCGGGCTGCTGCTTGCGTTTACCGCCTGCCTGTATCCGATGATCCCCATCCTCTCGGGGCTGATCGCCGGCGATCCCCATCGCAGCGGCAGCCTGCGGGCGCTGACGCTGTCGCTGGTGTATGTCGAGTCCACCGCGATCACCTATGCGCTGGCGGGGGTGGCGGCCGGCATGACCGGCGCCGCGGTGCAGGCGGACCTGCAGTCACCCTGGGTGCTGGGCAGTTTTGCCGCCGTGTTCGTGGTGCTGGCGCTGGGCATGTTCGGCGCCTTCGAGCTGCGCCTGCCCGCGGCCCTGCAGACCCGCCTGACCGCACTGTCCAATCGCCAGCGTGGCGGCACCGTTCTGGGCGTCGCGCTGATGGGCGTGCTCTCGACCCTGATTGTCGGGGCCTGCTCCGGCCCTGCCCTGATCGCCGCGCTGGTGTTCATCGGCAGCACCGGCGATGCCTGGCTGGGGGGACTCGCGCTGTTCACTCTGGCCAACGGCATGGGACTGCCGCTGTTGCTGATCGGCACCGCGGCTGGCCGTTGGCTGCCCAGAAGCGGGCCGTGGATGAATGTCGTGCGGGCCATTTTTGGCGTGGGGTTTCTGGCGGTGGCGCTGTGGACGCTCGAGCGCTTCCTGCCGGGTACGCTGACTCTGGCGCTCTGGGGGCTGCTGCTGATTGGCTGCGGCGTCTGGCTGGGCGGGCTCGAACGCAGTGACGGCGCCCCCGGCAATCGTCAGCGCGTGGCCCGCACCCTGGGCCTGGCCGCACTGATCTGGGGCACCGTCAGCCTGATCGGCGCCGCCGCCGGTGGTGACAACGTCATGCGCCCGCTGGCGGGCCTGTCCCTGGCCGGCGGCGCCAGCGAACAGACCCAGGCAATGACCTTTCGCGACATCGACAGCGTTGACGACCTGAATACGGCGCTGGCCGAGGCACGCTCGGCCGGCCGACCGGTGATGATCGATATCTACGCCGACTGGTGCATCTATTGCGTGCAGCTCGAGGAACGCACCTTCACCGATCCCGCCGTTCAGGATACGGTTGCCGACGCCATGCGACTGCGCGCCGATGTCACCGACATGGCGCCGCGCCACCGCGCGCTGATGGACCGGCTGGATGTCTATCTGCCGCCGGCGATCATTTTCTACGGTCCGCAGGGCAATGAACGCCGCGACGCCCGGGTAGTGGGCTTTCTGCGGCCGCAACCGTTCATCGAGCGGGCCCGCCGCGGACTCGCGGGTCTGAGCGGATGAGCGGCGGGGTGCGCACGGCATTGACGGTGCTGCTGGCCGCGCTGATCGGCGCCGGCGGCGGCATTCTGGCGGTGCTGTGGCTGCAGGGCTCGGACGCGCAGCAGACCACCCGCCCCGCCTTCAGCCTGGCAATGCTCGACGACGGGCCGCGCAGCATCGAGGAATGGGACGGTCAGGTCATCGTCCTCAACTTCTGGGCGACCTGGTGTGCACCCTGCCGCGACGAGATCCCCCTGTTCTCGCGCCTCGATCAGGCCTTTTCCGCGCGGGGTGTGCAGTTTCTGGGCGTGGCCATCGACGACCCCCAGGCCATACGCGGGTTTCTGGCCGACGTGGAGATGGGCTACCCCAGCTTCTACGGCATGGAGTCGGCGATCGATGTGGCGGCCGACTACGGCAACCCCCAGGGCACGCTGCCCTACACGGTGGTCATTGATCGCGACGGCACCATCATCGAGCGCTTCAGCGGTCAGATTCACGAGCCCGATCTGCGCCCGGTCCTGAACGATCTCACGGACACACAGGGGTGATCTGCGCCGATCCCGACGCCATCGGCGCCGACGATGGACAAAAAACAGCGGCTGGGCGAAAATTGCCGTCTATGATCAACGGTGAGTCTCGGTCATGACGCGGTTACTGGTCCTGCACGGTCCCAACCTGAACATGCTGGGGGTGCGCGAGCCGGGGCTCTATGGCTCATCCAGCCTCGAGGCCATCAACACCCGGCTGGAGGCCGTCGCTCGCGACGCCGGGGCCGCCATTGAGTGCGTCCAGAGCAATGCCGAGCATGCCCTTGTCGATGCCATCCAGCAGGCCCCGGCGGGCGGGGTGGACGGCATCGTCATCAATCCGGCGGCCTTCACGCATACCAGTGTGGCGCTGCGCGACGCGCTGCTGGCCGTTGGCCTGCCCTTTATCGAGGTGCATCTGTCCAACATCCATGCCCGTGAGGCCTTCCGCCGGCACTCGTATCTATCGGATATCGCCACCGGCGTGATCGCCGGGCTTGGGCCCACGGGTTATGAGGTTGCCCTCACCGCCCTGCTTGAAACCATCGAACGGAACTGACCCGCCATGGACATTCGCAAGATTAAACGCCTGATCGAGTTGCTGGACGAGTCCGGCGTCAACGAGATCGAGATCCACGAGGGCGAGGAGAGCGTGCGCATCAACCGCGGCGTGACCCAGGTGGCAGCGCCCGCGGCCGCCGCGCCGGCACCTGCACCGGCGGCCCCCGCCACACCCGAACCGGCCGCGAGTGAACCTGCCGGCGCCGCCGAGCCCACGGGGCATACCGTGCGCTCGCCGATGGTGGGCACTTTCTACCGCGCCTCATCCCCTGATGCCAGTGCGTTTGTCGAGGAAGGCCAGGCGGTGGGCGCCGGCGACACGCTGTGCATTATCGAGGCCATGAAAATGCTCAATCAGATCGAATCCGATCGCGCCGGCGTCGTTCAGAAGGTTCTGGTCGAGAATGGACAGCCGGTGGAGTTTGACCAGCCGCTGTTCATCATCGAGTAGGGGCGCGGCATGATCGACAAGGTTCTCATCGCCAACCGCGGCGAAATCGCCCTGCGCATCCTGCGCGCCTGCCGGGCGCTTGGCATTGGCACCGTGGCGGTCCACTCCACCGCCGACCGCGACCTCAAGCACGTGCGGCTCGCCGACGAATCGGTCTGCATCGGCGGGGCCAGCTCGGCGGAGAGCTACCTGAACATCCCCGCGATCATCAGTGCCGCGGAGCTCACCGATGCGGTGGCCATCCACCCCGGGTACGGCTTTCTATCGGAAAACGCCGATTTTGCCGAGCGCGTCGAGCAGTCCGGGTTTCGGTTCATCGGCCCGCGCGCCGAAACCATCCGGCTGATGGGCGACAAGGTCTCGGCCATCGAGTCCATGAAGGCCGCCGGCGTGCCCTGTGTGCCCGGCTCGGATGGCGAGCTGGGCGATGACGACGCCGAAAACCTGCGCCTGGCCCACGCCATCGGCTTTCCGGTGATCATCAAGGCCGCCGCCGGCGGTGGCGGTCGCGGCATGCGCGTTGTCCATAGCGAGGGCGGGCTGCTGCACGCCATCGCCATGACCCGCACCGAGGCCAACAGCGCGTTTGGCAGCAGCATGGTGTACATGGAGAAGTACCTGGATAACCCTCGCCATATCGAAATCCAGGTCATGGCCGATGAGTTCGGCAACGCCGTCCATCTGGGCGAGCGTGACTGCTCCATGCAGCGCCGCCATCAGAAGGTCATCGAGGAAAGCCCGGCACCGGGTATCAGCGACGACGAACGGGCCGCCATCGGCGAACGCTGCGCCCAGGCCTGCCAGCGGCTGGGGTATCGCGGCGCGGGGACGTTCGAGTTCCTCTACCAGGACGGCGAGTTCTACTTTATCGAGATGAACACCCGCATCCAGGTCGAGCATCCGGTCACCGAAATGGTGACCGGCCGTGATCTGGTGGCCGAGCAGATCCTGATCGCCGGAGGCGCGCCGCTGTCCTTTGCCCAGTCCGACATCGAGTTCCGCGGCCACGCCATCGAGTGCCGGATCAATGCCGAGGATCCGGTGCGGTTTGTGCCCTCACCGGGCCAGATCACCGTCTATCATGCCCCGGGCGGACCCGGCGTGCGGGTGGACTCGCATGTCTACAGCGGCTATCACGTGCCGCCGCACTATGACTCCATGATCGGCAAGGTCATCACCTGGGGGGCTGACCGGCCGAGTGCCATCGCCCGCATGCGCACCGCGCTCAGCGAGTTGGTGATCGAGGGCATCACCGACAACACCCCTCTGCACGAGGACCTTCTCACCGATCGCGGCTTTGAGGAGGGCGGCACCAACATCCACTACCTCGAGCACAAACTGGGGCTGACGTAACGGCTCAGCCCGACAGCAAAAGCCGCAGGCCGACGATCACCAGAAAGCCGGCAAAGATCCGCCGCAGCCAGACCGCCGGGATGCGGCTGGCGACCCGCGCGCCCAGCGGCGCGAGAAATACGCTGGCCACGGTGATCCCGCCCACCGCCGGCCAGTAGATATAGCCCGTGCTGAGCGCCGGCAGTTGATCCTCGCCGGTGCCCGCAACAATAAAGCCGATGCTGCCCGCCAGGGCAATACTGACACCCGCCGCTGCCGATGTGCCGACAGCCTGGCGCATGGCCACTCCCGACCAGACCAGAAACGGCACCACAAGGGTCCCGCCGCCGATCCCCACCAGACTCGACAGGGTGCCGATCACTCCGCCCACCGCCGCCACCGCGGCGGGCCGTGGCATGACCCGACCCGGCGGGGGTTCCAGCGCAAAGGCCATGCGCGCGGCCAGGGCCAGCACGAACAGCGCAAAGATGACCCGCAGGATCTCGCCCGACAGAGCCGCGGCCAGCTGGGCGCCGATCAGTGCGCCGGTCACCAGACCCGCCACCAGCCATGGCAGCACCGAGACCACCAGATTGCCCAGCCGCCAGTGGGCCCGCGCCGAGGATAGACCGGTAATGACAATGGTCGCCAGCGAGCTGCCCACCGCCATGTGCATGGCCACATCCATGCTCAGCCCCTGGGCCTGGAAGATCGGCAGGAGCATGGGCACGACAATCACCCCGCCGCCAATACCGAACAGGCCCGAGACAAATCCGACCACCGCACCGGCGGCGATATAGATGAGCAGCGACAGCACCATGACCTCATTCCCGCGCACGCAAACCGACAGTATGTCATTTGCTCTACAATGGGTGCATCGACAAGCCAACCAGGGAGAGCGCGGCAATCATGCGCATCCAGACTGTCTGCATACTCGGCGGCACCGGATTCGTCGGTCGCCAGATCGCCAACCGCCTCGCCAACACCCCCATCCGGATCAAGGTGCTGACGCGGCGGCGCGAGCGCAATCGCCACCTGCTGCCGATTCCCAACCTCGAGCTGGTGGAGACCGACATCCATGACGCGCAGCAGCTTGCTGCACAGCTCGAGGGGGTGGATGCCGTCATCAATCTGGTGGCGATCCTCAACGAATCGGGCAAACCCGGCCGGGACTTCGAGACCGTCCATGTCCGGCTGGTCGAAAAGCTGCTCGAGGCCTGCCACACCGCCGGCGTCAAGCGACTGCTACACATGAGCGCGCTGGGCGCCGATATCGACGGGCCCAGCCGCTATCAGCAGACCAAGGGCGAGGGCGAGCGCCTGGCGTTGGCCGCCCACGGTGATGATCTGGCGGTGACGGTATTCAAGCCCTCGGTGGTCTTCGGCCCCGCCGACAGCTTTCTCAACACCTTTGCCGGTCTGCTCAGGATGGCGCCGGTGATGCCCCTGCCAACGCCCGAGGCCAAATTCCAGCCCGTGTATGTCGACGATGTGGCGGCGGCCTTCGAGACCGCTCTCAGCGATCGCAAGACCTTTGGCAAGACCTACGAGCTGGGCGGCCCGACGGTCTACTCGCTGAAAACGCTGGTGCGTTATGTGGCCGAACTGCTGGGTATCAAGCGCGCGATCATCGGGCTGCCCGACGGCCTGTCGCGGCTGCAGGGCCGGGTCATGCAGCGCGTGCCGGGCCAGCCCTACACCTACGACAACTACCTGTCCGCGCAGGTGGACAATGTCTGCAGCCATAACGCCCTGCCCGATCTGGGGATTCACCCGACTGCCCTCGAAGCGGTGGCGCCGGGTTATCTGGGCGGGCAAAAGTCCCGCGACCGCTACGACGAGTGGCGTCGCGATGCGGGCCGTCACTCCGAGTGACCACGGCCGGCCTCGAAATCTATGCGGTGGGCGGGGCCGTTCGCGATCGGCTGCTGGGCCTGCCGGTGCACGAGCACGACTGGGTGGTGGTCGGTGCCAGCCCCGAGGCCATGACCGAGCGCGGCTTCGAACCGGTGGGGCGCGAGTTTCCGGTGTTCCTGCATCCGCGCACCCACGAGGAATATGCCCTGGCGCGCACCGAGCGCAAGACCGGACCCGGCTATCACGGGTTTACCTTTCACGCCGACCCCGAGGTCAGCCTGGAAGCTGACCTGGCGCGCCGCGACCTGACCGTCAACGCCATGGCCGAGGCGCCGGACGGCACCCTGATTGATCCCTTTCAGGGCCATGACGACCTCAAGGCCCGGCGGCTGCGGCATGTCTCCGCGGCCTTTCGTGAAGACCCCGTGCGCATCCTGCGGCTGGCCCGGTTTGCCGCCCGCCTGGCGCCGCTGGGCTTTGGGGTGGCCGACGAAACACTGAGCCTGTGCCGCGAGATGGTCGCCAATGGCGAGGTCGAGGCGCTGGTCCCCGAGCGGGTCTGGCAGGAGACCGCCAAGGCGCTGATGGCGCCCGCGCCGGGCGAGTACATTCGCGTCCTGCGCGAGTGCGGGGCGCTGGCGGTGCTCATGCCCGAGGTGGACTGCCTGTTCGGCATCCCGCAGCCCGCCGACCATCACCCGGAAGTCGATACCGGCGACCATATCCTGCGGGTGCTCGCGCAGGCCGTGCGGTTGGATGCCGACCTGGCTACACGCTTCTCGGCCCTGGTGCACGACCTGGGCAAGGGCGTGACACCGACCGAGCAGCTGCCCGGTCATCGGGGTCACGAGGCCCGCGGCGTGCCGCTGGTCAAGGCACTGTGCGAGCGACTCCGGGTGCCGGCGGCGTGCCGTGACCTGGCCCTGGGTGTGACCCGGTATCACCTGGACTGCCATCGCGTGCAGGCGCTGGCGGCCGACGATGTGCTGGCGCTGCTGGAAGGCCTGGATCTGTTTCGGCGGCCTGAGCGGCTGGATCCGTTTCTGCTGGCCTGCGAGGCGGACTACCGCGGCCGCAAGGGGCTCGAGGAGCGGCCCTATCCGCAGGCCGAGTGGCTACGCACCGCCCTTGCCGGCTGCCGCGAAGTGGACGCCTCGGCGTTCGTTGAATCAGGACTGAGCGGGCCGGCCATCGGCACCGCCATCCGCGAGGCTCGTATCGAGGTCATTGCCCGGCTGCAGGCCCAGCACCGCTGAACATCACCAGCAACACCCCGCCCAGCACCAGCCGGTAGATGACAAACGGCGTCATGCCAAGCCGCGCGACCAGTGCCAGAAACACCCGAATGCACAGATAGGCGGAGACGCCCGAGACCAGTGCGCCAAAACCGAACACCCCCCAGTGCACGGCCGCGTCGGCGTTGCTCAGCTGCAGCGCCTTCCAGGCACCCGCCAGGGCGATGGCCGGCATCGAGAGCAGAAACGAGAATCGCGCCGCCGCCGTTGCCTCCAGCCCCAGCCACAGGCCTGCGGTCATGGTGATGCCCGAGCGTGATGTCCCCGGGATGATCGCAAGGACCTGGGCGGCGCCGATGAACAGCGCCGCTCCCGGCCCAATGCTGGACTCATCGCGCGGGCCGGCACGCCGCGCGGCGACCCAGAGCAGCACCCCGAAACCGATGGTCGCGGCGGCGATCACCCGCGGGTCACGAAACACGCCTTCGGCGGCGTCCGCCAGAATCAGGGCGCCGGCCACCAGGGGCAGCGTGCCGATGATCAGCGCCCAGCCCAGCCGGCTTTCGCCCACCGGCTGCCGCCGCCAGACGGACACCAGCGTATCGCCGACCAGCGGCCCCACCTGGCGGCGGAAATGCAGCATCACCGCCAGCAGCGTGCCGACATGGACCGCCACATCAAAGGCGAGCCCCTGATCCGGCCAGCCCAGCAGTCGCGGCACCAGAATCAGATGCGCCGAACTGGAAATGGGCAGAAATTCGGTCAGGCCCTGGATCAGGCCCAGCCAGAACGCCTGGACAAAGTCCATTCAGGCGCACCTCGAGCGATAGACGGGTGCCACCGGGTCCATATCCCGCCGCAGCCGACTCACCGGAACCGGCACGAACTGCCCGGCAATGTCCGCGGTGACGCCCTGGCGTATGCGATTGCTGATCATCAGCTCCCTTCCCCATGCAAAGCCCGCCAGCCGTGCCGCGCGATTGACCGTATCGCCGATGGACGTATAGGTGCGCCGCGTTTCGGCTCCCAGGGTGCCCATGGCCACATGACCGCGGTGCAAACCGGCACCGATGGGCATCACCGTCGCCTCGGGACAACGCATCACCGGCAGGGCCCGGGCCACTACCTCAAGAGCGCAGCGGCAGGCGTTTTCCTCCATCCCCGCGCCCTCGAAAACCGCCATCAGTCCGTCGCCGGTAAAGTTGTCGACATAGCCGTTGTAGTATTCGATCAACCGGATCTGGCGGCCAATACAGGCATCGACGGTGCGAAACAGGGCATCCAGATCGATGGTCGGCGACAGATCGGTAAATCCCCGAATGTCGGTGAAAAGGATACACACATCGGCACTGTGAGGGGATTGGAGGCGGCGCTGGGCGGCGGGGCCGGCATCAAGCAGTTCGCGGACCGGAGGCGAGAGATACGACGAAAACCATGCATTGTTTTGCGGGCCGGGGGAGTCCATTCCGTTCTCCGGTGGCTGATTGTGATGAATAATCCTTTTATTTAGTACTAAATTAATTTCTTTTTGGTGACAAGCGCGCCCGATGGTCGGCAAAGGCAAAACCCGGCAGTGGCGCGTCCATGCCACGGCCCAGGCCCAGCACCTTGAAACGCTCGCCGAGCTCGTCGGGAAAGATCAGCGGCTTGGCGCTTTGCGCCAGTTCGGCCGCCCGATGGGGGTCATCGCCGGCCCGGGCCTGGAGCACCTCGGTCAATCCGGCGCCGGTCAGAAAATTGCCCTGGGTGGAAAAGCCGAGCAGGTCCAGCCCCGCGTCGATGCCGGCGTCGGCCACCGCGGTGAAGTCCACCGAAGCGGTGATGTCCTGCAGCCCGGGCCAGAAGAACGGATCGTCGTGGGCGCGATGGCGGTAGTGGCACAACAGCGTGCCGGTGGCGCGCTGGGGGTGGTAGTACTCGGCCCGGGGATAGCCATAGTCGATAAGAAACGCCGCCCCGGCCGCCAACAGCTCGCCCAGTTCAGCCACCCAGGGGGCCAGCGATGGACACCACTCCGAGCAGTAGCCGGCTGGCAGCCGCTCGCCGATGGCGGTTTCAATGCCGGTGACCGCGGCTTGCAGCTCGTCATCGGCGGGCCGGGTCTGCCAGGCCAGCGCACCGGCCTCGTCATGCCCCACCGCCAGACAGTCCACACCCGTGGCGGTGCGCTGAAAGCGCCGCACGGGCAATGCATCCATGACCTCGTTGGCCAGCACCACGCCGCGGATCGGGGTCGCCGGCAGCCGCTCGAGCCAGGCCACGCGATCGCGCAGATCCGGATCCAGGGCCTCCAGCGTACGCGCCTGTTCGGCGCGCAGGTCGGCACTGACCTCGATGATCAGATAACGCGCCGGCCGGGCATCGGCGGCCGCCAGCGCCTCGAGCAGGTCCGCCGCCATGCGGCCGGTGCCCGCGCCAAACTCCAGCACCGTATCGCCATCCACCGCCTCGAGGGTGCGCTGCACCTCGCGGGCCAGGGTCCAGGCAAACAGCGGCGACATCAGCGGCGCGGTGGTAAAGTCACCGCCCGCCCCAAAGCGCGTCTGCCCGGCGCTGTAATACCCCAGACCCGGGGCATAAAGCGCCAGCGCCATATACTCGGCAAAGTCCATCCGCCCACCGGCCATGGCAATCGCGGCATCGATTCGCGCGCGCAGCTCGGCGCTGTGCCGCGCGGCGGCCTCGTCCGGTGTCGGCGGTGCCTCGGGGCCATCACGCCGGGCCATGATCAGCCGCCGTTTTCGGCAGAAAGATCGAGGGGAATTTCCACCAGCCCGTCAGCATCCTCAAAGGACGCCCAGATGTCGGCGTAGCGCCGGCCATCCAGCGGGTGGCGCTCATCCGGGGCAATGTCCATCAGCGGCTTGAGCACAAACGCGTATTTAAGGATTTCGTCCCGCGGCAGGATCGGGACATCGTCGCGGATGATATTGCCGAGCGTGAGCAGATCGATATCCAGGGTTCGGGCGCTGAATCGCCGATCCGTGCGCTGCCGGCCCTGCTCGGTCTCAATCTCGCGGCAGGCGGCGGCCAGCTGATCGACGGCGGTGTCGGTGTCGAGCCCAACCACCAGGTTGTAGAAGTCATCACCGTCAAAGCCGACGGCACGGGTCTGGTAGACCGGGGAGAGCGTCAGCGGTCCGAAGCGCTCGTTCAACGCGGCGACAGCGGCGCGGACGTGGCGCTCGGGTTCGATATTGCTGCCGATGCTCAGATAGGCACGATTCATGGGACCTCTGATTGGCTTCGGGTAATACGGACACCGACGTTCCGGGCGGCCGGGATTGCCCCGGGCTTGCGCAGGGTCAGCTCGACCTGCGCGACGCGGCGATCTTCGAGCACCACGCCGGCAAGCCGTTCCGCCAGCGTCTCGATGAGCTGGCAGTCGGACGCCGCCGCATGCTGGGTCAGCCGATCGCTGAGGGCGGCGTAATCCACCGCCGCATCGATCGCATCGCTCGCAGCGGCCGGCGTGGTGTCCACCGACAGGGTCAGATCCAGCTCAAGGCGCTGGGCAAAGGCCCGCTCCCAGGCATGGACACCGATCACGGCGCGCAGCGGGAGTGCCTCGAGGAACACAGTATCCATAGCGCCCGGAGCATTTCATGTCGCCGCGGCCAGCACAAGGCCCGCTTGACCCGGTCCCCGGCAGCCGATGGAATACCGCCATGATCGACCTTGCCCTTGTCCTCCTCGGCTATCTGGCCGGCTCTGTGTCCACTGGCGTGCTGGTGGCCCGGCTGCTTGGCCTGGGTGATCCGCGCCACGACGGCAGCGGCAACCCGGGGGCCACCAACGTACTGCGCCTGGGCGGACGCCCCGCGGCGCTGGCCACGCTGCTCGGCGATGCGCTCAAGGGGGTCGTGCCAGTGCTGATCGCCCATGCCCTGGGACTGCCCGGCATCACCGTGGCCGCCGTCGGCGGCGCGGCCTTTCTGGGCCACTTGTATCCGGTGTTCTTCGGCTTTCAGGGCGGCAAGGGCATCGCCACCGGCATCGGGATTTTCATCGCCGCGGCATGGCCGGCGGGCCTGGCAGTGGTACTGACCTGGCTGGTGGTGGCCGGGCTTGCCCGCGTGTCATCTCTGGCGGCACTGGTCAGTTTTGCCCTGGCACCGGCCTATTTCCTGGTGATCTCTTCGGCGCCGGCGCTGGCGGGGATGGCCGCGGGGATGGCGCTGCTGACCGCCTGGCGGCATCGCAGCAATATCCGGCGCATCGCCAGCGGCACCGAGCCGCGCATCGGGCGGCGCTAGTCCACGGCCACCGGCGGCCGCAGCTCGTCGAGCGGCCAGCGGGGGCGCACATCGGCACCGTCGCCGCCGTGCTCGCCGGCGGCCATCCGGCAGTGGCCGGCATAGGCGATCATCGCGCCGTTATCGGTGCAGAACGCCAGCCGCGGAAATGCCACCGCCGCGCCCTCGGCGGCGGCGACCGAGCGCAGTCGCTCGCGCAGCGCCTGATTGGCGCCCACGCCGCCGGCCACCACCAGATGGCCCGCACCGGTGGCCTGAAGCGCCCGACGCACCTTGATGGCAAAGGTATCCACCACGGCATCCTGAAAGGCCCGGGCCACCGTCTCGCGCGCAAGCGGCGGGTCGGCATCGCGCACGGCATTGAGCACGGCGGTCTTGAGCCCGCTGAAGCTGAAGTCGAACCCTGGCCGGTCGGTCATCGGGCGCGGAAACCGCAGCGATCCCGCCTGCCCCTCACGGGCCAGCGCCTCGAGCTGCGGCCCGCCCGGATAGGGCAGCCCGAGCAGCTTGGCGGTCTTGTCAAAGGCCTCGCCGGCGGCATCATCCAGCGACTCGCCCAGCACCCGGTAGCAACCCAGACCGGTCACCTCGACCAGCAGGGTATGGCCGCCTGAAACCAGCAGCGCCACAAATGGAAACCCCGGGGGATCGGCCTCGAGCATCGGCGCCAGCAAGTGCGCTTCCATGTGATGGACGCCCAGCACCGGGCGATCGAGCGCCCAGCCCAGGCTCTCCGCCACCGCCGCGCCCACCAGCAGCGCCCCGGCCAGCCCCGGCCCGCGGGTGTAGGCCACGGCATCAATGTCGGCGGGCCGATGCCCCGTCTCGCTCAGGCATTCCTCCACAAGCGGCAGCACCCGGCGGATGTGATCGCGCGAGGCGAGCTCGGGCACCACCCCGCCGTAGCGGGCATGGGTGGCCGCCTGGCTGTGCAGACGATGGCTCATCAGCCCGGCGTCATCCGAGTACAGGGCAATACCGGTCTCATCGCAGGAGGTCTCGATGCCCAGGGTGATCATCGACGGGCTCGGGCGTTGGGCTTTTGCAATCGTGGGGCTCTCCGCTTAAACTGCAGGGCTGGATCAAGGTTCGAAGATTCTACTTCGTTTACAGCAACACGGTAAGGTTAGAGCACTATGCCGAACGTCAAGGTTCGCGAGAACGAGCCCTTCGAGGTGGCCCTCCGCCGCTTCAAGCGCTCCTGCGAGAAGGCCGGTGTACTCTCGGAAGTACGTCGCCGCGAGCACTATGAAAAGCCCACCCAGGAGCGCAAGCGCAAGCAGGCAGCGGCCGTCAAGCGCCATGCCAAGCGCGTGCAGCGCGAAAACCAGCGCGGTCAGCGCCTCTACTGAGGGACGCCCGCGCAGTGAGTGAACTCGGCACGCAGCTGTCCGATGCCGTCAAGGCGGCGATGCGCGCGGGCGACAAGCCGCGCCTCGGCACGCTGCGAATGATCAGCGCCGCGATCAAGCAAAAGGAAGTCGACGAGCGTCGCACGCTCGAAGACGCCGATGTGCTCGCAATCCTCGACAAGATGGTCAAGCAGCGGCGCGAATCCATCGAGCAGTACGAGGCGGCCGGGCGCGCCGAGCTGGCCGCGGCCGAAAAGGCCGAAATCGCGGTGATCGGCGAGTTTCTGCCCAAGGCCCTCGACGAGGCCGAGATCGACGCCCAGGTCGCCGCTGCCATCGAGCAGACCGGGGCCGAGTCGGTGCGTGACATGGGCCGGGTCATGGCTGTGCTCAAGCCACAGATGCAGGGGCGTGCCGACATGAGTGCGGTCAGCGCCCGCGTCAAACAGCAACTGGCCTGACCACTCGCCCCCGGTAACCGGCGCTTTGCCGTAGACTGGCAGCCATGGCCGGCCGAATCCCCGACTCCTTTATCGACGAGCTGCTCGCGCGCATCGACATTGCCGACGTGGTGGGCGAGCGCGTCCAGCTAAAGCGCTCGGGCAGCAATCAGATGGGCCTGTGCCCGTTCCATGGTGAAAAGACCCCCTCCTTTACCGTCAGCACCGACAAGCAGTTCTACCACTGCTTTGGCTGCGGCGCCCACGGCAGCGCAATCCGCTTTCTCATGGAATACGATCGCCTCGACTTTCGTGAGGCGGTCGCCCAGCTCGCCCAGATGGCCGGCATGGAAATGCCCGCGAACACCGCCGATCCCGGCATCCAGAATAATCACGCCCCGCTGTTTGCCGTGCTCGAGCGTGCCGATCGCGCCTATCAGCAATGGCTTCGTCAGCACCCGCAGCGCCAGCGTGCCATCGACTACCTGCAACAACGCGGCCTGAGCGGCGAAATCGCCCAGCGCTTCGGCATCGGCTTTGCGCCGCCGGGCTGGGACAATCTGCTGGGGCGGCTCGGCGCGGCCGATGAGCTCAAGCAGGCGGGCCTGGTCATCGAGCGCGACGACGGACGGGTCTATGACCGCTTCCGCGACCGGATCATGTTTCCGATCCGGGATCGCCGCGGGCGTACGGTGGGGTTTGGCGGCCGAGTCCTCGACGACGGCGAGCCGAAGTACCTCAACTCGCCCGAAACGCCAGTGTTCCACAAAGGCGAGTCGCTCTACGGGCTCTACGAGGTACTGCAGGCCGACCGCCAGCCCGCCGACATCGTGGTGGTCGAGGGCTATATGGACGTGGTCGCCCTGGCCCAGCACGGCCTGCCCCGGGCGGTTGCCACCCTCGGCACCGCCACCTCGACCCGCCAGGTCGAGCGGCTGCTGAAGACCACCGGCGACGTCATCTTCTGCTTTGACGGCGACAGCGCCGGTCGACAGGCCGCCTGGCGCGCGCTGGAAAACGCCCTGCCCACCATGCGCCAGGGCCGTCAGATCCGCTTTCTGTTTCTGCCCGACGGCGAAGACCCCGATAGCCTCGTGCGCGGCCATGGCCGCGAGGCCTTCGAGACGCAGCTGCAACGCGCCACGCCGTTGTCGGATTATCTGATCGAGCGCCTCGAGGCGGATACCGACCTGCAGAGCATGGATGGCCGGGCGCGGTTTGTTGAAAAGGCCCTGCCGCTGCTGCAGCGCCTGCCCCCGGATGTCTACCGGCACATGCTCTGCGAGCGCATCGCCGGTCTGGCACGCCTTGAAACCGACTACCTCGAAGGGGTGGTGGATGGCCGCGAGACCCTCACCCGTGATCAGCGCGCGCGGCGCCGCGAGCCGGTGGCCGTGGACAATGCCGGCGTCCGGCGCACCCCGGTACGCCTTGCCATTGCGCTGCTGCTGGAATCGCCCGGGCTGGCGCAGACCATCGATGATCTGGATGCGCTCAAGCGCCTCAATGACCTGCCAGGGCTACCGCTGCTGCTGGACATGCTTGAACTCGCCCGCCACGACCCCCATCTCAATGCCAGTGCGATACTTGAGCGGTTTCAGGGCAGCGAGCACGAGAGCGCCCTCTGGAAGCTCGCCACCTGGAATCATCTGGTACCCGCCGAAGGCCTGGCGGCGGAATTCGCCGACGCCATGGCGCAGATTCGGCGCATTGCGGTGGAACGACGCCTGACCCAGCTCAATGAGCGCCTTCAGGCAGGCACCCTCACGACCGATGAATGGTCTGAGTGGATACGACTTAAACAATCGGGACACAATCGCTGACGGCATTGTAGATTAGCCAGTCAATGCTAAGATACGCTGTTATGCATTAATTGCGTCCCACCGACACAACTCCGGCATCGGTAATCTATGGCAAGCCAGGATCAGCAATCCCAGATTCGCGAACTCATTGCCCGCGGCAAAGAGCAGGGATACCTCACCTATGCGGAGGTCAACGATCATCTGCCCGACGATATCGTCGAGCCCGAGCAGATCGAAGACATCATCAGCATGATCAACGACATGGGGATTCCGGTCCACGAGACCGCGCCCGATGCCGACACCCTGATGCTCAGCGACAGCGCCGTGTCCACCGATGAGGACGAGGCCGAAGAGGCCGCGGCGGCCCTCGCGGCCGTGGACGCCGAGTTTGGCCGTACCACTGACCCGGTGCGCATGTACATGCGCGAAATGGGCACGGTCGAGCTGCTCACCCGCGAGGGCGAGATCGAACTGGCCAAGCGTATCGAGGACGGGCTCGACCAGGTGCTGCGCGCGCTGTCGGGCTACCCCGAGTCGTCGCGCACCATGGTTGCCCTGCACAAGGGCATCCAGAACGGCGAACTGCGTCTGGCCGAAGTGGTGGCCGGATTCCGCAACGTCAGCGAGCTGGTCGACAACGTCCCCGAAGTGGTCGCGCGCCATCAGGCGCAGGCCGACGAGGCCGCCCGCGAGGCCGAGGCCCGCGAGGCCGACGCCGAGGACGACGAGGAGGTGGCAGCGCCTGAGACCGGCCCCGATCCCGAGCGCGCGGCGGAGATCTTCGATCGCATCGAGGTGCTGCACGCCGAGCTGGTCGAAACCCTTGAGCACGACGGATCGGACAGTCCGCGGGTCGGCGAGATCCGCGAGGAGATGACCGGGCTGTTCCTGGCCATCAAGTTTGTGCCCAAGGTCATCGATGGGCTGGCCTCCAACCTGCGCAAGGCGGTGGAAGGCGTGCGCGCCGGCGAGCGCGAAGTCATGCGCGTGGCCACCAAGCAGGGCGGGATGCCGCGCAAGGACTTTATTGCCAGTTTTCCGGGCCACGAAACCGATACCGGCTGGGCGGACAAGGTCATCGCCGAGGGCAAGAAATACAGCAAGCAGATCGCGGAGTGCCGCGAGGCGCTGGTCGAGCAGCAGTCGGAGCTGATCCGCATCCGCGAGCTCACCGGCCTGCCGCCGGCGGAGATCAAGGAAATCAACCGGCGCATGTCCATTGGCGAGGCCCGCGCCCGCCGCGCCAAAAAGGAGATGGTCGAGGCCAACCTGCGGCTGGTGATCTCCATTGCCAAGAAGTACACCAACCGCGGCCTGCAGTTCCTGGATCTGATCCAGGAGGGCAATATCGGCCTGATGAAGGCGGTGGACAAGTTCGAGTACCAGCGGGGGTACAAGTTCTCCACCTACGCCACGTGGTGGATCCGCCAGGCCATCACCCGGGCCATAGCGGATCAGGCCCGGACCATCCGCATCCCGGTGCACATGATCGAGACCATCAACAAGCTGGTGCGCACTTCCCGCTACCTGGTCCAGGAGCTGGGACGGGATCCCCTGCCGGAGGAGATCGCGGAGAGGATGGACTACCCCTTGGAAAAGGTGAAGAAGGTCCTGCGCATCGCCAAGGAGCCCATCTCCCTGGAGACCCCCATCGGCGACGAGGAGGACTCCAACCTGGGCGACTTCATCGAGGACAAGCGGGCTCCCGCTCCGGCGGACGAGGTGGTGCACACCAAGCTCGGGGACCAGATCCAGAACATCCTCTCCGAGCTGACCCCCCGCGAGGAGCAGGTGCTGCGCAAGCGCTTCGGCATCGGGGAAAAGTCGGACCACACCCTGGAGGAAGTGGGCAA
>CALGDM010000012.1 GCA_937884605.1 uncultured Spiribacter sp.
GATGACTGATCCCGCTCTCTCCGGCAATGTCGATATAATCGTCGAGAGCGGCGCGACTCTCGAGCTGACCAATCCAGCTATAAGTGGCAATGTCACCTTCGATATCAAAGAGGGTGCGAACGTCTGCATAAAAGGAGATTCTGATATTAACGGTAACGCAGTCAGTGGCTTAACCAACACTGAATGCTCGGGATCTGGTAATGACTTGTGGACATTTCGCTTAGCCAATTGAGCTCGAGGTAGCATGCTTGCCTTTCTAGTAGCGGCCGCGCTGATTGGCGCACTCATCGGCAGCTTTCTCAACGTCGTCATCGCCCGCATCCCGGCACAGATCGAGCACGCCGATCGACAGATGGACGCGACGGCCAAGGCCGACGAGCCGCCCCCGGGCATCGCCTGGCCGGGTTCGCACTGCCCTCATTGCAAGCACCCGATTCGTATTCGCGACAATATTCCGGTGATCAGCTGGCTGCTGCTGCGCGGACGCTGCCGGGATTGCGGGCAGGCGATCTCGGCGCGTTATCCCTTTACCGAGCTGCTCACTGGTGCGGTGACAGCCTGGCTCGTCTGGCAATACGGGCTGCAACCCATCACCGGGTGTCTGTTTGTGCTCAGCGCCTGGATGATTGCCATGGCAGTGATCGATTACGAGACTACCCTGCTGCCCGATGCGCTCACCCTGAGCGGTCTTTGGCTGGGGTTACTGGTCAGCGTGGGCACCGACTTCATCTCCCCCACCCTCGCTATTCTGGGCGCGGCTCTGGGCTACTCGTCACTGTGGGTCATCAACACGACCTATCGCTGGTTGCGGGGTATCGATGGACTGGGCTACGGCGATTTCAAGCTCTTCGCACTGATCGGTGCCTGGGGCGGGCCCGAGGCGCTGCTCATGACCCTGGTGGTGGCTCCCCTCGCCGCGTTGGGGGTTTTGCTGCTGCAAGCACCGTTCAAGGGCATTGATGGCCAGCGCGAGATCCCTTTCGGCCCCTACCTCGCGATTGCCGGCTGGGTCGCCATCACTGCGCCCACTGCCATCGCCAGCGCGCTGCCGCCCTGGGGCTGATCGATTCGGCGCAGTCGCTTCATGCCCCCCGATGGCTGATCTTGGGCCTAATCTAAGTTAGTCTCGGTTTACTTAACCACAACGCCACCAATCAAGGCCGTCCTCTTTGCTGCAAATGCTGCAAACCTGCTGGCGTCATATCCGTCGCCTGCGCTGGGTACAGATGCTCCTCCTCGTGCTGATCCTGCTGCTGGGTTTTGGGGTGACCGGGACCTTCTACGCCAATTACCGTGACGCCGTCGAGACGCAACAGACCAATACTCGGGCGGGGCTGGAGCGCACAACACAGCTGTTGAGCGAGCGCCTTGGGCAAAGCGTGCTACTGCGCAACCGCTCAGCGATCGAAGAGAGCCTGCGGCTACTCGAGACGATGCCTCAGATCGGGCGGGTCGAGGTCGGTGACGCCAACGGCCGAATCCTTGTGCGGGCCCGTAAAAGTGATTACGAGCTCGAATATCTCGATGCCGATACCGACATCCCGACCGATCTCGGTGACTCTTCCGGATTCGCTGGCAGCTTCCCGGCACTCAGCTATACGAGCACCATTGGCTTCGGTGCCCGCCGCGTCGGCGCGATCCGGCTGTACAGCGATGCGCCTCGGGTCGAGACCGGCATCAATGAACGCTTTCGCCAATTCATGCTGGAGTCATTCGTGCTCTGGTGCGTGCTCGGCATCTTTGGCAGCTATCTATTTATTCAGACGCGGTTCGAGAATCGGTTACGCGAGCAGCTGCAGATCGATCCCGTCACGGGTGAACTGTCCCGCTACGGGCTGAACGAGCACTTTCGCGATCAGGAACGCTTTCGCCATCAGGCGCTATTACTGATCGATCTGTACAACATGAAGGCAATCAATGCCGGCCACGGCCTCGCGACGGGGGATCGCGTCCTTCAGATTGTCGCGCGCACGCTTCGTGCGACACTCGGACCGGGTGCCGCGATTGCGCGCCTCGACAGCGACGACTACGCAGTCATGATTCCGGCCACTCAATGGGCATCCGTTCGCCACCTGTGCGAGGCGGTAACGCGGGCGATCCATGCGGTGCGGTTTGATGAGATACCCGAACTCGAGAAGATCCGGATTAGCGGCGGCGCGGTCATACTCGCGCCGGGTGATTCCTTCTCGCAAAGACTCTCCGAGGCCGACCTCGCAATGCGGTATGCGAAAGCTCGGGACTGGTCGCGCATCGTCTGCGCCGATGCCGAATTTATCGCGCACTCGGAAAACACCGGCGCGTTTGTTACCGATCTGCATATCCGTCAGGGCCTTAAAAACAATGATTTCGAGTATCACATTCAGCCCATCGTCGATGTCGCCACCGGCGAAACTCGAGGGTACGAGTCGCTGATCCGCTGGAATTACCAAGGGACAACACGCTCACCCGCCATCTTTCTCGACCAATTTCGCGAAGTCATCAAGGATGATTCCTTCTACCATTATGTGGTCGAAATGCGGCGAGATCTGACCCGTCGTGCAGCGGATCATGGCGTCGGCTTCCTGACCTTCAACATCGGACTGGAGGATCTGCAAAACCTCCAGGACGCGGACCGATTCGCCCATGATTTCGGCGCGGACTGCCCCGATGGTCCCGAGGTGATCATCGAGGTGACAGAGCGAGGCCTACCCCAGCACTTTGGTGAAGATCTCAGTGGCCTGAAAAGGGCCTGGGCGGAATTGCGGAGTCGTCATACCGTTCTTGCCCTGGACGACTTCGGTGCGCTGGAGAGCAATCTCTACCGCCTGCGTGAACTCGACATCGAGTATGTGAAGATCGACAAAGCGCTGATCAGTGCCGTCGCCGACGACGACAAATCACGGGCCATCGTCAAGGCCATCGCGGGACTATGCGATGCGCTGGGCATTCATGTTGTGGCCGAGGGGATCGAGACCGAAACGCTCAGCGAGACGGTCCGCTCGCTGGGCATCTCGCTGCAGCAGGGATTCCTTCTGGGGCGGCCCCAGCCGGCGTCGTCCTATTTTGACCAGCCCGATTAGCCAAACGCCTCGGCCATTGGTCGAACCCTTTCTTCTTCCCTCGTGGGTTCGAACCCGACGCTTCTGTCAGACATAAAAAAGGCCCCTGTGGGGCCATTTTTCTGTCTGGCGGAGAGGGTGGGATTCGAACCCACGAAGGGCGATCAAGCCCTTACTCCCTTAGCAGGGGAGCGCCTTCAGCCGCTCGGCCACCTCTCCAATTGAATGCGTAGGATACGGGAACAGGACTGCCGGCGTAAACCGACCGTTGCCCAGCGATCAGCGATCGTCGGTGCTCGCATCGTCGGCGTCCGTGCCCTCGTCTTCCTCGCGGATGCGCGCGTAGATTTCTTCGCGGTGGACGGTGACATCCTTCGGGGCTTTTACGCCGATCCGGACCTGGTTGCCCTTCACACCCAGCACTGTCACCGCGACATCGTCGCCAATCATCAGGGTTTCACCGACCCTGCGGGTCAGAATAAGCATTCCGACATCTCCTTGTTGTGATTGCGGCCACCTATGCGTCGGACTCGCATTCCGTTGCGATGATTCCCTTTGGGTCGAACTGCTCGGGCCAAAGGATAATTGTATATTCTGTGGCGGGGG
>CALGDM010000013.1 GCA_937884605.1 uncultured Spiribacter sp.
GGGCTCCTGTATTGGTAGATGCGACTGATACAACAGCAGGAGGAGATCGACAATGAGTGCACAGAAACTAGCGGGTAAGCGCGCCCTGATTACCGGCGGCTCGCGGGGAATCGGCAAGGGGATTGCAACGCTTTTTGCCGAGAATGGCGCGGATGTGGCGTTTTGCCATTACAACGACGATGAGCGTGCCCGCGAGACCGCCCAGGCCATCGAAGCGATGGGGCGTCGGGTTTATTTTGCCGAGTGCGATGTGAGTCAGCCCGCCAACGTGCAGGCGTTCTACGCCGATGCCAAGCAGGCGCTGGGCCAGATCGACATCCTGGTCAACAACGCCGGCCACAACATCACCGAGCCGTTCGAGGACATCAGCGAGGCAAGCTTCGATCGCATGTGGTCGGTGCACGTCAAGGGCACCTACTTTATGACCCAGGCGGTGTATCGCGACATGAAGCCCCGCGGCGAGGGCCGAATCATTAATATCACCTCGCAGCTTGCCTACAAGGGGGCGCCGGCGCTGACCCACTACTGCTCGGCGAAGGGCGCGAACATGACGTTCACCCGGGCGCTGGCGCTGGAGTGTGCTGACACGGGCGTGCGGGTCAACGCGGTTGCCCCCGGTGTCACGCACACCGATCTGCTCACGCCGCTCGCCCAGGAGGTTCTCGATGGACTGAAAGCGGCGATTCCGATCGGACGATTCGGCGATGTCGACGAGATCGCGCCGTCAGCGCTGCTGCTCGCCTCCGATGACGGCAGCTTTTTCCATGGCACCTGCATCTCGCCCAACGGTGGCGAAGTCATGCTCTGATCCCGGAGCCGTTAAAAAAGAAAGAAACGAGGAGAGAATCATGCGCAGTGAAAATCTGTTGCGTTCAGCAAAGGTCCTGGCCGCTTCGTCGGCGCTGGGGCTTGCGGCCGGCGTGGCGTCGGCCGAGGACTACACCCGGTTTGGCATTGAAAAAGACGTGCCGGGCATGTGCAGCTACGAGTCCATTGATGCCAAGGACTACAGCGGTCGTGAACTGACCGTGATCACCCATGCCATTCCGGTTATCGGCGAGCCCACCAAGCTGCACGCCGAGCAGTTCTCGGAGCTCACCGGCGCCGACGTCGAAGTGGTGCATGTGCCGTTTGGCGATCTGTTCCAGCGCATCATGATCCCGTTCCAGACCGGTCAGGACGCCTATGACGTGCTGTTCTACGCCTCGCTCTGGCTCGGTGACTACAACCCCTATCTTGCCAATGTGCCCGAGGAGTATCAGTCGACGGCGGGGATGCAGGGGCTCACCGACACGACCCGCGATGTCGGGATGTGGGGCGGTGAGATGAAGCAGTACATCATGGATGGTGACCGCCATTATCTGAAGTACCGCGAGGATATCTTCAGCGATCCCGACATGCAGGCGCGCTTCGAGGAAGAAACGGGCCGCGAGTTGACCGTCCCCGAGACCTGGGAGGAGTACAACGAAGTCGCCCGCGTGTTCACCGGCTGGGACTGGGATGGCGACGGTGATCCCAACTATGGCTCGGCCGAGGTGGTCAAGCGTGATGACCTGATGTTCTCGGCGTTCATCAGCCGGGCCGCGCCCTATGCCAAGCACCCCGATGTGGGCGGCGGGTTTTTCTTTGATCTCGAGACCATGGAGCCGCTGATCAATAACCCGGGATGGGTTCGCGGGCTTGAGCTGTTCGTCGAGGCGCAGGAGTCATTCCCGCCCGGCGGCACCAACTTTGGCCTGGGCGACGAGATCTTCTCGTTTGGTGGGGGCGAGACGCTGATGAGCTACAGCTGGGATGACGCGCTCATCCAGGCCCAGCAGGCCGACAGCCCCATCCGCAACGATGTCCGCACGCAGATGCTGCCGGGCGCCCGCGAGGTATGGAACCGCGAGACCGGTGAATGGGATACCTTCGAGGAGCCCAACCGCGCGGCCTACATCACCTGGGGCTGGACCAGTGCCGTCGCGCAGTCGAGCCGCAACAAGGACATGGCGTTCGATTATCTGTGCTTTTTCTCCAACGAGGCCAATACCCGCCATGACCTGCAGATCGGTCGATTTGGCGTCAATCCCTATCGCACCAGCCACTTCGATGCCGACTTCTGGGCCGACGACCTGGGCTGGGATCGGGACATGGCCGAGCAGTACGTGGAAACGCTCGAGCGCATCGACGCCTACGACAACCGGGTCTTTGATCTGCGAGTGCCTGGCGTGGGGCAGTTCATGACCTCGCTCGCGGCCGGCGTGGCCGAGGCGGTTGCCGGTCAGGCGACGCCGCAGGAGGCGCTCGATGGAGTGGCCGAGGAGTGGTCACGCACGGTCGAGCGGATTGGCAAGGATCGCGTCCGCGAGGCCTACGCCAACGTGGTTGAAATCGAGGACGCGCGCTAGCTCGTCATCCCGGGGGGCGGGTCGGCGTTGTCGGCCCGCCCCTGTTGATGGGATCGACGACGGTCTGACCGTGCGGAGCGGGGCACATGTACCGACAGAAACATCTCTTTCTTTTACCCGGTTTGCTGGTGCTGGTGGCGATCATCATTTTCCCGCTGCTGTTCACCATCCGGGTCAGTTTTTCCAGCTGGGACGTCTTCCAGCCCGGGCTGGACTGGATTGCCGGCGCCAACTATGGCCGCCTGCTCGAGGACGCGCGCTACTGGGGGGCGCTGGGACGCCTGATGATCATGGCGGTCGGGACGGTGCTGATTCAGTACACCCTCGGCTTTGCCCTGGCCTTGCTGGTCTGGGGTGACTTGAAGGCCCGGCGCTTTTTTCGGGTGTTGTTCCTGGTGCCGATGATGACCACGCCAGTGATCATGTCGGTGATCTGGCGCACGGTGTTTCATGAAAGCATCGGACCGCTCAATGGCCTGCTCCAGGCGCTGGGGCTGCAGGGCGTGCCCTGGCTGTCCGAGCCGGCGCTGGCGTTTGCCAGTGTCATGATGGTCGAGATCTGGCAGTGGACGCCGTTCATGTTCCTGCTGTTGCTGGCAGGCCTGGTGTCGTTGCCGCGCGAGCCCTATCTGGCGGCCAGGATCGACGGCGCGGGCCCCATTCGGACGTTTTTTGCCGTGACCTTTCCGGCCATGGCGGGCATTTCCATCGCGGCCATCCTGATCCGGCTGATTGAGGCCTCGAAGATCATGGAGTCGGTCTACGTCATGACGTCGGGCGGGCCGGGTACCGCCACCGAGACCTCCACCTACTACATCTACATCCGCGGATTGCGCGACTTCCAGCTGGGATACGCATCGGCGCTGTCGGTGACCTATCTGGTGATCATGATCATCAGCCTGACGATCATCGCCAAGGTGCTCGTGAGGCTCTTCGTGAAGGATCGAACATGAAAACCGTGTATCTGGCGATCAAGTATCTGGCGATCCTGCTGTGGTCAAGCTTTGTGCTGTTCCCGTTTCTCTGGGCGGTGACGACCTCGTTCAAGACCGCCAACGGCGTGACGGGCGGAGCCACCTGGATCCCCTGGCTGCAGTACGAGCCGAGTCTGCAGGGCTGGCAGTCGCTGTTTGGCGGCTCGGGTGGCACTGATATCACCGGCCCTTATTTCAACAGCATCATCGTCACCGGCTCGGCGTCGCTGATCAGCATTGTGCTGGGGACATTGGCCGCCTACGGCCTGTCGCGTTTTACGTTCAAGGCGGGCTTTATCCGCAATGCGGACATTACGTTCTTTTTCATCTCGCAGCGGATCATGCCGCCCATCGTGCTGGCGATCCCGTTTTTTCTGCTGCTGCGGCAGCTGGGGCTGCTGGATACGCTGGCCGGGCTGATCCTGGTGTATATCGCCCTGTTGCTGCCCATCGCGGTGTGGGTGATGGTGGACTTCTTCAACAACGTACCGCGCCAGCTCGACGAGATGGCGTGGCTCGACGGGTGTACGCCGATGACGACGTTCTACCGCGTCATCCTGCCCAACTCCGTGCCGGGTCTGATCGTTGCCGGCATGTTCTGCCTGATCTTTGGCTGGAACGATTTCTTTTTTGCTTTCACGCTCACGTTCACCGACACCCAGCTATTGCCGGTGGCAATCGTCGCGCTCAACTCGTCGGTAACACCGTGGTGGTCGCTTTCGGCCTCCGCTCTCATCTCTGTCGCCCCGCTGATTCTGCTGGCCTTTGTGGTCGAGCGTTTCCTCTCGCGGGGTGGCCTGGCCGGTGCAGTGAGGTAGGCCCATGTCGGCATTGACGTTGCAGAATCTTAATCTGAGCGTGCGGGACGAGACCTGGCTGGATGATATCTCGCTGCATCTCGAGCCGGGCGCGCTCTACACCCTGCTAGGGCGCACCGGCGCCGGCAAGACCAGCCTGATACGGGCGATTGCCGGTCTCGAGACGCTGGACGCGGGATCCATCGAGCATGGCGGAGTGCGCTGGGATGGTCTGGCTCCCTGGCGTCGGCCGGTGGCCATGGTCTATCAGCAGTTCATCAACTATCCGCATCTCTCGGTGCTCGATAATGTGGCCTTCCCGCTGCGTCGCGCCGGCGTTGCCGCGGCACCGGCCCGCGAACAGGCCTGGCAGACCATTCAGCGGGTGGGACTGGCGGCGATGGCGGATCGCCGCCCCGGTGCGCTGTCCGGCGGCCAGCAGCAGCGTGTGGCCATCGCCCGGGCGCTGACCAAGGATGCCCCGGTGCTGTTACTCGACGAGCCCCTGGTCAACCTCGATTACAAGCTGCGCGAGCAGATGCGCGAGGACCTGGTCGAGCTGCTCGAGGGGCGTCAGTCGACCATTGTGATCTATGCGAGCACCGAGCCGTCGGAGGCGTTGCAGATGAGCGCCCGCCTGCTGGTGATGGAAGAAGGGCGCGTGGTCCAGGAGGGGCCGCCGCGGCAGGTTTTTGACGCGCCGGCCAGCGTGGGCGCGGCGCGAGTGGTCAATGACCCTCCGGTGAACATTCTGTCCATGACGCTGGATACCGACGCCGCCGAGGTTGAAAGCCTGGGCTGGTTTTCGCTCGAAACGCTGCTGGGTGTCGAGCGCCTCGGGTTGGTCGGCGATCAGGGGCTGCCGCCCGGGCAGTACTATCTGGGATTGCGGGCCAGTGATCTGGCCCTGGCGCCGGAGGGTCGCCCGGCGGTGGTTACGCTCACCGAGGTCAGCGGCTCGGAGACGGTCACGCATCTCGACATGGCGGGATGCCATCTGGTGCTGCACGAGCGTGCGGTGGTCAATCACCCGGTTGGCAGCCAGATCCACATTCGGCCGCGGCTCTCGACGGTATTTGTATTCGATCGCAATGGCAGGCGTGTGCATGTCGCGCAGCCCGGTCAGCGTGCGGACTCAAGGCAGTAACACCCATGGCGGATATCCATCTCGAATCACTGGCCCATTCCTACGACCCGGCGGCGACGTCGCCGGAGTATGCGCTCAAGCCCCTCGACATGACCTGGCGCAATGGCGAGACCTATGCGCTGCTCGGTCCCTCGGGCTGCGGCAAGAGCACCATGCTCAACATCATCTCGGGCCTTATCCAGCCGAGCCACGGACGGGTGCTGTTCGACGGCGACGATGTAACCGGGCGGGGCACGGCAGCGCGCAACATCGCCCAGGTCTTTCAGGTTCCGGTCATCTATCGCTCCATGACCGTGCGCCAGAACCTGGCGTTTCCGCTGGTCTGCCGGCGTCGTCAACGCGCGGAGATTGATCGGCGGGTCGGTGATGTGGCCGAGCTGCTGGGGCTGCAGCGCGTGCTCAATCGCCCGGCGGTAGCGCTCACGGCCGACCAGAAGCAGCTTGTCTCACTGGGACGGGCACTGGTGCGTGACGATGTCAGTGCTTTGCTGCTCGATGAGCCACTCACGGTGATCGACCCGCAACTCAAATTCGAGCTGCGTCGCAAGCTGAAAGAGGTCAATCAGGCGTTCAATATCACCATGGTGCTGGTGACCCATGACCAGAACGAGGCGCTGACGTTTGCCCGCAGCATCATCGTGATGAACCACGGCGAGATCGTGCAGCAGGGCGATCCGCAGACCCTGTTCGATAATCCCCGGACCGAGCATGTGGGCTACTTTATCGGTTCGCCGGCAATGAACTTCCTGCCGGCCGCCCAGAGTGCGGATGCGCTGGGCGTGCTCGACGGCCAGCTCCAGGTGCCGATGACTTCGGCCATGCGCGGCAGCGATGACCTGAAAATCGCCTTCCGGCCCGAGCACGTCAATCTTGGTGGCGAGGGGCATCGCGTGGATGCCCGCGTGAAGCGGATCTGGTTCGAGGGGCTCGATCAGGTCCTCGAGCTGGATAGCGGCGGTACCCGGTTCCGCGCCCGGCTCGACGACTGGCGCGGGACGGTGGGCGATGCCATCGAGCTGCGCGTGATGGACAGTCACCTGCGTGTGTTTCGGGACGGAGAACTGCTCGAGGCGCGGTGACAGGCTCTCGCTGAACGAGTAGGTTGTTGCCTCCCTGGTCAGCGTCGGGAGGCGCGCAATGCAAAACCCTGGCGCAGTGCACGCGGTGCACTTGTGGGTGGACGCCGACGCCTGCCCGGTGCCGATCCGCGAAATCCTGTTTCGGGCCGCGCAGCGTGTCAGCGCCCGGCTGACACTGATTGCCAATCGGCCGGTTCCAACGCCGCCCTCGGCACTGATTGAATCGGTGCAGGTGGGGGCGGGCTATGACGTGGCCGACGCCGAGATCGTGCGGCGAGTGGGCGAGGGGGATCTGGTGGTCACCAGCGATATCCCGCTGGCCGCGGAAGTGATCGACAAGGGGGCCCACGTACTGAGCCCCCGCGGCGAGGTGATGGGACGCGAGACCATCCGTGCTCGGCTTCAGATGCGGGATTTTATGGAGACACTGCGCGGTAGCGGGATTCATACCGGGGGGCCGGCGGGGCTCACGCATGCCGATCGCAAGGCCTTTGCCGATGCCCTGGATCGGTATCTGGCCTGACCGCTAGCCGAACCCGTACGGCTCGCCCGATGCCTTGGCCTGATACATGGCCTGGTCGGCACGCCGCAGCAATGCGTCCCAACCTTGATACTCGTTGTGCGTGACGACAACGCCGGCGCTGGCCCCGACTCGAAACGTCAGCTCGCGGCGGTCATTGCTGACGGTCATGGGCTGGCTGATGCCATCCACGAGCCGCCGCGCGATGACACCGGCCTCTTCGCGGGCTTTGTCTCCGGTGGAGTCCAGATCCCTGGCGATGACCACGAACTCGTCACCACCGTAGCGATAACCGGCGTCGTCAGGACGCTGGAGCCCATTGATGCGCTCGCCGATCCGCGTGAGCACACGATCGCCGACGGCATGGCCGTAGTTGTCATTGATCTCCTTGAAGTGGTTGAGGTCGACGAAGATGACGGCGGCATGGCGGTCCGCATCGCGATCGCGCTCGCCGTTGTCGCCGGTTTCCGCCGCGCCGCTGCGGGCTAGCGCCATGTGCAGGCTGTGGCGGTTGGGCATCTGGGTGACGGAGTCATAGAGTGCCCGACGCGCCTGCCGCTCGAGATCGCGCTTATCGAGAGTAAACGCAACCACATTGGCGACTGTACGCAGCAGATCGATCTCGCCGGTCAGAAAGTGGCGGTGAGCGTGTACCGAGTCGTAGCCCATAAAACCGGCGATTTCCCCGTGCATCATCATGGGGACCGCCAGGAGCGACTTGATGCCCTGATCCTCGAGGATGCTTTTTTCGGGGCGTCGATCCGACAGCGCCCCCACATCGGGAATGTCGACGACGCCCTCATTATCGAACAACGTCCACCAGTCGGCGGCAATATCGACGGGCAGATCCTGGAGCTTGTCGATGGCGGGTTCGGTGTTTTCAGCACACCACTCGTGGGTGTTATCCAGGGCAACGCCATCGCGAATACGAAACACGTAAGTGCGATCGGACTCGGTGAATACGCCGAGTTTTTCGAGCGCCGCCTGAATCGCCCGGTCCAGATCGTCAGGGCGCGCCCCGAGCAGATCGTTGACGATCTCCATGCTCAGGCGCAGGCCTTGCGTGAGCCGCTCGTGGTCAGGGTCTTGTTCAGACATCGTAATAAGCATTCTGGTGGCCCATGCAGATCCGGTCACGACCCCGATCTTTCGCAGCGTACAGGGCTTTATCGGCATTTTGCAGGAGGGCCTCCTGATCGCCGGCGTCACTGCTATGGGCGATACCGATGCTCACGCTCAGCCCGATTTCTGCCCCGTCCCACTGGACGGCGATGGCGTGGGTTGCGGTCTGCAGTCGCTGTCCGATTCGCGCCATCGTGGTCAGGTCAATCCCTGTGGTGATCACGAGGAATTCCTCGCCGCCGGTTCGGCATAGGATTTCGCCCTGACGGGTCATGCCTGACCACACGCTTGCCACCTCGCTGAGCATACGATCGCCCGCCGCGTGGCCGTGTTTGTCATTGATCCGTTTGAAGTGATCGATATCCAGCGCGATGAGGCCGACGGCGGGTCCGCCGCGTGCCCACTTGCCCCAGGCGCGCTCGAGCTCGCTCATTGCAGCGCGTCGATTGGGGAGACCGGTGAGGGCATCGGTCATCGATAGCGTCTCGAATTTGCGACGGCTGATGACCAGCTGGTTTGCCGTCCGACGCAGATCGCGCCGGTCTGCAACCCACATGGCTCTCAGTGCAGCGAGTCGGTGCGCGGGGGCGAACCGGCTTGCAAGCGTACGCTCGTCAACGGATCGATCGATGCAGGCGTCGGTACCGGCGTCAAAAAGCCGCGCCTCGGCTGCCGCATCCAGACCATCGGCGACGAACATGATGTACGTGGTCTGCCCCCATTCCGTCGCGCGGATCAGCCGCAACAGACGTTCCGCGGAGCCCTCGATGTTTGAGTAATCGAGAACCAGCAGGTCAGGCTGGCGGTCCACCGCTGTTCGCAGCATCTGCTCGGGGTCGTCATGCTGACAGACCGAAAAACCCGCTGCGCGGGCCCCCGCGACCAACGGGCCCTCGGCCGCATCCTGCAGGATGAGCGCGGTTTTCTCGTCGTCGGCGGAGTCGCTATCGGCCCGCGCGATCGATGTTTCCGAACCGGTGGCGACCGGCTCATGAGCCGGCGTCTCAGGCAGGTTGAACAGCGGCGCCCACTGGCGCCACTCCGTCACGGCATCGGCGAAGCGGGCACTCAGGGTTTGCGGATCCATGTTGAGTGCGTCGGCCGCGAGCCCTTCGAGGACCTCGCGGTCCTGCGCGGATACCGGTTGATCACCGCTCATGATCCCGTCATTAGCGAGTTGAAAGGCGATATGGAACAAGGCGGCGATACGGAACGAACGGGCATCGACGGTGGCGTCGAGCTGCTCGGGCCTCTCGTGATGAGCGGCGGGCCGGGCGAGTGGCTCCGGCACGCCATAGTCGCGCATCATTTCGTAGGACAGGTCATTGTGATCAAAGCCGAAGCGCTCGCGCTCGCCAACGCTGATCGACCCCTCTTTTCGGGTGAGGACTTCCGCATATTCGTGGGGGTAGGCGGTCGCAAGGGCCAGACAGCCGATCCGGGCTAGCAACGCGCAGGCAAAGATGTCGTCCCGCGGTGCGGTACTGGACTCGCCAACCAGGTCGCGCGCAATCATCGCTGCCAGCAGCGAATGGGCTGAAAAGCCGCCATAGTCAAATGCCGTGCAGCGTTGCTGCCCGGGGCGGTCGACCAGCGAGAACGCGACGGCGACCTGCTTGACCGTATCGACTCCCACCCGCATGACCGCCTCTCGGATGGAGACAACCGGACGCGCCGCTTCGCTTGCTGCGTTAGCCAGGCGCAGCAGACGACCACTGAGTGCGGGATCTGTCTCGACGAGCTGCGTCACCTCGTCGACAGAGGGGGCCGCATTCTGCCAGAGCTCCATGATGGCCAGGGCCACGCCGTTGGGACTGGGCAGCTCGTCGGTGGCGTCTTTGAGGATGAGTTGGGATCGCTGCATCACTGGTGAGTCCATTCAAGACACGGGGAATCGAGGTCCCGGTCCCAGCGGTTGCTGCCGGTCCGGGTCACGCGGGGTATGGGTGAGCGCGCTCAGCAGGGCGCGGAGCAGTTCATCGCGCTGTTGCATCAATGACTGCCAGCGCTCCGGTGACGGTTGGTGTGTCGCGTTGAGACAACGCAGCGCCTCATTGTGGATCGAACGGTGGAGGTCGCGGATACGGATGAGCGCGGATCGCCGCTCGCGATCGACGGGCGTCAGGGATGCCTCGGAGACTGGCTTGATGTTGGCATCCAGCCACTGCTGCAATGCTTGCTCCGCGCCCCATGCCGGCGGCACGGATTGATTCTGATAGAGGGCGTGCTCGACCTGACCGAGCCACTGCGAATAGGCGACAAGGGCGAACACTGCGGGCATGTCGGCCGGTGTGACCGGCGCCATGGAGCGCCACTGCGCGGGGGGAGTCCATTGAGTCAGCCAGTCCACGAGGGCGGATGCTGGCATGGGCGGTGCAATGCCAAAACCCTGGGCGCGCTCGCAGCCAAGCGCGAGCAGCATTGTGCCGTGATCGAGCGTCTCGACGCCCTCGGCAATGGTCTGGCGAGCCAGTTTGCGGGCCAGGCTCTGGACACCATCGAGAATCGCCAGGTCATCGGGGTCATCGAGCATGTCACCGACAAACGTCCGATCAATCTTTAACTGCGGCGCGGGCAGATTCTTGAGGTAATTGAGGGTCGCGTAGCCGGTGCCGAAGTCATCCAGTGAGAATCCGATCCCCAGCCGCCGGCACGCGTCGATCACGGATCTGACTCGGGCGATATCGTCCAGGGCGCTGCTCTCGAGGACTTCCAGCTCGAGGTCGCCGGGTTGCAGGGTGGGATGCCGGGCCAGGCAGCGCTCGAGCTTATCGATGAAGTCGGGTTGGGCGATCTGATAGCCATCGACATTAATGCTGACGGGCAGGGCATAGCCCTGCTCGCGCCACGCCACCACTTGCCGGGCGGCCGTCTCGAGCACCCAGTCACCGACTTCGACGCTTACTGGTGTGGCCTCGAGGGCGGGCAGGAAATCACCGGGCGGGAGCAGACCGTGGTCGGGATGCTGCCAGCGGATTAACGCCTCGGCGCCGATGACCCGGCCATCCGGTAGATGGACCTTGGGTTGGTAGTGCAGTGTGAATTCACGCCGGCCCAATGCTTGACGAACGGCGTCAATGGTCTCGTTCTGATCGCGCACCGCCGAGTCGTGGTCGGGGTCAAAGATCGCAATCCGGTTTTTGCCCGCCTGTTTGGCGGCGTACATGGCATGGTCGGCCTGACGGATAAGCTGCTCCGCCTCGAGCGCCGCGGCCTGGGGGTAGAGCGCCAGCCCAATGCTGGCGGACGGTACGTTCGTCCGAGGCCGGCGAGCGGCTGAGCGCAGCGGCGCGCGATGGGCGCTGGCAATACGCCGCCGGGCCTCCTCGACATCGCGGACACCCTCGATGACAACGACAAACTCATCGCCGCCGACACGTGCCAGCATGTCGTCATCGCGCAGCGCGGTGGCAATGCGCCGGGCAATGCCGGCGAGGATCCGGTCACTCCGAGCAAAGCCATGGGTGTCATTGACGGATTTGAAGTCATCGAGATCGATGTACGCGACGGCGAGCTGCTTGTCGGTCCCGTGATGACGATTCATGGCATGGCCGAGTGCTTCATTGAGCCGTAGCCGGTTTGGCAACCCCGTCAGCGGATCGTAGAGCGCGAGATGCTCGAGGCGCTGTTTGTCACGCGCCTGTTCGGTAATGTCAGTGACCGTCGTCGCTTTGTAGCGGCGTCCGTTGGGTAGAACGACGCGCGCGGCGGTGACCCAGACCTCACGCAGGGCGCCGTCCTTGCGAACGACCTGCCATTGCCCGGCGCTCTCGTTGCCACCCCGCAGGAAGGCATCGTGGATGCGCTCGGCGGCCGCCCGTCGATCAGCGGGCAAGACGACGGTGAAGGGCTTGCCGATCAGTTCGTCGGCGGTGTAGCCGTAGGTCTCGCAGTAGGCCTGATTAACCTTGACAAAGCGACGCTGCTCGTCGGTAACGCAGATACCGACGTCGGCGGAGTGATACACCGCCTCGAGTAGCGCGGATTCGTCCGATGCGTTCAGCCCCATAAGCGTACTTGGCCAGTCTCTCCTCCCGCGTCGACCCGCGCGGCTGTGTCGATGATATCGGATTCGAGCAGCATTGAAATCTCTATCAGTGCGAATCCCCCGGGGGTCGATCATCAACATCCGGCAGACCGCCGCGCAGGCTGCGTATCAGGCGCGGCAGAAAGGCCAGACTCGCGACCAGCGCCACCGCGATCAATAGCGCCTGCACGACATTCCCCCCACCCGTCAGCGCCTGGCGGCCGGCATGCCCGATCCACACATAGGCCAGCGCGCCCGGTGCCATCGCAACCATCGAGGTCAGCACGTAGACGCGCAAGCCGATGCGCGTCAGTCCGAGCATGTAGTTGAGCAGATTGAAGGGGACCAGCGGAACCAGCCGCATCAGCGCGACAAAGCGCCAGCCCTCGCGATCGATACCGGCCTGGAGGCGATTCAGCCGGGCGCCGCTGCGCCGCTCGACGGCAGGGCCCAGGCCATGCCGGGCGGCGACGAAGGCAAGCGTCGCGCCGGCGGTGGCACCGATCAGGCTGTAGAAAGTGCCCCAGACCGGCCCGAACAACGCGCCGCCACTAATGGTGAAGACCAGGCCGGGCAAAAACGCCACCGTCCCGAGGGCATAGGCCGCGACAAAGCCCAGTCCTGCCCATGGCCCAAGCCCGCTGAGCCAGGCCGCGATGGCCTCGCGGCTGATCTGGTCACGGATCGTGATACCGACGATGATGATTGCGATGACCGTACCGACCAGCAGCCAGCGCCGGGTCATGGCAACACTCGGTGGAGCCATCGAACCGCGCGCCGCGTGCGCGGCGAGAACAGGGATGGGGCATAGTAGGCGCCTGCCGCGCGTTTGATGATCTGCGCCAGGGTCGGATAGGCGTGCACCATCCCGGCGATGCGCCGAAGCGGCACCTTCTCGGCAATGGCCAGGCCCAGTTCGTGGATGATCTCACCGGCATGGGGCGCCAGCAGGCTGGCACCGATGATCCGGCCCCGGTGGATCAGCAACTGCAGTTCGCCGGTGGATTCGCCATCGGCGATGGCGCGATCCACATCCGCCAGGTCAAAGCCGACCCTGTCGTATCGCAAGCCGGCATCATCCGCCGTGGCCTGAGTCATCCCGACGTGGGCGAGCGCCGGGTCGGTGTAGGTCACCCAAGGGGTGGCGCTGTAGTCGACTTTTCGTGGCAGGCGAAAAATGGCGTTGCTGATGATGATCCCGGCCTGGTACTCGGCCATGTGGGTAAATGGCAGTGGACCGGCGCAGTCGCCAATGGCGTAGATATGCCGCTGGCGGGTTCGCAGGCGCCGATCCACGGCGAGGGTGCCATCGGCGTTGATGGCGAGCCCCGCCGCCTGGGGATTGATGGACTGGGTATTGGCCCGCCGACCGGTGGCGACGAGCACGCGATCAAAGCCGATGGTCTCGGGCCCGGCGCCGGCCTCCAGGTCGAGCAGCGCACCGTCGTGATCCTGCTGCGCCCGGGTCACCGTGGTGTTCAAACGCAGGTCGATCCCCTCGTCGCGCAGGTGCTCGCCCAGCGTGTGCGCAAGGGCGGGCTCGTCGCGGGGCAATATCCGGGGGCCGGTCTCGATCAACGTCACATGGCTGCCGAGTCGGGCAAACGCCTGGGCCAGTTCCGTGCCGATGGGCCCACCCCCGATCACCGCCAGGCGATCGGGCAGGTCGCGTTCGTCAAAAACGCTTTGGTGGGTCAGATAGGGGATTGTTTCCAACCCGGGAATGGCGGGAATGACAGGGCTTGAGCCGGTGGCAATCACAAACCGCCGGCCGCGGACTGCCTGGCCCTTGACCAAAACGGTCTCGCGATCACGAAAAGCCGCCTCGCCAAACCGCACATCGACGCCGTAGCCGCGAAAACGCGCCGGGTCGTCATGCTGCTGAATCTGGGCAATGACGGCGCGAACCCGATCCATGACGGCACCCAGATCAGTGGCCGGCGCTGCCGCGTCAATCCCAAACGCCGGTGCCTGCCGCACGGCCTGAGCGACGGCGGCGCTACGGATCAGGGCCTTGCTGGGGACACAGCCCGAGTGCAGGCAGTCACCGCCCAGTGCCGATTCGCGCTCGATAAGCACGACATCCAGGCCGAGTTGCCCGGCGACGCTGGCAGTGATCAACCCGCCGACACCTCCGCCGATGATGACCAGATCGTGGGCGTTGCGCATGATTCATGACTCCGGGAGTAGTCGTAGGGTGCCGTATAGGGCTTCGGCGCGATCACCGGTGTTGTCACAGTCGGTCATCAGCGCCAGCCCATCAATACGGTCAATGGCACGGTCATGCAAACGGGCGAAGTCCTCGCGCAGATTGCGGCGGTGGACACGCCAGCCATCGTTGCCGGTGCTGGCACCGTCCAGAGAGTCGACAACCACCATCCGGGCCTGACTGGCGAAGGCGTTGGGCCATTGCTCGCCCGGCTGGGCGCGGGTACTGGTGACGTAGTTGATCGCGCGTGTCCGCCAGCGCAGGATCGGATGTTCGTCGACGGCGTAGAGCCTGGCGGCATAGTCGTCACCGGACTGGCGGCGCGGGTCGCCGGTTGCCACCGGATCCAGCACGCGCCAGCGCCACTCGATGATGGGGGTTTTGTCCAGATCGATCGCCTCCGGATAGACAAGCCCCGAGGCGGTGCCGTCCTCGCAGACCGCCCGCACTGCGGTGCCCTCGGCCGTTGAAGCGAGTGCATAGTCGGTTTCACCGGCAAAGGCATGGGGCTGCCAGTCGATGATCCGCTCAGGCGGCAGGCGCACTTCTGCCGTTGGCGCTTGCGCCATCACAGCGCCCATTGCCAGCACAACGATGCCGATCCCGCGGATCATTGCGCCTCGGCGGGTTTGTCCAGCCAGTCGGTCTCGAAGGCGGCCGCATTCATCGGCCGGGCGAGTAGAAATCCCTGCGCCACCTCGCAGTGGCGATCCCGCAGCCAGTCGAATTGCGATTGGGTCTCGACGCCCTCGGCGACCACCGTGAGCTCGAGTTGCCGCGCAAGCTCCAGGGTGGCGCGCAGGATGGCGCGAGCCTTGCCCTCATCGGTGTCGATGGAGCGGATGAAACTCTGATCAATCTTGAGCGCATTGAGCGGCAGCTTCTGGACATAGCGCAGCGATGAGTGGCCCGTGCCAAAGTCGTCCAGGGCCAGCGACACGCCGGCGGCGTGGAAAATCTGTAGATTACTCAGGCCGGTTTCCGAGTCCTCGAGGGCCTCGGATTCGGTGATTTCTACAGTCAGCATGGCCGGATCGGCATTATGCGCCGCGAGCCGATCGAGGATCTCCCGGGCGGTCCCCTCCATCATCAGGCTGAGCACCGAGAGGTTGACCGAGAGCTTGAAGTCATGGCCCCGGCGCTGCCAGGCGGCGAGCTGGGCCGACGCCTGATCAAACACCCACCCGTCAAGCTTGCGCACCAGTCCGGCGGCCTCGGCCACGGGAACAAATTCACCCGGGCTGATGCTGCCGAGTTCCGGATGCTCCCAGCGCAACAGCACTTCGGCGCCACAGAGTTGGCCATCGCGGAGGTGGCATTGCGGCTGATAGGCAAGCCAAAGGCCTTCGGGCGCGTCGAGTTCGCGTTGCAGGGCCTGGGTCAGACCGGCACGGCGATCAAACACCTCGCGCATCTGCGCGTCAAAACTGATCGCCTGGTTGCGGCCCTGACGCTTGGCGGACTCCATTGCAATTTCGGCGTTTTGTATCAGCTCTCTCGGTGTCATGCCGTCGCCGGGCGCCCACACCACCCCCGCGCTCATCGTGGTCAGCACCGCATAGGAATCGACGCCGTGGGGCTGCTTGGCCGCCTGGAGCAATTCGTCCGCCCGGGTCATGACATCGGTCTGGCCGCTTGGCGGCAGTACAATCACGAATTCATCGCCCGCCACACGGGCCATCACTTCCGTCGGCTTTTTGGCCGATGACAGGCGCTGCGCCAGCGAACGCAGCACCGCATCGCCGGCGGCATAGCCGAGGGTGCCATTGATGTTCTTCAGGTTATCGATATCCATTGAAATGAGCGCAAACGACTCGCCACTCTTCTCGGCCGCCGCCAGACGCGACTCGACGGCCTCGGTCAGGCTGAGCCGACTGCCGATGCCAGTCAGCGTATCGGTCCGGGAAAGGCGCGCGAGGCGTTCCTTCTTTTGCACGGATTCGTCAATACCCGCTTCCATCCAGCGCGCCAGCGAAGCGCCCACGAGGTTGACCAGCACCAACGCCGGAGCGGCCGCGAGCCCACCAGCGAGCGCGCCAGCCGGAAAGAAGAATATCGTCACCAGCGCCAGCGACAGGAACAGCCCGAACCCGATATAGGTCCAGGGCGCGCGCAGCGTGAATCGCGCCTCGACTAAGCGCCAGGTCAGCCCGACCAGCGTGGCGATTGTCAGCGTTGCCACCCCCACCGCAGCGCCGGGGCCGCCGATGATGATCCGCGCCGGCACCGTCACGATCAACGCTGCGCCCGCGCCACGCCAGCCGCCCAGCAATCCGGCAAAGCCCATGAGCAGGATACGGGCATCGATCAATACGCCGGGCTGGATTTCCACCGGCTGGAGCATCAACAGGACGGTTCCCAGGCCCAGCATGGCGCCCAGCACGAGCGTCTGCATGGGCATGCTGGCGAACCGGCTGCGGAGATGGTGGTAGTGGATCAGCACCACCGCTGCAAAAGTCACCAGCCCCAGCAGGGCGGCCGGCAGTGCGGCTAGCACTATGGCGTGACTCGGGTGGGAATGACCGGATCTGTCCGCGTCGCGGGCAATGCTTTCATGAATCTGCCTCTGCTGCTCGTCGGTCAGTGTAACGTCCGAGTCGGCCGATCGTTGAGACCGATCATTCGTCGTCTTTGATCAGCTCGGTGTTGACCACCACCTCGGATTCGAGTGTCCGATGGACAGGGCATTTATCAGCAATCTCCAGAAGCTGCTGACGTTCTTCGGCGCTCAGTTTGCCCGCCAGACTGATGCGGCGGTGGAACACATCAATGCGTGCACCCCCCTCGCCGCAGTGCTCGCAGTCCGTGCGGTGTTCCTTGTCGTGCGTCACGTCGGTGTAGACATGCTCTAGCGGCATGTTCTTGCGTCGGGCAACCATTCGGATGGTCATGCTGGTGCAGGCACCCAGGCCGGCGGCGACGAGTTGGTACGGTGAGGGCCCGCGATCCGTACCCCCGAGCTTGACCGGTTCATCGGCCGTGAGCATGTGTTTGCCGGAGATGTTGACGTCCTGGCGGAAGCCCTTCGGGCCGGCCTCCGAGACGCGAGTCACCCCCTCGGGGGCTCCGGTGGGCGGTGTCTCGGCCGCCAGTTCCACGTAACGGGTCGACCACGCCCCAATGACATCGGCGGCGTATTCGGCATCCTCGGCGCGTGTAATCAGGTGATCGGCGTCATCGAGCGTGATGAAGCTCTTCGGGTGCATCGCCCCCTGGAATATCTCGGCGGCATTGCGGATGCCCACCGTGGTGTCGTGGGGCGAATGCAGGACAAGCAGCGCGGCATCCATATGCTTCAACGCCTCGTCCAGCTTCGCCTCGGTGATATCCTCCAGAAACTGGCGGCGGATGCGGAACGGCCGCCCGGCCAGATCCACTTCGGCTTCGCCCGTCTCGCGAATCACATCGAGCTGCGCGGCGAAGTTCTTCGAGACATGAGCCGGATCCGCCGGCGCACCGATGGTGACCACGGCGCGCGCTCCCTCGATCTGAGGCGCCGCCTTGATGACGGCCGCACCACCGAGGGAGTGGCCGATGAGTAGCTGTGGGTCGGCGACATGGTCGCGCAGGTAGTCGGCGGCGAGCCGCAGATCCTCCACGTTGGAGGTGAAATTCGTGTTGGCGAACTCGCCCTCGGAGTGCCCGAGCCCGGTGAAATCGAAACGCAGAACGGCAATACCCTGCGCGGCCAACCGCCCGGCGATCCGTCGCGCGGCGGGGATGTCCTTCGAGCAGGTGAAGCAATGTGCGAACAGTGCCGCCCCCCGTACGGGGCCATCCGGCAGGTCCAGGCGAGCGTTGAGGGTGTCGCCACTGTGTCCGCTGAAAGTGATTTTTTTCGTGTTCATTCTCTATTGCCTCTCCTGTCGGGGATCTGTTCGGTAGAGGGGCGGCCCGCTCAGGCCTGGCGCAAAGCCGTCGCCGTGTTGATGAGTTGCGCGATAATGCCTTCGAGCGCGTCGCGATGGTGCGTGTCAATGAGTTGGCCGTCGGCATCGAATGTATTCGGAGCGCCGGCGATGGCGAGCTGCTGGGGCACGACGTGCATGCCGATATTGCCGAGCAGCATGCGCAGGGGCACGAGCCCGCGCAGGCCACCTAATCCACCCGGCGAGCCGGCGGCAATCGCCGCCACCTTGCCCTTGTAGGCCACCAGCGGTGGTTCATCGGCCGAGGCCCGTCGTGAGATCCAGTCGATGGTGTTTTTCAGCAGCGGTGAGAGGGAGCTGTTGTACTCCGGCGAGGCGATGAACAATCCATCGCTGGCGCGGAAGATGGCCTTCAGCTCGACTGCCGCCTCGGGCAATCCCTCCCGGTCCTCCAGGTCACCGTCGTACAGCGGCATGGGGTAGTCCCGCAGGTCGAGGAAGGTTGTCTTCGCGCCGGCCGCCTCCGCCATGGCAGCGGCTGCATGAGCGATCTTCTTGTTGACGGAGTCCTCACGAGCGCTGCCCGCGAGGAAGGTCAGGGATGGGGGGTTGGACATAATGCTATCGCTCCGATTGTCGAGACGCGCTCGGGGTTATGATCCGCTTTCAGCCTATCAGCAGGAGTCCTGCCCGAATGCATTCAGATCCATCCTGCAGAGGATCATTTCCGACGAGGCCTCCCGATACGCAATCAAGTAGTGATCCTGCATTTGAAGACAGATCGGATAGCTACCGGAGGAATCGTTGAGCCGCGACGATCGCTACGCTCACTGCAACCGCGGTGGTCAATCTGGGTCATCTGCCAGCTGTTTTGGTCTGGCTTGGCCCAACGCTTTTGCTGGCCCCTGTCATCACCTGGTGGATTCACAGAGTGAACCGGTCTGACAGTCAGACGGAGCCTGTTCGGTGAAACTTCCCATTCTCCCTTTGGCAACGGCGAGCAATCCGGCTATACTCTCGCCCCTGACGACAGGCGCGTAGCTCAGTAGGTTAGAGCACCACCTTGACATGGTGGGGGTCGGTGGTTCGAATCCACTCGCGCCTACCACATCCTGTCCGCTTATCAATGCAAGTGGCCTTTGGTATGGGTCACCACTGTGGAGTCCGCAATGCCCCTCATTACGCTCCCCGACGGCAGCCAACGCGAGTATGCCGAGGCACTGTCCGTCCTTGATATTGCCCGGGATATCGGCGCCGGTCTGGCCAAGGCGACCATTGCCGGCCGTGTCAACGGCAATCTGGTTGACGCCTGCGACCGCATCGAAGCCGATGCCAGTCTGCAGATCATCACGCCGAAGGACCCGGAAGGTCTTGAGATCATCCGCCATTCCTGCTGCCACCTGCTGGGTCAGGCGGTCAAACAGCTCTATCCCGAAGCGCAGATGGCGATCGGTCCCGTGGTGGAGGGCGGTTTTTACTACGACATCCGCTACGACGCCGGTTTTCACCCTGATGACCTCGAGCGCATCGAGGAGCGCATGGCCGCGCTCATCGATCAGGATTACGACGTCATCAAGCACGTAACGCCGCGCTTCGAGGCCCTGCAGCTCTTTCGCGAGCGCGGCGAGAACTACAAGGTCGAGTTGATCGAAAACCTCACCGAGGTGGATTCGCTGGCGCTCTACCATCACCAGGAATACGTCGACATGTGTCTGGGCCCGCATGTGCCCAACACCCGGTTCCTGAAGGCGTTCAAGCTCACCAAGCTGGCGGGCGCCTATTGGCGTGCGGATGCCAACAACGAGATGCTCCAGCGCATTTACGGGACGGCGTTTGCCGACCGCAAGGCCCTCAAGGCGCATCTGAAGTTTCTCGAAGAGGCGCAAAAGCGCGACCACCGCCGCATTGCCCGCAGCCAGGATCTTTTCCATATTCAGGAAGAGTCGCCGGGCATGGTGTTCTGGCACCCCAACGGCTGGCGCATTTACACCACGCTGCAGGATTATCTGCGCCGCCGGCTCTCCGAGCATGGCTATCAGGAGATTCGTACGCCCGAGCTGGTGGATCGCAGTCTCTGGGAGCGCTCGGGGCACTGGGAGAAATTCCGCGAGGACATGTTCACGACGCACTCCGAGCATCGTGACTACGCGGTCAAGCCCATGAACTGCCCCTGCCACGTGCAGGTGTACAACCAGGGTCTGAAGAGCTACCGCGATCTGCCGCTGCGTCTGTCGGAGTTTGGTAACTGCCATCGCAACGAGCCCTCGGGCACGTTGCATGGGTTGATGCGCGTGCGCAATTTCGTCCAGGACGACGCCCACATCTTCTGCAGCGAGGATCAGCTGCAGGCCGAGGTCTCGGGGTTTCTTGACCTCGCCTTCAGTGTCTATCGCGACTTCGGTTTTGATGACGTCCAGGTTGCGCTTTCCACCCGTCCCGCCAAACGCGTGGGCGAGGACGGTCTATGGGACCGCGCCGAGGCGGCGCTGGAACAGGCCCTGCATGCCAAGGATATGGGCTTTACCGTGAACCCGGGGGAGGGCGCCTTCTACGGGCCCAAGATCGAACTCTCGATGCGCGATTGCCTGAATCGGGTCTGGCAGTGCGGGACGATGCAGGTCGATTTCTCGATGCCGGGCCGACTGGACGCCGAGTACGTCACCGAGGCCGGCGACCGGGCCGTCCCCGTGATGCTGCATCGGGCGATCTTTGGCTCGTTCGAGCGCTTCATCGGCGTGCTCACCGAGCACTACGGTGGCGACTGGCCGGCGTGGCTCGTTCCCACCCAGGTTCAGGTGGTCAACATCACGGATCGGCAGGCCGATTATGCCGAAACCGTCCGGAAACACCTGACTGACCGGGGTTTTCGGGCCGAGTCCGACTTGAGGAACGAGAAGATCGGCTTTAAGATCCGTGAACATACGATTCAGCGGGTACCGTACATGGTCGTTGTCGGCGATCAGGAGCGGGAGACCGGCGAGGTCGCGGTGCGCACCCGCACCGGTGAAGACCTGGGGTCGATGTCGCTTGACGCCTTGATCGATCGGCTGGACCGTGACGTTGCCCGTTTGGGCAGAACGCTTGTGGAGGATTAAAGCATCGCTATACGCAGAAAGCCGGGGGCACGTCGCCAGCAGCCCGGCGCCGGTGAAAACCGGCGGATCAACGAAGACATTCAGGTCCCGCGGGTTCGGATGATCGATGAAAACGGCGAGCAGGTCGGCATTGTCGATACGACGGAAGCCGTCGAGCGGGCCGCCGGCGTCAATCTCGACCTCGTCGAGCTCGATCCCAACGCGGATCCGCCCGTCTGCCGGGTGATGGACTTCGGTAAATGGAAGTTCGAGCAGTCCAAAAAGCAGCAGGCGGCAAAAAAGAAACAAAAGCAGATTCAGGTCAAGGAAGTAAAATTCCGGCCTGGAACTGACTCGGGTGACTACGAGGTCAAGCTGCGCAACCTCAGGAAGTTTCTCGAGGATGGCGATAAGGTCAAGGTCACGCTGCGATTCCGCGGCCGCGAGATGGCCCATCAGGAGCTTGGTCTCGAGCTGCTGCAGCGGGTCGAGAAAGACCTTGAAGACGATGCCACCGTCGATCAGCGGCCCAAGATGGAAGGCCGGTTGATGGTGATGACGATGTCTCCCCGCAAGGGGAAATAGCGGAGGCCCAGCGCCTCCATTGGGTGAGCACCCGGCCAACCGGGTGTTCTTTTTTGTGGCAACGGAGAAACGGTTCATGCCCAAGATCAAGACGAACCGTGGCGCCGCCAAGCGCTTCCGCAAGACCGCCAGCGGTCGTTATAAGCGGGCGCATGCCTTCCACAACCACATCCTGACCAAAAAGGATGCCAAGCGGAAGGTCAAGTTGCGTGCCACCACACTGGTTGCAGAGCAGGATACGCCGGCCATTCGGCGGCTCATGCCCTACAGCTGAACACAATCTGAAACAAGAGGATTCTGAAGATGGCCAGAGTCAAGCGTGGCGTGACTGCACGCCGCCGCCACAAGAAGGTCCTCGGGAAGGCGAAAGGCTATTACGGTGCACGTCACAAGACGTTCAAGGTAGCCAATCAGGCGGTCATCAAGGCCGGCCAGTACGCCTACCGGGATCGCCGGGTTCGCAAGCGCGAGTTTCGCGCCCTGTGGATCCAGCGCATCAATGCCGCAGCCCGTATCAATGGGCTGTCGTACAGTCGCCTCATGAACGGCCTCAAGCAGGCCGAGATCGAGGTCGACCGCAAGGTGCTCGCTGACATGGCGGTGCACGATGCCGCCGGTTTCAGCGCGATTGCCGAGCGCGCGAAAGCGGCACTGGCATAAACGTCCCTGCAAAGGGACGGCCAGCAGGGGAAGGCCGTTGTCTTCCCCTTTTTTTTGTCTGCCACCGGGAATAACCATGAGTGACGCGCTCCAGTCATTGACCGAGCGGGCCGAGCAGGCCGTCGATGCGGCCACCAGCGTTGCCGAACTCGACGCGGTCCGCGTCGCCTATCTGGGCAAGAAAGGCGAAATCACCGCACAGCTCAAGGCGCTCGGGCAGCTGCCCGCCGCCGATCGTCCAGCCGCGGGCCAGGCCATCAATGCCGCCAAGCAGCGTGTCAGCGAACGGCTTGAAGCGCGCCGCAGCCAGCTCGAAGCCGCGGAACTGAACGCTGCGCTCGAGGCCGATCGAGTCGATGTGACCCTGCCGGGCCGGGGCGAGCCGCCGGGCGGTGTGCATCCGATCACGCGCACCCTCGAGCGGATCGAGTCGATGTTTCGCGGGGTGGGATTTGCGGTGGCGGAAGGCCCCGAAGTCGAGGACGATTACCACAACTTCGAGGCGCTCAATATCCCTGCCGATCACCCGGCGCGGGCCATGCATGACACGTTCTACTTTGACGCCCGCCATCTACTGCGCACGCATACCTCGCCGGTGCAGATCCGCGTGCTCGAGGCCGACGGCGCGCCGGTGCGAGTGATCGCCCCGGGACGGGTGTATCGCTGCGACTCCGACCTGACCCATACGCCCATGTTCCACCAGGTCGAGGGGTTGCTGGTCGACGAGGGCGTCACCTTTGGTGATCTCAAGGCGGTGCTCGAGGACTTTGTGCGGGGCTTTTTCGAGGCCGATCTGGCGCTGCGCTTTCGGCCCTCGTATTTCCCGTTCACCGAGCCTTCGGCCGAGGTCGATGTCGAGTGCATGTTCTGCCACGGCGAAGGCTGCCGGGTCTGCAGTGGCAGTGGCTGGCTGGAGATCCTGGGCTGCGGCATGGTCCACCCGGCGGTGTTCGAGTCCGCCGGGATCGATGCCGAACGCTACACCGGCTATGCCTTTGGGATGGGCGTCGAGCGCCTGGCGATGCTGCGCTACGGGGTCAATGACCTGAGAATCTTTTTTGAGAACGATCTGCGCTTTTTGCGCCAGTTCCGCTAGGAGCGCCGCATGAGAATCAGCAAACATTGGTTGAGTGAGTGGGTCACGCTGCCGGATTCGACCCGCGAGCTGGCGCATCGGCTGACCATGGCCGGCCTCGAGGTGGATGCGGTTGAAACCGCGGCTCCCGCATTCAGTGGTGTCGTCATCGGCGAGATCACTGACTGTGAACAGCACCCGGATGCCGAGCGCCTGCGCGTCTGCCAGGTTGATGATGGCACCGATGAACCGAAAACCGTGGTCTGCGGTGCGCCCAATGCCGCGACGGGGCTGAAGGCGCCCTTCGCCCAGGTTGGTGCAAGGCTGCCGGAAGGGATGAAGATCAAGGCGACCAAGCTGCGGGGTGTGAAATCCTCTGGCATGCTCTGCGCCGCCCGCGAGCTCGGCCTGTCCGAGGAGAGTGCGGGTCTGATGCCCCTGCCGACGGACGCACCGGTGGGGTCGGATCTGCGCGAATGGCTGGATCTGGATGATCCGATTATTGATGTCGAGTTGACGCCCAATCGCAGTGATTGCCTGAGTATGCAGGGAGTGGCCCGCGAGGTGGGGGTGCTGACCGGGCATTCGGTGACGCGTCCGGCCATCGAACCGGTCGAGCCGGTGCATGAATCGACCCTGCCGGTTGCGCTTGAGCAACCAGCGGCCTGCCCGCGCTACTGCGGCCGGGTGATACGGGGTATCAATCCACGCGCGGCGACGCCGCTATGGCTCGCCGAACGGCTGCGCCGTGCGGGCATCCGGCCCTTGAGCCTGACGGTGGATATCACCAACTATCTGATGCTCGAGCTGGGGCAGCCCATGCATGCCTTTGACCATGCGACCCTTGTCGGGGGCATCCGAGTGCGGGCCGCGGGCGAAGGCGAGACCCTGGCGCTCCTCAACGGCGACACCGCGACCCTGAAGGCGGGCACGCTGGTCATCGCCGATCACGAAAAGCCGGTGGCCATTGCCGGCGTCATGGGTGGGCAGGACACCGCAGTCAGCGACGCCACGGTTGATCTCTTTCTGGAATCGGCATTCTTTGCGCCGGGGGCAATGGCCGGATGTGCCCGCGAGTACGGACTGCACACCGACTCGTCGCATCGCTTCGAGCGTGGTGTTGATCCGCAGCGCTGCATCGAGGCCATCGAGCGGGCCACGGCGCTGCTCTGCGCGCATGCCGGGGGCGAGCCAGGGCCAGTCACCGAGTCGGTTGAAGTCGAGTATCTGCCTGAAACGCCCGCGGTGAGTGTGCGGCCGGCGCGGGTGAATGCCGTGCTGGGCACAAGCATCGAGGCCGGGACCATGCAGCAGATGCTGACCCGCCTGGGCATGCCGTCGCTGGCTGATGATGAGACATTGCATGTCACCGCTCCCAGCTGGCGGTTTGATATTGCCCGCGAGGTGGATCTGATCGAGGAGATCGCGCGCATCCACGGCTATGATCGGCTGCCATCGCGCCGTTCGGCGTTACCGGCGCGCATTCCGGCCGAGCCCGAGTCGCGGGTGGCGCTGGGGCGGTTACGCTCGCTGCTGGTGGACCGCGGCTATCACGAGGCGATTACCTACAGCTTTGTCCCCGCGGATCTGCACTCGCAGCTCGACCCCGATCACATGGCGCTGGCCCTGGCCAATCCGCTGTCGGCGGACATGGGGGTGATGCGGACATCGCTGTGGCCCGGACTGATCCGAGCCCTTGCGCACAACCGCAATCGGCAGATGAGCCGTGTCCGACTGTTCGAGACCGGCTTGCGGTTTCGGGGCGTTCTGCCGGATCTGGAACAGAGCCCGGGAATCGCGGGCGTGGTCACCGGCCCGGCGCGGCCTAAACACTGGGATCACACCGAGCGCCCGGTGGACTTTTTTGACATCAAGGGCGATGTCGAGGCGCTGCTCGCCATGCTGGGTGCCGAACGGCGCTACCGGTTCGAGTCAATGCCGCACCCGGCGCTGCATCCCGGTCAGTCCGCTCGCATCCTCTGCGATGACGAGCCCTGTGGCTGGGTGGGGGCGCTGCATCCGGCCACGGCTCGGCAGCTGGATCTGGACAGCGCGGTCTATCTGTTCGAAATCGATCAGGCGGTGTTCTCGACCCGGGCCCTGCCGGCGTTTGCGCCACTGTCCCGATACCCCTCGATTCGTCGCGACCTGGCGCTGGTGGTTGATGAGTCATTGTCCGCCGATGCCGTGCGCGAGGTGATCGCCGAGGCAGCAGGGGGCGTTCTCGAGTCGGTGGAGCTTTTCGATGTCTATCGCGGCAAGGGTGTCAGTGATGGGTGTAAAAGCCTCGCTATGGGATTGATATTGCAGGATAATTCCCGCACTCTGACCGACGAGGATGTGGAGGCGGTCATGACGGCCGTTATTCACGCACTGAGTGAGACACTTGACGCGGAATTGAGGGAGTAGGGCGGCATGGCGCTGACCAAGGCCGATATGGCCGAGCGGCTTTTCGAAGAAGTGGGACTGAACAAGCGCGAGGCCAAAGACCTTGTCGAAAGCTTTTTCGAGGAGATCCGCCAGGCGCTCGAGGCGGGCACGCCGGTCAAGCTCTCCGGGTTTGGCAACTTTGACCTGCGCGATAAAAGCGAGCGCCCCGGCCGCAATCCCAAGACTGGTGAGGAGATCCCCATCTCGGCGCGACGGGTAGTGACTTTTCGGCCAGGGCAAAAGCTCAAGGCCCGGGTAGAGGCGTATGCCGGGCACGACCAGTAACGACGCGCTGCCGCCGATACCGGCCAAGCGCTACTTCACCATCGGTGAGGTCAGTGAGCTCTGCGCTGTCAAACCCCATGTCCTGCGCTACTGGGAACAGGAGTTCAGTCAGCTCAGCCCGGTCAAGCGCCGCGGCAACCGCCGCTACTATCAGCGCCAGGACGTCATCCTGATCCGCCAGATCCGCGGACTGCTCTATACCCAGGGGTTCACCATCGGCGGCGCACGCCAGCAGCTTGCCGGTGCCTCCGCCCGCGATGACACCACTCAGCGCCAGCAAGTGGTGCGCCAGATCCGTGGCGAGCTCGAGTCACTGCTGAGTGAACTCAAGCGCTAGAACGCCGTCACACGATTGGAGCCGGACGATTGGCGTGATGCCCGAGCTGCTGTAATATTAGGGTTCGTCGGGGCGTAGCGCAGCCTGGTAGCGCATCTGCATGGGGTGCAGAGGGTCGCAGGTTCAAATCCTGCCGTCCCGACCAGACTTTCCAATCGAGCAGCATCCGCCTGTTCAGAAAAATACAGATCCAAAGGAACAACCCGAATGAGCGACGTTGTTGTCGAGCGCCTGAACGAGGGCCCACTCGTTTGTGCGGAGGGGTTTTTGTTTGAACTCGAGCGCCGGGGCTATCTGTCCGCTGGCGAGTTCGTCCCGGAGGTCGCATTGCTTCGGCCTGACGCCCTCGAGACGCTGCATCGGGACTTCCAGCATGCCGGATCGGATATCGTGCAGGCGTTCACCTATAACGGCCACCGCGAGAAGATGCGCGTCATTGGCCGCGAGGATCGACTCGAGCCGCTCAACCGTGCCGCGTTGCAGATTGCCCGACGCGTGGCCGATGACCGGCCCGGCAACCTGATGGCCGGGAATATCTCCAATACCAATATCTGGGATCCGGACGACCCGCAGGCGCAGGTCGCGGTGCGGGCCATGTTCGACGAAATGGTCGGCTGGTCCGTCGAGGAGGGCGCTGATCTGATGATCGGCGAAACCTTCTACTATGCCGGTGAGGCCCGGGCGGCCCTCGATGCCATCCGTGCCCGCGGGCTACCGGCGGTCATTACCCTCGCGCCGATGGCCGAGGATCGGATGATGGACGGGCCGGGCATCGTCGAGACCTGTGTGGCGCTCGAACAGGCCGGCGCCAGTGTCGTCGGCATGAACTGCTTTCGCGGGCCCGATACCATGCTGCCGTGGATCGAGCGCATTCGCGCGGCGGTCTCCTGCCATGTCGCTGCGCTGCCGGTTACCTATCGCACCACTGAGGCCGAGCCGACCTTCTTCAGCCTGACCGAGTCGCCGGCTTGCGCCTGCCCGTCGCCCCATGGACGGCCGTTTCCAACGGCGCTCGACCCGATGTACTGCAACCGCTACGAGATCGGCGACTTCGCCCACCGTGTCCATGCCATGGGTGTGAACTATCTGGGTGTTTGCTGCGGCGCCGCGCCCATGCACATTCGTGAGGTGGCCATGGCCGTGGGACGCGAGCCGGAAGCCGCCCGGTTCGGCGAGCGTATGGAGAATCACTTCATGTATGGCTCCCACGAACGGCTGCCCGCACACATCCGCGCGCTCGGAGACAGGGCCTAGCCGGTCCGCGCCTTCGGGCGCGGGGCGGGGCCTTTGGCATGGGTTGGGTACTGGCGACGATCGGCCTTGCGGCTGTGGCAATTTATTGTTGCTACATCCGGCGGGTCCGCCACAATGTTACCGAGGCGTCGGCCACTCAGGATCGACTGGAACAGGCGGCCAAGATCTTCGAGGTGATGCGCGAAGGCATTCTTGTTTCGGACGAGTCGCATCGCATTGTCGAGGTCAATCCGGCGCTCGAACGCATGCTTGACTATTCGGACGATGAACTCTGTGGCCAGACGCCGGTCACGTTCTTCTCTCCCAGAGACCGTGAGGCGGCGTATCCGGCCATCGTCAAGGCCCTCGACGAGGGGTCGGGTCGCTGGCAGGGCGATGTCCGGATGCAACGGCGGGATGGCAGTACCGTTGATGTCGACTGCTTCGTGGCGCGAATCCGCAACGATTCGCTGGGCACGGTGCACCATGTCGCGGTATTTCACGACATTAGTGAGCGACTCAGTTACCAGCAGCGCCTCGAACAGCTCGCGAGCTTTGATGCCCTCACCGGGCTGCCCAACCGCCGCCTATTGACCGATCGGCTTGACCAGGCCATTGCGCAGTCAAAGCGAACGCAGGAGGTGTTTGCCGCCTGCATGCTCGATCTGGACGAGTTCAAGTCCGTCAATGACCAATTCGGCCATGAGGCCGGCGATCGCGTGCTCAAAGTCGTGGGCGATCGGCTGGGTGGTGTCCTGCGCGGTGGCGATACCGTGGCGCGATTGGGCGGGGATGAATTTGTCATCGTGGTCCGGAACTATACCGGCGACCCGGCAGTATTCCAGCGCATTCTCGACGCCCTCAACGGTCCCATCGAGCTGGGTGATCGGCAGCCGACGGTTGAAATGAGTGGCAGTCTGGGAGTCAGCCTTTTCAAGCCCGCAGCGCCGCTGGACGGCGATCAGCTGGTGCGACAGGCCGATCAGGCGGCTTACCGCGTCAAGTCCAGGGGCGGTCATGATTACCGGTTCTTTGACCGTCTGACGATCGATTAACCCGTGACCGCCCCGAGGGTCGGCTACATCATGCCGTTGTTATCCTTTCCCAGGTCAATTTCCACGCCGCCAGCGGTCATGATGTCCCGTAACAGGATGATGATCCCGGCAACACAGAGAAACAGGCTGAATATCAACGCGACGCTCTGAAAGTGTCGCAGGACGTAGAAAAACCCCGGCTGTTCAATGGGAACCCAGATGATGGGTGCCATTACGCCCAGAAGAAAGACAAACGCATAGAGCAGAAAGCGGATGAACTCCACCGGCACCCTGCGCACGGTCAGTCCATAGACCAGCACCGCCACAATCAGGACACTCGCGGTCGCCTGAACGACAATCATGGCGCGATCCTGGATGAACGAGAATCGCCCCTCCTCGTAGCCAACACTCCCGACCTCGCCGTAGAGCATGACCAATGCCAGATTGATCGCGAGAAAAGTGATGCAGAGTGCGTTGGGCAGAATCAGCATGCGCTCGCGTCGTTGCATCGAGAAGCCGCCGATCCACCACCAGACGAAAAACCATAAGGGGATGGCGACGACATAGGTCGATAGGGCAACAATCACATGCATAAGGCGCTTGTCCGGGTGGTTGTGGTTTTCACGGATGCGAAAGCTGACCGCATCAGCGAGAATACGGTAATGTCAATCGCTGCCGTCCACCACCCCGGTTACACCATTGACCTGCCGGCGAGCCATCCGTTTCCGATGGCGAAGTTCCGGGTGCTGCGCAACCAGCTGGGGCAGCACAAGGGCCCGATCACGTGGCACCAACCGTCCATGGCGACGTCAGAGCAACTCCAGCGCGTCCATACCCGAGCCTACCTCGACGCCCTGACGGGGGGGCATCTCGATCGCGCGGCCCAGCGGCGCAGTGGCTTTCCCTGGTCAGCGGCGCTGATCGAGCGGGTCCGCCTCGAGACCGGCGGGACATTGCTGACCGCCCGGCTGGCGCTTGACCAGGGCCTGGCGCTCAACGCGGCCGGCGGCACTCATCATGCCCATGCGGACTTTGCCAGTGGCTACTGCCTGCTCAATGATCTGGCCGTGACGGCAAAGACACTGCTTGAGACCGGCGAAGTGGGGCGGCTTTTGATTATCGATCTGGACGTCCATCAGGGCGATGGCACCGCACGGTTGCTGGCTGACGAGCCGGCGGCGTTTACCTTCTCGATGCATGTCGCCCGCAATTTCCCGGCGCGCAAAGCCGACAGCGACTGGGATCTGCCGCTGGCGAGCGGGCTCGACGACGCGGCTTATCTCGGGACGCTGACGGGCGTGCTGCCGCGGTTGATCGATGATTGCGATCCCGATCTGGTGATTTATGACGCCGGCGTCGATGTCCATCATGCCGATCGACTTGGCCATTGCGAGCTGAGCAATGCCGGCCTCTACGAGCGCGACCGTCGGGTCATCGAGGCGGTTCGCTCGCGCGGAATCCCCCTTGCGGGCGTGATCGGAGGTGGCTATGACCGCGACCTCGAAGCGCTCTGCCAGCGCCATGCGCAACTCTTTCATGCCGCCCTGCACACCCAAGAGGAGTCAGCCTGATGCGGTATCGCCTGAACGTGCCCATTGCGGTCATGACCATTGTGGTACTCGCCGCTGGTGCGATCGTGTTCAGTCCGCCGGGCTGGCTGCCTGCGGGCACGGTACTCACCACCGCCATCGCGCTGGTGACCATCGGACTCTACGCCACGGGCCTGATCGCCGAGGCAATGACCTCGCTGGTGTTCTTTCTGGCGGCGATGCTCTTCGCGATTGCCCCGCCCGATGTGGTCTTCTCGGGGTTTGCCTCGAGTGCGTTCTGGATCATTTTTGGCGGCCTGATCATCGGCATGTCCATCCGCCATACCGGCCTGGGTCAGCAGATTGCGGATCGCCTGATTGCACGACTGCCGGGGCGCTACAGCGCATTGATCGCCGGTACGGTCACCGTGGGACTGCTCTTTGCGTTTCTCATGCCCGGTGCCATGGGACGAATGGTGCTGCTGGTGCCCATCGCCGTGGCGGTGGCCGACCGGGCGGGATTTGGCGAGGCGGCCAACGGCCGGATTGCGGTGGTGCTGGCGGCGATTTTCGGCACCCATGTGGGCTCGTTCGCGATTCTGCCCTCAAATACGCCCAATGTGGTCTGGTCGGGCGCCATGGCCTCAGTGCACGGCGTCGAGGTGGGTTATATGGAGTATCTGGCCTGGCACTTTCCGGTGCTGGGGGTGCTGCGCTCGGTGCTGCTGGTTGGGGTGCTGGTCTATGCGTTTCCCGATCGCCTCGGTGCGCGCACCGAAACGCCTGCCGCGGCGCCGCCCCTTGGTCGTGATCAGCGGCTGACCGCTTTTGTGCTGATCGCGGCCCTGGCAATGTGGGCCTCGGATGCGGTGCACGGCATCGGTCCTGCCTGGGTGGCGCTGGCGGCGGCGCTGGTCTATCTGCTCAATGCCCCGCGTTTGGTACCCGCCCGGCCGTTTGCGGCCCTGGATGTCGGGCCCTTGCTGCTGCTCGCCGGTATCCTGGGGCTGGGCGCTGTGCTCGCGCATACCGGCATCGGTGAGGCGGCCTTCAAGCAGCTCCTGCCCCTGCTGCCGTTTGAGCCGGGGCAGGGCGCGCGTAACTATGCGTTGGTCAGCCTGGGTGGGACGGCGCTGGCGGTGTTGACCGCCATGCCCGGCGTGCCGGCCATCGGTGTGCCATTGGGCGATACACTGGCGACGGCGACGGGCTGGCCCGTGGAGTCGGTGCTGACCATTCTGGCGGCAAGCTATTCGACCTATCTACTGCCCTATCAGGCGCCGCCGATCCTCATTGGCGCGCAACTCGGCCAGATCCCGTACCGCGCGCTGGTGCGCTTTACGCTGGGTTTTGCCGCGCTCAGCATCGTGCTGATCTTTCCGTTGCATTATCTGTGGCTGCGGATCATTGGCGTGCTGGCAGGTTGATCGTACCCTGTGTGTTGCAACGCAACGTGAGGTATCCTGTGGGCATGGAAACGATGACAAAGACCCGCGTCGGCGTCCTGCTGTGCGATGACCTGCACGAAGAGCTGCAGACCGAGTGGTCCTCGTATCGGGCGCTTTTTGAGACGCTGCTGGCCGACGAGCATGACAGCATCGAGGTGAGCGGCTTTCGGGTGCACGACGGTGAGTGGCCGGACAGCCTCGCATCGGCGGATGCCTGGCTGATTACCGGCAGCCGCGCGAGTGTGCATGAGTCGCCGGACTGGGTGGTCGAGCTGCAGGCGTTCGTGCGCAGCGCCGAGGCGCAGGGCCAGCCGATGATCGGCGTGTGTTTTGGTCATCAGCTGATTCAGGCGGCGCTGGGCGGTCGCACGCAGCGCTCGTCCCTCGGCTGGCATCTCGGCGCCTACCCGGTGTACTGCGAGGCCGCCTTCGCCGGTCGCCAGCCTGGCGAGTCATTATCGTTGCTGGCGGTGCATCAGGATCAGGTGGTCGAGCCGGCGCCAGGCTTCGAGCGCATCGCGACCAGTGAGCAGTGCCCGTGGTATGCGATGCGCCGGGGGCGCACGCTGACCATTCAGGGCCATCCGGAGTTTGATCGCGAGTTCTTTCAGGCGTTGATGGGACGGGTGCGGACCAAGGCCGGTGACGAGGCGGTGGATCAAGCCCTTGCCACCCTCCCTGGCGACGATCACACCGCGGCGGTGCGGGCAACGATGCGCGACTGGCTGCGCGCCTAGCCGCCCGATCGCAGACACGCGGAGAGGCCAAGCAGTGCCGCCGACGGGTGGGTGACGGCGATGATCGGTACCGGCTCGAGGTAGGCACTGAAGCGGCCCTTGGCCAGAAAGGCGCGGCGAAGTCGCTGCCAGTCGAAGGCCTCGCCCAATGCGGGAATGACCCCACCCCCAAAGTACACGCCACCCCGCGCGCCGGTCGCCAGGGCCAGGTCACCAGCGGCATTCCCCAGGGCGTCGGTCATGTGCGCGAGCACTTCGCGGCCCACCGGGTCACCCTCCATGCCGGCCCGGGCGATCGCCTCGGCGTTGTTCAGGACGGGCTCGCGGCCGTCAATGGCCTGAATCGCTCGATAGATCGCCTCGATCCCCAGGCCCGAGGCCACACGCTCGGCGCTGCAGTGGCCGAAACGCTGGCCAATCTGTTCGGCAATGGCCCGTTGGCGGGCCGTTTGCGGGGCAAAGCTGATATGCCCGCCTTCGCTGGCAAACACCCGCCAGTCCTTGCCGCAGGGGGTGATGATGGCGCTGCCCAGACCGGTCCCGGGGCCCAAGGCCAGACGGGGCGCTTCGGTTTGAGCAACACCGGCATGGATAACCTGCTGATCACGCCCGCCCAGGGCCGTGACGGCCCAGCCCTGAGCCACCCAGTCGTTGAGCAACGCCACCTGCACAAGTCCCAGATCGCTTGCAACCGCGGAGGGCGAGAACCGCCAGCCCGCGTTGGTGAGCTCAACGGGGTCGTGATCGAGTGGGCTGGCAACGGCGCAGAGGGCCCGTTCTGGCGCAGGGTCGGGCGCCAGCTCCCTGAGGGCAGCCGCCAGAAATTCGGCGAGGCCATCGAAAGACCGGGTTGGCCGCCGGAAGACCCGTGTCGGTGGCTCGCCGGGCTCGGTGACCAGACCGGCCCGGGCATGGGTGCCGCCGATGTCGGCGACCAGTACCGGGCGGGCGTCAGGCCGAGTAGTAGACATGCACCGGCACTCGCCGCTGGTGGAGCAATGCGTAGACCGGGTAGCGCTCGGGGTCGGCCGCGGTGACTGCCTGCTCGAGGGTATCCCACTTCTGCGCGCCGTTGACATGCAGGGCAATCCAGCGGCTCTGCAGCAGCGTCATCAACGTCAGTGACAGGCGATCGTGGGGCGGGTCGGGCGCCCGCGTGACGACGCAGCGTGCCTCGGTGGTGGTGCTGAGCGCCCGGGGCAGAGCCGGATCCCCCGGAAAGATCGAGGCAATATGCCCGTCATTGCCCATGCCCAGCACCACGGCATCGAACGGGCGCGGCAGCAGGCCCAGTGCCGCGCCGCAGGCGGCTTCGTCACCCCGGTCGCCGGTGGTCGCCTGGTAGAGCGGGTGGAAATGGGCCGCCACCGCCCGGTCCTGGATCAGATGGGCGCGAACCATGGCGGCGTTGCTGGCGGGATCATCCGGTGCCACCCGACGTTCGTCGGTCAGGCTGACATGTACCCGATCCCATTGCAGATCACGGCTGCAGAGCGCCTCGAAAAGCGCCACGGGCGTGCGGCCGCCGGGCACCAGCAGGCTGGCGCGATCGCGGCGTCGAGCGCCATGGTCGATCACTTCGGTGAGTCGATCCGCCAGCGCCGACGCCGCGCGCTGCGGCGATGCAAAGCGCTGGGCGGCCTCCAGCGTGCGGACCGCGTGCTCAGCGTTCTTCATGCCAGGTCGCATCCTCGCGCGCCAGCAGGGCACTTGAGGCGGCAGGCCCCCAGGTCCCGGCGGTGTAGGGCTTGGGCGCATCGCCCGCGTCGTTCCAGGCCTCGAGAATCGGCTCGATCCACGACCAGGCGGCATACAGCTCGTCACGCCGCATGAACAGCGTCAGTCGCCCGCGCAGCACATCCATGAGCAGCCGCTCGTAGGCATCCGGCGGGCGCTGGCGGAAGGCCTCGGCAAAGTCCAGGTTGAGTGCCACCGGCCGCAGCTGCATGCGATCACCGGGGGATTTGGCCATCATGTGCAGTTTTACGCCCTCATCCGGCTGCAGCTGGATGACCAGGCGGTTGGGCTGCCCCGCCCCATAGGCCACCCCAAAGATGGAATGCGGGACATCGTGAAAATTCACGACAATCTCGGCGCCACGCTCCTGCAATCGCTTGCCGGTGCGCAGGTAAAACGGCACGCCCGCCCAGCGCCAGTTCTGCAGCTCGGTGCGCATCGCGACGAAGGTCTCGGTGCGGCTGTCCGCCGGCACCCCGTCCTCGTCGAGATAGCCCTGCACCGGCTGACCGGCAATGGCGCCGGCGCGGTACTGCCCGCGCACGGTGTTGCGCAGGACGTCCTGTCCCTCGAGGCGCTTCAGCGCCCGCAGTACCTTGAGCTTTTCATCGCGCACCGCATCCGCGCCAATGTCGGTGGGCGGCTCCATGGCGATGATGCATAGCAGCTGGAGCATATGGTTCTGGACCATGTCGCGCAGGGCGCCGGTGCGGTCGTAGAAGTCGGCCCGGCCACCGACACCCAGCTGCTCGCTGACGCTGATCTGCACGTCGCGCACCCACTCGCGCCGCCACAGCGGCTCGAAGAGCATGTTGCCAAAGCGCAGCGCGATCAGGTTCTGGACCGTTTCCTTGCCCAGGTAGTGATCGATGCGATAGATCGCGTCCTCGGCAAAGATCGCGCCGATCTGCTCACTGATTGCCTGGGCCGAGGCAAGGTCATGGCCGAGGGGTTTTTCGAGCACGACCCGCGCACGGTCGGTGACCAGTCCGTGACGGTGCAAGGTCTGACAGATATCGACGAAATAGGCGGGCGCCACCGCCAGATAGAACACCCGGTTGTGGTCTTCGCGGCCGCTCAGCACCGCGGCCATGGCGTCGAAGCCTGCCTCCGTGTCCGCATCGACCGAGACAAAATCGAGCCGGGCGACAAAACGGTCCCAGTCGGCAGCGGTTCGCTCATCGGGTTCAAGGTGCCGGTCGAACGCCTCATCGATCCGCTCGATGAATGACGCCCGATCGAGCGCCCGTCGCGCAGTGGCGATGATGCGCCCATCGGCGGGCAACTGACCGGCGCGGTCGCGACGATACAGGGCGGGCAGCAGTTTGCTCATCGCCAGATCGCCGGTGGCGCCAAACAGCACCAGGTCAAAGGGGTTGGTTGTTTTCACCCCACCTCCTGTATGTGGACGCTTGCGTGAGGCAACAGGGTACCGTTTTCGCGCACCTGAGCATAAGCAGGCGTCCTGTGCCCCGCGCGAGTGCGATAGACTGATGCCCGGATTGATGAGGGAGGTCCTATGTCAGCACTCAATTCCGCGGTGGCCGCTGTCACCCGGCGGATTCAGGCGCGCAGCGAGACCGATCGTGCCGCCTACCTCGATCGCCTGCAGGCCGCGGCCGATGAAGGGCCGGTTCGCACCAGCCTGTCGTGTACCAACCTCGCGCACGCCTTCGCCGCTGCACCCGATGGCGACAAGGCACGCCTGAAGGGCCTGCAGAAGGCCAATGTGGGGATTGTCTCGGCCTATAACGACATGCTCTCGGCGCATCAGCCGCTGGAGCGCTTTCCCGGACTGCTCAAGCAGGCGGTGCGCGAGGCCGGCGGGACGGCCCAGTTTGCGGGCGGTGTCCCGGCCATGTGCGACGGTGTCACCCAGGGTCAACCCGGCATGGAACTCTCGCTTTTCAGTCGCGATGTGATCGCCATGGCCACCGGCGTGGCGTTATCCCACAACACCTTCGATGGTGGGCTGTGTCTGGGGGTGTGCGACAAGATTGTCCCGGGGCTGCTGATTGGCGCGCTGCATTTTGGTCATCTGCCCTTCATCTTCGTGCCCGCCGGGCCCATGACTTCGGGCATGCCCAATGACGAGAAGGCGCGTATCCGCGGGCTGTATGCCGAGGGCAAGGTCGGTCGCGATGCGCTGCTCGAATCCGAGGCACAGTCCTATCACGGCCCCGGCACCTGCACGTTCTATGGCACGGCCAACTCCAACCAGATGCTCATGGAGGTGATGGGGCTGCATCTGCCCGGAGCGGCCTTCGTCAATCCGAACACCCCGCTGCGTGACGCCCTCACCATCGCGGCGGGTCATCGTATTACCCAGCTGACCGCGAGCGGTGACGAGTACACGCCGGTGGGCCGGGTGATTGACGCGCGCGCCATCGTCAACGGCATCGTCGGCCTGCTGGCAACCGGCGGATCCACCAACCACACCATTCACCTGGTGGCGATTGCCCGGGCAGCCGGTCTGCATGTCGACTGGAGCGACTTCGATACGCTCTCGCGGGTGGTGCCGCTGCTCACGCGGATCTATCCCAACGGCCAGGCCGATATCAATCACTTCCACGCCGCCGGCGGTATGGGGTTTCTGGTGCGCGAACTGCTCGACGCCGGGCTGCTCCACGAGGATGTGCTCACTGTCAGTGGCGAAGGCCTGCGCGCCTACGCCCGCGAGCCGATGCTGGCGGATGGCGGCGTCGCCTGGGGTGAGGCACCCGCCCAGAGCGGTGATGCCCAGGTGGTGCGGCCGGTGGCCGAGCCCTTTGATGGCGACGGCGGGCTGCGGGTGCTCGACGGCAATCTGGGGCGGGCGGTCATGAAAACCTCGGCGGTGCATCCGGATCATCGCCGCATCGAGGGCCCGGCGCGGGTCTTCGATGATCAGCAGGCGGTGCTGGCCGCGTTCCGGGCCGGAGCGCTCGAGGGGGATTTTGTCTGTGTCGTTCGGGGGCAGGGTCCGCGCGCCAACGGCATGCCCGAGCTGCACAAGCTCACCCCCGAGCTGGGGGTGCTGCAGTCGCGCGGTCAGCGCGTGGCGCTGGTCACCGATGGGCGCATGTCGGGCGCCTCGGGCAAGGTCCCCGCCGCCATTCATCTGCATCCGGAATGGGTGCGCGGTGGGGCGATCGGCCGCATCCGCGAGGGCGACTGGATCACGCTGGACGCCGAGGCGGGTCGGCTTGATGTCGACGTGCCCGCGGCCGAATGGGCTGCCCGGGCGTCGGCCCCGCCGGATACCACGGTCCAGCACGGCATTGGTCGGGATATGTTTGCCGGTTTCCGGTCGATGGCAAGCAGTGCGGAGACCGGCGCCATCAGCTTTGCCCCGGGCGCCGATAACGAGGGATCGTGATGTCCATGAAGTCATTGATGGCGCGCTCGCCGGTGATTCCGGTCGTGAAAATCAACACACCATCCCGGGCGCCCGCACTGGCGCGGGCCCTGCTCGCCGGTGGCGTATCCGTCATCGAGGTTACCCTGCGAACCGCCGGCGCGCTCGAGGCGGTGGCGGCCATTGCCCGCGATGTCCCCGACATGGCGGTCGGCGCAGGCACGGTGACCGCATCAGCTCAGGTGCGGCAGGCCGCCGATGCCGGCGCGCAGTTTCTGGTGAGCCCCGGCTATGCGGACGCCGTTAACGCCGCGGCCGAGCGCACCGCGCTGCCGCTGCTACCGGGGGTGGCGACGGCCACGGAGGTGATGCGCGCCCAGGCCGATGGCTTTGAGCAGCTGAAGTTCTTTCCCGCGGTACCCAGTGGGGGAATCGCCGCGCTGCAGGCGTTTGCCGGTCCCTTTCCGGCATTGCGGTTCTGTCCCACGGGGGGTGTGCACTCCGGCAATTACCTGGATTTTCTGCAGCTCGCCAATGTCCCCTGCGTGGGTGGTAGCTGGCTGACGCCGGTCGAGGCGATCGAGTCCGATGACTGGTCGCACATCGAGGCGCTCGCCGCCAGTGCGGTGGCGGCGCGGCGTCGCGAGACCGCCGGCGGCCGGCCGCTGACGGCGGAGGAGGGGTGGCAGTCCTGGGCCGGTGAGGAAGACCCGGGCAGCGCCGATGAGGAACTGCGGTAATTTTTCCAGTTTAAAATGTACCAAAGCAGTCCTGTTTCAGTTACAATCCCAACCCATGATCAAGCTGAACCGCGAAACCGACTACGGCGTGGGTATCCTGGCGCTGATGGCGAAGGACCCTCAGGCGCGCCACAGCGCGGCGTCCCTGGCTGAAGTGCGGGGGCTGCCACAGCCCATTGTCAGCAAGATCCTCAAGCACCTTGCCCGCAGCGACCTGGTGGTCTCCTATCGAGGCGCCAAGGGTGGCTATGGGCTGGCCCGGCCGGCCGATGAGATCTCCGTTGCCGAGATCATTACCGTGCTGGAAGGGCCGATTGCACTGACCGACTGCATCGAGGACGGGCGCGGCGCCTGTCAGTACGGCAGTCAGTGCAACATCAGCAATGTCTGGGGTCGCATCAACGATGTGGTCCTGCGGGCGTTGTCTGAGATCACGTTGGCGGAGACCGCAACCGAACAGAACGGGGGCGGTCAAAACCCCATTCATACGCTTGAATTTACCGGAGTGCGTCATGTCCGCGAGCACTGAGACGATTGAACGGTTTACCCAGAAGGGCTACGAGGCCGGGTTTGTTACCGATGTCGAGGAAGACCGGGTTCCGCCGGGCCTGAACGAGGATGTCATCCGGCAGATCTCGGCCAAAAAGAACGAGCCGGAGTGGATGCTCGAATGGCGGCTCAAGGCCTATCGCAATTGGCTGACCATGCGCGAGCCGGACTGGCAGTACGTCCACTATGATCCCATCGACTTCCAGGCGATTTCCTACTACGCCGCGCCCAAGCGCGACGAGGACCGCCCGGAAAGCCTTGACGACATCGACCCCGAGATCAAGGCGACCTACGACAAGCTCGGCATCCCGCTGCACGAGCAGGAGCAGCTCGCCGGTGTCTCGAATGTCGCAGTCGATGCGGTGTTCGATTCGGTCTCGGTGGCGACCTCGTACAAGGAGAAGCTGGCCGAGCAGGGCATCATCTTCTGCTCGATGTCCGAGGCCGTACAGAATCACCCCGAGCTGGTGCACAAGTACCTCGGGACGGTGATTCCGTACAACGACAATTACTTTGCCGGCCTGAACTCGGCGGTGTTTACCGATGGATCGTTTGTCTACATTCCGAAGGGCGTGCGCTGCCCGATGGAACTGTCGACCTATTTCCGCATCAATGCGGCCAACACCGGGCAGTTCGAGCGCACGCTGATCATCGCCGAGGACAGCAGCTACGTGTCGTATCTCGAAGGCTGCACGGCGCCCATGCGCGACGAAAACCAGCTGCATGCCGCCGTGGTCGAATTGGTGGCGCTGGACGATGCCGAGATCAAGTACTCGACGGTCCAGAACTGGTATCCCGGCGACAAGGAAGGCAAGGGCGGCGTCTACAACTTCGTCACCAAGCGCGGTCTCTGCGCCGGCGACAACTCGAAGATCTCCTGGACCCAGGTCGAGACCGGTTCGGCGATCACCTGGAAGTATCCCAGTGTGGTCATGCGCGGTGACAATTCGGTGGGTGAGTTCTACAGCGTGGCGGTGACCCGCCTGCGTCAGCAGGCCGATACCGGCACCAAGATGACCCACATCGGCAAGAACACGAAGAGCACCATCGTCTCGAAGGGCATTTCCGCCCAGGAAGGCGAGCAGGTCTATCGTGGGCTGGTGCGGATCACGCCCACCGCGGAAAACGCCCGCAACTACTCGCAGTGTGACTCGATGCTGATGGGCTCGGAGTGCGGCGCGCACACGTTCCCTTATCTCGACGTCAACAACTCGACGGCTCAGCTCGAGCACGAGGCGACCACCTCGAAGATCGGCGAGGATCAGATCCTCTACTGCACGTCGCGGGGCATCTCCCCCGAGGATGCGGTGTCGCTGATCGTTAACGGCTTCTGCAAGGAGGTCTTCCGCGAGCTGCCGATGGAGTTTGCCGTCGAGGCCCAGAAGCTGCTCGAGGTCACATTGGAGGATTCGGTCGGCTGATCGCCGGCCAATCCCCTGTCAACGCACACAAGGAATCTGTTTCAGGAGTCGCAACCAATGGCATTGCTGGAAATCCGCAATCTGCACGTCAACGTCGAGGGGACCGAAATCCTCAAGGGCGTCGATCTGACCATCGACACCGGCAAGGTGCACGCGATCATGGGCCCCAATGGCGGGGGCAAGAGCACCCTGGCCAAGGCGCTGGTGGGCGATGAGGCCTACGAGATCACCGAAGGCGAAGTCCTCTATGACGGCAAGGATCTGCTCGAGATGGATCCCGAGGAGCGGGCTCGTGAGGGGGTGTTCCTCGGCTTTCAGTACCCGGTGGAGATCCCCGGCGTCTCGAATACGTATTTCCTCAAGGCGGCGGTCAACGCCATGCGCAAGCATCGGGGCGAGGGCGAAATCGATGCGATGGAGTTTCTCGAGCTGGTGCGCGAGCGTGCCAAGCGCGTGAAGCTTGATGAGTCATTGCTCCAGCGCCCGGTCAACGAAGGCTTCTCCGGTGGCGAGAAAAAGCGCAACGAAATCTTCCATATGTCGGTCCTCGAGCCCAAGCTGGGGATTCTCGACGAGACCGACTCGGGCCTTGATATCGACGCCCTGCGCATTGTCAGCGAAGGCGTCAACGCGATGCGCGATGGCGAGCGCTCGTTCATGGTGATCACCCATTACCAGCGCCTGCTCGAGCATATCGTGCCCGATGTGGTGCATGTCCTGGTGAATGGCCGCATCGTCAAGACCGGTGGCAAGGAGCTTGCCCAGGAGCTTGAGGACAAGGGCTACGAGGGCTTTGACGAGGCTGCGGCCTGAATTCGCGAGGAGCATCAGTGATGGAAGCAGTAGCGCAGTCCAAGAGCGTTTATCTCGAAGCCTTCGAGCAGCTCACGCAGACCGGACCCGAGTGGCTCCGCCCGCTGCACGAGCGGGGCATTCACGCGTTCGAGGCCCGCGGCTTTCCGGGCTCGCGCGAGGAGGCCTGGCGCAAGACCAATCTGCGGCCGGTCACCCAGACGAACTTTCCGGTGGCCGACTCGCAGGGTGCGGCACCCCGGGAACTGGTGGAGCGGCTCGGCGAACTGGGCGAGAGCTATCGGCTGGTCTTTGTCGACGGTCGGCTTGCCGCCGATCTGTCGGATCTGGCCGATCTGGCGAAAGGCCTCACGGTGACGCCGTTCAGTGAATATGCCGATCACCCGCCCGAGCGCCTGAGCGCGGCACTCGGCCGGCGGGTGGACATTGACTGGCATCCGTTCGCGGCCCTCAACACCGCGTTCTTTGCCGACGGGGCCTATGTGCATGTGGCACGTGGCGCGATGATTGAAAAGCCGATCGCGATCACCCACATCATCACCGCCGAGGCCGATCAGCGGGCCGTGTATCCGCGGTTGGTGGTCGAAGCCGAGGATGGTGCCGAAGTGCGCGTGGTTGAGCGCTTTATCGGCGACGACGCCGCCAGTACGCTGGTCTGCCCGGTCAGCGAGCTGTCCGCGGGCGAGAATACGATCCTCGACTACAGCCGGCTGCAGGAAGATGGTGCCGGGGTGATGAACATTGGCACGGTCAATCTGGCCGCCCAGCGCAATGCCTCGTTGCGGGGCGCATTCGTTGCCGATGGTGGGCGACTGGGTCGTGTCGACCTGATCGCCGACCTGGAAGGTGAAGGCGGCGAGATCGACTGCAATGGCATCTATCTGACCGAACAGCGCCAGTTCGTGGACTTCCACACCTGGTTCAATCACCGCAGCGAGAACTGCTTCAGCCGGCAGCGCTTCAAGGGCATCCTCCAGGATCGCTCCGAGACGGTGTTTGACGGCCTGGTGAAGGTGTTCGAGGGGGCGCAGAAGACCGACGCGGTGCAGGAAAACCGCAACCTGGTGCTGGGCAAGCGGGCCCTGGCCCATTCCAACCCGCGGCTCGAGATCTTTGCCGACGACGTCAAGTGCACCCACGGCTCGACCGTGGGCGAGCTCGACGAGCAGGCGCTTTTCTACCTGCGGACCCGCGGGATCAGCGCGGAAGGCGCCAAGGGCATGTTGACTCTGGCGTTTGCGGGCGAGATCGTCGATATGTTCCGTGTCACTGGCGTCCGTGACCATGTCCGGCGGGTGCTGATGCGCCGGCTGAACGTGGAAGACGCGGACATTGGGGAGATTCTTTGAGCGCTCATCCCATGCACGAAGCCCGGCCCGGCGCTGATCTGGCGCCGTACCGGGCGGATTTCCCGGTGCTGCAGCGGCCCATGAACGACCGCCGCCTGGCGTTTCTGGACAGCGCGGCGAGCGCGCAGAAGCCGCAGTGCGTGATCGATGCCGAGCGCGACTGCTATGAGCGTTATTACGCGAACATCCATCGCGGCGTGTACCAGCTCTCGCAGCAGTCGACCCAGGCGTTCGAGAACGTCCGCGGCATTGTCCAGCGCTTCATCAACGCGCCGGACGAGCGGGAAGTGGTGTTTGTCCGCGGCGCGACCGAGGCGATCAATCTGGTCGCCCAGTCGTTCGTGCGCCCAATGCTGCAGCCCGGCGACGAGGTGCTGATCACCGGCATGGAGCACCATGCCAACATCGTGCCCTGGCAGCTTGTCACCGAGGCCACCGGTGCCCAACTGGTGGTGGCGCCGGTGCTCGATGATGGCTCGCTGGACATGGACGGACTGCGCGAGCGCATCAGTGAGCGCACCCGATTCATCAGCATCGTGCATGTCTCGAACACGCTCGGCACGATCAACCCGGTGGAAACCGTCACCGAGCTCGCCCACGCCCGGGGCATTCCGGTGTTGATCGACGGGGCCCAGTCGGCGCCGCACATGCCCGTGGACGTGCAGGCCCTGGGGGCGGATTTCTACACGTTTTCGGCCCACAAGACCTACGGGCCCAGTGGCTCGGGCATTCTCTGGGGCCGCCTGGCGCATCTGCAGTCGATGCCTCCCTACCAGGGCGGTGGCGACATGATTCGCACGGTGCGCTTTGAGGGCTCGGAGTACGCCGACCCGCCCCAGCGCTTCGAGGCGGGGACGCCGAACATTGCCGGCGTGATCGCCACCGGTGTCGGGCTCGAGTACATGGAGTCGGTCGGGCGTGATCGCATCCTCGCCCATGAACAGTCCCTGCTTGCCTACGCCAACGAGCGTCTGGCGGCGTGGGATGATCTGCGCGTGATCGGCACGGCACCGGGCAAGGCGGGTGTGATTTCGTTCGTCATCGACGGGATTCATCCCCACGACATGGGGACCATCCTCGACATGGAGGGCGTTGCCGTTCGGGTCGGCCATCACTGCACCCAGCCGCTGATGGAGCGCTTTAATGTGCCGGCTACCGTGCGGGCATCGTTTGGCCTCTACAACGATCGCGAGGATGTCGATGCCCTGGTGGAGGGTCTGACCAAGGTGAAGTCGCTGCTCGGCTGACCATGACCGACCTATCGGCGCTCTACCAGGCCGTGGTGCTTGACCACAACCGCGCCCCACGCAACTGTCATGCGGTCTCACCCCATGACTACGAAGGCGATGGCAACAATCCATTGTGTGGCGACTGGGTGCATGTCGAGCTTCGACTGGACTCGGCGGGTCGTATCGAGGATGTCGGTTTCAGCGGAGAGGGTTGTGCCATCTCGACGGCATCGGCGTCGATCATGACCGAAGTGTTGATGGGGCGCACACTTGATGAGGCGCGTCGGATCGGCGAACGCTTCCAGCACCTGGTGACCGATCGGGACGCGCCGCTGCCGGCGGAAGATGACCCCGAGCTCGAAAAACTCCTGGCATTGGCCGGCGTGCGTGACTACCCCATGCGGGTGAAGTGCGCCACCCTTGCCTGGCATACCCTGCAGGCGGCGATCGAGCCGACTGCCTCGGCGGATTCGGAGTAGCGCATGGTGGAACGCCCCCCGGTCGATACACTGCGCGAAGGCGTGGTCAGCGCCCTTCGCAGTGTCTATGACCCTGAAATCCCTGTGGATGTCTACGAGCTGGGCCTGATCTACGAGATTGAAGTGGATGCGGACGGCTTCGTCGACGTGCTGATGACGCTGACTTCGCCCGCCTGCCCGGTGGCCGGTCAGATGCCGATCATGATCAAGGCCGCGGTGGAACAGGTCCAGGGCGTTGAGGCCGCCGAGGTGGAGCTGACCTGGGATCCGCCGTGGACGCAGGACCGGATGTCCGAAAGCGCGCGCCTGCAGCTGGGGTTCATGTAGGCCCGTCGGCCGGCTGAAAAAGGCCTGGATCCACTGGCGGCTCGAGGGTCGATCCCTGTTCGATGAATGCCGGCCGCTGCCCGGTGGCGGTAAAGCCGTTGTCATAGCGGTACAGATCGGTCAGCAGGATCCGCTCGCCTTCCATACCCGCGACTTCGGTGATCGCCGTGATCCGTCGTGCCCCATCGCCAAAGCGCGTCAGCTGCACAATGATATCGATGGCCGCTGCGATCTGGTCACGAATCGCCCGCGCCGGCAGGTCCATTCCCGCCATCAATGTCATCACCTCGAGTCGGGCGAGGGCATCGCGGGGTGTATTGGCGTGGGCCGTGGTCAGGGATCCGTCATGCCCGGTATTCATCGCCTGGAGCATATCCAGCGCTTCGCCGCCGCGGCATTCCCCCACAAGGATGCGATCGGGGCGCATGCGCAGTGCATTGCGAACCAGTTCGCGAATGCTGATCGCACCACTGCCCTCAACGTTGGCCGGACGCGACTCCAGGGCCACCACGTGATCCTGCTGCAGACGCAGCTCGGCGGAGTCTTCAATGGTAACGATCCGCTCGGACTCGTCGATTTCCTCCGACAGGGCATTCAGGACCGTTGTCTTGCCCGTGCCGGTGCCGCCGGCGATGAGGATATTACGACGGCGATGGATGCACAGGCGCAGGAACGCCGCCATGGGGGCATCCAGGGCCCCGAATCCGATCAGATCGCCAAGCCCGATGCGTGTGTCACTGAATCGCCGGATGGTGAGCGTGGCGCCATTGAGCGCCAGCGGCGGGATGATCGCGTTGACCCGTGAGCCGTCGGGCAGCCGTGCGTCCACGAGCGGCGAGCCTTCATCAAGGCGCCGGCCGAGGGGCGAGACGATCCGGTCAAGCACGCTATCCAGGGACGCCGCCGAGCTGAATGCCAGTGCGGTCTTCTCCAATCGTCCCTGGCGCTCGACATAGATGCTTGACGGGCCGTTGACCATGATTTCGCTGACCGCGGCGTCTTCCATGAGCGACTCGATGGGCCCGAGGCCCACGGTTTCAGCGACCACGGCAGCCACCACGGTATTGCCGTCAAGGTCCTCGGGGATCGACAGCTCGCCTTCCTCGATCAGCTGCCAGGCCGTGGTGCGGGCTTCTTCGCGCAGTCGCTGGGGCGATAGGGTCTGGAGGATATCCCGCCGATACAGATCCAGACGCTGGCTGATGCATTCCTGAAACCGACGTACCAGTTCCGGGGCAATGCGCGGCGTGGCCGCCGGGATCGGTGGCTCCGCCGGCGCGGCCGGTGCGACAGGTGTGACAGGGTCGGGATCGGGCGCCGAGGGGACGGGCGTCTCGGCCGTGTCGACCGGCCGGACCTGCCAGCAGGTGTCGCCCAGGCGCAGCGCATCGCCGGCGGCGAGGGGGCCGGCCTGGCGGACCGGCTCGCCGTTGAAGTCGATTTCGCGCCGACCGGTCAGCAGGCGGATGTGCAGCCCATCGGTGTCCACGCGGAACTCGGCATGGCGCCGGGCGATTCCCTCACCGGCAATCCGCAGATCACAGCGACGCCCGCCACCAATGGTGTATCGACGCCCCGGATCCAGGGCAATGGGGATCGGGCGCTCATGACCACGGTGCTGGAGGAGTTCGAGCTTATTCATAACGGATCTCCCGAAGCGGCAAGCGCGGGACGGGGGCTGAGCGGGTCGGATCGGCCCGTTCCGGGGTGGTGGCCGCCGGATCGTCCTGCAGTGTGGGGGTGATGAGCACCACGAGCTCGGTCTGTTCGTTCTGGAACCGCTCGGAGCGAAAAAGCCGACCGATCACCGGCAGCTCGCCGAGGCCGGGCACCCGACTGACCGCACGGGATTGCTGCTCGTCGATGAGACCGGCAATCAGCAGCGTCTGCCCGCTCGGTCCGCTCATTTCGGTGATGGCGTTGCGGACCGAAAAGCCGGGTACGCCGAGTACCGTGACAGACTCGTCGACATCGCTGACTTCCACCTCGATGCGGGTGCGGATATGGGCATCATCGCCCACCACCGGCGCCACCTTGAGCAGTATCCCGTAGTCCTTGAAGGTCACCGTCGGGTCGCCCTCGCCGTTCTGTATGGGGATCGGGACTTCACCGCCGGCCTGGAACTCGGCGGCAGTCCCGCTCAGGGCCGAGAGCATGGGCTCAGCGATCACCCGGGCCTCGCCGGACTGGCCAAGCAGGTCGATCATCGCGGTCAGGCTGAGGCCCACGCCCAGATAGCCATTGCCCTTGCCGATATCCAGGGGCAACGACTGATTGGGCAGAAAATCACCAAGCGCACCGCGAAAGACATCGTTGGTCTCGAGATCGGCAGCGTAGGCAAAGCTGATCGCGGGGGACTGCGTCGTCCAGTCAAGACCGATCTCGCGCAGGGTCGAGGTGCGCAGTTCCACGAACCGGGCCTTGACCTGAACGCTTGGCGTGTCGCGGGCGGTTGCCGGATCGGTGAAGTCGCCCAGCTCCGGATAGGCTTCCACCAGGCGCTCGAAGCGAGCCTGATCACGATCCGTTGTGGGGTGCCCGGTGACGAAGTACTCGGCGTTGATGCGCTCGAGACGAATCCCGTCAACACGCCTGGCCAATTGCTCGAGCTGGCGGTCGCGCGGCGTGTCCGCGGAGGGCTGGACCGTAACGGCGAGATGCCTGGGGCTGGCGCCTTCGGACCAGATGCGCAGATCGGTCTGCCCGGCGGCCCGGCCCATTAAGAGGATGCCATCGTCGTTGTCGAGCACCTCGACTTCGGCCAGTTCGCCGTCGCCGAGCGCGACGCGGACCACATTGCTTGCATCGATGATCTGCGAGTGTCCGACATCCACCGTGACGGCGGCGGCGGGCAGCCCGAGCATCAGCCCAAGCGCCGCGCCCATTGGTTGGTACCAGTGCCCGGTGCGGCGCCCAGTCATGGCTCACCCCCGATAATCAGCTCGACCGCGGGTGGCGTGTCACCGGATGGAGCATGGGTGATTGCCGCGGTGTCGATGCGATAGCCATCCACCGGTGCATTATCCCGGTCAGCGCGCAGGACGACGTGGATGCTGCCAATGGCAACGGCCTGGGTGATCCGCGCGGCCTCCACCGGTGAGACGGCCAGAGTCAGGTCGTCATAGCCGGGTTGTCGGGTATTGTCCCGCGGGACGGCAAGTCGCGCGCCGGTGGCGAGGATGGGTATATCCGCCAGCAACGGCAGCGTGGTGCGTTCGCCGTCGTCGCGGTGGGTGAGCAGCAGATCCACACGGTCCCCGGGACTCAGCAGCCCGGCAATCTCGGCGCCGCCGGACACCGGAATGGTGATGGCCCGGTCGCCGGGCGTGATCTGATCGGCAAGCCGCGCGCGGTCCGAATCGGTGACATGCACCGGCAGGATTGCGCGGCCCGCGCTCAGATCGTGGGTCAGGGTCCGCCCCGCGATGCGCGCCCAGGCGCTGTCGGCAAAGGCATGCTCATGGACAAAACGCACGGGCATCTCACGCACGGCGACGCGATCCGGTGTCAGGCGGCTGCCTTTGGGCAGATCGGCGCCGGCGACGATCACTGCACGGGTGGCGTGCGTCGAGCGCAGTTCCGCTTCGACAGCCCGGGCGCGTTGCTCGAGATGCCGATCGCCAAACCAGACACCGGCGCCACCGGCCAGCAATGCCCCGGTGACCAGCAATACACCGCGTTTCAGGGGAGTCATCATCATCGCCTTCTCCGGGGGCAGTTCATAACGGGATGGCAAGGCTCCAAAGCGTCTGGTCGGTGTGGCTGGCGAAGGCCGTGATCAGCCGATCGATGCCGGACCAGACCCCCATCAGCCCCGCAATCACCGCCAGGTACTCGGCGCTGCTCATCACCTGCCCCCTGGTATGACGCGCTGCGCGAGTAGCAGAGTCCTGCCGGAGTGGCGCAGCAGTTCCGCTTCGAGGGCCTCGCCGTCGCGATGCAGCAGCAGGCGTTGACGGTCGGCGGTGCTCGGGCGGTCGATAGCCGCGGATTGCCAGCCAGCGGCTTCGAGCGTTTGAGTCAGGGCCCTGGCGGCCGCCGCGAGGGCCAGCGGGGTGTGGGCGTGGACGGAAGCGCCGGCGGCATTGCGACTCTGGAACTCGATCTCAAACCCGGCCGGCAGGGGCAGATAGGGTTCGGGAGGTGGCGAGTCGGCGGTATCGAGCGGCATCAGGCTGATCATCACGGCATGCCCCGCGCCAGTGGGCTTGACGGCCAGGCGCCGTGAGAAGCGGTCGCTGGCCTGCCAGAGCGTGTCGTCGCGTCCGTCACCGTCGGAGTCCTCGGCCTGCAGGACGCCGGGATGAGCCTGCCACTGCCGACTGTAGAGGGTGAGCAGGGCCGCGAGGTCGGCGCCGCTGCGGTAGGCGAGTGTGCACATCGGCAGTCCGCCGATCATGACGCGTGCATCGCGCAGTACCTCGATGGCATCAGCGGGGGTCCCCAGACTGTCCAGCTCGTCGCCGCAGGCATTGCGGGCGTTCACCGCCGGCGTCAGCAGCAGGCTGGAAAGCACGCTGACCCAGAGCCAACGGGGTCGCCAGCGCCGGTCAGCGACGCCGGGGCAAACGTGCCGAGGGGGGAACGAAATCGGTGGCTTTGGCATCGCGTCCTTCCTTGAAGACAAAAAATCGGCCGAGGATCTGAGCCGGTGTCGAGAGCGCATCAACGGGTTCACTGGCAACGATCTGCTGCATACGCCGCTCATACTCGGCGTCTGTGGTGGCCTGCCAGGTGCGCGTCGAGAGGCCGCCCGCGGCAGTCAGTGTCAGCGGCGGACGGTTCTCGCCCGCCTCCAGACGCGGTTGTGCCCGAACGCGGATGCGATCACCGCGCAGACCGCTGCGCTTGAGGTCGAGCATGGCTTTGGAGAGTCCGACAAAAGACGCAATCGATGGCATTGAGTCGCCATGGGCAAGGCCTCGCACGGCGCGACCGGCTGCCGGCAGGCGGGCGAGATCTCCGTCGGGGGGTGTCGACCGCTGCCGGTTGTCGGCGACGCGTAGTGCACCCGTCGGATCCTGCCACAGCGGATTGCGGCTCGGCCCCGCGCGCCTGAGCTGGTCCACAGCCACCAGAGGCGCGTGGTCATTGCCGAACACGCGATCCTCGATCGCCAGCTGGCGTCTGGCGTCGCTGGTGTTGCCGGCAAGGCTCTGCCAGGCGGCATAGCGGGCGGCGGCCGTGGTGCTGCGGTCCATGTCGGCAAGCCGCCCCAGATAGTCCATTGCCACAAACGCCGGGATCAGCGCCAGCAGGCCGACCAGCGACTCGGTGATCGCGCTTCCCGCCTGCCGGTTCATGGCAGTCCCGGTGCCTCGAGACCGCTCAACGAGGCCTCCCAGTAGGGGTTGAAAAGCGTGGCGGGGTCCTGCCGGCTGGGGCAGTGCCGACCGCAGTCGTCGGGGACGCGGTAGCGCACCTCGCCGATGCTTATGTGTGCATTGATCGCTTCGCGGTCGTTTCGTCCGGGCAGCGCGGCGGTCACCAGCGCGGGAATGCGGATCAGGCTTTTGTCCCGCGGCGGCTGACGAAGCCGTGTGTAGCGGGCGACGCCGACGTAGTTGCCGGCCAGCCGATCGGCATCGGCATCGCCACGGGCCAGGGTCGACCATGACTCCCAGCTCATTTTGCGCCAGTCGAAAAAGCTGACCTGCAGACGATCCCCCGAGCGCCAGCCACCGGCATCGGTGCGGGGTGGCTGCTGGGTCACGCCCTGCTTGCGAAAGCGCACGATCCTGAAAAGTGAACGGTCCCAGTCCCGGGCCCCCCGACCGAAGCGCGGTCCCCCGGACTGGGCGGGCCCCCGAAGCCAGCGGCTCAAGCGTCGGTCGTGATTGATGGTGGATCGCAGTACCCGCTGAAAGTAGCCACCGTCCCGTCCCGGCGTGACGCCCTCGAGTTTGAAGAATGCCGAGACCTGTCGGCTGAGCAGGCGCGCTTCCATCGCGGTGGCATAGGGGTCGGGCATGGCCTCGATGGCGCGGCGCTCGTTGACCTTGAAATCGTCTCCGTAGCGCAGCGCGACACGTTGCATGACTGCGTCAACCCGCGCCGGCCGCAGCGCATTGCGCGCGCCGTACTGAGCCAGTGAAAGTAGATCCATGTAGCGGTCGGCGCTGACGATGTAACCGCGGGCGGCCGTTGATGCGGTCTTGATCGCGGCATCGACGAGTCGTTGGGCCTCGCGGGTGGCCACACCGACGTAGGGCAGAAACTGAGCGTAACGGGCGATCTGGCGGGCCGCCTCGCCGGTGTAGCGCAACCAGCTGATGGTGGCCACCAGATGACCGACGGCGATATGGCTCGCGATCAGGCTGCGATTGGTATAAGCGATCAGATTGAGTCGTCGAGCGGTCCAGCTGGCACCGCTGTAGGCAGCGGCATCGGCGGCATTGACCACCGCCGATTCCTGCCCGATGCCGCGGATCGACCGGTGCGTGAGCACGATCGCCGCGGCGGCCAGCGCCAGAGTGGCCAGAACCACCGGCAGGATCTGGCCGCATTGCCGATCAGTTCTGCTCATTGAAATTCTGCAGCGTGTCTTCCTGGCCGGCCCGATCTGCGGCGCGTTGCGAATTGTTGTCGGCCTGATCGACCTGGTCACTGCCGTCCTGACCGGCCATTTCCCGGGCCATGGCGGCGGCCTGGCTGGAAATGGTGTCGCCGAATGCCGAGAAAATGCCGATACCGGCCACGGCGATGAGCGCGGTGATGATGATGTACTCCGACATCCCCTGACCGCGTTGGCGGTGAGTGGGGCGGGTGAGATGCGGGGCTTTCGGATGCGGGCGTTGGATGAGCATGGCGCCTCCTTGACTGGGCGTTGAACAGGCCGTGTGGAGATCAGCCTAGGAACAATCAGTCATGCCGCGAAGTACCGCCGGTCGGGGGGAGTCGCTGGGCGGCCGAGCGGCAGCGTTGCGGGCGTCGAACGGTGGCAAGCCAGTGGATCCCGGGTGCATCCACAGCGACGCGGGCGTCGCCCGCGTCGCTGCCAGGGAAGGCGAGGGGTGGCTCACCCGGCAACCACCGGATCGCGCGAAGGCCCTGGGCGGTGCGCTGCAAACCATAGGCCGGCGGCTGCATGGCGCTTACCGGCCCGTCCATTGCCATTAGCCCGGTCTGCTCGCAGAGCCAGACCAGCGCCTCGTCGCGGCCTGCCGGGACGGCATTGGCACCGTAGGCCAGACCGTAGGCCTCGCTGAGCCGGGCAATGGCCACACGGTGTGGGGCATCCCGCTCGAGTGCTCTGTCGAAGGCAGGATCGGGCGGCGTTGACTCAGGCCTCGGCGACGGGGCGTTGAGTCCGACGATGAGGGCGCCGGTGGCCAGCGCGATCACAATTGCGCTGGCAGCGGAGTGACCGGTGGCCGGTTGCACCCGCCGGCGCCCGAGTGTGATCAGTGCCAGCCAACCGCCACCAAGACCCGCGGTGATCAGCCCCGGGGCTGCCTCGCTGGCTGCTGGCCGGACCGGCAGAGGCAGCGTGACCACCGCTTGAACGCCCGCCGGCGCAAGGCGGCGTTGGCGGCCGTCCGGATGCAACAAAACGCTGGGTCCGCCGTGGGCAACGACCAGGACGGGGATGCCGGCGCGCGCGGCCTGTAGATGCACGCTGCGCCGATGCAGCCCTGGGAGCCTTCCGGATCGCCACGCCGGCAGACGGGCGGGATTGACGATCAGTCGCGGGTCATGGACCGCAGCCCGGTCGACGGCCCGGGGGTGCGCAGCGTCCGAGCAGATCAGCACCTCGAGGGCTGCCAGCCCGTTTTCGCCGGGCTTGGCGCCGGCGCTGAGGGCGGATTCGGCGTACGGCAGGGGAAAGACCTTGGTCCAGCCCCCGCGCGCGTCGCTGCTCGCCTCCTTGCCGGGTCTGATCGGGACCTCACTGCGAAGCCGCCCGGGTGCGTGATAGCGGTAGCCATGCCGTAGGTGGATCATGCCGCCGGGCGGTCTTTGCCAGGGCGGAGGCAGCAGGACGGGGGAGGCCGCTTCGGGCCAGACCACCCAGCGTGCCTCCACATCGGCAAGCGCGGCATGGGCGAGCAGGGTCGATGTGGCGGCGCGTCGGTCAAGGGTCTGGACAACGGCAAGGCGCGGCGAGTCGGGCAGCGCTTTCGGCAGCGGGTTGGAAGCGATGAGCGAAAGCGGCACCACACTCAGCGCAATTCCCAGCGGCGCGATCCAGTCGCGATGCCGGAACGGGCGTGTTGCCGCCATCAATGCAACAGCGAGCCCCGTCTGCCACAAGCCAATGGCGCCATCCGCGGCGATGACGCCGGCGCCGTCGATCAGGCCGAACGGCACAACGGATGGCGGGACGAAAAGACTCAGCGAGGCGGGAATTCCCATGCTTCGCAGCCCCGCAAGCAGGCCGACCAACCCGATCATCGTGCCCGCGAGCCGTCTCGAACCGGTGCCGCCATGGCGATCCGCGGCGAGCCAGGCCGCCAGACCGAACACGCCGAGAACGGCCAGGATCACCAGCATCGCGAGGGCGGGTTCGCGGCCTGCAACGGGGCCCAAAGCCACCCCCAATGGCAGTCCCAGGGCAATCAGCGTATTGATCAATCGCGCGCGCTGCGGCTGGCGCATGCCCATCAGCCAGGGGACAAGCCAGAGTCCGCCGGCGGCTGCGAATCCCGCCGGTGGCAGTGCGGCCACTGCGAGCAGCCCGGCGAGCAGTCCGGTCATTATCGACTCATTCCCGGGGTGGCGATGCCTTGCCAAGCGCGTCAATTGCCCGGCGCAGATCAACCAGTCCCGGCTGGCCGGCGCTGACGGGGGCCAGTCGCTCGTGCTGATCGAGCAGAAGGCGGGCTTGCTGGAGGTGGACGATGGCCAGGTTGTAGGTGGCAAGGACATGACCCGGGTCACGGGCGAGGGCGGCCTCAAAGTGCTCGATGGCCGCGTTGGGATCGGCCGCGCCGTAGGCGATCAATCCAAGCTGGAAATAGGGTGATACGAGCTCCGGGGACTGCTCGATGACCGACTCGTAGCCACGCCGTGCCCGCTCGAGATCGCCGCGCTCAAGGGCGGTATCGGCCCGGGCGAGGCGCTCGATGACCGATGGCGCATTATGGGTCGGCATGGCCACACAGCCTTGAAGCATGGCGGCGAGTGCCACCAGTCGGACCGAAGCCGTAAAGCGACTCATGGGTAATCCTTGTTGCAGTAGAAACGCTGGCCGATCAGGTTGGGCGGCAGCGATTGCGCGGCCATCTCGAGGGTGGCACGGGTGCCTCTGGGGGCCGGTACCCAGCGCCCCGGTGGCACCCGCGAAGACACCTTCAATACGGTAAGCTCGCGATCGAGCTGGACAACATCGATGGCAAAGCGCATGCCAAGGGTGTGCACGCCGCCCCGTGCGATCAGCAGCAGGCCGCCGTCGGTGACGGGCGGATGCGATCGCCCCAGCAGGCCGATCAGGCGCGACATGAACCGGTCGGCGACATCGACACGAATGCGCAGCGGACCGCCCGGTTCAGGCATGAAAAGGCAGGTGGGCACGGTGCCGCCGCGGCTCATAACAGACCGCCGTCCATGAACTGCAGCACGATCGGGAAACCGATGATCAGAAACGTCACCGGGAAGAGCAGCCCCACCAGAGGGGCGAGCATTTTGACCGGCGCTTCGTTGGCCTTTTTCTCGGCGGCGGCAAATCGCTCGCGCCGGCGCTGCGCGGCCTGATCACTGAGCGTCTGGCTGATCGCAGCGCCGGTTTCCTCAGCCTGGGCGATGGCTGCCACAAACCCATGCACCGCGCTCAGGTCCACCCGTCGGGCCATGCGCTCGAGCGCCTCGAGGCGTGGGACACCGGTGCGTGTGTCGCGGTCGATGCGCTGCATTTCCGCTCGCAGCGGCCCCGGTTCAAGGTGTTGGGTGCATTGTGGCAGTGCCGCACTGAAACTCAGTCCGGCCCGCACCGAAAGCCCCAACAGCTCGAGCAGGGCAGGGAACTGCCGGGCGATCAGGCGCTGCCGACGCTGCCCATGATCGCGAAGCCAGATCGCCGGATACGCGTAGCCCAGCAGCAAACCGGCGAGCACCGCCCTTGCTCCGCCCGCGTCGACCGAACTGAGCACAGGCTGCAGAACGACCGCGGCGAATGCGGCGAGCAGGGCCGTGAGACCCCGCAGCACCATCCACTCGCCCGGCAGCACCGCATAACCCATGCCGGCGCGATCGAGCCGGGCCGCCAGGTCCCGGGGCGAGAACCACTGCGCCGGATCCACTTCGGCGTGAATCAGTCGGGCCAGCGGCAGCAGCAGCCGAAACAGCCGGGGTGAGGGATCACGCCAGCGATCAACCCGCGGCCCGCGGCGCACCCGGGCGAGCTCGGCGATGCCGACCGCGCCGCTTGCCGCGGTGAGTCCCAGCAGGCTGACCGACCAGAGCGCGCCTGCTTCAGACATCAATGGCGACCACCCGGCGGATCCAGACCACCGCCAGCGACATGGCCACCGCCACGATGGCGATCACCGCCCAGCCAAGGGGCTCGGTGAACAGTCGCGCCATCATTGCGGGCTGCTGGAGGTAGAGCATGCCACCAATGCCGAAGGGCAGTACCATCATCACTCGCCCCTGCATCCGCCCCATGGCGGTCAGTGCCGTGATGCGCTCTTCAACCTGAGCGCGCTCGCGCAGCGTTTCAGCCAGCGTATCGAGGGTATGCGCCAGATCGCCGCCCACCCGGTGCGAGATCATGATCGCGTTGCGGAAAAGCGCTGTTTCCTCGGACGGCACGCGCCCGGCAAATCCGCCGAGCACGGTCTCGAGTTCTTCGCCCAGGCGCTGGCGGCTTAGCATCAGGCCGAACTCCTGGCTGAGTGGCGCCGGTTGTCGGCGCGAGACAAGCTCCATGGCGCGACCGATGTTGGTGCCGGCACGAAGCGAGCTGGCCAGGGTCTGCAGGGCATCGGGCAGTTGGCGGATAATGGCCTTGCGGCGGCGCTCGCGGATGGTGCGAACGCCAATCCGCGGCAGCGCCAGCCCGGTCAACCCGGCGGCCGCAGCCAATGGCCAGGGCAGCAGTAATCCGGTGATAGCGGCCAGTACCAGTCCCAGCCCCAGGGCGATCTGCAGGAGCCGTCGCGCGGGCAGATCGATGAACTGCGCGCGCAGGTCATCCTGCGCGGTGGTCCGGATATGCGATCGATAGCGCTGGATGGCGGGGCCAAGGCCGCCCACCACTGCCACAAAGGCAAGGCTCGCGGCCAGACAGAGTCCGATGAGAGCAGGCAGCGCGGAAGACATCATGGCCCCGACACTGCCGGGGCCTCAGGGCGGGTTCAACGACCGTTGGTCGATTCCTGGGCGAAATACTGGTCGACAAACGCCTCGAACGAGGGCTCGTCCATTGCCTCCATGCTCGCCTGCTCGGCCCGCGACCGGGTTGCCTCCGCGGCCAGGCGCGCGCGCACGGACTCATCCAGCGGCCAATCGCGGATGGTCTCAACATGTTCGGCCGAGGTGCGCAGGGCAAAGTCGACGAATTCCTCGTTGCGGGCGCGCATCGCGGCAAGCACCTGCGCCGACGGGGTGCGATCGGCGTCCTCAACCGATGCCCGGTAGTCGGCAAGGATGCGGCTGTAGCGGCCGTCCTGGTGCACCTCATCGAGCAGTTCGGCCGGGCCTGTCATTGCGCCCAGCAACTCGTCCGCCCAGTCCCGCAGGCCGACGCGCTCGCCGTCGCCGCGATGCAGGGTCAGGTCGGGGTCGCGCCCGTGCCGGGCGACGAGGCCCTGATTGGCGTTGATGTGATGCTGCTCGAGGGCGTTAATCGGCGGGCTGTCCTCGAGCAGGCAGAACACCAGCAGGGTCTCGAGAAACCCGATCTGGTCGGCATTGATGCCGATGGGATCGAATGGGTTGAGGTCGAGGGCGCGGATTTCGACATACTCGACGCCGGCGCGGTTGAGCGCGCAGGTCGGGGGTTCTCCGGACTGGGCCACGGCCTTGGGCCGGACGAAGCTGTAGTACTCGTTTTCAATCTGCAGCACGTTGGTGTTGAGCTGGCGCCAGACCCCGTCGACGCGAGTGCCGATGCGTGCATATTCCGGATCGGGGGTGCTGATCGCCGCGCGCAGACTCGCCACATAGGCGTCGAGGTTGTTGTAGTCGATCTCGAGGGCGGCCTGGGCGTTGTTCTTGTAGCCGATGTCGCTCATGCGCAGGGACGTCGCATGGGGGGTGTAGAAGGTATTCGCCGAGAACGACTCGAAATCGAGGTTGCGCCCGCCGGTAAACGACTTGCAGATCGCCGGCGAAGCGCCCATCAGATAGGGCACCAGCCAGCCATAGCGCTGAAAATTGCGGATCAGCCGAAAGTAGAAATCCGAGCGAAAGGTGGCAAATTCGCGGCGGTCGCCTTCGCGTGCCTGGACCGAGCGCAGAAACGCCTCGCTGAACGAGAAATTGAAATGGATGCCGGCGATTGCCTGCATGGTGCGTCCATAGCGCCAGTCAAGGCCGTGGCGGTAGACATGCTTCATTCGGCCGATGTTTGAGTGGCCGTAATCGGCGATGGGGATGCTCCGGTCGCCACCGACGATGCAGGGCATCGAGGTTGCCCACAGCAATTCGTCACCGATCTGATCGATGGTATAGCGGTGCAGATCGGCAAGATGCTGCAGCGCCGCCTCGCCATTGGTGTAGGCCGGCGTGACCAGCTCGAGCAGTGCCTCGGAGTAGTCGGTGGTGATTTCCGGGTGACAAAGCGGCGAGCCGAGTCCCGCGGGATGCGGCGTCTGTGCGATATGGCCGGCGGGCGTGACCCGCAGGCTTTCCTTTTCGAGGCCATGGCGGCTGCCGGCAAGCAGACCGCGCTCGCCATGGGCCTGCAATCGTTTCACCCGACGCTCGGCGCTACGGTTCATGGTATTGGCATATCCGATTCCGAAAGCCGCGATTGTGCCGATGTCGAACGCCATTTGGAATGGCATGTTGCGGTGCGTATGGCCACTGCGCGCAGGCGGCGGTTACCGTGCTGGTAATCACTGTGCGATCTCAGGAGGATCACGGCATGACGAGAACGGCACTGGTAACCGGAGGGACCCGGGGCATTGGCGCAGCCATTGCGCGGGCGTTGCGAGACTCGGGCCATCAGGTCATTGCGACCTATCAGGGCAATGATGAGGCCGCGGCGGCGTTCACGCGGGACACGGACATCCCGACGCGCAAGTGGGACGTCTCCGATTTTGACGCCTGTCAGCGCGGTGTTGCTGGCGTGGCCGAGGACTATGGATCGGTCGATGTGCTGGTCAATAACGCCGGGATTACACGGGATTCGACGCTGCACAAAATGGATGAAGCCGACTGGAGCGCCGTCATCACCACCAACCTGACCTCGGCATTCAACATGACTCGGGCGGTCATCAACGGGATGCGCGATGCCGGCTTCGGGCGGGTGATCTCGATTGCCTCGATCAACGGTCAGAAAGGTCAGATGGGGCAGGCCAACTACGCCGCCGCCAAGGCCGGGCTGATCGGGTTTACCAAGTCGGTGGCTCAGGAGAATGCCCGTCGTGGCGTAACGGCCAATGTCGTCTCGCCCGGTTATATCAGCACCGAGATGGTGGCCGCGGTGCCGGAGAACGTCCTTGAGAAGATTGTCGGCCAGATCCCGGTCAACCGCCTCGGCGAGGCCGAGGAGGTCGGCCAGGCGGTGGCCTATCTGGCGAGTGACGGGGCGGGGTTTGTCACCGGCTCGACGCTGAGCATCAATGGCGGGCAGTGGATGGCCTGATCGCCTCAGTGCGAGGCATTGAAAAGGCTCGGCCCCTGTTCGTCGATCAGGCGTCGGGCCTTTTCCAGAGTGACTTCCGCGGCCATCTCCTGGCTGCCATGGACGTCCGCGCGGACAAAGCTTGTCGTCCGCGTGGTGCCGTCGCGATCCATTGAAATCTGTCCGCTGACGCGCCACCCGCCGGGATCCTCGCGCGGCGTCGCGGTGATCGTGTAGCCCTGGTAGGTGGTCTCGGCGACCACCCGGGGGGGATTGTCGCTGCCGTTGCGACCCATCATGCTGCGCAGGAATCGTATGATCATGGCCTGACAATGCCCATGACGGCGCCGGCAATCAAGGGAGCGACGCGCGGATGACGACCATGGCGGACCGACTGACCTTTCTGAAGGGCTTTCTCCAGCGACCGCGCGAGGTGGGATCGGTAGTGCCCAGTTCGCGGTTTCTCGAGCAGCGCCTGCGCCGGGTGATTGATGCGGGACATGCAAGGACGCTGGTGGAGCTGGGGCCCGGCACCGGAGGCACGACCCGGGCCGTGCTCAAGGCCCTGCCCGCCGATGCCCAGCTGCTCGCCATCGATACCAACCCCGCCTTCGTTCGTGAACTGGCAGCGATTCGGGACCCGCGTCTGCATGTGGCCGAAGGCAGTGCCACCGACCTGGCCGCGCTGATCCGCCAGCACGGTCTGCCGGCCCCCGATATTGTGTTTTCGGGTATCCCGTTCTCGACCCTGCCCGAGGCGGTGGCGGACGGCATTCTCGAGGCGGTCTGGGCAGCCCTCGCCCCCGGGGGTCGGTTTACCGCGTATCAGTTCCGCGATGCCGTCTGTCGTCAAGGCAGCCGGGTGATGGGCGAGCCGCTGGTGGAGTGCGAATGGGTCAACCTCCCGCCCATGCACTTTTACTCATGGGACAAGCCCGAGCGCGCTGGCAGCCGCCGGGCGAGGGGCAGTGCCACCGCGCCGTAGATGAGGATGGGCACCACCGCGTAGCGGGCGGCCCCCAGCCAGTCACCGACCAGCCCGCCCAGCAGCGGCACAAAGAAATTGGTGATCGCGCCGACGGCAAACATGCCGGCGGCGAGCGCGGCGGTCGCATTGCCGCGGGTGTACAGCGGCGGCAGCGCGACCAGCAGGATCAATAGCAATCCCACCGACAATCCCGTGGGGATGAGCGCAAGCAGCGCCGGCCAGCCCGACAGAAACAGGAAGCCGCTCAGGCCGAGCAGACTGACCAGCATGAGCACCTGCAGCGGCCGTGGGCGGCCGATCCAGCGTCGGCCCACGGTGAACATGATCAACGAGGCCGCAATCTGCGTGGTGTTGAAAAGGGTCAGGGCCAGGGGCAGTAGCTCGGCCTCGTTACGCCCCTCGAGCACCGTGCCCATGTAGGCATTGACGCCAAAGAACACCGATCCACTCGCGCCCAGCAGCACGCCCAGCTTCCAGACCAGCGGCCGGCGCCAGTCCGGTAACCAGTGGCCGGTATCATTCTCAAAAGCCCGGGAGGGCCGGCTCAGCAGCCGGATGCTGAGCGCCGGGATCAGCGCCGGCAGTGACCAGAACAACAGCGTCAGGCGCCAGTCGCCGCCGGCGAGAGGCAGCATGACCGGCAGGGTCAGCGTCGACCCGATGACCTCACCGATCAACATGCCGTTCATGTAAATGGCGGTGCCCATGGCAATGCGTGATGGCCACCATTCGGTCAGCAGTGTCGGCAACGCGGGCTGGATACCGGCAATGGCGATGCCCATCACGGCGGTCGCGATGAAAAGGGTCGGCACGCCACCAAGCCCGCGGGCTGATGAGCTCAATACCACCAGCACCAGTGCGGTGATCAGGGTGCGCCGCGCGCCGATGCGGCTGATCAGCCAGGAAGCGCCCAGGCCCGCCACCGCGAGCATCAGAATCGGCAGGGTGGTGAGTGCGCCGGTGGCCGCCTGTCCCAGATTCAGGTCGTCCGCGATACGGGGCGCGAGGGGCGGGGCGACCAGCACGGTCAGGCGCAGATACAGGCCGGTCAGCCAGAGCAACAGCATCACAATCGGCGTTGATGGCGTTTTCGACGCGTCAGTATCCATGCATTCCCCAGGCGTTAAACGATAGACTCTAGCACCGAAGGAGGTCGTTTCATGCGGTGGTTGAGTGATTCCAACGGTATCCAGTGGAGTGTTGATGTGCTGTTCGGTTCCTACGGCACCTATTACCTCATGTTCAGCCCGGGACCGGGTGAGGCGACCGGCCAGGCCCGCAAGCTGGCCATTGCCGCCGACTCCCAGCGCGAGGCAGCGGCCGCGCTGGAGGCCATGGATGAGGCTGCGCTGGTTGCCGCGCTCGCCGACTCGACCGACTTCAACGAAACCTCACCGCTTGGATTCTAGCGCGATGCATGACGGCTACCCGGGGGGCGTTATCGACCTGCGGCTCCACCGACCGCAAACGCGGCTGATGCTGGTTGAACAGACACTGGCCGCATTGCAGCCCGGCGAAGATATCCTGCTGGTGTTCCGCGAGCGCCCCGCGCATCTGCCCGATTACATCCGCGCTCAGTACCCTGGCCGCTTTGAGGTGTCCAGCGTTGATACCGGCCCGGAAGTCTGGAGTCTGCGTGTCCACCCTCTGGATACCGACAACTGACATGCGAGAGCTCGAACACAGTCACCGCCCCGAGGATATTCGCCATCGCCTGGAGACGGGTCGAAGTGCCAGCTACCTACGGGACGCCATTCTGGGTGGCATCGACGGCTGTGTGACCACCTTTGCCGTGGTGGCCAGTGTTGCCGGTGCCGGTCTACCCGGCCTGATTGCGTTCAGCCTGGGTCTGTCCAGCCTGATTGCGGATGGCTTCAGCATGGGCGTGAGTAACTACCAGGGCGTTAAAAGTGATCGCGATGCCGTCGAGCAGGCGCGCGCCACCGAAAACAGTCACATCCGCGAGGTCCCTGACGGCGAGCGTGAAGAAATCCGCCAGATCTTTGCCCGCAAGGGCTTTCAGGGCGAAGTGCTCGAGGAAATCGTCGAGACCATTTCCGCGGACGAGTCGCTGTGGGTGGAAACCATGCTGCGCGAGGAACATGGCCTCGATCTTGAGGGGGCCGACCCGGTGCGGGCGGCGCTGTGGACGTTCGGCGCCTTCGTGATCGTGGGCGCCATTCCCCTGCTGCCTTTCATGCTGCCGCTGGTGGGCGTTGATGTGGCGTTTCTAGTAAGCAGTGCCCTGACGGCCATCACGTTTTTCGGCATCGGTTTCGTCAAAGGGGTTATTCTGGGCGACGGCCATTGGCGCGCCGGGATTGAAACGCTCCTCATGGGCGGCGGTGCGGCGGTGATTGCCTATCTGGTCGGCGGCGTTTTCGAGCCAATGATGACCGAGATGGGATTGGCCATATCGGGTTAAAGCAACAAGGAGAGCGCATTATGTCCCGTCAACCCAGCATCCTGATTGTGCCGGTGGATGGATCCAGGGGCGCCAGCGCGGCCGCCGAGTACGCGCTCGGCCTCGCGGAGGCACTCAATGTACCGGTCCGCCTGCTCTATGCCTTCCCCCGCGACCCCGTCGACATGTTCGGCATCCCCACTGAAGCCCCCGGGCCGGAGGAGCTCGAGTACTTCTCGCCACAGGCCTTCGAGCGCCTGCGCGATCAAAGTGCCGAGAAGGCGTTTGCCGCCACCCGAGAGGCAATCGGCGAGACCGCGGTGGAGATTCAGGAGCAGATCGTCTCGGGCCATCCCGCCGAGGCCATTGTCAGTCATGCGGCCGCAGAGGATGAGCCCCAGATAGTCATCGGCAGCCGTGGTCTGAGTGGCTTCAAGGAGTTTCTGCTGGGCAGCGTGAGTCAGCGTGTTCTGCATCACGCCGATTGTCCGGTCACCGTGGTGCGCTGAACCGGCGTGGCCGCAGCATCCGGTCACTCCCTGGCGGATCGAGTCACGGGTCTCGCCGCCCGTCTTGGTGATGCGGGTCAGCGTCTGGTGACCGCGGAGTCATGCACGGGCGGCTGGATTGCCAAGGTGTGTACCGATCAGCCCGGCAGCTCAGCCTGGTTCGAGGAAGGGGTTGTCACCTACAGCAATGCCGCCAAGCAGGCGCGTCTGGCGGTGCCGGCCGATACCCTTGCCCGCCACGGCGCGGTCAGTGCGGCGACGGCCGAGGCAATGGCGCGGGGTGCGCAGGCCGGTATCGGCGGGCGTGTTGCCATCGCCACTACCGGCGTCGCGGGTCCGGGTGGGGGCTCCGCTGACAAACCGGTTGGTCTTGTGTGGTTTGCCTGGGCGCTGCCCGCTGGCCAGGTGGCGAGCGAATCGGTGCGCTTCGAAGGCGATCGCGATGCCATTCGCCGCCAGAGTGTGGCGCATGCGCTCGATGGCCTGCTGATGCGTCTATCCACCGCCTGACGCGGCGGTTTGCCCGACCGCCGGGGTGGGCGGTTGGCCGGGACTATGGGACAATCCTCCCATTATCGATAGCTTGCAAACCCAGGGGTTGAGCATGGACGAAGATCGCAAGAAAGCATTGGGCGCGGCCCTCGGCCAGATCGAAAAGCAGTTTGGCAAAGGCGCGGTCATGCGCATGGGGGATGCCCGCGCCGTGGGCAACGTCCCGGTCATCTCCACTGGCTCGCTGGCCCTGGACGTGGCGCTTGGCATTGGGGGGATTCCGCGCGGCCGGGTGGTGGAAATCTACGGCCCGGAATCCTCCGGCAAGACCACGCTGACCCTGCAGGCCATTGCCGAGGCACAGCGTGCCGGCGGCACGGCGGCGTTCGTCGACGCCGAACATGCCCTCGACCCGGAGTACGCCGGCAAGCTCGGCGTGGACGTCGATGAACTGCTGGTCTCACAGCCCGACACCGGCGAGCAGGCGCTCGAGATTGCCGACATGCTGGTGCGCTCGAGTGCCGTGGATGTCGTGGTGGTCGACTCGGTGGCGGCACTCACGCCCAAGGCCGAGATCGAGGGCGAGATGGGTGACTCGCACGTGGGCCTGCAGGCGCGGCTCATGTCCCAGGCGCTGCGCAAGCTCACCGCCAATATCAAGCGCTCCAACACCACGGTGATCTTCATCAACCAGATCCGCATGAAGATCGGCGTGATGTTTGGCAGTCCGGAGACCACCACGGGTGGCAATGCGCTCAAGTTCTACTCATCGGTGCGCATGGACATCCGCCGCATCGGCGCGATCAAGAAGGGCGACGAGGTGATCGGCAACGAGACCCGCGTCAAGGTGGTCAAGAACAAGATGGCGCCGCCTTTCCGGCAGGCCGAGTTCGAGATCCTCTACGGCGAGGGCATCTCGCGCGAGGGCGAGCTGATCGATCTGGGGGCCAAGAACGGCATCGTCGACAAGTCCGGCGCCTGGTACAGCTATAACGGTGATCGCATCGGCCAGGGCAAGGACAACGTGCGCAACTTCCTCAAGGAACATCCGGACATCACCGATTCCATTGAGCAGGCGCTGCGCCAGAAACTGCTCGACCTTCCGTCGGATAATGAGCCGTCGGAGACGACCGAAGAGGGCGGGGCGAACGCCTGAGCACCATGAGCGACGGCGCCGGCGACCCCGCCGAATCGATCCGCGAGTGCTGCATCCGGCTTCTGGCCCGTCGCGAGCACTCGCGGGCCGAGCTGCAACGAAAACTCGAGGCGCGTGACTTCGCACGCGCCGATATCTCCCCCGTTCTGGATGCCTTGATCGAGGATAATCTCCTGAGCGATCAACGCTTTGCCGAGATGTTCGCGAGAACGCGTTCGGAAAACGGCCAGGGTCCGCTCAAGATCCGTGCGGATCTGCAGGCGCGGGGTGTGGACGGGGCAGACATTGACCGCTCACTCGAACTTGTCGACGATACGTGGCTTGAATACTGTCGCGCTGCCTGGCAGCGGCGCTTCGGGCGGGCGCCGGCGGATCGGCGTGAATGGGCCCGGCAGGCACGGTTTCTGGCCGGCCGCGGGTTTGGGGGTGAACTCGTCCGTCGGGTACTCGACGCGGCGGCGAACGACGATGACCACACAGACATTTGAAAGCGAATCGGCATGAATAAAAGCAGTGCAGCCATCCGTCGGGCCTTCCACGAGTTCTTTGCCGAGCGCGGTCACGAAATCGTGCCCAGCGCCTCGCTGGTGCCTGCCAATGACCCCACCCTGCTGTTTACCAACGCCGGGATGGTGCCGTTCAAGGATGTCTTTCTCGGCCGCGAACAGCGTCCCTATAACCGCGCGGTCAGCGCCCAGCGCTGCGTACGCGCCGGTGGCAAGCACAATGATCTCGAGAATGTCGGCTATACCGCCCGGCACCACACCTTTTTCGAGATGCTCGGCAATTTCAGCTTCGGCGACTACTTCAAGCGCGATGCCATTCGCCATGCCTGGACGTTTCTGACCGAGACCCTCGAGCTGCCCGCCGAACGGCTATGGGTGACCGTCTATGCCGATGATGACGAGGCCGCGGGGATCTGGCTGGATGAGATTGGCGTGGATCCGGCGCGTTTTGTGCGTATCAGCTCGTCCGACAACTTCTGGTCCATGGGTGATACCGGGCCGTGCGGGCCGTGCTCGGAGATCTTCTATGATCACGGGCCTGAGGTCGCGGGTGGCCCGCCGGGCAGTCCGGACGAGGACGGGGATCGCTATGTCGAGATCTGGAACCTCGTGTTCATGCAGTACGACCGGGGCGCCAACGGGGCGCTCGCGCCGTTGCCCAAACCCTCCATCGATACCGGCATGGGCCTGGAGCGCATGGCCGCCGTCGCCCAGGGCGTGACCAACAACTACGACATTGATCTGTTTCGACGTCTGGTGGATGCCGCCGCCGAGCTTGTTGGCACCGATGATCGCGCGTCCAGTTCGCTGCGCGTCATCGCCGATCATATTCGCGCCTGCTCGTTTCTCGTCGTCGACGGTGTGCTGCCGAGCAACGAAGGCCGCGGCTATGTCCTGCGGCGGATCATTCGGCGCGCAGTTCGCCATGGCTACAAGCTGGGCGTCACTGATCCGTTCTTCTGGCGGCTGGTTGAGCCGCTGGTGGGTGAAATGGGCGAAGCCTATCCCGAGCTGACCGAACATCAGGCATTGGTCGAGCGGGTCCTGAGGCTCGAGGAAGAACGCTTTCGCGAGACCCTCGAGCAGGGTCTGCGGTTGCTCGAGACTGATCTCAAGGACCTCAGCGGCGATACCGTGCCGGGCGAGACGGTGTTCAAGCTCTACGATACCTTTGGTTTTCCGGTGGATCTGACCGCCGATGTGGCCCGGGAACAGGGCCTGCATCTGGATATGGAAGGCTTTGAAAAGGCGATGACCGCGCAGCGCGAGCGGGCCCGGGCGGCAAGCGTCTTCCGCGCCGAATACGGCGGCGCGGCCGATTTCGGCGGCACCACCGAGTTCAGCGGCCATGACGTGTACGAGGATGCCGCCGAGGTCATCGGACTCTACCGCGACGGCGGAGCGGTGAATGCCCTGGCCGCCGGCGATACCGGCATGGTCATCCTTGATCGCACGCCGTTCTACGCCGAGGCCGGCGGTCAGGTAGGCGACAGCGGCTATCTGCTCGCCAGCGGCGTCGAGTTCGCAGTCGAGGACACCCAGAAATACGCCCAGGCGCGCGGGCATATCGGCCGCATGGTCAATGGTGAGTTGCGGCTCGGGGATGCGGTGGATGCGCGCATCGACGCTGTCCGGCGCGATCGGACCACGCTCAACCACACGGCAACCCACCTACTGCATGCGGCACTGCGTGACGTGCTCGGCGAGCATATCCACCAGAAAGGATCGCTGGTGGCGCCGGATCGGCTGCGTTTTGATTTTGCCCACTTCGAGCCGATTACCGCCGAGCAGCGTCGCGAGATCGAGGCGCGCGTCAACGCCTGGATCCGGCGTGATCAGAGCGCAGAGATTTTCGAGACCGGATATGACGAGGCGATTGCCATGGGTGCAACCGCCCTGTTCGGCGAGAAGTATGGCGACCAGGTGCGAGTGGTGCGTTTTGGTGATGTCTCCATTGAGCTCTGTGGCGGCTCGCATGTGGCGGCCACGGGACGCATCGGGCTGTTTCGGCTGATTGGCGAAGGCGGTGTGTCCGCCGGCGTGCGCCGCATCGAGGCAATCACCGGCGCCGATGCCGTGGAACGCGTTCAGGCCGACGCGCAAACCCTCGATGCCGCCGCTGAGCGCTTGAAAGTAGCGCCGGATAACGTGCTGGTCAGGCTGGATCAGGACATGGAACGGCAGCGCTCGCTCGAGCGCGAGCTCAGTCGGCTCAAGCAAAAGCTCGCCAATCAGGCGGGCGACGAGCTGGCCGATACCGCGACTGACATTGAGGGCGTCAAGGTGCTCGCCGCACGGGTGGACAATGCCGGTGAGTCGCTCCGCGACACCGTCGATCAGCTCAAGAACAAGCTCGGTCGTGCCGTGATTGTGATGGCCGCCGAAGATGGCAACGGCAAGATCCGCCTGGTGGCCGGCGTCACCAATAATCTGACCGGGCAGATGCGTGCCGGCGATCTGGTCAATCACGTGGCCACCCAGGTTGGGGGCCGCGGCGGCGGGCGGCCCGATTTTGCCCAGGCGGGCGGGAGCGATGCGGCGGCCCTGCCGAGCGCCCTCGACTCGGTCACCGACTGGGTGCAGTCACAGCTTCAGTCATAACAAGGGAACGGAATGTCGCTAGTTGTCCAGAAATTCGGTGGCTCGTCGGTTGCAACAATCGAGCGCATCGAAAATGTCGCCCGCAAGGCCATTGCCTCGCGTGAGGCCGGCCACGACGTGGTCGTGGTGGTGTCCGCCATGAAAGGCGAGACGGACCGGCTCAACGAGCTGGCTCATGGTGCTTCGCAGAACACGACACCGCGTCCGCGTGAGCTCGATCTGCTGCTGTCCACCGGCGAGACGGTCACCATTGCGCTGCTGACCATGGTGCTCGAGCGCATGAATGCGCCGGCACGCTGCCTCACTGGCGCGCAGGTCCGTATTTTAACGGACAGCGCGTTCAGCAAGGCGCGCATTCAGGACATTGATGCCGAGTCGATCCGCGAGGATCTTGGTGCCGGACGCATCGTCGTCGTCGCGGGTTTTCAGGGCGTGGACGAAAACGGCTCGATTACCACCCTTGGCCGCGGCGGATCGGACACCACTGCCGTCGCGCTGGCCGCCGCGCTCGAAGCCGACGAGTGCCAGATTTATACGGACGTGGATGGCGTCTATACCACCGACCCGCGGGTGGTGCCCACCGCACGGCGGCTTGAACAGATCACTTTCGAGGAGATGCTTGAGCTCGCGAGTCTGGGCTCCAAGGTTCTCCAGATCCGGGCGGTGGAGTTCGCCGGCAAGTACCAGGTACCACTGCGGGTGCTGTCGTCTTTCGAGGATGGCCCCGGGACATTGATCACGATGGAGGGACAGAATATGCAGCAGGGCAGTATGGAAGAGCCCTTGATCGCCGGCATCGCCTTCAACCGCGATGAAGCCAAACTGACCATGATCGGCGTGCCGGATACCCCCGGGATCGCCACGCAGATCCTCGGGCCGGTGGCGGACGCCAACATTGAAGTGGACATGATCGTGCAGAACATCAGCAATGATGGACTGACCGATTTTACGTTCACCGTGAACAAGACCGAATATGACCGTGCCCTGGAGATTCTCCGCCGCCAGGCCGAGGTGCTGGGAGCCCGCGAGGTCTTCGGTGACAGCAGTATCGTCAAGCTGTCGCTGGTGGGCGTGGGCATGCGCTCACATGCCGGTGTTGCCAGCATGATGTTCAAGGCGCTGGCCGCCGAAGGCATCAACATTCAGATGATCTCGACCTCCGAGATCAAGATCTCGGTGGTCACCGACGAGAAGTATCTTGAGCTTGGCACCCGCGCACTCCACAAGGCCTTCGAGCTGGATGACCGAAGCGGCAAGACCGTGAGCGTCGAAGGCCAGTCCGACTGAATCCCTGCC
>CALGDM010000014.1 GCA_937884605.1 uncultured Spiribacter sp.
CGGTCCGTTATGCCTTCGAGCCCCGCGGCGACCTGCGCCTGAGTGCCACGGCAGTGGCAGGGTTTGGCCGATTCGATACTCATCGCCCCATCGCCACCGATAACCGGACCGCCCACAGCGATCCCGATGCCTGGCAGGCGGGCCTGCAGCTCGATGGCGAACACCGGTTTGCCCTGACGCCCACCCGCCGGCTTACCGCCATCGCCGGCGTCGGCTATCTGTATGCCGATCGCGCCGGTTTTGATGAAACCGGCGATGCCACTATCTCCCTGCAATCGGTGGAGGCCCGCGCCATCGACAGCCTCACCAGCCGGTTGGGACTGGCCCTCAGCGATCGCATCGAATGGGGCAGCACGACGCTCAGGCCCCACCTCCAACTGATCTGGGTGCACGACTTTAGTGCCGATGAAGATCCCCTCAAGGCGACGCTGGCCGCCGGCGACACCGCGGATGCCCCCTCCTCGTCAATCCGGCTGACCGACCGCGATCGCGATGCCGATCGCCTGCGCCTCGATTCAGGCGTGACGCTGACGCTTGGCGAGCACACCGAGGCGCGGATCGGCTACGCCGGGGAGATCGCCGAGCAGTCCACAGCGCATCAGCTCCGGGCGGGGCTAACGCTGCGGTTCTAAAACTTGGTATACCGGAGGCCGGGATCCGAGGGTCGACATCGCATGAGCAACGGGCGTGATATCAAGCGGTAGCGGGCAACCGACAAAGACGGTGACAGCGGGGCTTTTTCAGGTCCTGTGCGCGGCGCTGTTGCTGGGCGCCGTGGCCGTGCTCGGTGGCCTGCCCCTCCCGGCCGCCGCGGCCTTTGCCGAGCCCGACGGGCATCTCGCCCCGCAACTGCATTACTGCCCGTCCGGGGTCGGCGTCGACACGCCCGGTGTCATCGAGCGCTGCGATCGGTCCTCGCGCCCGGCCGATCAGGCACAACGCCTGGACAATGCCGCCCAGTTAATCCGGCTGACCCTGACCAACGCCAGCGACCAGATCCAGCCCACCCGGCTATTCATCGGGCCCTACTACCTTGGCCACATCCAGATCTACGGCGCCGGCGACGCGCGTGGCGGTGGCGGTGGCGGACTGCAACCGCTTGCCAGCGGCGGTGCCGATCAGGGCGGCGGCACGGCCAGTGCCGCGCTCGCCGGGCATGCCTTTGCGCTCAACCTCCCACCCGGGCGCAGCGCCTATCTGCTGCGCATCGAGGCACCGGGCTTTGCCCACCTGAGTGTCAAGGCCGAGCCCCTGCGCGACGTGGCGCTCGCGAGCGATGGGGCAACCCTGTCGGTGGGACTGCACCTGGGGATGCTCGCGGTGCTGGCTGGCCTGGCCCTGGTGCCGGTGTTGCTCCATCCGGGACCGGTGAGTCGGCGGCTTTTTGCGCTCAACGCGCTGATCCTGATGCAGGTGGGGCTTGGCAGCGGACTGATCCCACAGCTGATCCCGGCCCTGCCCGGACCGGCGGCGATGAGTGCATTCATGGTACTGATCATGGTGCGCACCGCCGTCTGGGGCGGACTCTACCAGGCGCTCATCCAACCGCACTTTCCCGCCCGCGGCTATCAATGGGCATGCTGGCTGAGCTACGCCACCGCCGGGCTTGCCGCTGTGCTCTATCTGCTCGAGTGGGTGGTGGCCGCCCGGGTGATCAGCCTGGTGCTGGTACTGGCCATCCCCGTCCTGCACACGGTGGCGGCGCTGCGCGCACGCACCCTCATGCCGTTGCTAAAGCGGGCCCTGGTGGGCTCGCTGATCATCTACGATGGGCTGCAGGTCGTGGCCATCGTGCTGCTGATCGGCTATAGCGGGCAGTCGGACATGCCGGTGATCATTTCACGGTTTCTGGATCTGGCGGTCCCGCTGCTCGCGATGGGCACGGTGCTGCTGCGCAACCGGGCAAGCGATCAGCAGCTTGCCCACGCCAAGCAGACCCTGGCCCGGCAGGAGGCCCGGATCGCCGCTGAAATGGCGGCCAGCGAAGAAAAACGCACGCTCCTCGACATGCTCACCCACGAGATCCGCAATCCGCTCGCCACCATCAAACTTGCCAGTCGGGCACTCCAGGCCCAGGCCTCGGCCACGCCGGCCTTGCGACGTCGGGCGGCCAACATCGATACGGGCGTGCGCACCATCGACGCGGTCATCGAGCGCTGTGACCTGCACAACCGCATCGAGGGCGAGGGCATTACCCCGCAACAGCGGCCGGTGGATATCGAGCGGCTGCTCGATGACCTTGTCCTGGGCGACGCCCTCGCCCCACGCCTCGACCGCGAGGGCCCGGCCCTGGGCCGGGTGATGACCGATAGCTATCTGCTCCAGATCCTGCTGGGTAATCTGCTTGATAACGCCACCAAGTACTCGCCTGCCGACACCCGCATCCAGGTGGTGCGCGAGCGCTCGGCCGATGCCTGGCATCTGGGTGTGCGCAACCGGATCGATCCCGACTGGACGCCCGACCCCGAGCGGCTTTTCGAGCGCTACTACCGCCACGAGCGCGCCCGTCACAAGGGCGGATCCGGCCTGGGCCTGCCGCTCGCAAAACGCATCGCCGAGCGGCTCGGCGGCACGCTCGACTACCGACACGATGGAGACGAAGTGCAGTTCACCGTTCATATGCCCGACCATCCGGGCCAGGCCGCATGATCAGCGAAATCGCGATCATCGAGGATGACGCCACCCTGCGCGAGGAGCTGGTGTTTTTATTCGAGGATGCCGGTTACCGCGTCCATCAGGCCCTTAACCACGATGGGCTGCTGGATATCCTGCGGCTCAACACCATCCATCTGATCATCCTCGATCTGGGGCTGCCGGGCATGACCGGCTACCAGATTGCCGAGCAGCTCCGCCAAACCCAGCCCGCCATCGGCATCATCATGCTAACGGCCCGGGCGCGCAGCGAGGATCGCGTGCGCGGCTACGGCGCGGGGGCCGACATCTATCTGACCAAACCCGCCGATCCCCAGGAGCTACTGGCCGCCGTGGCCAGCCTCGGCCGGCGGGTGACCGCTCAGGGGTCGGCGCCGCGCCTGACGCTGGAGTGCCGGCGCGGTTGTCTACGCGTGAATGCCGAGGACGCCAGCGCCAGGGTCGAACTGACCGCCGCCGAGTTGTTCATCCTCCGTGCCCTGGCCCTGGCGCCGGAGCAGGTCCTCGAGAGCGGCGAGCTGCTCGATCTGCTCGCCGAGAAATTCCCCGAGGCCAGCGCCACGCGCCGGTCGCTTGAAAACCGCATCAGCCGCCTGCGCGGCAAGGCCAGCGAGACACTCGCCGCTGATCTTAACCTGATCCGCCCCATTCGTGGCGTGGGCTATCAGTTGACCGAGCCGCTGCAGTTACTGGACTGAGCCGGCGCTAGAGCCCCGCCGCGGCCAGCGCCTGATCGACATCGGCGAGGATATCGTCGATGTGCTCGATGCCCACCGAAATCCGCACCATGTCGCGGCTGACCCCGGCGCTCGCGAGCTCCTCGTCGTTCAACTGGCGATGCGTGGTGGTGGCCGGATGGCAGGCGAGCGACTTGGCATCCCCGATATTCACCAGGCGCACGATCAGCTGCAGGGCGTCGATGAACTTTGCTCCGGCCTCTTCGCCGCCCTTGATCCCAAAGCTGAGGATGCCACCGGCGTTATTGCCGCCCATGTACTTCTGCACCAGCGGGTAGTAGGGACTGTCGGGCAGACCGGCATACTTCACCCAGCTAACCCCGGGATGGGCCTTGAGATGCTCGGCCAGGGCAATGGCGTTTTCGCCATGACGGGCCATGCGCAGGGGGACGGTCTCGATGCCCTGCATCAGCAAGAACGCGTTCATCGGCGACAGCGCCGCGCCCATGTTGCGCAGCGGCGCCACCCGGCAGCGCCCGATATACGCCGCCGCGCCCAGCGCCTCGGTGTAGACGACGCCGTGATAGGAGGGATCGGGCTCGGTCAGCATCGGAAACTTCGCCGGGTAGTCCGCCCAGGGGAAGTTGCCCGAGTCGACGATCACGCCGCCCACGGTGGTGCCATGCCCGCCCATCGCCTTGGTCAGCGAATGGATGACAATGTCGGCGCCCTGCTCGATGGGCCGCCACAGCACCGGCGTGGGCACGGTGTTATCCACGATCAGCGGCACCCCGTGGCGATGGGCGATGGTGGCGAAGGCCTCGATATCCACCACGTTGCCGTTGGGGTTGCCGACGGTCTCGGCATAGACGGCCTTGGTGTTGGTATCGATCAGCGCCTCGATGGCGGCCGGATCGTCACCGCTCGCAAAGCGCACATCAATGCCCATGTTGGGCAGGGCATGGGCGAACAGGTTGTAGGTGCCACCATAGAGCTGGCTGGTGGTGACGATGTTGTCCCCCACCCGGGTGATGCACTGAATGGCATAGGTGATGGCCGCCATGCCCGAGGCCACGGCCAGCCCCGCAATACCGCCCTCCATCTCGGCCACACGCTGCTCGAGCGCGCCGTTGGTGGGGTTCATGATACGGCTGTAGATATTGCCCTCGACTTTCAGATCAAACAGATCGGCCCCGTGCTGGGTGTCATCGAAGGCGTAGGAGGTGGTCTGGTAGATCGGCACCGCGACCGCCTTGGTGGTGGGGTCTGGCGAATAGCCGCTGTGGATGGCCTGGGTCTCGAGTTTCATCGGGGCGCACTCCTCGCAGGGTGATGGTCGACATGGCGTTATCCCGCAATCTTAACGCGTTTGGCGCCCCCTTGATGGAATGGGTTGTGCTAGCGATATGCCCGGCGGGAATAAGGCCGACGAACAGGCACAAAAAAGCCCCCTTGCGGGGGCTCGTAAAACGCGCTGGTTACAGCGCTTGGGCGATGCCAACAATGCCGATTACTCGAGCATGCTCCGCAGCATCCAGGCGGTTTTCTCATGCAGCTGCATGCGCTCGGTGAGCAGATCGGCCGTGGGCTCGTCGTGGGCCTCGTCGGCAGTGGCAAACACCTCGCGCGCGGTGCGGGCGACGATCTCGTGGCCAGTGACGAGCTGGCGGATCATCTCCTGCGCGTCGGGGGTGCTGCTCTCCTCGGGGATCGAGGTGAGCCGCGCGTACTCGCTGTAGCTGCCCGGGGCCCGGGCGCCCAGCGCGCGGATCCGCTCGGCAATGTCATCCACCGCCGTGGCCAGCTCGGTGTACTGCTCCTCGAACATGTTATGGAGCGAGTTGAACATCGGCCCGGTCACGTTCCAGTGGAAGTTGTGGGTTTTGAGGTACAGCGAATAGCTGTCCGCGAGTACCCGACTGACACCCTCTGCGATCTCGACGCGGGCGCTTTCCTCGATACCGATATTGATTGCCGGTGTGGCCATGATGACCTCCTTTTAGCGTCGTCCTGACGCGCTGTTTGAAACCATTTCAATGTAACATCGTCCAGGGGCTGACCCAAGCGTGCGATGCCGTTACGGGTTGATATTCCGCTTTAACCGGCCAGATTCAACCCCACCAGCCCCAGGATGATCAGCAGCAGGCTGCCGGCCTTGATCCAGCTCATGGTCTCGCCAAAAAAGAGCACGCCCACCAGCGCCACCATGGCCGTGCCAAGCCCGGCCCACACGGCGTAGGCCACGCTCACCTCCATGCGCCGCAGGACCAGTCCCAGCGCGATAAACGCCAGGCCATAGCCGGCCACCACCGTCAGGCTGGGCCAGAGCCGCGTGAATCCATCGGATAATTTGAGCGCCGTGGTACCGATGACCTCCATGGTCACCGCGCCCACCAGCAAAAGCCAGACCGGCATGGGATCTCCTTGCAGCGAACCGCCGCAGACGCTACGCCGATCCGTCGTCGTCGGCCACCCGTGATCGGCGCCGGTTGCCGCGATGATGGGCGTTGGCCAGCACCGCAATCGCGCAGAGCGTGACAAACGTGGCGGCATTGGCGGGAATCTGCAGGTTGAAGTCGGCGGCCGAGTGGATCATGAGCGCCAGGATGCCCATGGCCGCGCCCACCCCGACGCCGCTGCGATACAGCGATCGGCGCTGCCAGACCGGCCGCAGCGCCTGGCCAAAGGCAAACAGCACAAACCCTGCCAGCGGCACCACGCCGACCCCGCCGTACTCGATGGCAAACTGCAGGAAATCGTTATGGGCGTGATCAAAGAGCCCGGTCACATCCCGGCCGGGAAAGCGCTGGAAGGTGGTCTCGAAGCTGCCCGCCCCGTAACCGAGCCACGGCCGCTCGCGAAGCTGCGGCCAGGCGTAGACCGCGACATCGTCGCGATCGACGTTCTCGCGCCGCACCACCACCTCGCGGCTCGCGCCATCGGACTGCTCGACCAGGGCCACTTCATCCTCGAAGCGCGTATCGGCCAGGCGCTGCTGGAGCTCATCCAGACCAAACCACTGGCTGATCACCAGCACGTCGATCACCAGCACGCTGACCAGGATCAGCGCGTTGCGCCCCCGGTGGGTGGGGGTCGCCAGGGTGAACAATCCGCCGATCACGATCAGGCTCGAGAAAAACGCCGTGTTGCCCATGCGCGAATGGCTCATCACCAGCGCGATCACCATGATGATCAGCGCCAGCCGGATGCGCGCCTTGGGCCCGATCAGCAGCTCGGCCAGGTGGTGCCAGCGAAAGTCGCGGTCATCCCGCAGCGCCAGCATCAGACCGATCCCGCAGGCAAGCGTCATTTCCAGATAGCCGGCCAGGTGGTTGCGATTGACGAAGGTGCCGCTCACGACGCCGCCGCTATCCGGACCGATCTGCAGCCAACCGAAGTCGGTCAGCACCATGAGCGCGCCATAGAAGGCCTGCAGCGTGCCACTGACCACCAGCACGGCGAGCAGCGCAGTGAGCCGCTTGCGGGTGGTGAATAGCCCCAGCAACAGCGCAAACAGCCCGGTATACGCCAGCCCCAGCGCCAGATACTGCATGCTGGCCCCGGTATCGCGGCTAAGCCCGGTAAGGACCTGCACCGCCACCCAGGCCTGGGCGGCCAGCAGCAGGGCCAGCCCGAGGGCGCCGGCTCTTACCCCGCGCCAGCGCCGGGGGGCGCGGTCCCGCAGCACCTGCAGGCCCCAGAGCAGCAGCAGGACACCCACCGCCAGCACCAGCAGGGCCGCCGACCAGGGGCGGTTGCTGGCAAGGGGCAGCGGCACGGCCACCAGCAACGCCAATACCCCGGCCATCACCCAGCGCTCCAGCGTCATGGCAGCACCAGGGTGTCGATGATCAGGCGCTTGCCGGTCTGCTCGGCCACCTCAATGATGTGCCGACGATCGGCAGCGCTGTAGCGCACCGCACGCCGGGCGTTGGTCAGCACCACGTCACGGGCGGCCGGGGTCAGCCAGCGCCAGCCCCGCAGGCCGATCCCGGCAATGCGGCGGTTGACCGCCGGGCGCCATGGGCCCAGTGCAAAGGCGCGCTCGAGGGTCTGGCTGAGCGCCGCCCCGTCCACGCCGGCGCGGCGCTGGGCATCGGCCAGTCGCACCACGCCGTAGGGCCACAGCGGGCGATGCTGTACGGCCTTTTCCAAGGCGATCAGGGCGCGCCGGCGGGTGGCCCGCGTGTCAGCGGCCCCGCCCGCACCCAGGGGGGATTTAAGCAGGCGCGCGGCGGGCAGTGGCTTAATGGGGGTGTCGCGCTGGGTGACCGGCGCCTGCCAGTGCGCCCAGCTATAGACGCGCCCCAGACGATCCCATGCCTCGCCCGAGGCGCCCGGGTGCAGGCGGATGGCCCGAATGGCCGCGGCCTCGGCGGCGGCAAAGGCCTGGGCATCGGGGGTCTGACCGGTGCGGCCCCAGGCATCCAGAAAACGCTGGGCGTTGGCGGCATTGAGGGCGGCGAGCAGCAGGGCCCCGCCCAGCAGCACCAGCGCAAGGCCGGCCATGACCAGGCCCAGACCGGTCAGGGGGCGCAGGGACGACGCAGTCACGGATGATCGGCCCCTGTGGTTCAGCCGGCGGCGAAGGCGCGCTCGACGATACGCCAGGGATTGTCCTGGCTGAGCGTCTGCGCCGCCTCGCGGCCAATCAGGTCGGCCGCCGCCCGCGTGCCCTGACTCAGACAGGGGGTGCGGTTGCGGGTGTTATGCGCGTCCGAGGCCAGGCAGGTGGCCTGGCCGTCGATCACCAGTTGCTCGGCGCGCTGCCGCGAGGCGGGCCCGAACTGCCCGGTCAGGGCACTGGCCGTCACCTGGGTCAGGCACCCCTGCGAGAGGAACGGCCCCAGCCGGCCGACATCGTTGATGATGTCGCGGTTGCGCTCGGGATGGGCGATCATCGGGCGGATGTCCCGGTCGATCAACCACTCGGTCAGGCGTTCAGCGCCGAACGGCACCTCGGTGTGGGGAAATTCCAGCAGCAGGACGGCCTGGCCATTCCACTCGCCCATCATCGGCAGCCCGCCCTGCGGCGCCTGGGTCATCACCTCAAGGCCAAAGCGCACCTCGGCGGCCGCCGCCACTGCCAGCGCGATCCCCTCGCGCTCAAGCGCCGCGCGATAGGCGTCGAGTGCGGCGGCAATGCCCTCGGCGGTGTTGTCATAGAGCCCGGGGTGGATATGCGGGGTGCAGAGCAGATGGGTGATGCCATCGGCCACGGCCAGCCGCGCCAGCGCCAGCGCCTCGGCCATGTCCGCGGCGCCATCATCGATCCCCGGCAGCAGGTGGTTGTGAATATCGACGCTCACGTCGGCCTACGACCGACCGCCGCTACTGTAACCGTAGTAGTCGTAGTAGCCTTCGCCGCCGTACTTACCGCCATACCCGTAGCCATAGCCATACTTGCGCGACTTCTTGACATCGACATGATCCAGGACGATGCCCGCGATGGGGGCGTTGACCTCGGCCAGACGCTCGAGCCCCTTGCGCACCAGCGGCACCGGGGTCGCGTCCGATTTGACCATGTAGATCACCGTATTGGCGTGGGTGGAGAGCACCAGCGGGTCGCTGACGGCCTGCACCGGCGGCGCATCGATCACGATGCGGTCATACTGCGCGTCGAGCTTTTCCAGCAGCTCGGTAAACCGCCGGCTCGAGACCAGCTCGAGCGGATTGGGCGGAATGGTGCCGCAGGCCATGACGTCCATGCCGTCGAACGACTGAATGGCCTGTTCGCTGGTGGCGTTGCCGGCGGCCACGTCGGCCAGGCCCGGACGATCCTGATCAAAGTCGAAGATGCGCCGAAAGGTGGGCTTGCGCATATCCGCTTCCAGCAGCAGCACCCGCTCCATCTGGCCCAGTGAACTGGCCAGGTTGGAGGCCAGCGAGGTCTTGCCCTCGCCGGGGGTCGATGAGGTAACGACGATGATCTTGTGGGGGTTATCGAGCCCCGAGAGCACGACACCCGTGCGAATGGTACGCACCGCTTCGGAAAAGGCCCGATCGCGATCCCGCGCGAACAGGCGGGAGAGCTGCTTACGATCGGCGTTCTTTTTCTGCAGCGGGAGCAGGCCCAGCATCGGCAGGCCAAGCTTGTCTTCCACCTCGCCGCTGCCGCGGATGCGGTTGTCGAACTGCTCGCGCAGCAGCGCCAGGCCGACGGCCGCCATGAACGCCAGCACTCCGGCGATCAGGGATATCCGTGCCTTGCGCGGCTTGACCGGCGCCCGGGGCACGACGGCGTTATCCACCACCCGGGCGTTGGCATCCTCGACATCGGCGGTGGCCGTGGTCTCTTTAAGGCGGTTCAGGAACGTGTTGTAGAGCGTGCGGTTGGTCTCGACCTCGCGCTCGAGCTCGCGAAAGCGGAACTCCTTTTGCTGAACTTCGCGGATCGCCTCGCGGTTATTGTCGAACGCACTCTCCAGCGAGCGCAGGTTGGTGCGCGCGAGCTCGTAGTCCTGCTCGATGCTGGCCACGACCTGCTCGACCTGACTGCGCAGGGTCTCATTGGCGGCATTGAGCTCGTCCTGGGCCTCGACCATGGTGGGATGACGCGGACCGTAGCGCTGCGAGAGCTCGTCGACCTTGGCCCGGGCCGCGGACTCGGCCGACAACGCCTCGGAGACCAGCGAGTTGCTGCGCACCACCGGCACGGTGGCCTGCTCGCGCCAGTTGCCATCGGTGACATCCGCGATCTGGCGATACTGGTTTTCGGCGCGGGCAAAGTCCTGACGGGCATCCACCAGGCGCTCGTTGAGCTGCGACAGCTCCGAGGCCTCGACCGTGGTGACCCCGTCCATGTCCACCAGGTCCTGCTCTTCGACATAGGCCTGCAGGCGGCGCTCGGAGGCATCCAGTTGATCCTTGAGTTCCGCCATGCGGTTGCTCATCCAGCCGGTGGCCTGCTCGGTCATGTCGAGCCGGGCCTGCAGCTGGCGCTCGATATAGCCGTTGGCAAGGGCGTTGGCAGCGCGTGCCGCCGTCTCGGCGTCGGCCATTTCGACATTGATGTCGACAAGCTGGGTGTTGCGGCGCGGCTCCACCGTCACCCGCGAGCGAAAGGCACTGACGATGCGCTCGCGGCGCTGGGACTCGGTCAGGCCGCTGCCGGCGGCATCCTGCGGCTCGCTTACCGGGATCAGGCCATCAAGCCCCAGCGCCGCCACCCAGCCTCGCCAATCGGTCAGCACGGCCAGATCCACCAGCGGTGGCTCCTGCTGGGCGGGATCAAATTCGGGATGGTTGGCCAGATCCAGCTCGCCGACCACCCGTTCGGCGAGACCGCGGGATTTGAGCAGTTCGAACTGGGTCTGCAGATATTCGCGACTGGCCGCCATGGAATCGACGCCCTGAATCCCCACGACGTTGCCGGTATCCGGTTCGATCAGCAGCGTGCTGGTCCCGCGGTAGATGGGCGTCAGCGTCGAGACGTACAGGTACACGAGCATCACCACCAGCACCGGCAGGGTGATGATCCCCCACTTGTGGCGCATCAGTGTGACCCACAGCTTGCGCAGGTCGATCACATCATCGTCCGCGGCCTCCTGCCCGGTGGACCTGTACCCCGGTTGGCTATTCTCACCGGCCATGGTCAGAAAAAACTCTCTTCGATGGTGAGGATGTCGCCCGGCTGAAGACGATCATCGATGGACACGGGACGCTCCTCGCCCTCGGCATCGCTGTCGCGGTTGACGAACATCTTGGTGTTGG
>CALGDM010000015.1 GCA_937884605.1 uncultured Spiribacter sp.
CCTTCGAAACGCTCGATACCGACCTTACCGCGGGTTTTGCCGAGCCGCTGACAGCGCTTGGCAATGCGCGGGTCGAGCCCGTGTGGCTCCAGTCCGTTTCCATGGATGCCGATCAGGTCGTGATCCGCGGGCGCACCCTCGAGCCCTTTCAGGCCGAGGCCTTCGCCGCGCGCCTCGAGCAAGCCCCGGCATTTAAGGACTGGTCGGCCGAGACCGTAGACATCAACAACCGCACCGAGGCCGCCGGCGGACTGGTTGTCCACGACTTTTTGATCAGCGGCGCCGGATCGGTTGCAAAGCCGAGCGCCAGTCGCGAGACTGAATCAACGCCTGACAACAATGACTTACGCCGTCTTTTGAGACGGGACGGATAACGCGGCATGGCACACGGTCAGCCACTGCGCGGGAGTCGGATCCTCCGCTCCTTTAAAAAGCGCACGGAACGCGCCGGCGAATGGCTCGCGGGCCGGACCCCCCGCGAGCGGGTGCTGGTGTTTGCCGGGGCGTTCATCGTGATCGCGCTGATCTGGCAGATGACGCTTTTCTCGGCACAGACCGCGGCTCTGGCCGACCAGAACGCGCGACAGCGCGCGCTTGCCTCGGAGATCAACCAACTCGAGACAAGCGCCACTACGCTCGAGCAGCAGATCGCTGAGCTGCAGGCCCCGGACGCGGCCGTCCGCGCCGAGATCGAGACATTGCGTGAGGACATCGCCGATCTGACCGGCAACAACGACAACCAGGCGCTCGACTTTATCGCCACGCTACCGGTGACCGCGGCACTGCGGCGCTTCGAGTCAACGCTTGAGGGCAGCGACGGACTGACCATCATCCGGTTCGACCGCCAGATGGGCTCGGAATCGGCCGCAACGGGCGGTAACGGGGAACCCGGCGCCGGCGTTGAGCATCGACAGATGCGACTGGTTTTTGAGGCGACCTTCGCCCAGACCGTCGCGTTGCTCTCGCGGCTCGAAGCGCTGGCGGTGCCGCTTGTCTGGCGTCTGCTCGATTATGAGGTGAGCGATCATCCCACCGCGCGGGTCACGGTGCGATTTGATCTCTACGCATTGGGAGGCAGCAATCAGTAACTCACTCATCGGCGCTGTGGCCGCGGGCTTGCTCGCGTTGGCAAGCACATCGCTCGACGCGCAAGGCATCACGGATCCGACGGCGCCGCCGACGGCGCTGCTGCGTGCGCTCGAGCAGGCCCAACTGGAGGACGAGCCAGCCGAGAACGCGCAGGCCGACACCGCCGATACCCCGCCGGCGTCAACCGACGGGGTGATCCAGCGCCTGCGTGGCGGCGAATGGGAGCGCGCCGCCTGGATCGGTGGCCAGCGCCGCGAGCTCGGCGAGCGCACCGAACGCGGGACGCTTGCATCAATCCACCTCAATGGCGTGCAGTTTGAAAAGGATGGAGAGCGCTCGAGCGAGCGGGTCGTCGACAATGGTGTCGTCAAGCAATGGCCAGACGACAGGCCGGGAGATTCAAAACCATAATGAGCATGAAAAATGCCTTGTTCGCCGTTTTCGTCATCGTGGTGCTGACAGGCTGTGGGACCCGCGGTGGGCCATCGGCCAACGACCAGGATGTCGCACTGGCCGAGGCGCTCGACAATCGTGCGGGCGCGCCCGATCAGGCCGCCGCGCCGCCTCCCCTGCCGGCGGCCGCAACGGCCATGCTGCAGCCACCGCCGCTCGAAGGCCGTATGCAGGCGCCGGTGACTGAACCACGCTTCGACATCAACGCCGACGCCGTGCCGGTGGCCAACTTCTACCATGGGCTTGTCGCAGACACCCCGTACAACGTCCTGGTGCACCCGGATGTCGAGGGCACGATTTCATTGCGGCTCACCGACGTTTCGGTCCCCGAGGTCATGGAGATCCTGCGCGAGGGGTACGGCTATCACTACCGCCGCACCCAGGGCTCGTACATGGTCCTGCCCTCGGTGCTCGAGACCCGCGTTTTCCGGCTGCATTACATCAATGTCCAGCGGGAGGGATTATCCGGCACCAGCATCGCCGGTGGTGAAATCGAGTCCTCCGAGGAGAGCGATAACGCGGGCGACGACCAGGTCAGTGGCAGCAACCTGACCACCCGTAGCAGCTCCCGCCTGTGGACGGATGTCGAGGCCGCCATCGAGGAGATCATCACCGGGCAGACCTCGTCGGAAAACGGCGCGCCGGGCAATGCCGCGCAAGGTGACGACACCGCGGCCGCATCCGCCACCGACAGTCTGGCCGCCCTCGCAAGCGGCGAACCGCAGGACGCCGCGCCTGCCACCGCCGACACCGGCGATCGGGCGCGCGTTGTCACAAGCCCCGAGGCCGGGGCCATCGTCGTGCGCGCCACACCCGATGCACTCGAGCAGGTCGAGACCTTCATCGAGGGCCTGCAGACCACCGTCAACCGCCAGGTCATTCTCGAAGCGCGCATCGTCGAGGTGACCCTCGATGACCAGTTCGAGGCGGGCATCGACTGGGACGTGCTCTCGCGGGATAACGCCAGCGAAGACGGGACCACCAATGCCTTCGCCGCCGGCGACACCCAGACGGATGTCTCGCTGACTCCCCCCACCGACATCGGCGGGTTATTCGAGCTGGGGATCCTGCGCAACGGCTCATTCGATGTAACCATTGACGCGCTCGACCAGCAGGGCGACGTCATGGTGCTCTCCTCGCCCCGGGTCTCCACGCTCAACAACCAGAAGGCGCTGATCAAGGTGGGCACCGACACGTTCTTCCAGACCGGTGTCGATCTGGACACCACCACCACCGATGGCACGGCGCAGACCACGGTCGACCCCGAGTTCCGGTCGTTCTTCTCGGGTATCTCACTCGATGTCACCCCAAGCATTGACGCCGACGGCTCGGTCACCATGCACGTCCAGCCCTCAGTGACCAGTGTGACCGACGTCCCGCGCACAGTGCAGACCGCCGCGGGCGAGACCGTGACCTTTGATCTGGCAAGCAGCGATGTGCGCCAGTCGGATTCCATCGTCCGCGCCGAGGACGGCGATCTGATCATCATCGGCGGACTCATGGAGCAACGCGACGAAAGCCGCGACGCCTCGGTGCCGGTACTGGGCGATCTGCCGCCGCTGAGTCTGCTGTTCAGCCGCCAGCGCCAGGTCTCGCGCAAGGTCGAGCTCGTGATCCTGCTCCGGCCAACGGTGATCGGCGAGGATACCTGGCAACGCGCCCTCGAGCGTCAGCGGGAGGCCATGCTGTGAGATATCACCGCTACGCGATTGTCTTGATGGCGGCCCTGACCGCGTTGGGGATCACCGCAACGGCGCTGGCGCAGGACGGCGAGATGCAACGCTCGCCGTCCACCGTCTCGACCGAGGAGCGTGCCCTCGAGCGCTATCATGAAGCTCAGCGCACCCTTGCGGGCGACGACCTGCTCGCCGCCGCCCGCCACTTCCGCGAGGCCCTGTCGCTTGATCCGACACTGCTCGCCGCCCGGCGCGGATACGCCCGGATCCTCATCGCCACCGACCGATTGGGCCGAGCCCAGGCGGTGCTCGCCGAGGGTCTGACGCGCGTCCCCGATGATCTTGAGACCGCGCGTTTGCTGGCCCGGGTCGCGCGGCAGAATAACGATGCCGCGACCGCCATCGACGCGCTCGAGGCCATCCGACCGCCCGCGGAGGCTCCGGCTACACCCATTCGCGCCCATCTGGCTGATCTCTACCGGCAGACCGGTCAGCACGCCGAAGCGGCGGGCGTTTATGCCGAGCTGCGCGGTGTCGAGCCGAACAATCCTGCCTGGATCCTCGGCGAAGCGCTTTGCCAGGACCGCCTCGGTGCCAGCGAACCGGCGCGTCGAGCCTGGGGCGAGCTACTCGAGCAGCCCGATGTGGATGCGAGTATCCGCGACTATGCCCGCAATCGGCGGCAAGCGCTTCGCGACTTTGCCCTGCCCTATGGAGACTGATCGCAATGGCCGCCGCCCGACCTGAACGGCCGCAACGGCTGGGTGATCAGCTCATTGAACGGGGGCTGATCACGGAATCGGACCTGAAGGCTGCACTGGAGGAGCAAAAGCGCTCGGGCCTTGCCGTGGGCGAGGCGCTCGTGCAGACCGGGCGACTTGCCGAGCGTGACCTTAACACCGTGCTCGCCGAGCACTACGGCGTGCGAACGGCCGACCCTTCGCGCTACTGGGTGGACAAGGAGATTGCGCAGCAGTTGCCCGAGGACGCCGCGCGGCGCTTCGGCGCGCTGATTCTCGAGGAGACCGGCGAGAAGTTCGTGGTGGCCACGGACGACCCCGGCGACATCATGGCGCTCGACGAGGTCGAGCGGATCCTGCCAAAACCGGTGGAGTTCAGGCTCGCCGGGCGGCAGGCGATCATCGACACCATCAACATGGTCTACGCCCGCACCGATGAGCTCGAGAGCATTGCCGACGAGATCACCGAGGAGCTTGCCGGCAGCGACGAGATCGATCTGACCAATCTCAACGTCGGCACGGGCCGTGCCAGCTCCCCCGCCGTGCGATTGCTGAAAACGCTCATGGAAGACGCCATCCAGCGCGGGGTCTCGGATATCCACATCGAGCCCGAAGAAAAGGAACTGCGGATCCGCACCCGCAAGGACGGCATCCTCCACGAGCGACTGGTCCGCCAGGGCAATATGCAGAATGCCCTCGTCTCGCTGCTAAAGATCATGGCCGGGCTCAACATTACCGAGCGCCGCCTGCCCCAGGATGGGCGCTTTCAGTCGCGGGTGCAGGGCCGGCGCATCGATGTGCGCCTATCCACGCTGCCCCAGCAGTACGGCGAGAGCGTGGTCATGCGTCTACTCGACCAGAGTGCTGCCGTTTCCTCGCTGGATCAGACCGGGATGGCGGCCGATCTACTCGCACGCTTTCGAGCGCTGATGACCATCCCGAATGGCTTGATCCTGGTCACGGGGCCCACCGGGTCAGGCAAATCGACAACCCTCTACGGCGCGCTCAGCGAAATGAACACGCCCGAGGTCAAGATCATCACCGTCGAGGATCCGGTGGAGTATGCCCTGCATCGGGTCACCCAGGTGCAGGTGCGCGAGCAGATCGGCCTGGATTTTGCCCGCGTGCTGAGAACCTCGCTGCGCCAGGACCCGGATATCGTGATGATTGGCGAGATCCGCGACGCCGAGACCGCCGACATCGCCCTGCGGGCGGCCATCACCGGCCACCGCGTGCTCTCGACACTGCATACCAACGACGCAGTCTCGAGTGCCAATCGCCTGCTCGATATGGGCATTGAGCCCTTCATGCTCGCCGCCGCGTTGCGCGGCATCGTCGCCCAGCGGCTGCTGCGTCGGGTTTGCAACCAGTGCGCCGAGACGCGTCCCGTCAATGAGGATGAAATCGCCTGGCTGACGCGGGCTGGCCACTCCCACCCCGAAGATCTGGTGATCCACGAAGGCCGTGGTTGTCCGATCTGCGAGCAGTCAGGGTACAGTGGCCGCATCGGGCTGTTCGAGCTTGTGGAGGTCGACACAGGCATGCGCCAGGCCCTGCGCCAGCGCGATGTTTCGGCGTTTGCCGAACGCGCCCAGGCGGCCTCCGCCTATGTTCCTTTGGTGGGTATGGCGCTTGAATTCATCGAGCGCGGTCAGACCAATGTCGCCGAGGTCGTGCGCGTGCTCGGCGAGCGTATCGGCGAGGCGGAATAGAGATGCCACGCTTTAATTACCGGGCCCGCACCAGCGAAGGTCAGCTCATTCAGGGCGAGGTCGACGCCGAGGATCAGAGCCGCGCCGCCGCCTACGTGCTCGATCTGGGGGCGACACCGCTGTCCCTGCAGCAATCGGACAATCGAAAACTGGGCGCCAGTACCGACGTGGGTCAGCTCATCGCCCGCTATCTCAAGCGCCCGATCCCGCTTAATGACCTGATCATCTTCGCCCGGCACTTTCGCTCGCTGCTGCATGCCGGCGTCCCGGTGATCCGCGCGATCCGTGGTCTGGCCGAGAATGCCCAGCAGGAGCGTCTCGAAGAAGCCCTCTATTCCGTCGCGGGCAGCCTCGAGGGCGGTACGGCGCTGGCCGAAAGCATGGCCGAGCACAGCGACGTTTTCCCGCCGCTGTTCATTCACATGATGCGCGTCGGCGAAGAGTCCGGCCAGCTCGAGAGTGCGCTCACCCAAATGGCGGACAACCTCGAGCAGGAACGTCAGACCCGCGAGCGGATCAAGTCGGCGCTGCGCTATCCCATGTTCGTGCTGATCGCGATCCTGGGCGCATTCGTGGTCGTCAATGTCTTCGTGATCCCGACATTCGCCGACCTGTTCGAGAGCCTCGACACCCAGCTGCCACTTGCCACTCGCGCGCTGCTCGCGACCTCGTCATTCACCCAGCAGTATGGGGTGATGATGCTCATTGGTGCCGCTGTCGGCGTGCTGCTGCTGCGCTACTACCTGCGCGGCGACGCCGGCCGACTGCAGTGGGATCGCTTCAAGCTGCGCATCCCCATCGCCGGGCCGGTCATGCGCCGCGCGCTACTGGCGCGTTTCACCCGCACCTTCGCCATGGCGCTACGCGCCGGCGTGCCCCTGCTCACGGCCATTGATACCGTCGCGGATGCCACCGACAACTACTATGTCAGTCAGGGGATCCGCGGGCTTCGCAGCGGCATCGAGCGCGGCGAGAGCCTGCACACGGTCTGCGAGCGCAGCGGGCTGTTCACCCCCATGGTGTTGCAGATGCTCGCCGTTGGCGAGGAAACCGGTCAGCTGGCCGATCTGATGGATCAGGTGGCCGACTTCTACGAAAGCGAGGTGGATGAAGACCTCAAACGCCTGCCCTCGTACATCGAGCCGATCATGATCGGCTTTATCGGGCTGCTGGTCCTCGTGCTGGCGGCCGGGATCTTCATGCCGATCTGGCAGATGAGCTCCGCATTCTGATGGCACGCCAGGTCGGGTTCACGCTCATCGAGATCGTGTTTGTGATTGGGGTGCTGGGGGTGTTGGCGACGCTGGGGTTGAGGAATTTTGACTTCGCTGGCAAGGGCCTCGCCGAGCAGCTTGCCGCCCGCGACACGGTCATAGCTGAGCTCCGTCGTGCGCGGGCAGAGGCCTTGCATCGGCTTGAGCCATCAAATGGCCCGCCGACAGTAACGGCCAATCTGGCAGGCGTCGTCTCCACCCAATGGACCGTCGATCCGGACGAGCTCGCATTCTCGTATGAAGGCAATGGCTCGCTTGAAAGCCCACCACCAACGCCTGTAGAAATAACAATCGATGGAGCAGGCGACACCCTGCGGATCTGCTTGCCTACTGAGAACGGCCCCATCCGAGAAGGCCCATGCTCATAAAAGCCTTCAGTCCACCTTACCCCCGTGAGCGCGGGGTCACGCTAATCGAGATCGTGCTAACCCTTGCCCTCATTGGTCTGGGCGCATCAGCCGTGGCCTCACTCCTCGTCGGCGGCTTGAACCTCAATCAGACTAACAACCAGTCCCGGGAAGCGGTCCGTAACGCCGCCTCATGCTACGAGACGATTCTCGCCGTCCACGAAACCGATCAATGGACCCAGTCCAATTCGAAACCAGCGCCACAGGATGAATGTACGCCAGCCTGGATGGATGTCTCCTCGGGCCAACTCGAAGGCTGGGTCAATAACCCGACTGTCAAGACGGCGCTGACCAATGTCTGTGCTATTTCGGGCCAGCAATCGGGCGAGCTCGAATGCCGTGAAGAAGCCGTGGCGTCGGAGTCTGCGACTCAGTTCCGGATTACAGTGAATGCAGGGCGGTCGATTGATCTGATCGTACCCTGGTCTGGCGGAGGCGATGAAGGCGGCGGGAATGGCAACGCCGGCGGTAACGGCACTCCGGGCGGCGGGAATGGCAACGCCGGCGGTAACGGCAATCCGGGCGGCGGGAATGGAAATGCAGGCGGGAACGGTAAACCTGGCCGCGGAAATGGCTGAATCTGGTAACTCAGCGAATGATGTCATCGAAACTGACTAATCGATCGAAATGCCGGAGCGGCTTCACGTTGCTCGAAGTTGTTATCGCGCTTTTGCTGCTGGGCATAATCGGCGCAGTGATCGCGCGACCATTCATCAATCTCATTGAGGCCCGCCACACTGTTAGCGATGCCGCCGCCCGTCAGGTCGATATCGACTACGCCCTGACCCGAATGTCTAAGGAAATTAGACTGAGCGACGATAGCGACCAAGTCGTATGCAATGATAATACGTTGGCCATTGGTAGTCAGAGCTACGAATTGGATGGCGAAAGTCTGGACCTCAACGGCGATAGACTTATCGGTAATGTCGAGGAGTTCACATGCAGCCGGGTTGGACCGAGTAATCTCCGACTCTATGAACTCACTATCGACGACGCCCGGCTTCGTGCTTTCAAGAGGGACCCTCAATGATGCTAGGCACTGACCACACGCCACGAGGCCGCCAGACCGGTAGCATCCTGATCATGACGCTGGTTGTACTTGTCGGCATCGGGACGATAACGGCGGGCCTGATGACAATCCTCCAGCAACGCGCCGTAACCCTCACCGAAGATATCCGCATGCTGCGCGGCCTGGGTGTCGCCGACTCATATCGTCTTGCCCTCATTGCTGGGCGGGAAGACGCCCAGGTGCAGACAGACCTCGGTGAAGCCCTGCCGGGTGATGCATTCGTGGAATCAGATGGTACGACCTATACTGGGGCGATCGAGGCCGCTGCAAACCGCTGGGGATATCGGTTTATCTATAATCGGACCGGCGTCCCCGGCAGCGGCGGTGGTGGGGTACCACAAACCCCGCCCGTGAATTATATCGATAGCGGCGAGCTTAAGGCATGCAAGCAAGACGCTAATGATTGTGGTTTTAATAACGGGAGTGAGCCCGATCCGACAGATCAAGTCTATTTCCAGGGTGATACGGACATAAAATTTAATCCTAATGCGGATATCGAGCTTGAAGGTCTCATAGTGAACGGGGATCTCACCATCGAAGTGAGCTCGGGATGCGGTAAGGGGAAAAACCCCTGCTGGTTATGCGTGTCCGATCGGTTCGAGGTAGGCGGCACGATCACTGGTCTCGATGATCTGAATGATCCGCCGCAAGACTGTCAAACGCCTTCATCAGGGCCAAGCGGGAACGACGAGTGGACATTTCAAACCGCAAATTAAGGCAAATATAACGTGGTCTTAATGGTAATAGCGGCCTTTATTGTCGGCACGCTCATCGGCAGCTTTCTGAATGTCGTCATCGCCCGAATCCCGGCTCAGATCGAGCACGCCGATCGACAGATGGACGCAACGGCCAAGGCCGACGATCCGCCCCCCG
>CALGDM010000016.1 GCA_937884605.1 uncultured Spiribacter sp.
CCGAGAGCTCGGTCCAGCTCTTCACGAGACGGTTGAGCAGGAGCGATCGCACCGGGGCCCGGCTTCCGGACGCGACTGACTCGAGCCGCTCGGCCGCTTCTGCCTGATCAAGCCCGTCGCGGCGGGTATCGAGCTGCTCGAGGGTGGCCTCGACCCCGTGTGCATGCCAGTCCATCGGCGCTACCAGTGACCCGTCCCTGCTTCGCCCTTCCAGGGACCGACCAGCTCGTCGGTCACCCAGCCGCCATAGTAGCGGCCCGACTGCGCCTTGACCGGCTCATCGCCCACGTAACAGGTCAGCTTTTCGGGATACAGCGAATACCAGCCGGCGATCGACTCCGCACCGGCAAGCGGCTGTGGGTAGCGCCAGATGGCCGCCTCCGCCACCGCCGTGGACGTGACCACATCAAAGTACTCCGCCTCGCCCTTCCACTCGCAATAAGTGCGGTGCGACGAAGGCCGCAACCAGCGCGGATCCACCGCCTCGGGCGGCAGATAGAAGGCCGGCGGACTGCCAGTCTCCTTGGCGCGAATGGCGTGATCGCTATGGGCAATCGGGTGGCCGTCAAGACTCACCGTGACACCGCGCGAATCCGGCTCGTAGGCCGGCGGGCGCGGATAGTCCCAGACCGATTCCTGACCGGGCCCGGGCTCAATCGCAAAGTCGGGGCGCTCGGCACCCCGATAGGTCCAGCCATCACGATGGCGCTGTAGATCCTGCGGGTCGTTCATGAAGACTCCCTGAATCGTTGGCGTGAAACGCGGCGTGGTCGATCACCAGACGGCGAAGCCATTGATGCATCGCATCATCATGATGCCGACTATGCCAATAGAGGTACATGGGAAAGCCCGGCGACTGCAATGCCGAAGGCAGCGCGCGGGTGGTCAGCCGCTCGTTACGCGCAAGACGTTCAGCGATCCGGTGGGGGAGCGAGAACACGATTGCGCGATGACCGGGGCAAGGTAGATGCTCGCTTCCAGATCCAGACACCCGAGCCGGATGGGTGTTGTCGCCGTTGCCGGATCGAACTGCGGATCGGCGATCAACCGCGAGACACCGGCCAGTGCGGCACCAAGCGGCGCCTGCAGCTCGCGCCCGCGGTCGGTGAGCACCAGCCCGGCATCGCCCCGCACCAACAGGGCATCGTCAAACAGCGCCCGCAAGCGCGACAAGGTAAATCATGCATTCGATGAATTCACTGCAAGCGCGTAACGTGGATCGCCGTCGCAACAGGAGACCCAAACATGACCATCATTCAATCCATCCGCCCGGTCATCGCCGGCATTGCCCTTGCGGGCCTGACCACCACCGGCTCGGCCCTTGCCGCCGATTACGTCATCGATACCGAGGGCGCGCATGCCTCGATCAACTTCCGGATCAGCCACCTCGGCTACAGCTGGCTGACCGGGCGCTTCAACGACTTTACCGGTCAATTCAGCTACGACGCCGACAACCCCGAGGCCGCGAGCATTTCGGTGGATATCGATCCGGCGAGCGTCGATTCCAATCACGCCGAGCGGGACGAGCATCTGCGCAGCGAGGACTTCCTTGCAGTCGAGACCTACCCCGAAGCCGGCTTTGTGAGCACCGACTTCATTCCCCACGACGATGGCACGGCGACGCTCGAGGGCGATTTCACGCTGCGCGGCGTCACCCGGCCAATCAGCATCGACGTCGAGAAAATCGGCGAGGGTGAGGATCCCTGGGGTGGCTATCGTGCGGGCTTTACCGGCGAGACCTCGTTCGAGCTGGCCGACTATGGCATCGACTACAACCTGGGTCCGGCCAGCGAGACCGTCTACATCCAGCTCGAGGTCGAGGGCATCCGTCAGTAGGCCACCAGCATGTCGGCGGGATCGATCCATCCCAGTGACAGGCCGATGGTGTAGAAGCTGGTCACCGAGAACTCATGGACCGTCGAGTCGGTGTGGGCCACGGTAATCGCCCCACAGACCTGCCGGCAGGCGGCCTTGGTGACCTCCTGGAGCAGGGCAAAGTCACGAAAATAGGCCTTCAGGGGCGGCTGCCCCGCGGCCCTGCGCCGGGCGTTTTTGGTGGCAATGGCCTCCTCAACCGCCGCTTCGAGACGGGTGATGGCCCCGGGGCTGGCGCCTTCCAGACAGGCTTCCAGCTGAGAGTAGCGAAACTCGGTAATCACGCCCTCACGATCGGCATCGCGAGCGTGGTAGGGCGCGACAGACTCGTCCAGACAGACCAGCCCACGATCCAGTGACAAACGCTCGGCCACCCGTGGTGTGATCGCGGCAATGCCGCGCGCCTCACGCGGATCGCCCTGGGTGATCAGCAATGGGGTTCGGGGATCGGGTCGGGACTGCCAGTGGGCCTGCAGGCGCTCGCCGAGCCGCTCGGCCACGGCGGCCGGGTCGCGACGGTCGCGCCCGCCGGCACCTTCGATCACCACCGGGTGATAGCGGCTGAGACCGCTCAGAGGATCGCCGGGCAAGGCACTGCTCCGTGGATACTGTCGGCGGATTGCATGAATCGGATGGTGGGCCGTGAAGGACTCGAACCTTCAACCAACTGATTAAGAGTCAGCTGCTCTACCAATTGAGCTAACGGCCCATCGAAAAAGGTGGGGTGAGCGATGGGACTTGAACCCACGACCACCGGAGCCACAATCCGGAGCTCTACCTAACTGAGCTACGCCCACCACCGATTGTTGTCCTGCGTTTTGGCTGGTCGGGGTGGAGGGATTTGAACCCCCGACATCCTGCTCCCAAAGCAGGCGCGCTACCAGGCTGCGCTACACCCCGCTTCGTCCGCAGGACCCCTGCCGCATTTCGTCAGGAACCCCAAAATAATACTGAGCCCCCTACCGGCGGTCAATGCGCGTATAGTGTTCGCGATCACAAGGAGTAACCATTCGATGACATTTGACGATTTCGGTCTGACGACCGAGCTGCTCGACGCCGTGAAGGCATCGGGCTACACCACCCCGACCTCCATTCAGCAGCAGGCCATCCCCGAAGTCCTTGACGGCAAAGACCTCCTCGGTGCCGCCCAGACCGGTACCGGCAAGACCGCCGCATTCACCCTGCCGCTGCTCCAGCGGCTGGCCGCGGTCGAGCCCCAGGGCAAGCGCCGCCCCGTGCGGCTGCTGATCATTGCCCCCACCCGCGAGCTGGCGGCCCAGATCCACGACAGCGTCAAGCAGTACGGCAGCAACCTGCGGCTGCGCTCGGCGGTGATTTTTGGCGGCGTGGGCATGCAGCCCCAGATCGATCGCCTGCGCAAGGGGGTCGATATTGTCATCGCCACCCCGGGGCGCCTGCTCGATCATCTCCAGCGCGATAATCTGCGCCTCGACCGGGTTGAGAGCGTGGTGCTGGATGAAGCCGACCGCATGCTCGACATGGGCTTCATCCACGATATTCGCAAGGTCATGAAAAAGCTGCCGGCCGAGCGCCAGACACTGATGTTTTCGGCCACTTTTTCCCGCGAAATCCGGCAGCTTGCCAGTGGCATGCTGAAAAACCCCGTCGAGATCGACGTCGCGCCCAAGCACAGCGCCGCCGATACGGTGGCGCAGTCGGTCTATCGGCTGGACAAGGCCGAGAAGCGCCCGCTGCTGAGCCGGTTGATCCGTGAGGGTGACTGGCAGCAGGTGCTCGTGTTCACACGCACAAAACACGGTGCGAATAACCTGAGCAAACAACTCGACAAGGACGGTCTGAGCACCGCGGCGATCCATGGCAACAAGAGCCAGACAGCACGCACCAAGGCGCTGGACGGGTTCAAGAACGGCCGGGTTCGGGTCCTGGTGGCCACCGACATCGCCGCCCGCGGGCTCGATATCGATCAGCTGCCCCATGTGGTCAACTTTGACCTGCCCCACGTCGCCGAGGACTATGTCCATCGCATCGGGCGCACCGGCCGTGCCGGCAACTCCGGCGAGGCGATTTCGCTGGTGGCACCGGACGAGGGCAAGCTGCTGAAAGGCATCGAGCGCCTGCTCAAGCGCTCACTGCGGCGTGCCGACGCGGCTGCTTGAGTAAGACTGGCGCGCCCGGCAGGGCTTGAACCTGCAACCCTCGGCTTAGAAGGCCGATGCTCTATCCGATTGAGCTACGGGCGCATGGGGCGGGATTGTACAATCATTCCCGCCCCAGATCATGCCAAGAACCCAGACCGATGAGGAGCCAGCCCATGGCCGCCCGAATCATCGACGGCAAGGCGATTGCCGCCGACATCCGCAATCATATCCAGACCGCCGTTAGCGAGCGTCGCGCGCATGGCCAATCCACGCCCGGCCTGGCCGTCGTGCTCGTGGGTGACAATGCCGCCTCGTCGGTCTACGTGCGCATGAAACGCCGCGACTGCGAGCAGGTGGGGTTCGTCTCGCAGGATTATGACCTGCCCGCTTCCACCACCCAGGCGGAGCTCATGGCGCTGATCGATGAGCTCAACGCCAATCCCGCCACCCACGGCATCCTCGTGCAACTGCCGCTGCCCGATTCCATCGATGCCCAGGCGGTCATCGAGCGCATCGACCCGGCCAAGGATGTGGACGGCTTTCATCCGCAGAACGTCGGTCGGTTGGTTCTGCGCCTGCCGGGGCTGCGCTCGTGCACGCCTCACGGCGTGATGACATTGCTCGAGCATACCGATGTCGAGCTCGCCGGCGCCGACGCCGTGGTGGTCGGACAGTCGAATATCGTTGGGCGGCCGATGGCACTCGAGCTGCTGAACGCGCGTTGCACCGTCACGGTATGCCACAGCCGCACCCGCGATCTGCGCGAGCAGGTCGAACGCGCGGACATACTGGTGGCCGCGGTGGGGCGCACCGGCTTTATCCCCGGCGAATGGATCAAGCCCGGCGCGACGGTGATCGACGTTGGCATCAATCGCCAGCCGGATGGGCGGCTGCTGGGGGACGTCGAGCCCGAAACAGCCATGGCCCGCGCGGCGTGGATAACGCCGGTACCAGGCGGCGTGGGACCCCTGACCCGAGCAACGCTGCTGGAGAACACGCTGGCGGCAACCCGCCAGCTTGACGACTAATCGGCTTCGCGGATCCAGTCGAGGGCGGCGTCGAGGCGCTCCACACCCACGACTTCGAGGCCGTCCGGCGCTTCGCCCCGCGCCGGGGCGTTTTTCGCCGGCACCAGCGCGCGGCGAAACCCGTGCCGCGCGGCTTCTGCGAGCCGATCCGGGCCGTTCGGCACCGGGCGGATCTCGCCGGCCAGACCCACCTCACCAAAAATCACCCAGTCCTGGGGAATCGGGCGATCACGCAGGCTTGATATCACCGCCAGCAGGGCTGGCAGATCACTGGCCGTCTCGGCGATGCGCACACCACCGACGACATTGACAAAGACGTCCTCGCCGGCGGTGCTGACGCCGGCATGACGCTGCAGGACCGCCAGCAGCATGCCCATGCGATTGCCATCCATGCCCACGGCCAGACGCCGCGGGTTGGACAGCGGGCTTTCCGCCACCAGGGCCTGGAGTTCGAGCAGCAGGGGTCGAGTGCCCTCCCGGGTGACCAGAATGGCGCTGCCGGGCACGGGCTGTTCGTGACGCGAGAGGAAGATCGCCGAGGGGTTTTTCACCTCCTTGAGGCCGGTGTCGAGCATCGCGAACACGCCCAGCTCATTGGCCGCGCCGAAACGGTTCTTGACCGCCCGCAGCAGGCGATAGCGACTGCCCGAGTCACTCTCGAAGTACAGTACCGTGTCGACCATATGCTCGAGCACGCGGGGACCGGCGAGTTGGCCTTCCTTGGTCACATGGCCGACCAGAAACAGCACCGTTCCGGTCTGTTTGGCAAACTGCACCAGCTGGGCCGCCGCCTCGCGCACCTGGGCGACCCCGCCCGGCGCCGAGCCCAGGGCATCGCTGTGGATGGTCTGGATGGAATCAACCACGAGCACCTCGGGTCGCTCGCGGGCGGCCAGATCGATAATGGTTTCGACCCGGGTTTCGGCCAGCAGCTTGAGTCCGGCATCCCCCACACCCAGCCGTTCGGCGCGCAACCCGACCTGCTGCAGCGACTCCTCGCCGGTGACATACAGCGCGCCGTGCCGGCTGGCCACCCGCGCCACCACCTCGAGCAGCAGCGTCGACTTGCCAATGCCCGGATCGCCGCCCAGCAGGATGACACCGCCGGCCACCAGGCCCCCGCCCAGCACTCGATCAAACTCGCCCACGCCGGCTGAAAACCGCGTTTCGCGATCCCGTGGGACCTCGGCCAAGGTGCGGATGCCACTGTCGCCCGCGTACTGCGCCCGACCCTGGATCGACCCCCGGCTGCCGGCCGGTGCCGCTGACTGGCGCTGCTCCTCGAGGGTGTTCCACTCGCCGCACTCGGCACACTGCCCCGCCCACTGCGGCGAAACCGCGCCGCAGGCCGTACACACATAACGGGTTTTGACACTACCCTTGGCCATCATCATCTCCGCGCCGGTAGACGCGTTCCACTCGAGGCGTCAGTCGGCAGAACAATTCGTAACTGATGGTCTCGCACGCCGCGGCCACAGTGGTCGCGAGCGGCGCCTCGCCCCACAGGACCACCGCATCGCCAACGCTCGCTGTCGGCGCATTGCGCAGATCCACGGCGATCATATCCATGGACACCTTGCCGATCAGCGGGCAGCTTCGCCCCGCGATCTGGACCGGGGTGCCATCCGGGGCGTGCCGGGGATAGCCATCACCATAGCCAATGGAGACTACCCCCACCGGCATCGACTCAGGGCAGACGAACCGACTCCCGTAGCCCACGCCATGCCCGGCGGGCAGCCACTTAACCGAAATCAGCGCGGCTTCGAGGCGCATAACCGGCTGCAGCGGCGGATGGCTCTCGGCGTCGATCAACGGCGATGCGCCATAGAGCATGATGCCGGGACGGATCCAGTCGGCAAACGGCTCGAGCCCGCGCAGCGTGGCCGCGGAATTGGGCAGCGTCGACGATCGGCTCTCATCGGCCACTTCGCCGAAGCGCTGCATCTGCGCTGCCGTCCCGGCGTGGTCAGGCTCGTCCGCCTGCGCCAGATGCGTCATCCAGCGCACCGAGCCCACCGACTCGAGCGCCAGGAGTTGCTCGAGCGCCGGGCCGGCATCCTCGGGTAGAAACCCGAGTCGTCCCATGCCGGTATCGACCTTGAGCCAGCAATCAATCGGCGTCGCGATATCCGCCTCGGCCAGCGCCTGAATCTGCCACGGTTGATGGATGACGGCATCGAGTCGGCGCGCCGAGAAGACCGGGATCTCGGCGGCGTCGAAAAACCCCTCCAGCAGGATGATGCGGTGCTTGAGTCCTGCGGTGCGCAGGGGCAGCGCCTCTTCGAGGCAGCTAACGGCATAGCCGTCAGTAAGGCCAGCCAGCTCATGGGCGACCGGCAATAGGCCATGGCCGTAGGCATCGGCCTTGAGTACCGCCATGACATTGGCGGCGGGCATCTGCGTGCGGGCTACGCTCAGGTTGTGTCGCAGAGCGTCGAGCCGAATCGTTGCCCGGGCCACGCGGCTCACTGCCAGCCACCGCCCCCGTAGCCGGCATCGGCGATAAAGTTCTCGAAGCGCGTGTACTGTCCCAGAAATGTCAGCCGGACATTGCCGATCGGGCCGTTACGCTGCTTGCCGATAATGATCTCGGCGGTCCCTGCGTCGGGGCTTTCCTCGTTGTAAACCTCATCGCGGTAAATGAACACGATGACGTCTGCATCCTGTTCAATGGCTCCAGAGTTGTGGCTGACGATCCCATCGGCAAGCCAGCATTCCGTTGCCGGCACGGTCAGATCGTAGACCGGCTCCTCCCCCGCGTCCTCAATGGAGACGACGCGGTCCCAGAAAAGGTCATCCGACGCAACCGCCAGACGATCGCCGAACCGGATATCCTCTACCCGGCGCCAACCCCACAGGGTCCGGAGCTGGTGCTCGGCGGTGCACCGAATCGAGCGGCCGCTTGCGAGATTGATGCGAAAAACGGAGCGCTTCCCGACTTCCCAGACAAGATCCGACCTGGCGGTGGTCAGTGCGCCACGATCGTCAATGCTGACGACCTCGGGCTGCTGACCGACCAGTGACTGAATGGGCTTTCGCGAGCCATCGGCCAGCATCACCAGCGTATCGCCGGTAACACATTCGCGAAGATCCGACATGATCGGGCGCTTATTGGGACGCTGCTCAAGACTGCGGTTGAGCTGCGAGAGCACCATCACCGGAACACCCAATTCCTTGGCCATCCCCTTGAGGGCACGGGAGATCTGCGAGATTTCGGCAGCGCGGTTTTCCTTGAAGCCCGGCAGCTGCATGAGCTGCAGGTAGTCCACCAGCACCAGGCCCAGACCGTGCTCGCGCTTCAGACGCCGGCAACGAGCGCGCATTTCGGTGGGGGTCAGTCCCGGCGTGTCATCAATGAACAGATTGGCCTGCGATAGCAGGTTCATGGTGCTGGTCAGTCGGGGCCAGTCATCGTCACTGAGCCGGCCTGAGCGGATCTTTTGCAGCTCCACCCGCCCCAGCGACGAGAGCATGCGCATGGCCAGCGCGTCGGCGGGCATCTCCATGCTGAACACAGCCGTCGGCGGGCCGCTTTGCAGGGCCGCCGCCTCGGCGATGTTCATGGCAAAAGTGGTCTTGCCCATGGACGGCCGCCCGGCCACGATCACCAGATCGCCATCCTGCAGGCCCGAGGTCATGCGGTCGAGGTCGGTAAACCCGGTCGGCAGGCCGGTGACATCGCTGTCCTGGTGGTAGAGCGTGTCGATGCGGTCAACCACATCCGGCAGAACATCGCGCACGCCCACAAAACCGCGGCGATTGCGCCCGGACTGTTCAGCAATCTGGAAAATCTGCCGCTCGGCGTTGTCGAGCAGATCGGCGGAGTTCTGGCCCTCGGGGTTGAACCCTGCATTGGCCACTTCGGTGCCCGCCTCGATGAGCTGCCGCAGCACCGATTGCTCGCGCACGATATCGGCATAGGCGCGAATGTTCGCGGCACTGGGTGTATCCCGGGCCAGCAGGCCCAGATAGCCGAGGCCGCCCGCGCTCTCGAGCGCGTCGTTGGACTTGAGCCACTCCGAGAGGGTGACGGCATCCATGGGCTGGCCGGATTCAGCCAGACCATCCAGGGCGCGAAAGATCAGGCGGTGATCGCGGCGGTAGAAATCCGCCTCGCTGACGCGGTCAGCAATTTGATCCCAGGCATTGTTGTCGAGCATGAGCCCGCCAAGGACCGCCTGCTCCGCCTCGATGGAGTGCGGCGGCACCTTGAGCGCCGCGGCGCTGACGGCGTTGCCGGACTCAACCATCCCGGGTGCGAGCCCTTCAGGCTTCGCCGCTGACGTTCACATTGGCCGTGGCGTTGACGTCGGCATGCAGATGAACCTCGACGCTGAACTCGCCCACCGCGCGGATCGGGCCATCGGGCATGCGCACCTCGTGGCGACCCACTTCAACGCCGGCGGCAGTCAGGGCATCGGCGATATCCTGCGGGCCGATGGAACCAAACAGCTTGCCCTCTTCGCCCACGTTGGCGGCGATGGTGACCTCCTGCGCGTTGACCTGCTCGGCGCGCTGACGTGCAGCGGCCAGCTCTGCAGCGGCCTTGCGCTCGAGTTCGGCACGCTGGGCCTCGAAATAGGCCACGTTTTCGGCCGTCGCCGGCCGCGCCTTACCCTGCGGAATGAGATAGTTCCGGCCATACCCGGCCCGGACGCGAACGGTGTCGCCCAGACCCCCCAGGTTGGCCACTTTTTCCATCAGAATGACTTCCATTTGATAACCCCGACTTCAAGTCTGTTCGTTTTTCAGGCCTCGGGCGCCAAGCGCGCCCGAAAATTCATGATTGGATCGGCCAGGCCGATCAGCACCGCCGGTCGCAGCAACAGCGGCAGGACCAGGTAAAACCCCACCAGCCAGCCGGTATGCCAGCCGCGACGGGCAACGATCGCATGCGCCACCGCCACTGCCTGCAGGATGAACACCGCCCCCAGTATCGTGCCCAGGTCCGCCAGCAGCCCCGGTGCGTTGAACGCGCCGGCGAGCACCGCTGCCGCGGCCAGCGCGGCAAACCAGCGACTCAGGTGCAGGTCGTGGAACTCGCTGCGAAATCCACCCGGATTGTACAGCATCGCCTGCCACCAACGACCCAGCAGCAGGCAGAGCAGCGCCACGGCGAGGACGTTGGTCACCCACAGTCCGGTCAGACGCGGTGCAAGCTGCTCCACCGTCTGGTTCCAGCCCTCGCCGGGCGGTGCGGCCAGCAGCTGTTGCGAGAGCATTTCGAGCACTTGGCGCCAGAACACCGACGGATCCCCATAGAGCCCGTAGAACGCCACCACGGCGCCCGCCGCCACCAGCGCGCCGGCCTGGATGGTTGTCGCCAGCGACACCCGCACCCGCAGCACCTGCGCCATGCCCATTACCGGCAGCCAGACCAGCGCCAATGGCTGCAGCACCGCCAGCGGTGTCCCCAGCATGACCGAGTAGATGGGCACCAGCGCCGCCGTCGCGCCCGCCAGAATGAGCCCGCTCTCGACGAGCCCCCGGCGCAGCGTGATCAATGCCAGCAGCCCCGCGCTCAGCCAGAACAGCAACGGCATCAGCGCACCCAGCGCGACCAGGCCCACCGCGGCAAGGCGGCTACGCATGGCAAATTCGAGCAGGGCACGCATCAGCGGAGGCCGGGCGCGGGCGCGCGCTTAGTGGCTGTCCGTGTACGGCAGCAGCGCCAGATAGCGGGCACGCTTGACCGCCGTCGAGAGCTGGCGCTGATACTTGGCACGGGTGCCGGTAATCCGGCTGGGCACGATCTTGCCAGTCTCGGTGATGTACTGGCGCAGCGTGTTCAGGTCCTTGTAGTCAATTTCCTTCACCCCTTCGGCGGTGAAGCGGCAATACTTGCGGCGACGAAAAAAACGGGCCATGTCTGAATCCTCTATTCGGTCGGGGTCATCCGCTCGAGGCGGCTGACGCTGATAATGATCGGGTCGGTATCGGGCGTGCGCTGACGGGATCGACGCATGTAACCACTGACTCGGACCGGACTGCCGGCTGGCAACTCGTTGAGCTGCTCGGCGAGCGGTGTGCCGGCAGCGCTGATCCCCACCCGAAAACGGATGGGGCGCAAGGCGCCGGCTTCGGTCTGCTGCGATTCATGCTCGATCAGTCCACGGGCGATCGGCACGCCGGCCGGCGAATGGCGAAGCCCCGCGGCCTCGACCAGCCAACCGGTCAGCTCGACGTGATTGCTCACGCGCCGGTATCGGTATCCGCCTCGTCGGCGGCATCACGCTCGTCGCCGCCATCGGTGTCGGCGTCGGCGTCATCACGCTCGCGTCGCGGGGACCGCTCACGCTCTTCTTCCTGTCCCTTGGCCAGGGGCGAAGGATCAACTACCGCCTCGCTGCGCGCCAGCACCATGTTGCGGATGACGGCGTCGTTAAAGCGGAACATCGACTCAAGCTCTTCGATATCCGACGGCTCGCACTCAATGTTCATCAAAACGTAGTGCGCCTTGATGAGCTTGTTGATCGGGTAGGCAAGCTGGCGCCGCCCCCAGTCCTCAAGCCGGTGGATACTGCCCCCGTTGCCTTCGATGAGGCCGCGATAGCGCTCAATCATGGCGGGGACCTGGTCGCTCTGGTCGGGGTGGACCAGAAAGACGATTTCATAGTGCCGCATTGTGGCTCCTTTCGGTTGATCCGGCATGCGCCGGGAAAGCCGCCCGTCGAAACGGGCAGCAAGGAGAAATCAGCGTGTGCTGATTAATCCGTCAGTATAGTCGAGCGGGGTGTCAGGTTAAAGCACTGCGCTGGCGAACGGCCTCGAACAGCACCACACCGGTCGCGACCGAGACATTCAGGCTTTCGACGCGGCCTGCCATCGGGATCGCCACGAGGGCATCGCAATGCTCGCGGGTCAGCCGCCGCAGGCCCGTCCCCTCGGCGCCCATGACAACGGCAACCGCCCCGCCAAGGTCGCTATCATGCAGGCCGATGGCCCCGGCATCGGCCAGACCCAACAGCCAGATCCCGCGATCACGCAAATCCCGTAGACAGCGCACCAGGTTGGTGACCTGATACAACGGCACCGCCTCGGCGGCACCGGCGGCAACGCGATGGACCACCGGCGTCAGCCCGGCGGCCCGATCCCGCGGGGTAATCACCGCATCCACGCCAGCGGCATCAGCACTGCGCAGGCATGCCCCCAGATTATGGGGATCCTGCACCTGATCCAGAACCAGAATCAGTGGGTCATGGTCGAGGGCATCGAGATGGGTGGTCAGGTCGCGCTCATCCAGCGGTGGCTGGCCCTGCCAGGCCAGAATGACCCCCTGGTGATTGAAGTCGGGGAGTTTTTCGTCGAGCACACGCGGGTGGCAGGCATGCACCGGGCATTGCAGGGCCTCGAGCTGGCGGCGCAGTTTCTGGTGGCGACCATCGCGGCGACGGCTGTCCACCCAGACTTCGCGCACCCGCGTCGGGTCGTAGCGGAGCGCCGCCTGCACCGGGTGCAGACCGCCGATGAGCGTCGTCTGGCTCATCCGCGTCGGCGGCGGTTCCGCGAGCCGGACCGGCGACCATTGCGCGACTTGCCCGGCGACTTGTCCTTGTCCCTGCCTTTACTCTTGCCCTTCGAGCGACCGCTCCCACTATCACTCAGTGCTTCGCCGTCAGGACCCAGGGGGTGGGCGATGGGGTCGAAGTCGATCTTGCCGTCGTCGACATTCACCTGGGCCAGCCGGACCCGGATCCGATCGGTCAGCCGGTATTCCTTGCCGGTGCGCTCGCCCACCAGGCGATGGCCAATGGCGTCAAAGTGGAAGAAGTCCTGCTCGAGGTTGGTAATGTGGATGAGCCCGTCCACATACAGTCCGTCGAGCTCGACAAACAGCCCGAATGAGGTCACACCGCTGATCACGCCGGTAAACTCCTCACCAATGCGGCTCGCCATGAACCGGCACTTGAGCGTCATCAGCGCTTCGCGGGTCGCCTCCTCGGCGCGCCGATCGGTCATCGAGCAGTGTTCGCCCACCGTCACCAGCTGATCTTCGGTGTATTCGAACGCCTCGACCGGTTGCTTGGACAGCACATGCTTGATGCCGCGATGCACGATCAGGTCAGGGTAGCGACGGATCGGCGAGGTGAAATGCGCGTAGGCATCCAGCGCCAGTCCGAAATGCCCGGCGTTATCGGGGCGATACTCCGCCGCCATCATCGAGCGCAGCATGATCGACTCGATAAAGTGACGATCGGGGCGCTGCTTGACGGTTTCCATCAGGGCCGAGAAATCCTGGGCGGTGGGCTCGTCGCCCCCACCGAGGGTCAGGCCAGTCTGGGCGAGGAACTCGCGCAGATTCTTCAGGCGCTGCTCTGCCGGCGGCTCGTGCACCCGGTACAGCGACGGGATGCGATGGCGGCGCAGGAAGCGCGCGGTGGCGACATTCGCCTTGACCATGCATTCTTCGATCAGGCGATGGGCGTTGGTGCGCTCGGCCGGATGGACATCGGCAACCTGGCCCTCGTGATCAAACTCGATCACTGATTCGCTGGTATTGAAATCGATGGCACCGCGCTTTTGACGATCGATCCGTAGCGCATCGAACACCGCGTAGAGATCGCCAATATGCTTGAGCAGATGCTCATGCTGGCGCAGCAGCGAGGGATCGCGCTCGTTGTGGATTGCGTCCACGTCCTCGTAGGTGAGCCGCGCGGCAGACTTCATCAGCCCCTCGTAGAACCGCGAGCGCTTGAGCTGTCCCTCGGGATCAATCTGCATCTCGCAGACCATGCACAGGCGGTCGACACCGGGGTTGAGCGAGCACAGCCCGTTGGAGAGGTTCTCGGGCAGCATGGGCACGACATTGCGCGGGAAGTAGCAGGAATTGCCCCGCTCGGCAGCCTCGGTATCCAGCGCCGAGCCGGGCGTGACATAGGCGCCGACATCAGCGATCGCCACGATCAGTTTCCAGCCGCTGGCGGTGGGTTCGCAGTAGACCGCATCGTCAAAGTCGCGCGCATCGGCGCCGTCAATGGTCACCAGAGGCAGCTTGCGCAGATCCTTGCGCTCCGCCTTGCTCGACTCAGGCACCTCGTCGCCAAAACGCGCGGCTTCGGACAGCACCTCGTCGGGCCACTCAACCGGTATGCCATGGGTGCGCGCCGCCACCGCCACTTCATCGCCCGGCGCGATGCGGGTGCCGAACACCTCGATGATGCGGCCAATGGGCTGACGCCGCTGCGAGGGCTGACTGACCACTTCGGCGGTGACCAGTTCGCCGTTGGCGGCGCCGTTGGCGTCGGCCGAAGGAATGATCAGATCCTGGTGCAGGCGCTTGTTGTTGGGGACCACAAAGCCGATCCCGCTCTCCTCGTAATAGCGCCCGGCGATCTCCTGGTTGGCATGCTCGATGATCTCCACCAGCTCGCCGGTGGGCCGGCCGTCGTCATCGTCGCCGGTCAGCCGCACCACCACGCGATCGCGGTTGAGCAGCCGGTGCATTTCACGGGGAGCCAGATAGACGTTGGGTCCCGGGCGGTCGGGATGGACCACGCCGGAGCCGTCGGGCGACGAGCGGATACGCCCGCGCACCAGCTCCTGGTTGTCGACCACCACATAGCCGTTGCGGCGGTTGCGCACCAGCTGGCCGTCGCGCTCCATGGCCTTCAGCCGCCGCCGCAGGCCCTCGAGTGCGTCGTCGTCGGTGAGCCCGAACAGTTCGACCAGATCCTTGCGGGACAATGGCCGGGCCTGCGCCTCGAGTTGCTCGGTAATATATTCCCGGCTGGGGACCGGGGATTCGTACTTGCCTTTCTCGCGATCGAGATACGGATCGCGGGAGGGATCCGCGCTTTCGGTGTCTTTTTCTGTCATGGCCGACAGGATACGGCATGCGCGTCACGGTGCCTACGCGGCCGCCCGATTTCGTTGACAGATTCCGGTGCTGCCGGTACTCTTCGCTGCGTTGTTGAGGGCAACCTCAATAATGCCGAGGTGGCGGAATTGGTAGACGCGCTAGCTTCAGGTGCTAGTGGGGGAGACCCCGTGGAGGTTCAAGTCCTCTCCTCGGCACCATCCTGACTCCGACCTGCATTTGAATCCCTCCCCTTGCTGATCAATACTTCTGCGTTGAATGCCCGACGACGATTCAATGGGAAGGACTTGATTCCATGTCAGACCGTGCCGATCGCTCCGATGACGAGCTCTATGCCTCGCACACCCTCGCCATGGGGCTCGAGAAATCGCGATTCCCCGAGGCTACCGCCGATCCCCGTGCCGTAAGCGCCGCAATCCGCGACGAGCTGCTGCTGGACGGCAACTCGAGGCAGAACCTCGCCACCTTCTGCCAGACCTGGGAAGAACCCGAAGTCCATGCCCTCATGGACGTCTGCATCGACAAGAACATGGTCGACAAGGACGAATATCCGCAGACCGCGGAGATCGAGGCGCGCTGTGTGCGGATGCTCGCGGAGCTCTGGCACGCCCCGAGCGGGCCGGCCACCGGCTGTTCGACAACCGGTTCCAGTGAAGCCGCCATGCTCGGCGGCCTCGCGATGAAACGCCGCTGGGAAGCCGGGCGCCAGGCGCAGGGACTGAGTACGGACCGGCCCAACCTTGTGACCGGTCCGGTGCAGGTATGCTGGCACAAGTTCGCCCGCTATTGGGATATCGAGCTTCGCGAAGTCCCCATGGCGCCCGGTCGCCGGCTCCTCACCGCCGAGGAGGTGCTCCGGCACTGCGACGAAAACACCATCGGCGTGGTCCCCACGCTGGGTGTCACCTTCACTGGCGAGTTCGAACCGGTGCAGGCCATCAGTGATGCGCTCGACCGCCTCGAGCGGGACACCGGACTCGATATCCCGATCCATGTCGACGGCACGGTCTACGGTACCCTTACCTTCGCCGCCCCCGAGGCGCGGGCCGCGTTCTCCGACTTCGAGTGGGGTCTTCTCCGCCTGATGGGGCAGTGGGTCAGCGATGAATTGACCCGCGAAGCCTACCGACAGGCGCTGGAGCGCGAACGGGACCTGTTCGTTGCCGGTCCCACGGTCACCTTTGTCTGGCGCTACGAGCCTGGCCTGCCCGTGGCCTATGTCTCGCCGAATCTGGCGGAGAACTTCGGCCACGACGCCGCCGACCTGCGTGAGCGGGCCTTTGCCGAGCTGGTCCATCCCGAGGACCGCGAGCGCATGACCCGGGAAATGGCCGAGCGCATCGCCCAAGGGGCGGAGAGCTTTGAGCAGGAGTATCGCCTGCGCACGGCGGCCGGGGAATACCGCTGGGTCTACGATTTCACCGTGCCCCACCGCGACGGGGCGGGCGGCGTGGTCACCCTCCACGGCTACCTGCTGGATCGCTCCGGCGAGCACCACCTGCGTGAGGCATTGCAGACCTCCAACGCCGAGCTGGAGCAATTCGCCTACGCCATCTCCCACGATCTCAAGGAGCCACTGCGCTCGGTGTCGGGCTACCTCAACCTGACCCGGCGCCGTTTCCGGGACCAGTTGCCCGGCAAGGCGATGGAGTACGTCGCCGCCGCCGAGGAGGGCGGCGAGCGCATGGGCCGGATGATCGAGGATTTGCTCGAATACTCCCGCATCAAGCGCCTGGGGGAGGCGTTTTCGCCGGTGCCCCTGGCGGAGGTCCTCGACGAGGCCCTGGCCAACCTCAAGACCATCCGCGAGGAGACGGGGGCGGTGATCAGCGCCGATCCGCTGCCTACGGTCTCCGGCGACCGCGGCCAGCTGGTGCGGGTGTTCCAGAATCTGCTGGGCAATGCCCTCAAATACCGTCGGTCCGACGTGGCCCCGGCGATTGGCATCCGGCTGAAGCGGTGCGGCGGCGACTGGG
>CALGDM010000017.1 GCA_937884605.1 uncultured Spiribacter sp.
ATCCGTCCCTGTAGCCAATCCCGCCTCATCATTGCTCGTCGGCAACTCCCCATTCGCATAGTAATAGTCCGCCACACTCGTCTTGGCAGCACCAGCGGCGGTGATGGCCTCGGTGACCTTCGCCCGTACGGTGTAGTCCGAATAGGCCGGCACGGCCACGGCCGCGAGGATGCCGATAATCGCCACCACGATCATCAGCTCAATGAGCGTGAAGCCTTTCTGTCGCATTCGCATGGGAAACCTCCGTTGTCATGCTCAGGCCAAACCGCGGCCTGCCGGTCCATTCAGCCTCAGGTCGTGGCGGCGGATCTGTGGCGTCGATCACACCCTGCGGTGGAGCCGCGAGGGCTCCGGACGAGCGGCGCTGGCGATGCGGCGGCGGATCTTTTGAATCGACCCCGGGAATCGTGGAGAATGTCGGCACTTTTATTGGAGGAGGCGGAGCGTCCATGAACCTTCACGAATTTCAGGCGAAGCACATCTTCAGCCAGTTCGGTATTCCGATCCCTCGGGGCTTCGTGGCCCGCTCCGCGGCCGAGGCCCGCAGTGCCGCGGAAGAGCTGGGCGGCTCGGTTCAGGTGGTCAAGGCGCAGGTCCATGCCGGTGGCCGTGGCAAGGCCGGTGGCGTCAAGCTGGCCAAAAGCCTCGACGAGGTCACCGAGTACACCGAGGCCATGCTCGGCACCCGGCTGGTCACGCACCAGACCGACGATCACGGCATGCCCATCAACGCGGTGATGATCGAGGAAGGTCTCGACATTGCCCGCGAGATCTACCTGGGGGCACTGGTGGACCGGGCCAGCAAGCGGGTCGTGTTCATGGGCTCCGCTGCCGGCGGCATGGACATTGAGGAGGTGGCCGCCACCGAGCCCGAGAAGATCGTCACCGTGCGGGTCAACCCGGTGGCCGGTCTGCAGCCGTATCAGTGCCGGCAGATGGGCTTTGCGCTGGGTCTGACGCCTGCGCAGATCAAGCAGCTCACCCAGATCATGAAGGGCCTGTATCGCTGCTTCGAGGAGCGCGACCTGAGCCTTATCGAGATCAACCCGCTGATCGTGACCAGCGATGACACGCTGCTGGCGCTGGACGCCAAGATCAATGTCGACGACAACGCGATCGAGGTGAACCGTCAGGCCGAGATCGCCGACATGCGCGATCTCAGTCAGGAAGATGAGACCGAGGTGCAGGCCGCCGAGCACGGCCTCAACTACATCACCCTCGATGGCAACATCGGCTGCATGGTCAACGGCGCAGGTCTTGCGATGGCCACCATGGACGTCATCAAGCTGCATGGCGGGGAGCCGGCCAACTTTCTGGACGTGGGCGGCGGCACCAACAAGGAGCGCGTCACCGAGGCGTTCAAGATCATCTCGGCAAGCCCCGACGTGCAGGGCATTCTGGTGAACATCTTCGGTGGCATCGTGCGTTGCGACATGATTGCCGAGGGCGTGATCGCCGCGGTGAAGGAAGTGGGCGTCAACGTGCCCGTGGTGGTCCGGCTCGAGGGCACCAATGTCGAGCAGGGCAAGCAGCTGCTCGCCGAGAGCGGTCTCGATATCATTCCCGCCGACGATCTCACCGATGGCGCAGACAAGGTGGTCGGCGCGGTCAGCGCCTGATCCCGCAACCCGGACTAACGACGAGGAATACACATGAGCATTCTGGTGGACAAGCACACCAAGGTCATCGTCCAGGGCTTCACCGGGAAGCAGGGCACCTTTCACGCCGAGCAGTGCATTGCTTACGGCACCAACATTGTCGGCGGCACGACGCCGGGCCGCGGCGGCGAGACCCACCTTGACCGGCCGGTGTTCAACACCGTGCGGGATGCGGTGGACGGCACCGGCGCCGACGCCTCGATGATCTACGTGCCGGCCGCATTTGCTGCCGACGCGATCCTCGAGGCGGCCGAGGCGGGCATCAAGGTCATCGCCTGCATTACCGAAGGCATCCCCGTGCTGGACATGCTCAAGGTCAAGGCCGCGCTGGATTTCTATGACGCGACCCTGATCGGGCCCAACTGCCCCGGCATTATCACGCCGGATCAGTGCAAGATCGGCATCATGCCGGGCCACATCCACAAGGCGGGCTCCATCGGCATCGTCTCGCGCTCGGGCACCCTGACCTACGAGGCGGTCAAGCAGACCACCGACATCGGCATGGGTCAGAGCACCTGCGTGGGCATCGGCGGCGATCCGATCCAGGGGATGAGCTTTATCGATGTGATCTCGCGCTTTGAGGCCGACCGCCACACCAAGGGCATTGTCATGGTGGGCGAGATCGGCGGCACCGCCGAGGAAGAGGCCGCTGAATACATTCAGGCCAACGTGCGCAAGCCCGTGATTGCCTATATCGCCGGGGTCACGGCGCCGGCCGGCAAGCGCATGGGCCATGCCGGTGCCATCATCAGCGGCGGCAAGGGCACGGCGGCGGACAAGTTCGGGGCCCTCGAGCGGGCCGGCGTAGCGACGGTTCGCTCGCCGGCGGAGATCGGTCAGCGCGTGAGCGACGCCTTTACCGGATGAACCAGCGCCTGCGGCTGGCCATGGCCCAGCTCAACCTGCTGGTCGGCGATGTCGCGGGCAACACCGACGCGGTCATCGAGGCCGCCACCCGGGCGCGGGATCGCCTGGGTGCGCGGCTGGTGTGCTTTCCCGAACTGACCCTGACCGGCTATCCCCCGGATGACCTGCTGCTGCGGCCGGACTTTATCGCCGCCGTCGATCACGGCCTGGGGCGCATTGCCGAGGCAAGTCGAGGCATCACGGTGATCGTGGGTGCCCCGCAGCTCGCGGACGGGCACCTCTACAACGCCGCCTGCGTGATCCGCGACGGGGCGGTGGAATCCTGCTACGCCAAGCAGGAGCTGCCCACCTATGGCGTGTTCGACGATCTGCGCTACTTCACCCCCGGCACATCCCCCTGCGTCATCGACGTCGATGGCTGCCGGGTGGGTGTGACCATCTGCGAAGACGCCTGGCATCGCGGTCCGGTCAATCAGGCGGCGGGCGCCGGCGCCGATGTGGTGGTCAACCTGAATGCCTCGCCGTTCGATCACTACAAAAGCGCGGCCCGCGAGTCGGTGCTGCGCGACCGGGTGGCTGAAACCGGCCTGCCCATCCTCTACTGCAACATGGCCGGTGGTCAGGACGAGGTCGTCTATGACGGCGGTTCGTGTGCCTTCGACGGCAACGGCGATCTGATGGTGCGCGCGCCGCACTTTGACACTGGCCTGCACCCGGTGGATGTCGAGCGCATTCACGGGCGCTGGACCCCACTGGAAGGGGCCATCGAGCCGTCGCTCTCGCCCGAGGCGGTGGTCTACGAGGCCCTGGTCTGGGGGGTGCGTGACTATGTCGAGAAAAACGGCTTCCCGAGTGTGGTGATCGGCCTGTCCGGCGGCGTCGACTCGGCGCTGGTCACCTGCATTGCCGCCGATGCACTGGGCGCCGAGCGGGTGCACTGCCTGATGATGCCCACCCGCTACACGGCCGATATGAGTCAGACCGATGCCGCCGCGCTGGCCGATGCGCTGGGTGTTCGTTACGACACGCTGGCGATCGAGTCGGTGTTCGATGGCTTTTGCGCCACGCTCGCGCCGGTGTTCGGTGATCGGCCCGTCGACGTGACCGAGGAGAATCTGCAGTCGCGGATCCGCGGGACCATGCTGATGGCCGTGTCGAACAAGCTGGGTGGGCTGGTGTTGGCGCCGGGCAACAAAAGCGAAATGGCAGTGGGCTATTCAACCCTCTATGGCGACATGGTGGGCGGGTTCTCGCCGCTCAAGGACATCTTCAAGACCGAGGTCTACCGCCTGGCCGCCTATCGCAACGCCCGGGCGCCGGTCATCCCCGAGCGCATCCTCACCCGCGCGCCCAGCGCCGAGCTGGCCCCCGATCAAAAGGACAGCGACAGCCTGCCCGACTATGGCGAGCTCGACACCATCCTTGCCGCCTATGTCGAGGAGGATGCCAGCGTCGACGATCTGGTCGGCCAGGGGCATGACCGCGAGACGGTTCTCAAGGTGGTCAAGCTGCTCCACCGCAACGAGTACAAGCGCCGCCAGGCGGCGCCGGGGGTCAAGGTGACCACCAAGGCCTTCGGCCGTGACCGGCGCTATCCGATCACCTCCGGGTTCGGCCGCCAGCCGGGCGGACCGGGCGCCTGATACACTCACGCCTCCAGCCAACAGCGGAGCATTGGAATGAAAAAAATCGAGGCCATCATCAAGCCGTTCAAGCTCGATGACGTGCGCGAGGCCATCGCCGAAGTGGGCATCACCGGCATGACGGTGACCGAGGTCAAGGGCTTTGGCCGGCAGAAGGGCCATACCGAGCTCTATCGCGGCGCGGAATACGTCGTCGACTTCCTGCCCAAGATGCGCGTCGAGGTGGTCGTGGCCGACGATCAGGTCGAGCGCGTGGTCGAGGCCATCGTGGCCGCGGCGAATACCGGCAAGATCGGCGACGGCAAGGTGTTTGTCACACCGGTGGAGCAGGCGGTGCGCATCCGCACCAGCGACTCCGGCGAACAGGCGCTCTGATCGCGAGCGCCGTCTACGGCGGTTAGAGGCCGCCGCCCATCGGGCCGCCCATGCCCCCTGATCCAGCGGACCCGCCCGAGGGCCCTTCGGAAGTGGGTGCCGGCGGTACCTCCATCGTTTCCTGCTCGTAGAGCTCCGGGGTGCTCGGGATGTCGGCGTCCGCATCGCGCTCCGTCGTGCGCTGCGCGGTCCGCACGCCAGCGGCCAGCTCATCAAGATCCAGACGCTGATAGGCGGTGGCGAGCAGATCGGTGGCCGGGTTGACGGCCGCGGTGCCCTCGAAGGCGTCGATGACGGTAATGGCCCGCCGGGCGGCGGCCACCCAGGCATCGCGATCGGCATAGAAGCGCGCCACGCTCAACTGGAACTCGGCGCCTTCGGCATAGAGCACCTCCAGCCGTGAGCGCGCCCGCTCGGTGTAGTCGCTGTCGGGATAGTCCTCGACCAGCGTTGTGTAGGCCTCGAAGGCCTGGCGCCGTGGGACGGGATCGCGCAGCACATCGTTGACGCCCACCCAGTCCTTGACCGGCCCGCGATTTTTCTCCTCAAGCGCAAGGCCCTGCATGTACCAGCTGTACGGCACCGCACGGTGGCGCGGGTTGATGCGCCGGAAGCGCTCGGCGGCGGCGACGGTGGAGGCCACTTCGCCGGCCTGATAATAGGCATGGATGATGTCGAGCTGCGCCTGAGTGGCGTAGAGCCCGAATGGATACTGCGCCTGCAGCGACTCGAGCTCGCCGATAGCGGTCTGCCAGTCGTTGCGCTCGGCCGCCTCGCTGGCCGCCTCGTAGAGTGCCGCGGCCTCGGCGTTGCCGAGCCGGCTGGCGGGGTCCGTGTTGCTTGCGCAGCCCGCGAGCAGGCCGATAAGCAGTAGAATTGCAAAAAAGCGCGTCATGGCACCTGTGTCCACCCTGTGTCTGATCCGCCCAGTCTAGAGAAAACGGGGAGCATCGCCCAGCATGAATGACTCGTCAGTCACCCGCATCGAGCGTGACGCCACGATCCCCGACGCCGCGGCGGGCCGCCGGCTGGACGCCGTTCTCGCCGAGCTGTTCCCGGAGTTCTCGCGCTCGCGGCTGCAGCGCTGGCTGCGCGACGGGGAGCTGACCGTCGATGGCGGCTCACCGCGCGGACGCGTCGCGGTCAAGGGGGGCGAGCAGATCCGTCTGGCGGCGACTGCCTCGGAGGAAGGCGTGGTGACGGCCGAGCCCATTCCTCTGGCCATTGTCCACGAAGACGCCGCGATCCTGGTGATCAACAAACCCGCTGGTCTGGTGGTGCACCCCGGCGCCGGCAATGCCGACGGCACGCTGCAGAACGCATTGCTGCATCACGATGCACGCCTTGGCGGGCTGCCGCGCGGCGGGATCGTGCATCGGCTCGACCGGGATACCACCGGGCTGATGGTGGTGGCGAAAACCCTCGAGGCGCATGCCCATCTGGTCGAGCAGCTCCAGGCCCGCAGCGTGGGCCGCGAGTATCTGGCCCTGGTGGGGGGCACGTTTACCGCCGGCGGCAGGGTCGATGCCCCCATCGGCCGGCATCCGCGCGACCGGTTGCGCATGGCCGTGCGCCAGGGCGTGGATAACAACGGCGATCCCATCGGCGCCGGGGTCAAGCCGGCGGTCACCCATTACCGCATCGAAGAGCGCTTTGCCGCCCATACGCTGCTGCGCTGCAAGCTCGAGACCGGTCGCACCCACCAGATCCGCGTGCACATGGCCCACATCAATCACCGCATTGTTGGCGATCCGTTGTATGGCGGGCGTCTGCGCCTGCCCGGTGGCATGGACGAGGTGCCCGCACCGGAAGGCGACTGGCCGCCGCGCCGTCCCGACGGCCCGGCGCCCACGGTGGGGGATTGCCTGCGCCGGTTTCGTCGTCAGGCGCTGCACGCCGAGACGCTGACGCTGGTGCATCCGACCCGCGGCGAGACCCTGACCTGGTCGACACCGCCGCCGGAGGACTTTGCCGCGCTGCTGGCGGCACTGCGGACCCATCAGGCACAGGTGATCGCCCAGGCCGAGGATGACGGGCGGTGGCGGCCATGAGCGCCGGGGCCGATCTGTCCATCCTGCGCCCGACGTGGTCCGCGCCGGTCACCGCCGGCTTTACCACCCGCCACGGCGGCGTCAGCCAGCCGCCCTATGATTCGCTCAATCTGGCGATGCATGTCGGCGACGACCCCGCTGCGGTACGCGAAAACCGCCGGCGTCTGGTTGCGCAGGCGGGACTGGCCGAGGAACCCCGCTGGCTGTCGCAGGTGCATGGCACACGGGTTGTCCACGCGAGTGAGGTCGAGCGCGATGTGACCCCCGCCGATGCGGTGTGGAGCGATCAGCCCGGGCAGGTTTGCGCGGTACTGGTCGCCGACTGCGTGCCGATCCTGCTGGCGGCGCGGGACGGCTCGTGCGTGGCGGCGGTGCATGCGGGTTGGCGGGGGCTGGCCGCCGGCATCATTCAGCAAACCATCGCCACCCTGCCCGCACCCGCTGCGGGGCTCATCGCCTGCATCGGCCCGTGCATTGGCCGCGATGCATACCCGGTCGGCCCTGAAGTCATCCAACACATCGCCGACGCCGGTGTCGAGCCGGTATACCAGCCCTCAGCCCCGGCGGGCACCACCGCCCCGGCCACCGCGTCGGTCACTGACCCAGCCGCCGACATAGCATCCGATGCCTCGCCGCGCTTTCAGTTCGACCTGGGGGCGACCGCCCACGCCAGCCTGCGCCAGGCCGGCGTCGGCCGGGTCCACAGCGAAGCCCGCTGCACCTGCAGCGACTCCGCACGCTTTTTCTCCTACCGTCGGGACGGCTCAACCGGACGGTTCGCCGCCTACATTGCCTTCACCGGCTAGCGTCTAGCTCATTGCGCCAGACGGCGCCACGACATGACCCGCACGCCGCGTTGTTCGCGGTCATCGGTGCCGCCATAGACAACCATTGGCTGCCCGGCCTCATGACCGGCAATCGCGCACCAGCGCTCCAGGCCGGTAAAGGCACGGCCGCTCAGGGTGGCGCCTGCCTTGATTTCGATGGGGTCCAGAATGCCGGCCCGATCCACCACCAGATCGACTTCGCGACCGCCCCGATCCCGCCAGAAAGCCAGATTAGCCCTTCGGCCCTGATTGAGGCGCTGTTTAAGAAACTCGCCCACCACTGCCGTTTCGAATAGCTCGCCGCGTAGCGGATGCGTGGCAAGCTGCTCGGGTGTCTCAATGCCCAGCAGCCAGCAGGCAAGGCCCGTATCCAGCATGAAGAGCTTGGGCGTTTTCACCACGCGTTTATTGAAATTGCGGTGGTGCGGGGGCAATCGATGAATGACATAACTTGCCTCGAGTACCGACAACCACTCACGAATCGTATTGTGGCTGACGCCCACGGCATCACCCAGCGCCGACTGATTCAGCAGCTGCCCGGTGCGCCCGGCCACCAACCGCATGAATAGCTGAAACTGCGACAGATCACGAATCTGCAGCAGCTGCCGAACATCCCGCTCAAGGTAGGTCTGCACATAACTCCCGTACCAGATCGTCGGGTCGACGGGCCGATCGTGGACAGGCGGATACCCGCCGCGAAAAAGCCAGGCATCCGGATTGGCATCAACGCCAGCGAGTACAGATGCATCAGCCCCGGCATCACAGTCATTGCGAAGCCCATCCGCTGCTTCCACCTCGCCCAGCGAAAACGGTAACAGCGTGAGCATGCCGACCCGCCCAGCCAGACTCTGCGACACCGCCGAATGGACGCCAAACTGCTGCGAGCCTGTTAGCAGCCATTCACCAAGCCGGCCGGACTGATCCATCCGCGTCTGCAAATATGAAAACAACCCCGGACAATGCTGAACCTCATCCAGTACCGCCCCGTCCGGATACCGGGCCAGAAATCCCCGCGGGTCTTCCCTGGCAAATTCCCGCTGATCCAGATCCTCCAAAGACACATACGGCCGATCGGCAAAAACCGCCCGCACGAGTGTGCTTTTGCCCGACTGGCGCGGTCCCGTCACTGCAACCGCAGGGAAGGTGGCCGCCAGTTGTTCAAGCGTTTGGGTTGCCTGACGAGTGATCATCGGCTGATTGTAAGTAGCGGTTACAATTAGCGCAACTGTTGGCTAGTAAGGGGTCGTTGACTGTCAGGGCGGCATAAGCCACCCCTCTGCAGCAGACTGCTCATCGGTGTGCTGCTTCAATCCGGGTGAGTGGGCGGGTTACGACCAGCCAACGCGAGTCCACAACAGACTGGACATCAGTTATGGAATAAGCGCTTCCGAAAGCCATTCTCTAAAACTGGAGCCCCTGTGCTCGATTTTTTTGAGGCTCAACTCATTGATTCTGGCAGCTAATGCATCACGCAGAGCTTTTGGCTCGTGACTATCCGGCGTTCTTGGGTCATTGGTTCGTTGATGCGGTGGACATGTATGCGCACCGCACCGTGCGATATAACCCGTCAGGGCAGTTGAGCCGCAAGACCAACTTCCCAGGATCGTAATGACTTTGGGCTTTGATTCAAGCGACATTGCTTACCGGCAGGACGCCATGGCCTGAGTTAACCGTTGAGCGCTGCGCTCAAGATCAAGATTTGCCGCGTGAGCCCTTGCTCTGGAGCTGAGCGCTTGATGTTCGTTATCGCTGTCAAATAGCGTCATGACCCTTTTTATTGGTGCCGCCAATACGTTGTCAGCCGGTATTGTCTGATAGGGCGGTTTGAAACAGTCACCCGGCAGATCAACCTGTACGGCACCTGCTCCTGCAGCTTCCGGCAGGCCACCTCGTCCCGTAATGATGGACGGGACGCCATTCATGGCGGCTTCCGCAGCCACGCGTCCAAAACTCTCCCACCAAAGACTCAGCGCGAGCAGGACCCGGGCTCTGCCATACACTGGCCGCATGTCGTGGGTGTTTGGCGTGAGGGTTACATTGCTGAGCGATTTGCGCTCCTCGCCAAACTGCCGGGTGACTTGCCGGAGCAATGCCTCCCAGTCACCTCGGGACTGGACCACCTCGAACGGGATGTCGGGTCGGCGCTGCTCAAGCAGCATGGCCAGCCGGATGACGATGGCGGCCCCTTTGGCAAGCGAAGGGTTTACCAGCAGGACATTGCTTGGGTCATGTTTTTCGGCCACCACAAGGGCCGGGTCAATGAATGGCCCGATGGGTGTGACGTCGATGCCTTCACGCTCTTTGTACAGGGTGGCGGTGGCCTGACTATCGGTCAGGATTAAATCAACATCGCGGCACCAGCGTTTTCCCTTGAAATTGCCGTTTGCAAGGTACGCGGCCACCGGAATGCCTCGGGCGTGGGCTTCATCGCCAATCAGCAGATCCAGGGTGCGACCACCGTAATAGTAGACGAGATCGGGCTTGAACTCGTCGAGGAGCTTTACGTAAACCGTGTACCAGCGGGCTTCTTCCTCCGCGGTCATGTCCTTGCGGGCGGTGCTTTTCGTTTTGATCAAGCGGTGCTTGAGCGTCCCGTCGTTAATTGTGACCGTGGGCTTTTTGTGACTGCGGATTTTTTGCCAATGAGGTTTCAGGCGTGTGATGCCGTTGGGCGAATCAAAGATGGTCGCGCCCAGGATGGCAACCTCGTCGCCGCGCTTCTGGAGCTGAAGCAATTGTTCCCGCACCGCCATCGACGCCCCACTCGATAAATCCAGCAAGCAGTACGGGTTTGCCCACAGAATGCGTTTCTTACGCTCGGCCACGCTTCGTCTCCGGTGTGCGGTTTGTCTCGGGCAGCATCATCACAGGGTTGAAGGATAGCGGGGATAGCGGGCACTGGCTATTCAGGCCGGGCGTGGCCTGGTGCGACGAGGGGACCCGCGTGCGCCTGAAAGAGGGGGCGTTCATCTGGCACATGCTCTCCCCGCCCCCATTGCAAAACACCACCCCACACCCCATATCGATAGTCAATAGCAAAGACGGATTATCGAAGGAGTCTGCACCATGCGGATGGACAAACTGACCACCAAATTCCAGATGGCCCTGGCGGATGCGCAATCGCTGGCCGTGGGTCGTGACAACCCCATGATCGAGCCCGAGCACCTGACGCTTGCCATGCTCGATCAGGAGGGCGGCGGCGTCCGCCATCTGCTCCAGCAGGCGGGCGTTAACGTCAACCTGCTGCGCTCGCAGCTGGGCGAGGCGGTGGATCGCCTGCCCACGGTGAGTGGCGCCGGCAGCGATGAGGTGCATGTCAGCAATGACCTGAACCGGCTGCTCAACCAGACCGACAAGCGCGCGCAAAAGCGCGGCGACAGCTACATCGCTAGCGAGCTCTTTCTGCTGGCCGCCCTCGATGACGGCAAGACGAAGGTGGGCGAGGCCCTCAAGCACGCCGGTGCCAACAAAGAAGCGCTGGAGCAGGCCATCGACGCCACCCGCGGCGGCGAGAACGTGGATGATCCCAACGCCGAGGATCAGCGCCAGGCGCTCGAGAAATACACCATCGATGTCACCGAGCGGGCCGAGCAGGGCAAGCTCGACCCGGTGATCGGCCGCGACGAGGAGATCCGCCGCACCATCCAG
>CALGDM010000018.1 GCA_937884605.1 uncultured Spiribacter sp.
GGCTCTAGCGCCGGCTCAGTCCAGCAACTGCAGCGGCTCGGTCAACTGATAGCCCTTCCCGCGAATCGAGCGGATCAGGTTGGTATCCGGGCCGAGCGTCTCGCCGGCCTTGCCGCGCAGGCGGCTGATGCGGTTTTCAAGCGACCGGCGGCCGAGTCCGAGGCCGGGGATGGTTATGCCCCTTATGCGGTCATTCCGATATTGCAATATTATCGGGATTGCCGCATATTGGCGTCGAGGTAAGCACCATGAATGACTTGGCACGCACACCCGGGCAGATCGGCAACGTCGTCCGCCGGATCCGTAAGGGTCAGCGGTTGACGCAGGCACAGCTTGGCGAGAAGGCCGGGCTGCGCCAGGAAACGATCTCCCTCATTGAGACCGGCAATCCGGCGACCCGGCTGGATACGATCCTGGCGGTTCTGGCCGCCCTGGATCTGGAGTTCCGCATCGCGAAGCGCTCAAAGGGCACTGCTGTGGCATGACGGCCGGTGGTTCAAGCCTCACGGAACAACCCCGACAACCCACATTTTCAAGACGCAAATCGGACAGTTGCCGAACGGGATCAACCTGTCTGACAGCGTCGAGAATGAGTATTACTGCCTGAAACTGGCCGAGGCGTTCGGGCTGCCAGTCAATCAGGCCAACATGCAATGTTTTGGCCGCACCAGAGCGCTTGTCATCGAGCGCTTCGACCGGCGCTGGACCCCGACGGGGCGCCTGCTGCGGCTGCCGCAGGAGGATTGCTGTCAGGCCTTGTCCGTCGCCCCAACCCGCAAATACCAGAGTGACGGCGGACCTGGCATCGTCGATGTCCTGACTGCGCAACCGAGCCTGGACAGTCGCCAGATCACGCGCAAACAGCTAAAGCTGGCCATGTCGGTGGGTGACCGGCGTCATTACCGGATCGAAGAAATTGTGGGCCGGCATTTCATTCAGACCGGACAAGAGGCGGGCCTGCCAGGGACACTCGTCAAAGAGGCGATCGAGGGCATGGCAGACAAGGCTGCGGGCGCGCTTGAGAAGACCGCGCAGGCGCTGCCTGCCGATTTCCCGGCCAGCATTCATGAGTCAGTGAGCCGGGGTGTCTTGAGGCGCGTTCGTCAACTCACGGTCCAGCAGTGAGAAGCGAGTGGCGAGGTCAGGCTTCGGGTGATGGAGTCTGGTGGGTCGTGCAGGATTCGAACCTGCGACCAGCGGATTAAAAGTCCGATGCTCTACCAACTGAGCTAACGACCCAACGGGCCGTAATGATACGGCGCGCGCTGCCACCGGGCAAGGCGCGCCGTCTCCGGGTTCAGCCCTCGTCGAGTCGCTGCTGGGCCAGGCTCGCAGCGGTGCTGTCGGGGAACTGCTCGATCACGGCTTGCAATGCCGTCCGCCCCTGTTCGTCGCGGCCCTGCTCCAGATGGACATAACCGATCTTGAGCAGGGCATCGGCGTGCTTGCGACTGCCGGCATGGTTGTCGACCACCTGCTCGAAAGCCTCACGGGCGGCATCGAAGTCCCGCACGACGTAGTGCGATTCGCCCAGCCAGTAGCGGGCGTTGGCCGCAAGCTCCGCGTCGGGATGGTTGTCGAGGAATGTCCGGAACGCCTCGGCGGCGGCATCGTAGCGTCCTGCCCGCAGTTCGTTGAACGCCGCGTCATAGGCATCGCGTACACCGCGGGTTTCGCCATCGGTATCAGCCTCCGCGCCTGTGTCAGCCGCCGCGTCGCCGCTTGCCGACCCGTCCGCCGATGGCTCGGCCACTGAGCTGCCATCGTCCTGTGCGGCGCTGTCCCCGGACGCGCCCTCGGACGTGTTATCGGCCGCCGACTCCAGCGCCTGCAGCCGGCCGTCCAGGTCCAGATACAGTTCACGTTGCTGGCCGCGGATGTCGTCGATCTGGCGCTGCAGTCGCTCGATCTCGCCCCGCAGGGTGGTGATCTCGCGCTGCAGCTGCTCGCTCTGGTTCATCATGCGCATCATGGCCTGGCCCGAGACGCGGTCCTCGAGCCGGTCCACCCGGCGCTCGAGGGTCTGGGCCTGGCCCATGGGGGCATGCGTGACCAGCACCGCGCCCATGGAAAGCGCCACGGCGAGGGCAAGGATCGGGCGGCTGGCTTGAGTGGCCTTCATCGGGATGCCTCCTGGGTGCCTGGATCAGCGCTCGTAGACAAGGGCGGCCCGGCGGTTCTGCGCCCAGGCGGACTCGTCGCTGCCGCTGACGGCCGGGCTTTCCTCGCCATAGCTCACCACCTCGATCTGGGTCTCATCGGCCCCGGCGATCAGCAGTGCCTGCTCGACCGACTCGGCGCGCCGCTCGCCCAGCGCCAGGTTGTATTCGCGGGCGCCGCGCTCGTCGGTATGGCCTTCGACCAGCAGCTGGCGGTCGCTGTTGCGGGCCAGGTACTCGCCGTGAGCCTCAATCAGCGTCATGGCCTCCTCGCTCAGCGTGGCGCTGTCGTAGTCAAAATAGACCACGCGGTCGGAAAGGATGCTGTCCGGGTCGTCGAGTGGCTCGCCCGAGACGCCGTCGCTCGCGGTGGCGCCGCTTGCAGCGGCTCCGCTGCCTTCGGTCTCGGCCTCAGTGGCGGCGGCCTGGTCGATTTCGGCCATTTCCGCATCATCGATGGAATCGTCGGTGGTGGCACAGCCAGCGAGCACGGCGGCCAGCGCCAGAAGGGTCAGCCATTGTCGGAATGAGCGCATGGGGAGTTCTCCATTGAGTCATAGGTTGCCGGGGGCCTAGTCTGCCGAGGGCAGCGGCCCCCAGTCGGGTTCACGAACGGTGTTTTCAAACGGGGTCAGTTCACCCTGGATGCGGCCGAAGACCGACACGGTGGCCAGCTCGGTCGCGTCGCCGGTGTCGCGGGTGTAGGCGATCATGCTGCTGCTTGCCGAAAAGCTCGGCGACTCGTCGAGCGGACCGTCAGTGAGCACCCGCATGATGTCGTCTTCGAGATCGAGAATCGCAATCCGAAAGCCTTCCCCGCGCTGATGCGCAAAGGCCAGAAAACGGCCATTGGGCGACACGCTGGGGCTGGCGTTGTAGTTGCCGTCAAAGGTAACGCGCTCGGCGTCACCGCCGCTGACCGGCCGGCGATAGATCTGCGGGCCGCCGCCGCGGTTCGACGTAAAATAGATTGTCTCGCCGTCCGGGGACCAGGCCGGCTCGGTATCAATGCCGAAATGCCGGGTGACGGGGCGCGGGTCGGCATCGCCGTCGGGGTCGATGATGAAGACATCGGGATTGCCGTCGCGGGAGAGGGTCACGGCCAGGCGCTCGCCATCCGGGGACCAGGCCGGCGCGCTGTTAAGCCCGGCAAAGCTTGCCACAGCCTCGCGCTCGCCGGTTGCCACGTTCTGGACGTAGATCCGTGAGCGGCGGCCGGATTCAAATGAGACATAGGCGATCCGCTCACCGTCCGGCGACCAGTCGGGCGAGAGGATGGGCTCGCTCGAGGTGAGGATGGTCTGGGGGCGATGGCCATCGGCCTCGGCCACCACCAGTCGATACGAGCGCTCGTCGCCGGCGCCGGTCTCCTCGACATAGGCGATCCGGCTGTTGAACCCGCCCGGCCGGCCGATCAGCGCCTCGAACACCTGGTCGCTGATGGTGTGGGCCAGGTTGCGCAGACCCGCTGGTGTTACCCGAAAGCGCTGGCCGGTGATGCGCTCGCCGGCATAGGCATCCAGCAGTTCATAGCGCACGCGGTAGGCATCGCCGTCGAGCGGCGTGATGCGGCCGATCAGCAGGGTATCGGCGCCCAATGCCCGCCAGTTCTGGAAACGCACCTGCTCCAGCCGGCTGGGCTGGCTTAGGTGGGTTTCGGGGTCGAGGGGCGCGAACAGGCCGCTGCGGAACAGGTTGTCGCGGATGATCCCGGCAATGTCCGTGTCCGGGGCATCGCCCGCGGCGGTGTCCTGCATCGGGAAGGGCACGATGGCGATGGGTAGCGCCGCCGCCTCGCCGCCACTGATCTCGATGCGGACCTGTGCGGCGGCGGGCAAAGCGAGCATTGCCAGTAGCAGAGCGGCGATCAGTGACTTCATTGGGCGATATTCTGCCTGTCGATGGGGGCCTGTGTGGATCCTATCCTAACGGATAGCGGATGTGCGGCGTAGTTCAGGCATCGGGGGCAAAGATCATCTCGATGCCCTCGCGATAGGGCTGGGCCAGGTCGGGGTCATCGGGCATGGGCAGCGGGTCGGCGCGCCGCACGGCGGTGAGTGCGGAGCGATCAAAGGCGGCGTTGCCGCTCGATCGCGCCACTTCCACCGACAGGACGATCCCGCCCGGACCCAGGCGGACCGCCACGACGGCGCTCAGTCCGTCGGGGATCCCGGCAGGGCGGGTCCATACCCCCTCGACACGCTGGCGGATGGCCGCATCATAGGTGCCGCGGGCGTCGCGCAGGGCCTCGGCGTCGGCCTGGCGCTGGGCCTCGGCTTCGCGCTCGCGGCGGGCTTCGGCCTCGGCTTCGGCCTGGCGCCGGGCTTCGGCTTCGCGCTCGGCCTGACGCTGGGCCTCGGCCTCGCGTTCGGCCTGCTCGGCGGCCTCGCGCTGGCGCTGGGCTTCGGCCTCGGCTTCGCGCCGGGCCTGCTCGGCCGCCTCGCGTTCGCGCTCGGCCTGAGCCTCGGCTTCGGCCTGGCGCCGGGCCTCGGCTTCGGCTTCGCGTTCGGCCTCACGCCGCGCCTGCTCGGCCGCCTCGCGCTGGCGCTCCGCCTCGGCCCGGGCCTCACGCTCGGCCGCCAGCCGTTCGGCTTCGCGCTGGCGCTCGGCCTCAAGCTCGGCGAGTTCCTGTTCACGGCGCCGCTGCTCGGCGTTCTCTTCGGCCTCGAGCGCTTCGATGGCCTGCTGCACTTCGGCCTCGTCGATGGCAACGGCCTGGACCGCCTGCTCAGTCCCCGGGGCGGCCTGATCGGTCAGGCCCGTCATCTGGAAGCTCACCGCAAACAGGCCGAACAGCACGGCATGCGCGAGCACTGACAGGCCAATATCCCCAACCCTGCCCATCGGCCTGCGGGCCTAGCCGCTGCTGGCCGGGGTGTCCCCGGACGGTTGCGTCATCAGCCCTACCTGCGGCACGCCGGCACGTTGCAGGGCAGTCATCACATCGATCACCCGGGCATAGGCGACGTCACCGTCGCCGCGCACGAACACCGGCGTGTCGGGGCGGGCCCGCATGACGGCCGTCACGTTCAGGACGACATCCTCGGCGCTGATCGGCTCATCGTCATCCTGCTCGCCCACGCTCAGGTAGTAGCGCCCGTTCTGGTCCACCTCGACGATCACCGGCTCCTGCTCCTGCGGGGGCAGTGGCTCGGCCGTTGCCTGGGGCAGGTCGATTTCCACGCCCTGGTAGAGCAGCGGCGCGGTCACCATAAAGATCACCAGCAGCACCAGCATGACGTCGATATACGGGACAACGTTGATCTCGGCCATCGGCTTGCGGCGACTGCGCCGCCGTCGCGCGGGCTGCGGATTCACGCTGCGCCGGCCTGCAGGTGGCGCTGGAGAATGCCGGTGAACTCGTCGATGAACATCTCGTAGCGGTTGGTCATCTGCTCGGACTGATTGGCGAAGCGGTTGTAGGCGATCACCGCCGGGATGGCGGCGAACAGGCCCAGCGCCGTGGCGATCAGGGCCTCGGCAATACCGGGCGCGACGGTGGCGAGCGTGGCCTGCTGCATGGCGCCCAGGGCCAGAAAGGCATTCATGATGCCCCAGACGGTGCCGAACAGGCCGATGTAGGGGCTGGTCGAGCCCACCGTCGCCAGAAACGGCACCGACTGCTCGACGCGATCCATTTCGCGGTTGAGGGCCACCCGCATGGCGCGCTGCGCGGCCTCGATGACCGGCTCGGGCCCGACGCTCTGGCGGCGCATGCGGGTAAACTCGCGAAACCCGGCGCGAAAGATCCGCTCCATGCCCCCCGAGTCGATGTCGGGCTGCTCGCTTTGCTGATAGATCTCGGTCAGGTTGCCGCCGGACCAGAAGCTGTCCTCGAACGCATCGGCACCCCCCCGGGCGCGGCGCAGCTCGCGGGCCTTGCGGATAATGATCGCCCACGAGCTGATCGAGGCGAGCAGCAGGACCAGCATGACAAGCTGGACAACCAGACTGGCCTCGGCGATGAGTTGGGTAATGGACAGATCAACGGTCATGGGCATCCCCTGGCAGAATGCCTGAAAACACTAACGACCGGCGGAGAGTGGCGCAAGCGGCCCGACTCATGGGCGGCGGAACAGCTCGCCGTTGGGGTCGTCGATGCGCGGCGGCGCCGGGATGTCCAGATGGGCATAGGCATTGCGCGTGGCCATGCGCCCCCGCGGCGTGCGGTGCAGGAACCCCTGCTGGATCAGGTAGGGCTCGATGACATCCTCGATGGTACCGCGCTCCTCGCCGATGGCCGCGGCCAGGCTCTCGACGCCCACCGGGCCGCCATCGAACTTCTCGATAATCGCATGCAGCAGGCGCCGGTCCTGAATGTCGAAGCCGCTGTCGTCGACCTTGAGCATGTCCATGGCGGCGGCGGCCACGGCACGGCTGATGCGGCCGTCGGCGCGCACTTCGGCATAGTCGCGCACCCGGCGCAGCAGACGGTTGGCGATGCGCGGCGTGCCCCGGGCCCGGCGCGCGATTTCGGTGGCGCCGTCGGCGGCCATGCTCAGGTTGAGCAGTCCCGCGGAGCGATTGACGATGGTGGTCAGCTCGTCCACCGAGTAGTACTCGAGGCGCTGGACGATGCCGAAGCGATCGCGCAGCGGCGAGGTCAGCAGCCCCGCCCGGGTGGTCGCACCCACCAGGGTGAAGGCCGGCAGGTCGAGCTTGATGGAGCGGGCGGCTGGCCCTTCGCCGACGACAATGTCGATCTGCTGGTCCTCCATGGCGGGGTAGAGGACCTCTTCGACCACGGCCGAGAGGCGATGGATCTCGTCAACGAACAGGACATCGCCGGGCTCGAGGTTGGTGAGCAGGGCGGCCAGATCGCCGGGGCGGTCGATGACCGGGCCCGAGGTCTGGCGCAGGTTGACGCCCAGCTCCTGGGCGATGATGTGTGCGAGCGTGGTCTTGCCAAGCCCGGGCGGGCCAAACACCAGTACATGATCGAGTGCCTCGGCGCGGCCCCGGGCGGCCCCGATGAAGATCTCGAGCTGCTCGCGCACGCCCTGCTGGCCGATGTAGTCATCCAGCCGCCGCGGGCGAATGGCGCGATCCACCGCTTCGTCGTCGGACGCGGCGGTGCTGGCGATAATGCGGTCGTTGTCGATCATGGCGTCCCGGGTGGTTGCCTGGCGCTAGCGTACCGCCTTTTTAAGGGCGGCGCGGATGAGTTGCTCGCTGTCCTCGCCCTCAAGGCCCTGGAGCAGGCGCTGGGCCTCGGCGGGCTTGTAACCCAGCGCCACCAGCGCGGCGCTGGCCTCGGCGCGCGGGTCGTCGGCGCTCGGCGCGCTCCCGGCGCCGGTAACGGCACCGGGCAGGCCGGTCGCCGCGCTGCCCAGCCCGTCCAGGCGGTCCTGCATCTCGAGGGTCAGGCGTTCGGCGATCTTCTTGCCAATGCCGGGCAGGCGGGTGAGCGTGGCGGTGTCCTTTTGTTCCACCGAGCGGCGGAATTCCTCGGCGCTAATGCCTGAGAGGATCGCCAGCGCCATTTTGGGACCGACGCCGTTGACCCGGATCAGGGCGCGGAACAGGCCGCGCTCGCCCTCACTGCAAAAGCCGTAGAGCACGGGCACTTCGTCGCGCAGCCCCTGATGGATGCGCAGGACCAGCGTCTCGCCGGTTGCCGGCAGTTGGTAAATGCTCGACATGGGCAGCTCGATCTCGTAGCCGACGCCGCTCACATCCACCACCACCCAGGGGGGCTGCTTGTCGATCAGGGTGCCGCTCAGCCGCCCGATCATGCCGCGCCCCCGGGCGAGGTCCGCGCCACCTGGGCGCGGAACCGATCATGCTGGGCGTGACTCAGCGCCACGGCGAGGGCGTCGGCGGCGTCCTCGCGCAGCTCGCCCTTCAGCCCCAGAACGGTCCGCACCATATAGCCGACCTGGGTCTTGTCGGCGCCGCCGCGGCCCACCAGGGCCTGCTTGATGGCGCGGGCGCTGTACTCGTCCACGCGCAGTCCGGCGCCCGCGCAGGCGCAGATCGCCGCCCCGCGGGCCTGTCCCAGCTTGAGGGCCGACTGGACGTTGCGATTGACAAACACTTCCTCAATGGCGCTTTCGCTGGGGGCGTGCTCGGCGATGACCTGGGCGAGGCCGGTAAAAATGGTGTGAAGGCGCTCAGCGAACGGCCCGCGCCCGGCCTGAATAACGCCGCTTGCCACATAGCGGCTGCGCGCCCCGTCCACGGCAACAATGCCAAAGCCGGTGCGCACCGACCCCGGATCAATCCCCAGGATGCGTCGCTCGCCGCCCGCCGCCGCCATACCGCTCAGGCGTCCTCGTAGGCGGCGGCCTGGAGCTCGGCGTTGGTGTAGACGTGCTGGACGTCGTCCAGGTCCTCGAGCCGCTCGATCAGCTTGACCGCCTTGCGGGCGTCGTTGTCATCCAGCTCGGTGGTGTTCTCGGGGCGCATGGTCACCTCGGCGTCGGCCGGCGTCAGGCCGCTTTCCGCCAGCGAGTCGCGCACCGCGGGGAAGTCCTCGGGGGCGGTCAGCACCTCGAACGAACCGTCGTCGTTGGCAATGACATCCTCGGCGCCGGCCTCAAGGGCGGCCTCCATCAGGGTGTCCTCGTCGGTGTCGGGCGGAAACAGCATCACGCCGCGCTGCTGGAACATGAACGCGACACAGCCATCGGTGCCCATGTTGCCGTTGTGCTTGTTGAACGCGTGGCGGATCTCGCCCACCGTGCGGTTGCGATTGTCGGTCATGCAGTCGGCCATGATGGCGACGCCGCCGGGGCCATAGCCCTCGAACCGGGCCTCTTCGTAGGCGGTGCCCTCGTCGTTGCCGGCGCCGCGGGCGGCGGCCTTGTCGATCTTGTCCCTGGGCATGTTCACGCCCAGGGCCCGATCCACGGCCAGGCGCAGACGCGGGTTGGCGTCGGGGTCATCGCCACCCTGGCGCGCCGCCACGGTGATCTCGCGGATCATTTTGGTGAAGATCTTGCCGCGCTTGGCGTCCTGCGCCTTTTTGCGGTGCTGGATGTTCGCCCACTTGCTGTGACCTGCCATGATCCCCCTCGATTCGGCCGAATGATCGTGTTGCTATGCCGTTAAGATTACCATGCCCGCAAACCCGGCACCGATGGGTGGCTGACGGCCCATGATCGACATCCCGCTTGCCTTTCCGAGCTCGGCGCTCATGACCTTTGCCGCACTCCGCGCGCGCCTGCCCGCCGCGGTGTGGCTGGATGGCGCTGCCGGCGGTCGCTACAGCCTGATGAGTGCCGCCCCGCAGGGTCAGTTGGTGAGTCGCCACGGGCGCACACGCTGGCTGCCCGGCGCGGGGGGTCGCGAGCAGGATCTGGGCTCGGGGGATCCGCTGGCGTTGCTGCAGTCCTACCTGGGCCCGCCAGTGGCGGCGAGTGGGCCGTTTGCCGGCGGCGCCATCGGCTATTTCAGCTACGAACTGGGTCGGCGCCTGCAGGGCCAGGCACCGGGCGATGCCGGTATGCCGGAGATGGCAGTGGGCCTGTATGACTGGGCGCTGGTGCTGGATCATCGCCACCGGCGCGCCTGGCTGGCCGGTGATCCCCCGGCGGGACTGGCCGATTGGCTCTCGGCCGGGCCCGCGCAGACCCCCGGCGCCTGGTGGCCTGCCGGCGAGGCCCGCGCCACCCCCGATCGCGCGAGCTATGATCGGGCCTTTCGCCGGGTTCGCGATTACCTGCACGCCGGCGACTGCTATCAGGTCAATCTTGCCCGGCGGCTGCAGGCGCCCTTCGACGGCGATCCGCTGGGCGTCTATGCCGACTTTCGCGAGGCGGCCGGTGGGCCCTTTGCCGCTTATCTGGAACTGGCCGGTGGGCCCATCCTGAGTGGCTCGCCGGAGCGTTTTCTGGAGCTGCGCGACGGCTGGGTCAAAACCGCGCCCATCAAGGGGACGCGGCCCCGGGCGGCGGATCCGCGCACGGATGCCGCGCGCCGCGATGAGCTGCTCGCCAGTGCCAAGGATCGCGCCGAAAACCTGATGATTGTCGATCTGCTGCGCAATGACCTGGGTCGTGCCTGTCGCACCGGATCGGTGAGTGTGCCGCGCTTGTTTGCGCTGGAATCGTTTGTCACGGTGCACCATATGGTAAGCACCGTGGTGGGGCGGCTGCGTGCCGACCGGGTGGCCACTGACCTGCTCCGCGACTGCCTGCCCGGGGGGTCCATTACCGGCGCGCCCAAGTATCGCGCCATGGAGATCATCGATGAGCTCGAGGGCGAGCCGCGCGGTATCTATTGCGGGTCCATCGGCTATCTCGGCCGTGACGGGGCGATGGATACCAGCATCGCCATTCGCACCATGACCGCCCGCGACGGCGTGCTCGACTATCGCGCCGGCGGTGGCCTGGTCGCTGATTCGGAGTGCGCGGCCGAGTTTGACGAGACCGAATCCAAGGCGGCGGCCTTTCGGCGGCTGCTGGCAGTGGTAGGGTGAAAGCGCAAGCAATAACACGAGTGAGTCGAACAGGAGGCTGGAGCAATGGAAGATGTGGTGATTGTGGCGGCAGGCCGCAGCGCGGTTGGATCCTTCGGCGGCACGCTGGCGCCACTGACGGCGGCGGATATCGGCACGCAGGTGATCCGCGGCGTGCTGTCGCGGGCCAAGGTCGACCCCGAGGTGATTGACGAGGTGGTGCTGGGCCAGGTCCTGACCGCGGCCTGCGGCATGAACCCGGCGCGACAGTCGTCGCTGAACGCGGGGCTGCCCCAGACGACGCCGGCGATGACCATCAACAAGGTCTGCGGCAGCGGCCTGAAGGCCACGCACATGGCCGCCCAGGCCATCGCGCTGGAGGATGCCGGCGTGGTGCTGGCCGGCGGCCAGGAGTCGATGAGCCAGGCCCCGCACGCCCTGCCCAACTCCCGCAACGGTCAGCGCATGGGCCCGTGGAAGCTCGAGGACACCATGCTCAAGGATGGCCTCACCGACGTGTTCAACAATTATCACATGGGGGTGACCGCCGAGAATCTCGCCACCGAGTACGGCATCAGCCGCGAGGAGCAGGACGCCTTTGCAGCGCGCTCGCAGCAGCTGGCCGAGGCGGCGCAGAAGGCCGGGCGGTTTGACGACGAGATCGTTCCCGTCGAGATCCCGCAGCGCAAGGGCGACCCGGTGGTCTTTGATACCGACGAGTTCCCGCGCCATGGCACCACCGCCGAGGGGCTGGCCCGCATGCGTCCGGCCTTTGACAAGGAAGGCACCGTCACCGCGGGCAACGCCTCGGGCATCAATGACGGCGCCGCCGTGGTGCTGATGATGGGCGAGAGCCGCGCCCGGGCGCTGGGGCTTGAGCCGATTGCCCGCATCAAGGCCTATGCCAACGCCGGTGTCGCGCCGAGCCTGATGGGCAGCGGCCCGATCCCCGCCACGCAGCGCTGCCTGGAGCGGGCCGGCTGGTCCATCGACGATCTCGAGCTGATCGAGTCGAACGAGGCCTTTGCCGCTCAGGCGCTGGCGGTCAATAAGGCGCTGGGCTGGGATCCCGAAAAGATCAACGTCAACGGCGGCGCGATTGCCATCGGTCATCCGATCGGCGCGTCCGGCGCCCGAATCCTCGTCACGCTGCTCCACGAGATGCGTCGTCGGGATGTCAATCGCGGCCTGGCAACCCTGTGCATCGGCGGTGGCCAGGGCGTTGCACTGGCTGTGGAACGCTAACCCGGGAGGGTGATGACCCATGACGGACAAGCGCCTGATCAAGAAATACCCCAACCGGCGTCTCTATGACACGGCCATCAGCAGCTACGTCACGCTCGAAGACGTCAAGGGCCTGGTGCTCGATGGCGTCGACTTTGAGGTGACCGATGCCAAGGCGGGCACCGATCTGACCCGCACGATCCTGCTGCAGATCATTAGCGAGCAGGAGGAGGGCGGCGAACCGATCTTCTCCAGCGAGCTGCTCGCGCAGATCATCCGCGCCTATGGCGGGAACATGCAGAGCCTGCTCACCAGCTATCTCGAAAAGAGCATGGACTTGTGGGCCGACCAGCAGAGCGCCCTGCGCGAGCGGGCCCGGACGTTCATGGATGCCAGCAATCCGGTGAGCATGCTCTCGCAGATCACCGAGCAGAACCTGTCGATGTGGCAGCAGGCGATGGATCGGTATCGTCGCGATCAGGCGCCGTCGTCATCCAGCGACGACACCTCGTCATCCAGCCAGCAAGAGGATGAGCGTTGACAGTCTGATCGGTTCGTTTCTATGATGCTCCGCAACATTTTTTGTGCGACGCACAACTGACAAGGAGCATCATCATGACGCAGCGATTGGCACTGGTAACCGGCGGCGCCGGCGGGATCGGCACGGCAATCTGTCGCCAGCTGGCGGCCGACGGCCGGCGCATCGTCACCACCTGTGTGGATCCGCAGGCCGAGGGCATCGAGGCCTGGGTCGAGATGATGCGTAACGAGGGCATCGACGCCGACTGGGTGAAGTGCGATGTCAGCGATCACGCCGCCTGCGTGGCCATGGCCGACGAGGTGCGGGAGCGCTTTGGCACGGTCGATATCCTGGTCAACGTTGCGGGCATCACCAGCGACGGCTTTTTGCACAAGATGAGCGCCGATGCCTGGGACAAGGTGATCGACATCAACCTGAGCGGCGTTTTCAACGTGACCCACCAGTTCGTGGCCGGCATGCGCGATCAGGGCTTTGGCCGCGTGGTGAACATCTCCTCGGTCAACGGCCAGACCGGCCAGTTTGGCCAGACCAACTATTCCGCGGCCAAGGCCGGCATGCACGGCTTTACCATGGCGCTGGCCAAAGAGGGCGCGGCCAAGGGGGTGACGGCCAACACGGTTTCGCCCGGGTATGTGAAGACCAGCATGACCGATGCCATGCCCGATAAGGTGCGCGACGCCATCGTCGCCCAGATCCCGGCCGGCGACATGGGTCAGCCCGAGGACATCGCCCGGGCGGTGGGCTTTTTGACGGCGGATGAGTCGGGCTATATCAACGGCGCGAACCTGCCGGTGAACGGCGCGCTCTTCTGTAGCTTTTAACGGCGCGGGCGTGGTGCGCTGCAGCACGCGGCGCCGAAAAAAGGGGAGACGATGTCTCCCGAGGAAAGTGCACCCTCGTGACGGGGTGCTTTATCCGTGGCCCCTCCACCCTTTTTGATGATTGATCATCGGTGGAGTCCGCCGGCTCCTCCTCTTGGCGCTTTATCGTTGTGATTCACGACGTTAATGGGCTGTCTGGCGCAACGCAAGCACTTTCGTTGTTGCGCCGCACGAACGCCATCGCGTCATTCGGCCGTGCCCGTCAGCTGGGCGTCCACTGCCGCGCGGCTCGGTAGCGAAGCCGCGGCACCGGCCCGGGTCACCGAAAGCCCGGCGGTGGCACAGGCCCGACGGGCGGCGGTGGGCAGATCCGCGCCTTCCGCCAGCGCGGCGGCCAGCGCGCCGTTGAAGGCATCTCCCGCCCCGATGGTATCCACCACGGCCCCGGCATGGATCGCCGGGATCATCCCCTGGAAGGCGTCACTGTCGATGTACACCCCGCGCTCACCCAGGGTGATGAGCACATTGCGCGTGCCCCATTGCCGCAGCGTGGCCGCGGCACGGGCGACCTGGGCGTCGGTGTCGACGGCGTGGCCCACCAGTTCGGCGGCCTCGGACTCGTTGGGGGTGAGATAGTCGATGGCCGGGTAGAGGGTTGCCGGCAGCGCGCAGGCCGGCGCCGGGTTGAGGATCACCGGCACCCCGTGGCGCTGCGCCAGCTGGATCCCGTGCTCGCTGATGGCCAGAGGCAGCTCGAGCTGGCAGACGAACAGATCCGAGGCGGCGATCTGCGATTCCGCCGCGCTCACATGCTCGCGCGTCAGGTGGGCGCAGGCGCCGGGGTCGATGACGATGGCGTTATCGCCCCGGGCATCGTCCACCAGGATGGTGGCGGTGCCGGTGTTGAGTTCGGCATCGGTGCCAACATGGCGCCCGTCGATGCCGACGGATTCGTAGAGGGCGCGGGCGATGGGGGCGAACGCGTCGTCCCCGAGGCGCGAGATGAACGTGACCGCGGCGCCCTGGTGGGCGGCGGCGACGGCCTGGTTGGAGCCCTTGCCGCCGGCCATCAGGCGAAAGCCCTGACCATGCAGGGTCTCGCCCCAGACCGGCAGCCGGGTCGTGCGGGTGATCAGATCGGCGCAGAAAAGGCCCAGAACGGTGACACGGGGCATGCTCAATGGCTCCTCAGCCAGTCGATAAGGGCGGGGTAGAGCGCCTTGTGGGCGCGCCCCCCGATGAAAAGGCCGAGGTGCCCGCCGGGCAGGCCCTGCTCGACGCACTCACCACCGAGCCGGGCGGCAAGGGCGCGGGCGGCGGCCGGCGGGACCAGGTGATCATCCTCGGCCCAGGCGTTGAACACCGGCGTGTCGATGGCCGCCAGGCGCACCGGCTGGCCGTCCAGCGAGAGCGTATCGCGGATCAGCGCGTTGTTCTGATAGATCTCGCGGGCAAACTCGGCAAACGCCCGGCCGGCCAGGTCGGGGCCGTCGTACATCCAGCGCTCCATGCGCAGGAACGCATCCCGCGCTGCCGCATCGGCATCCGCCAGCGCCGCCAGGCCGTCATAGCGCCGCGGCCCCAGGGCAAATGGCTTGAGGCTGGCGAACACCGTGGCCAGGCCCTCGCCGGTGACATTGCCGGTGGCCGCCACCAGGGCATCAAAGTCGATGCCCCGGGCCAGCCGCGCCAGCGCGTCATCGGCGCTGTCGGTGGCAATGGGCGTGGCGAGCGTCGTCAGGCTGCGCACCCGTGCCGGATGCACCGCCGTCTGGCAGAGCGCCAGCACGCCGCCCTGGCAGACCCCCAGCAGGTGCGGGCGCAGGGCATGCTGGTCGGCCACCCAGTCGACGGCATCATTCACATCGCCAAGCACATAGTCGGCCAGGCCCAGATAGCGGCGGGCGGCGCCCGGCGGATGCCAGGCCAGCAGGTAGACGCAGAAGCCGCCGGCAACCAGCCGCGCGATCACCGAGCGTTCGGGGCTCAGGTCGAGAATCGCGGGGCGATTGACCAGTGAGTAGATGATCAACAGCGGCGGGTCGCTGGGCGCGCCATAGCGGTGCAGCGTGGCGTTGTCCGTCTCGGTGGCGACCGCGCTGGGGGTGATGGGTTCTGCCTCGGCCATGGCGGTTGCTGCCCCGGCGCTAGCGGGCCGATTCACCGTCGCCGTGCAGCTCGTGGCGCAGCGCCGCGATCTCGGCACGCAACGCCGCGGTCTCGCGGCGCTGACGGCGACGCTGGCGCTGCAGCTCGGCGGCCAGGTCGTCCATGCCGCGGGCCGAGGGCAGCCCCAGGCCCTCGAGACAGTCGTCGGCAAGGGCCCGCAGCGTTGTGAGCAGCGCGCTCCAGGCATTGACCAGGGCGGCGATGCGGCGCTCGGTGTCGGGCCGGGCGAGCCAGGCCTCGTAGCGTGGCTCGGCAATGGCCGCCCAGCGCTCGGCCAGTGTGCCGGGATCGAACGGCGGGGCGTCGGGGGCGTCAAGCTCGGCGCGCAGATCATCCAGACAGGTCTCGGCCAGATCGGTCACGCCGTGCAGATGATCGGCGAGCGCGGCCTGGTAAACGTCGACCTGCTCGGTTAGTGCCCGCAGCTGATCCTGGCGGCGGGGATACGGGCCCAGGCTGGGGGTGTCCGCGGGGCGATGGTCGGGAAACGCCGGGGCGATGGCCTGCAGGGTGGCTGACCACTGCTCGAGCAGGGCGTCAAGCTGCTCGCCCTGGTGCTGGCGGTGGTCGCGCTCGGCGGCAATGGCGTCCGCCAGGGCGCGCAGCGCTTCGGCGGGCGTGCGGGCCTGTGCCAGCGCATCGGCGCTGCGAATCAGTAGCGCCTGAACGCCCAGCGGGTCTGCCTGGGAGGAAAATGCCCCCAGCCACGCCGTCCAGTCGCCCTGGTCGGTGCCGTCCTGCCGCTTTGCCCCGTCGCTGACCATGACCCCCTCCGTTTGGATGGGATCATGCTAACACTGCGTGTCGCGGGGTGCTCAGCCAGCGCTGCCGAGCTGCGCCTCCCAGCGGCTGCGCAGGGCATCGGCGCGGGACAGCTGCCCGGCGCTGGCACTGATGTCGCTGACCCGCCGAAGTTGTGACAGCCCGGCGCGCAGATCGCCCTGCACGGCATAGTAGTGGGCCATCGCCAGGGCCGATTCATCCGGGTCGGAGGCGGCACTCGCGGCCCGGGCATGCATCTCCCAGATACCGGGGGCATCGGGCTGGTCGTGGGTCAGCTGGCGGGTGGCGGCCAGCGCCTCCCGCGCTCGGTCCGCCTGCAACAGGGCCGCGACGCGCTCGACCCGCAGGCTGACGCTGTCGGGGAACAGGCTCAGCCCGTCATCGATGTGCGCGAGCGCTGCCGCGGTCCGGTCGGCGCCGAGGGCCGCCTCGGCCAGCCCCAGATACAGCAGGTCATGGGCACCGGCGTCATCGAGCAGCGCCTCGAGACGCCGAGTGGCGGCATCCGGTTGATCGTCGGCAATCAGCGCCAGTGCCCGGCCATAGCGTTGGGCGGGGCCGTTGTCGCCGGAATCGATGCGGGCGCGAAAGGCCTCGAGGGCCTGGTCCGGCTGATCGGCAGTGGCCACCTGAACACGGGCCCGGATGTAGTCAAAGTCCGGGCTCTCGAACACCGAGTCGGGCTGCAGGTCGTCGGCCATCGAGCGCACGTCGGCGATCCGCGCCCGGGTCAGCGGATGGGTGCTCAAAAACGCCGGCGCGCGGCTGCGATAGCGGTTGTCGGCCTGCAGCACCTCAAAGAAATTGGCCATGCCCATGGGCTCGAGGTTGGCCCGGGCCAGGATGCGCATGCCGGTGCGGTCGGCCTCGCGTTCGTGATCGCGGGAGTAGGCCAGCTGGCTGTCGATGCCCGAGGCCATGCCGGTGGTGACCGCCGCCATGCCGGCCTGCGGACTCTGCGAGCCGATCACCAGCCCGGCCAGCACCATCGCTGCCGTGCGCAGGCTGGTCTGCTCGGCGGCGGCGATGCGCCGGGCGATGTGACGCTGGGTGACGTGGGCGAGTTCGTGGGCAATCACCGATCCCAGCTCGCTTTCATTGCGCGCGGCGGTGATCAGGCCGGTATGCACCCCGATATAGCCGCCCGGCATGGCAAAGGCGTTGATGCGCGGGTCTTCGAGGACAAAAAACCGGTAGCGGGCCGCCGGGGTGTCGGTGGCGGTGGTGATGCGCGCACCCAGATCCCGGATATAGGCGTTGACCGCCGGATCGTCGATGCCGTCCACCTGCTGGCGGATCTCGCGCATCATCTCCTGGCCCATGCGCGCGGCCTCGGCCGCCGGCAGCGCCTGACTGGAGGGGTTGCCAAGATCGGGCAGCGACAGGTCGAGGTTGTCGGTCTGCGCCACCGCCGCCGGTCCCGCCAATGCGAGCACCGCGGCCAGCGCAAGCGCCCCGAGCGTCCCTCGAATGCCGGCAGGCAGTGTCTTTCTCATCATGTCTCCACAGACCGATGGCGTGACGATCGCGTTCCACCGCCGCGTCGTTTGTGGGACAGTATAACCCGGCTGCAGGAGGTTGCCTTGTCGACGCCCATGTACCCCATCCGCCAATGGTTCAACCGCCACCTGAGTAATCCCCAGGTGGTGGGGCTCGCCGTGATGCTGCTCATCGGTGTCGCGGTGGTGACGTTTCTGGGCAGCATGCTGGTGCCGGTGTTTGCCTCGATCGTGCTGGCCTATCTGCTCGAGGGCGTTGTCCGCACCCTGACCCGCTATCATGTCCCGCGCGGACCGGCGGTGCTGATCGTCTACCTGGTCTTTTTGCTATGTCTGGTGGCGACGCTGGTTGCATTGCTGCCCACCATCGTCAATCAGGTCATCCAGCTGGTGGAAAACCTGCCCGCCATGCTTGAGCAGGGCCAACAGGCCCTGCTGCAGCTGCCCGAGCGCTATCCGGCGTATTTTTCGACCGATCAGGTCGCGGCCCTGCTCGATACCATCCGGCGCGAGGCGATTGCCTATGCCCGCAGCCTGGCCTCGTCATTTTCGCTGGCCTCGGTGGTGATGGTGGTCACCATCATGGTCTATGCGGTGCTGCTGCCGGTGCTGATTTTCTTTTTCCTGTGGGACAAATCGCGGATTCTGGGCTGGACGGTGCGGTTTCTGCCCCGGCACTACGGCCTGGTGGCCTCGGTCTGGCACGAGGTGGACCTGCAGATCGGCAACTATGTGCGCGGCAAGTTCATCGAAGTGGCAATCGTCTGGGTGGGGAGCTACCTGACCTTTCTGGCCCTGGGGCTTGAATTTGCCATGCTGCTGGCGCTGATGGTGGGACTGTCGGTGATCATCCCCTATGTCGGCGCCATCGTCGTCACGCTGCCCATCGCGATCGTCGCCTACTTTCAGTTCGGCGCCAGCAGCGAGTTCATGTGGGTGCTGGTGGCTTATGCGGTGATCCAGGCCATCGACGCCAACATCCTCGTGCCGTTGCTGTTTTCGGAGGCGGTCAACCTGCATCCGGTGGCCATCATCATCGCGATTCTGATCTTTGGCGGCATCTGGGGCTTCTGGGGCGTGTTCTTTGCCATCCCACTGGCCAATCTGATCCAGGCAGTGATCAATGCCTGGCCGCGGGTCAGCGTTGAGGACGAGAAAGAGGACGCGGACGCGGCCGACGCCCTCGGCTAGAGGACATCGCTGGCGTAGGCGGCCAACCGTGAGCGCTCGCCTCGCGTAAGGGTCAGATGGGCGCTGTGTGGCCAGTCACGAAAGCGCCGGACCAGATAGGTGAGCCCCGAGGTGGTGGGGGTGAGCCAGGGGGTGTCGATCTGGCCGATATTGCCCAGGCAGACGATCTTGGTGCCGGGGCCGGCCCGGGTGATCAGCGTGCGCATCTGCTGTGGGGTCAGGTTCTGCGCCTCATCAAGCACCATGAAACGGTTGAGCAGGGTGCGCCCGCGCATGAAGTTGAGTGAGCGGATGCGCACCCGGCTCTGCAGCAGATCGCGGGTGGCCGCCTGGCCCCAGCGGTTGCCGCCGCCGGCGTCCCGCGACGGCGCGCTCAGCACCTCGAGGTTGTCCATGAGCGCACCCATCCACGGCGACATTTTCTCTTCTTCGGTGCCGGGCAGATAGCCGATCTCTTCGCCGATGGCCACCGTCGCGCGGGTCATGAGGATTTCGTCGTACTGCCCGGTCTCGAGGGTCTGGGTCAGCCCGGCGGCCAGGGTGAGCAGGGTCTTGCCCGTGCCCGCCGGCCCCAGCAGCGTGACCAGATCGACCTCGGGGTCGAGCAGCAGGTCGAGGGCCAGGGCCTGCTGCCGGTTGCGGGCGTGAATGCCCCAGACCGACTCGCCGCCCGGCCCATAGTCGGTCACCGCCACCGGCTCGAGTGGCCCGTCAGCGCTCGCCACGAGGCGCCAGGCCTGGTCGTCGCCAAGCAGGAATTCGTTGGCTGTGGCCGCCGCGGGCGGCTCGGCGTGGGCATCGGTGCCGGGGGGCAGCGGGTGCATGCCGTCGGGCAGCAGATCCGGGTCGTCGAGGCGCGCCTCGCTTTCGTGGTCACTGGCCTCGAGCCCCAGCACGCTGGCCTGGATGCGCAGGTTGATGTCGCGCGCCACGACCGTGAGCTGCATGTCGGGGTGGGTGCGCGCCAGGGTTTGGGCGGCGGCGAGCACCGGCGAGGCATGACCGGCGTCGGTCTCGGTCAGAAAGTACAGCCGGCCGAGTCCCTCGCCCAGCGGCAGGCCGTCGGCGAGTGCCTGCGGGGCGACCCCGGCCAGCCGCTCGTCGAGAAAGCGGGCCGCCTGGAGGGCATTGCGCGCCTCTTCGCTGTTGCCATGGCGGGCCGCGTCGAGCCCATGCAGCACGGCCAGCGGCAGATAGACATCACGTGACTCGAAACGAAACAGCGCCGCCGGGTCGTGCAGCAGCACGGAGGTGTCGAGCAGGCAGGCCTGATGCATTGCCGATGCCTATCCGTCGTGATGGGCGCGAAGGGCCTCGAGGACCGCTTCGGCGTGGCCCTCGACGCTCACTTTGCGCCATTCCTCGCGCAGCACACCCTCGGGGTCGATCAGAAAGGTGCTGCGCTCGATCCCGCGGGCGGGCTTGCCGAACATCACCTTGTCGCGCATGACGCCGAACTGGTTGCAGACGGTTTCGTCCTTGTCACTCAGCAGGGCGAAGGGGAAGTCGTACTTGGCGCGAAAGTTGGCGAGCGCCCGCGGCCCATCGCGGGAAATGCCCGCCACCTGGGCGTTGAGGGCGTTGAAGCGGGGGTCGAGGTCGCGAAAGGCCTCGCTCTCCACCGTGCAGCCCGGGGTGCTGGCCTTGGGAAAGAAGTACAGCACCACCCAGCGGCCGCGCTGGTCGGCGAGCCGCCAGGTGTCGCCGCGATCGGTGGGCCGCGCGAAATCGGCAATCGGTTGATTGAGTGTGATGTCGGTCATCGGATCAGTGCCTCAGGGGTTCGATGATGGCGTCGAGGTTGAGCTGGTCGCAGAAGTCCATGAACTCCTCACGCAGCCGCGCGATATGCAGCGAGGCGGCGACGTCGATGGTCATCTGCAGCTGGAACATCGGCGTGCGGGTATGGGCCGCGGCGTAGGTGGTGGTGGTCAGGTCGCGGACATTGATCTCGCGGCTGGCAAAAAAGTGCCCCAGCTGATGGACGATGCCGGCGTGATCCACGCAGACCACCTCGACGCTGTAGGGCATGACATCGGCGGTGGGCTCGGGCGGACGGGTGCGGCGGACCTGCACATCCAGGTCCAGCCGGCGGCCGGCGGCGGGCAGTGATGACTCGAGCTTGGCCAGCTCGTTCCAGCGCCCTTCCACCGTCAGGATCATCGCGAAGTCGCCGCCGAGCACGCTCATGCGGCTGTCGCCGATGCTGCACCCGGTGTCGCGAATGAGCGCCGAGATGGCCTCGACCAGGCCGGGGCGGTCTTCGCCCAGCGCGGAAACGACGAGGTAGTTTTTGTGCATGACGCTGCCCGATACTGCCTGCTTGAAGCCCCGTGATCGAAGCCGCGGATTGTATCACGTCAGCGCCGCCGGGCGGCTTGTCAGTCCCGGAGTGCAGGGCTAACATCCTCGCATTGTGGCAGCGGAGGGGATTTTGGCGATGTTCCAGGGCAGCATGGTTGCGATGGCAACCCCCATGCACACCGACGGGGCCCTGGACGAGGCAGGCCTTGAGCGGTTGGTGGAGTTTCATGTCGATCGGGGCACGGATGCCATTGTCGCGGTGGGCACCACCGGCGAGTCGGCCACCCTCGATCATGACGAGCACTATCATGTGATGCGCCGCACCGTCGAGATTGCCCGTGGCCGGATCACGGTGATGGGCGGCTGCGGCGCCAACAGCACCTGGGAGGCCGAAGCGCTGGCGCGCCGGGCCCTCGAGGTGGGCTGCGCGGCCGCGCTGCTGGTCACCCCCTACTACAACAAGCCCACCCAGGAAGGGCTCTATCAGCATTTTCGGCACATCGCCGACCGCGTGCCGATCCCGCAGATCCTCTACAACGTGCCGGGCCGCACCGGCGTCGACCTGCTGCCCGAAACCGTGGATCGGCTGGCCGATGTGGCCAACATCGTCGCCATCAAGGAGGCCTCGGGCAGCCTCGAGCGCGCCGAAGAGGTGATCGAGCGCTGTGGCGATCGCATCGATCTGTACTGCGGCGAGGATGCCCGCAATCTGGCCCTGATGAATGCCGGCGCCCGCGGCTGTGTGTCGGTGACCGCCAATGTGGCACCGGCGCTGATGCATCAGATGTGCGCGGCGGCGCTGGCCGGCGATCAGCCCCGGGCCGAGGCCCTCGATGCCCGGCTGGCGGCGCTGCACAACGCGCTGTTCCTCGAGACCAATCCGATCCCGGTCAAATGGGCGCTGCATGAAATGGGCCTGATTGAGGACGGCATGCGCCTGCCGCTGACACCGCTGTCGGCCCCATACCACGAGACGGTGCGCCAGGCACTGAAACTGGCGGATGCCCTATGACGCGACTGATCGCTGGACTGCTGGCCCTGGCACTGACCGGCTGCGGACTGATGAGCGGCCCCCCGGACGCGGCCGAGCAGCGCGCCGAGGCGCTGCGCCAGCCGCCGGACGTGCTGGCCGATGCGCGGCCCGCCACCGGCGACGAGTCGGCCGCTGACGAGAGCGATGCCGAGCCGCGGGACGCCGCGGCGGCCGGGCGCAGCCCGGTGGGCACGGTCAACGGCCAGCCGGTGCTGGATCTGGGCCTGCCGCTGAACGCCGCCTGGGCGGTGACCGGGCGGGCCATCGACCGGGTCGGCTTTGAGCTGCTGGGCTCCGATCGCGACGCCCATACCCATCGCATCCGCTACGACGGCTCGGTGGCCTCGGAAGTGGAGGGCGATGACAACCAGGGGCTGCTGGATTCGCTGGCGTTCTGGCGCGAGCAGCCCGAGGGCTCACTGCAGCCCTATCAGGTTGTCATTGCCGAGCGCGGCACCGGTGCCCGCGTGACGGTGCAGGATGACAGCGGCAATCCGGCCGCAGCGGGCGCGGCCCGGCAGGTCCTGGCCGTGCTCGCCGAACAGCTCAAGCCCTGATCGCCATGCAGATCCTGATCAGTCAATCCGGTTGGCAGCCGGTGGCCGACGTCCGCCAGTGCGAGCGGGGCCGGGCCGCCGAACCGGCGCTGCGCGAGCTGTACGCCCTGCCGATCTATTGTGTCGATACCGACCGCGCCCTGACCCCCGCCGAGGCTGAGCGTCTGGCCATCCTGCTGGACGCCGAGCCGGCCAATGCCACCGCCGAATCGGCGGACATCCTTGTGGTGCCGCGCCTGGGGACGCTGTCGCCGTGGGCGAGCAAGGCCGGTGACATTGCCGAGCACTGTGGTCTCAACGCCGTGGTAAGGCTTGAGCGGGGCATCGCCTATCGCGCCGTCGATGTCGATGGCGTGGCACTCGACCTGCGCCGCCACTCCGCCCTGCAGGCGGCCCTGCACGACCGCATGACCGAGTCGGTGCTGACCACGCTGGACGAGGCCGAGGGGCTGTTCGCCACGCATCCCGCCCGGGCCCTCGAATCGATTGATCTGCTCGGTGGTGGTGCCAGCGCGCTGGCCGCCGCCGACCGCGATCTGGGCCTGGCCCTGTCCGCCGATGAACGCGACTATCTGCTCGAGAACTACCAGGCGCTGGGGCGCAATCCCACCGACGTCGAGCTGATGATGTTTGCCCAGGCCAACTCCGAGCATTGCCGGCACAAGATTTTCAATGCCGACTGGGTGATCGACGGCGTGGCCATGGACGCGTCGCTGTTCGCGATGATCCGCCACACCCACGCCATGCGCCCCGAAGGCGTGCTGTCGGCCTACAGCGACAATGCCGCCGTGATCGAGAGCGCCCCGGTGGATCGCTTTTATCCGGCCTCGGAGGGCCACTACCAGACCCGCCGCGAGCCCGCACACCTGGTCATGAAGGTCGAAACCCACAACCATCCCACCGCCATCTCGCCCTTCGCCGGCGCGGCCACCGGCGTCGGCGGTGAAATCCGCGACGAGGCGGCCACCGGCCGGGGCGCGCGCACCAAGGCGGGCCTGGCGGGGTTTTCGGTGTCCAACCTGCGCCTGCCCGGCGCTGAGCAGCCCTGGGAGGTTGATCATGGCCGCCCGGGGCGGCTGGCCTCGGCGCTCGAGATCATGCTCGACGGGCCGATTGGCGCGGCGCGCTATGGCAATGAGTTTGGCCGCCCGCAGCTGTGTGGTTATTTTCGCACCTACGAGCAGGCCGTGCCGGGGCCGGACGGCGACGAGATCCGCGGCTATCACAAGCCGGTGATGATCGCCGGCGGCATGGGGGCCATTGCCCCCGGGCAGGTGGACAAGGGCATCGCCCCCGACGGCTCGCCGCTGGTGGTGCTGGGCGGTCCGGCCATGCTGATCGGTCTGGGGGGCGGCGCGGCGTCATCCATGGCGAGTGGCGAAAGTGCCGAGGCGCTGGATTTTGCCTCGGTACAGCGCAGCAACCCCGAAATGGAGCGGCGCTGCCAGGAGGTGATCGATGCCTGCTGGCGTCTGGGCGACGCCAACCCCATTATCGCCGTGCACGATGTCGGCGCCGGCGGGCTCTCCAACGCGTTGCCGGAACTGATGGACGATTCCGATCGGGGCGGGCGGCTGGAACTGCGCACCATCCCCTGTGCCGAGGCCGGGCTGTCGCCCCTGGAGATCTGGTGCAACGAGTCCCAGGAGCGCTATGTGCTGGCCCTGGACGCCGAGCGTCTGGACGCCTTTCAGGCCATCTGCGAGCGCGAACGGGCCCCCTTTGCCCAGGTCGGCGAGGCCACCGACGAGCGCCAGCTGGTGGTGGGGGATGCCGAGCTGGGCAACACGCCGGTGGATATCCCCATGGATCTGCTGCTGGGCAAACCGCCCAGGATGCGCCGGGTGGTCGAGCGCCGCGCGCCGGTGCGGCGGGCGCTGGCCCTGGACGGAGTCAGCATCCGTGAGGCGGCCCACCGGGTGCTGCGCCTGCCAACCGTGGCCAGCAAGGAATTTCTGATCACCATTGCGGATCGCAGCGTGACCGGGCTGACCGCCCGCGATCAGATGGTGGGGCCATGGCAGGTGCCGGTGGCCGATTACGGGATGACGCTGGGGGATTACAGCGGTTATCGCGGCGAGGCCATGGCCATGGGCGAGCGCAGTCCCGTGGCGTTGCTGGATGCGCCGGCCTCGGGCCGGATGGCCATTGCCGAGGCACTGACCAACCTGATGGGGGCGGGCGTCGGCCGGCTGCGCACGGTCAATCTGTCGGCCAACTGGATGGCGGCCTGCAACCATCCCGGCGAAGAGGCGCGCCTCTACGACACCGTGGCGGCGGTCGGACGCGAGCTCTGCCCGCAGCTGGGGATCGCCATTCCGGTGGGCAAGGACTCGTTGTCCATGAAGACCGTCTGGCCCACCGATGACGGCGAGCGGGCGGTGACCTCGCCACTCACTCTGGTGGTTTCGGCCTTTGCGCCGGTGGCGGATGCGCGCCAGGCGCTGACGCCGCAGCTGGCCGCCGATCCCGCCAGTCACCTGTATCTGCTGGATCTGGGCGGCGGCCGCCGGCTGGGTGGCTCGGCGCTGGCGCAGGTGTACGGCCAGGTGGGCGATCGGCCCGCCGACCTGGACGATCCGGCCGCCCTGGCGGCGGGCTTTGACACCGTTCAGGATCTGATGGCCGCGGAGCGCCTGCAGGCCCTGCACGACGTCTCCGACGGCGGGTTGCTGGTCACGCTGGCCGAGATGGGCTTTGCCGCCCGCACCGGCCTGGCGGTGGATGTCTCGATGCTGGGGGACGACCCCATGGCCGCCGTGTTTGCCGAGGAACCGGGTGTCGTGCTGCAGGTCCGCGACGCCGACCGCCCGGCGGTGGAAGCGGCGTTCGAGGCGGCGGGGCTTGCCGCGCGACTCCACCGCATCGGCCGCCCGGCCGCCGGCGGGCACCTGCTGATCCGCCATCATGGTGCGGTGGTGCTGGACGAATCGCTGAGCGATCTCGAGCAGATCTGGCATGAGACCAGTCACCACCTGCAGGCGCTGCGCGATGACCCGGCCTGCGCCGACGAGGCCCACGCGGCCATCGCCGATCGCGACGATCCGGGGCTGCGCGCGCAGCTCGCCTTTGACCCCGCCGAGGCGGTGGCCCCGGCGGTGCAGCGCGGTGTCGCCCCCCGGGTGGCGGTCCTGCGCGAGCAGGGCGTGAACAGCCACATCGAAATGGCGGCGGCCTTTGAGCGTGCGGGCTTTGAGCCCGTCGACCTGCACACCACCGATCTGATGGCTGACCCCGGGCGTCTGTCCGCCTGCCAGGCGCTGGTGGCCTGCGGCGGATTCTCCTACGGCGATGTACTGGGCGCCGGCCGGGGCTGGGCGCGCACGATTCTGTTCAATGAGCGCCTGCGCGACGCCTTTGCCGACTTTTTCGCCCGCCCCGATACCCTGGCGCTGGGCGTGTGCAACGGCTGTCAGATGCTCTCGGCGCTGCGCGAGATCATCCCCGGCACGGCGCAGTGGCCGGACTTTGGCGGCAACCGCTCGCGCCAGTACGAGGCGCGTCTCGCCCAGGTCGAGGTGTTGCCGTCACGCTCGCTCATGCTGGGCGACATGGCCGGCTCGACCCTGCCGATTGTGGTCGCCCACGGCGAGGGCCGGGCGGTATTCGACAACCCCGGAGGCGTGGCCGCGGCCCAGGCGGCGGGCCTGGTGGGCCTGCGCTATGTCGACGCCCGCGGCGCCGCGGCCGAGCAGTATCCCGCTAATCCCAATGGCTCGCCCGAGGGGATCACCGGGCTTTGCAACACCGATGGCCGGGTGACGATCATGATGCCGCACCCCGAGCGGGTGTTCCGCTCGATTCAGCACTCGTGGTGTCCCGCCCCCTGGGGCGAGGACGGGGCGTGGATGCGGCTGTTCCGCAACGCCCGGCGGGCGCTCGACTGAACGCCTAGCCGGTGGGCGGCTCGAGGCCGCGGGCGCCCACCCAGTCGCGGGCGAACTGCCAGGCCACCCGGCCGCTGCGCGAGCCGCGCTCCAGGGCAAAGCGCAGGGCATCAGCCCGCCAGGCCGTTGGCTCGGGGGCGGGGGCCGGGTGCAGCCGCTCAATCCATAGCGCGCAGATATCCAGGTAGCGGTTCTGGTCGAAGGGCTGAAACGACAGCCACAGGCCGAAACGCTCGGACAGGGAGATCTTTTCCTCCACCGCCTCGCCGGGGTGGATCTCGCCGTTCACCGGCCGCGCCTGCTCATTCTCCGAGAAGTACTCGGGCAGCAGATGGCGCCGGTTGGAGGTGGCATAGATGACGAGATTGTCCGGCGGCGCCGCCACCGAGCCGTCGAGTGCCGCCTTGAGCGCCTTGTAGCTGGGGTCATCCGCCTCGAAAGACAGATCGTCGCAGAACAGGATGAAACGCTCGGGCCGGCCATCCAGGGCGGCAATGATGCGCGGCAGGGCGATCAGATCGGCGGGCTGTACCTCGACCAGGCGCAGACCCTCGGCCGCGTATTCATTGAGCAGGGCCTTGATGAGCGATGACTTGCCGGTGCCGCGGGCGCCCGAGAGCAGGACATTGTTGGCGGGCAGCCCGGCGAGGAACTGCCGGGTGTTGCGCTCGGCGGCGTCGCGGGCGTGTTCGATGTGCTGCAGGGCATCGAGGCGGATGGGGTGACGGTGGGCCACCGGCTCGAAGCCGCCGCCGCCCGGGCCATCCACCCAGCGCGCCGCCACCTGATCAGACCAGTCGATGGCCGCTGTCTGCGCGGGCAGCAACGGCTCGAGCCGGTCGAGCAGGGCATTGATTCGGTCGGCCAACGGGTCCAGTCGATCCATGGCCCTATGTTAGCCTTTCGCAATGGAAAAGGCAGCGGGCAATCTCAAGCGCGTCTACGTCGTCGCCGACCCGCTGATCGCCGGTCATATCGAAACGATCCTCAACGAGCGCGGTATTCACTGCTTTGTGCGCAACCGGTTTCTGACCGGGGCGGCGGGCGAGGTGCCGCCGCTGGAGGCGTGGCCGGAGGTCTGGGTGAGCGCCGAGGACGAGGCCATCGCCCGGCGTCTGATCGACGAGGTGATCGGATCGCCGGAGGCGCCCGTGGGTGAGGACTGGCAATGCCCCGACTGTGGCGAAGTCATCGAGGGGCAGTTCGCCGAATGCTGGCGCTGCGGAGGGCGCCCGGAATGATTCAGCTGCGCGATATCACCCTGCGGCTCGGGCCCGACCCGCTGCTCGAGGACGCCCGCCTGACGGTGCACGCCGGGCGCAAGCTGGGGCTGGTCGGGGCCAACGGGACCGGCAAGTCGACGCTGTTCGCGCTGCTGCGGGGCGAGCTGTCGGTGGACGCCGGCGAGGTGTCCATCCCCAGTGACTGGCGCATGGCCTGGATGGCCCAGGAGACCCCCGGCGTGCCGCGGCCGGCCATCGAGTACGTGCTTGACGGTGACGCGGCCCTGCGCGCCGCCGAGGCCGAGGTCGAGGCCGCCGAGGCCAGCGGCGACGGCGAGCGCATCGCCTATGCCCATGCCGACTTTGGCGCCGCCGAGGGCTACGACGCCCGCGCCCGGGCCGGCATTCTGCTGCATGGCCTGGGATTTGATCCGGCGGTCCAGGAGCGGGCGGTGAGCGAGTTCTCCGGCGGCTGGCGGGTGCGCCTCAACCTGGCGCGGGCGCTGATGGCGCCGTCGGATCTGCTGCTGCTCGACGAGCCCACCAACCACCTCGATCTCGAGACCGTGATCTGGCTCGAGCAGTGGCTGCAGAACTACACCGGCACGTTGATCCTGATCGCCCATGACCGCGATTTTCTGGACGCCGTGGCCGAGGGCATCGTGCAGATCGAGCATCGCCGCCTGCATCAGTATACCGGTGGCTACAGTGCCTTCGAGCGCCAGCGCGCCGAGCGCCTCGCCCAGCAGCAGGCCCTCTACGAGCGCCAGCAGCGCGAGATTGCCCACATGGAGCAGTTCATCGACCGGTTTCGCGCCAAGGCCACCAAGGCACGCGCCGCGCAGAGTCGCATCAAGGCGCTCGAGCGCATGGAGACGGTGGCCCCGGCGCATGTCGACTCGCCCTTCCACTTCCAGTTTCCGCCGGCCCCGGACGCCGGCAATCCGCTGATCGGATTCGAGGATCTGAGCCTGGGCTACGCCGACGCACCGATTCTGAGCGGCCTGCGCCAGACCCTGGCACCGGGCGATCGCATTGGCCTGCTGGGCCGAAACGGGGCCGGCAAGTCGACCCTGATCCGTGCCCTGGCGGGGGATCTGGCCCCGCTGGGCGGCCGCATTCAGCGGGCCCGCAATCTGGCGGTGGGGTATTTTGCCCAGCATCAGCTCGAGCAGCTCGATGCCCAGGCAAGCCCGGTGGTCCACCTCCAGCGACTCTCGCCCAACGCCGATCCGCAAAAGCTGCGCAGCTTTCTGGGCGGTTTCGATTTTCGCGGCAATCAGGCGCTCGATCCGGTGGCGCCGTTCTCCGGCGGTGAGAAGGCCCGGCTGGTGCTGGCCATGCTGGTCTGGCAGGCGCCCAACCTGCTGCTGCTCGACGAGCCGACCAACCACCTGGACCTGGAAATGCGTCATGCCCTGAACGTGGCGCTGCAGGCGTTTGAAGGGGCGGTGGTGGTGGTCTCCCATGATCGCAGCCTGCTCGAGAGCACCGTGGCCGATTACTGGCTGGTGGCGGAGGGCACGGTGCGTGACTTCAAGGGTGACCTCAACGATTACCGGCGCTGGCTGGCGCAGCAGGAGCGCGACAGCCGCCGGGCCGCCCGTGCGCCCACCGCGGCGGCACCCGCCGCAGCGGCCAAGCCGGCCCGTGGCGAGGGGCGGCTGCGGCCGCTGGAAAAGCGGCTCCGCGCCGCCGAGGCCGCCTTCGAGGCGGTGGATGCGCGCCTTGACGCCATCGAGGCGCAACTCGCCGACCCGGCGATCTATGCCGAGGGGGCCGAGGCGACGCTGCAGTCCCTGCTCGACGAGCAGCAGCGTGAGCAGACCGAAAAGACCCGCGCCGAGGCCGAATGGATGGCCGCCGAGGAGGCCCTGCAGGCCGCGCGGGAGGGCGCGGATGCCGATCAGCCCGTGTAACCGCCCCCGCCTTTGCCTCGACGGCCGGGGCTGCGTATTCTCAGCGTTGTAACCGTTTTGCAACCCTTCAGCGGAGTCTGTGACATGAGAATCAATGGCAAGCTAGCAGGGGCGCTGGGCGCCCTGTCCCTGGCCGTCGCCGCGGGCGGCGCCCAGGCCGAACTCAAGGTCGGGGCCCTGTTGCCACTGACCGGCGACCTGCAGGCCTATGGCGAGAGCTCGCGCAACGGCATCAACCTGGCCGCCGATGAAATCAACGCCGCGGGCGGTGTGCTGGGCGAGCCCATGACCGTCGAGATCGCCGACACCCAGACCGAACCGCAGTCGGGCGTCGATGCGGCCCAGCGCCTGGTCTCGGTGCAGGGGGTTTCGGCCATTGTCGGTGCGCTGTCGAGTGGTGTGACCATCCCGGTGGCCAGCAGTGTCTCGGCGGTGGAGGGCGTGCCGCAGATTTCCGGGGCGTCGACCTCGCCGGTGATGACCGACCTTGATGACAACGACTTCCTGTTCCGCACCACGCCCTCGGACGCCTTCCAGGGCACGGCGCTGGCCGAAGTGGCCGCCGATGAGGGCATGGACAGCGTCGCCATCCTGTATATCAACAATGACTATGGCGAAGGTCTGGCCGATGCGTTCACCGCCTCGTTCGAGGCGGCCGGCGGCGAGGTCACTGGCCGCACCGGCTACGAGCCGGGGCTTGCCTCGTATCGCGGCGAGCTCAGCCAGGTGTCCGACGGCGAGTCACCGCTGCTGCTGATCGGCTATCCCGAAAACGGCCAGACCATCCTGCGCCAGGCGCTCGAGGGCGGGCATTTCCGCGACTTTCTGTTCACTGACGGCATGAAGTCGCCGCAGATCGTCGAAAACCTGGGCGCGCAGTACCTGAACGGCAGTGCCGGCACGGTGCCGCAGGCCCGCGATGACACGGATGCCGCGCAGCATTTTACCGAGGCCTACGAGGCGAGCTTTGGCGAGCTGCCGCCGGTGCCCTACATCGACACCGCCTATGACGCGGTCTACACCATCGCGCTGGCCGCGGTGGCCGCCGACAGCACCGACCCGGTCGCCATCCGCGATCACCTGCGCGCGGTGAATGACCCGGACGGCACGTTGGTGGGGCCGGGTGACTTCGCCGAAGCCGCCGAGCTGCTCGCCGACGGCCAGGCGGTCAACTACGAGGGGGCCTCGGGCAGCGTCAACTATGACGAGAATGGCGACGTTGCCGGGACCTTCGGCCACTGGGAGATCCGCGACGGCGAATACGTGACCGTTCGCGTGTTCGAGCCGTCCATGTAGACCGGCCTCATCCCGCACCGGCCGTCCGGCCGGTGCGGGGCCAGGCGAGCGGCCGGGGCGCCCGGACGGCATCGCCCAACAGGTGCCCCCGCTCAGGGATCGCAAAGTACCGCTCGCCGCGCTGCGGCCGGCGAGCATTGAATGCCGGATGCGAGACACCCACCTCCCATAAATCGTCACTCTCCCAGCCATCGGGCCGAAGCTCGATGCGCACCTCGGCACCAATCAGGTTGATGGCCTCGACCCGCAGGGGCAGATGCGCATCGGGGGTGGGCGCGTCCACCAGGCGTAGCTCGTGGGGGCGCATGTAGAGCTGTGCCGACGCCTCGTCGGTGCAGGCCTCGGGCAGTCGGATGAACGCCTCGCCCTGTTCGAGCCGATCGTCACGGACCTGCCCCGACAGCACGTTGACGCGGCCCAGAAAGTCGAACACGAAGCGACTCGCCGGGCGCTCGTAGAGGCGCTGCGGCCCATCGATCTGCTCGACGCGGCCCTGATTCATGACCACCACCTGATCGGAGAGCTCCAGCGCCTCCTCCTGGTCGTGGGTGACGAATACGCTGGTAAAGTGCAGTTGATCGTGCAGGTTGCGCAGCCATCGGCGCAGCTCCTTACGCACCCGGGCATCAAGGGCGCCGAACGGCTCGTCGAGCAGCAGGATCTCGGGCTCCACCGCCAGTGCCCGGGCCAGGGCGATGCGCTGCTTCTGGCCGCCCGAGAGCTGGGCGGGATAGCGATCGGCCAGGTGGCCGAGCTGCACCATTTCGAGCAATTCATCGACGCGACGCCGAATCTCCGCCCGATCCGGCCGCGTCCGGCGGGGCCTGACGCTGAGGCCGAAAGCGACGTTCTCGGCGACGCTCATGTGCCGGAACAGCGCGTAGTGCTGAAAGACGAATCCCACCCGGCGCTCGCGCACCGGCACATCGGTGACATCGCGGCCGGCCAGCCGGATGCGTCCCCGATCGGGTGTCTCGAGCCCGGCGAGGATGCGCAGCAGTGTGGTCTTGCCCGACCCGGACGGACCGAGCAGGGCAGTGAGTTGGCCCGCCGGGAGCTGCAGATCGATCCCGCCCAGTGCGCTCACCCCACGAAAGGATTTCTCGATCGCGTCAATCTCGATACTCATCCGATGATCCTCATGGACGGTCCTGCCGCCACTCGACGATGGACTTGGCCACCAGGGTGACCAGCGCGATGCCGGCCAGCAGCGAAGCGGCCGCGAAGGCGCCGACGACGTTGGCGTCCTGGTAGAGCAGTTCAACCTGCAGGGGCAGGGTGTTGGTCTGCCCGCGGATGCTGCCCGAGACCACCGAGACGGCGCCGAACTCGCCGACCGCCCGGGCGTTGGTCAGGATCACCCCATAGAGCAGCGCCCAGCGGATGTTGGGAAAGGTCACGCGCCGAAACAGCTGCCAGCCCGAAGCGCCCAGGACCACGCCGGCTTCTTCTTCTTCGCGGCCCTGCTGCTGCATGACCGGGATCAGCTCGCGGGCAACGAACGGGCAGGTCACAAAGATCGTCACCATGACGATGCCGGGCCAGGCGAACATCAGCTGGATGTCGTGGCTGCCAAGCCATCCACCGATCCAGCCGTTGCGGCCGTAGAGCAGCAGATACAGCAGCCCGGCGACAATCGGTGAGACGGCAAAGGGGATGTCGATCAACGCGGTCAGCAGCTTGCGCCCCGGGAACTGAAAGCGCGTGACCAGCCAGGCCAGAAACACCCCGAAGACCATGTTGAGCGGGACGGTGAGCAGCGCCACGAACAGCGTCAGGCCGATGGCATCCAGCGTGTAGGCGTCAAGGATATTGCCGATGTAGCCACTCCAGCCGTTGGCGAAGGCCTCGGCCACAATCACCCCCAGTGGCATCAACAGGAACAGCCCGCTGATCAGCGTCGCCAGCGCGATCAGCGTTCGCCGCACCGCGGCGCCATCACCCACCCGACGGGGAATGCCTGCCGCCATCGACTAGCCTCCGTGCAGGCGCTTCACGCTGCGCTCCTGCCCGATGTTGATCGCCAGCAACAGCAGTAGCGAGGCGGTGAGGACCACCGCCGCGATGGCGCTGGCGGCCGGAAAGTCGTATTCCTCGAGTCGCACGAGAATCATCAGGCTGATCACCTCGCTGATGTAGGGCGAGTTGCCGGCGATGAAGATCACCGCCCCGTACTCGCCCAGGCTGCGGGCAAACGACAGCCCGCCGCCGGTGACAATCGCCGGCCACAGACTCGGCAGCAGGATGCGCCGAAACACCGTCAGATCCGAGGCGCCCAGGCTCATGGCCGCCTCCTCGTCCTCGCCCGGCAGGTCTTCGAGGACCGGCTGCACGGTGCGCACGACAAACGGCACGCTGGTAAACGCCATGGCGACGATGATACCGAGCGGCGTATAGGCCACTTCGATGCCGACTCGGGCCAGGGCCTGCCCATACCAGCCGTTCTCGGCAAACAGCGCCGCCAGGGTGATGCCCGCCACCGCCGTGGGCAGGGCGAAGGGCAGATCCATGAGGGCATCCAGCAGACGCCGGCCCGGAAACGCATAGCGCACCAGGACCCACGCCATCAGGACGCCGAACACGCAGTTGAAAAGCGACGCCGCCAGCGCGGTCAGGACCGTCACCCGAAAGGCGGCGACCACCCGCGGGTCGCTGATCACCAACCAGAACGACTCCCAGCCCATGCCGGCCGCCCGGATGAACAGGCCGGTGATGGGCAGCAGGACCACCAGGCTGAGAAAGAACAGCGCAACGCCGAGGCTCAGTCCAAACCCCGGCAGGACCCGCTTAGCGACGCTGGAGCTGATCGAGCTTGCCTCCGCTGGCGAAGATCTCCATCGCGTTGTCCCAGCTGCCGGCGATCTCCTCGACGCTCAGCAGCTCAACGGCGGGGAACCGATCGGCGTTTTCCGCCTGGACGGCGTCGTCGTGGACCCGGTAGTTAAAGCCCGCCAGCAGGCGCTGCGCCTCGGGGGAGTAGAGGTGCTCGAGATAGGCCCGGGCCAGGTCCTCGGTGCCGTTGGCTTCGATGTTCTCATCGATCACCGTGACCGGGAATTCGGCCCGAAAGCTCACTTCGGGCACCACCACCTGGAAGTTCTCGTCGGGGTGCAGGGCGGTGATGTTGTTGACCTCGGACTCGAAGGTGAGCAGCACATCCCCCAGCCCGCGCTCGACAAAGGTGGTGGTCGATCCGCGCCCGCCCGAGTCAAAGACCTGGACCTGGGCGAGCAGATCACTCAGAAAGGCATCGATGGCGGCCTGATCGTCGCCAAAGCGTTGCTGGGCATAGCCCATGGCCGCCAGAAAGGTGTAGCGCGCATTCCCCGAGGTTTTGGGATTGGGCATGATCAGATCCACGCCCTCAGCCACCAGGTCGTCCCAGTTCTCGATGCCCTGCGGATTGCCCTCGCGCACCAGAAAGGCCATGGTCGAGTAGTAGGGCGAGCTGTTGTTGGGCAGCCGATCGGCCCAGTCCGTCGGGATCAGATTGCCGCGCTCGGCGAGGATGTTGACGTCGGTGACCTGGTTGTAGGTCACGACATCCGCCGCAAGCCCCTGCAGGATCGCCCGGGCCTGCTTGGACGAGCCGGCATGGGACTGCCGGATGGTGACCGTCTCGCCGGTCTGCTCCTCCCAGTGCGCCTTGAACAGGGTGTTGTAGTCGGCGAACAGCTCGCGGGCGATGTCGTAGGACGAATTGAGCAGCTCGCGGTCCTGCGCCGAGGCCGGTGCGATGACGCCAACGGCCAGCGCCAGCGTGGCGATAAGGGATTTTGTCGTGCGGGTCATGGTGATGGATGCTCCGATGGTCCGAGGGTAACCGGACGATAGTGAAGCAATCGGTGAACGGCAACGCATTGACCAGACGGATTCGGACTCAGCTAAAAACCCCGCGTTATATGGCGAACGGTGGGGATCAGGGCCGGGCGGTGGGTGCCCTCCTCGAGCGATCTCGGCGAGCTTCGGCGCCGTGTGAGCTCGAGGAGGGCACCTACCGCCTGAACCACCTCTGATTATTCGCGAGGCCTCTAGCGTTTTTCGCCCGGCATCGGCGGGCGTTTCTCGGGCAGCAGGCCCTGTGGGCGACTGACCAGGATGATCTGCAGCAGGACCCCGATCAGGAAAACGCGGAAGGCGCTTTCGCTGCCGATCAGTGCGGTGGGTACCAGACCGGCGATCATCTCGGTGGACGACCAGATCAGCCACACGACAAGCGCCCCCAGCATGGCGCCCAGGTTGTTGCCGCTGCCGCCGGCGATCAGCATGACCCAGACCAGGAAGGTGCCGTAGAGCGGGCGGAACGCCTCGGGGCTGACGAAGCCGACGAAGTGGGCGTACAACCCGCCGCCCAGGGCCATCAGGCACGAGCCGGTGATAAACGCCTGGAGCCGAAACCGGGCAATGTCCTTGCCCGCGGCGGCGGTGGCCGGCTCATTGTCGCGGATGGCCCGCAGAACCCGCCCCCAGGGCGAGCGCCGGGCGATCTCCACCAGCAGCCAGGCCAGCGCGACGAACGCGATGATGATCAGCAGATAGCCGTTGTTGCCCAGACCAAAGGGTTTTTCGATGCCGGGGATGCCGCGTGTGCCGTTACTCAGCCAGCTTTCGTTAACAAAGAACAGGCGGATGATCTCGGCGATGCCGATGGTGGCGATGGCCAGATAGTCGGTGCGCAGCCGCGCGGTGATCCGACCCACCAGCCAGGCCACCGGGATGCAGGCGATGACCGATCCCGCCAGCCCGACCAGAAATGGCAGATCGAAGCCGCCGACGCGGCTCTCGGCAGGGGCGCTGGTGAGGATGGCCGTGGTGTAGGCGCCCACGGCAAAGAAACCGGCAATGCCGATATTGAACTGCCCGGTCATGCCCCACTGCATGTTCAGGCCCAGTGCCATGATGGCGTAGATGCCGACCAGACTCAGAAAAAAGACCGCGTAGGCGCTCAGTCCCGCCATGTCCATCAAGCATTCCCCTTGATAATGCCCTGAGGCCGGAACACCAGCGTGGCCACCATGATGGCGAACGCCACCGCCGGCTTGTAGGCCCCGGGGATGACCAGTGTCGAGAGCTCCATCGCGCAGCCGATCACCAGCCCGCCCAGAATGGCGCCATAGGGGCGGCCGATGCCGCCGAGGATGGTCGCGGCAAAGATCGGCAGCAGCAGCGTCCAGCCCATGACCGGGTGCAGGCGCGTGTCCATGCCCAGGAACACGCCCGCCGCGGCGGCCAGCGCGCCGCCAATCGCCCAGGTCCACATGATCACCCGATTGGCGGGGATCCCGGTGACCAGCGCCAGATCCATGTTGTCGCTCATTGCCCGCATGGCCTTGCCCATTCGGGTGCGACTGAGGAATAGATGCACGATCAGCACCAGGCCCGCCGCCGCGGCAAAGATCAGCAGATGATCGGGTTTGAGGGTGAACGGGCCAATCCGCCAGGGCAGCTGGATGCCCACCTGGTAGACCTGATTGCTGCTGCCCCAGACCATCTGGATGAACGATCGCAGCACCAGCGCCGTGGCAAACGAGGCGATCAGCAGGATCACCGGCTGGACGCGGCGGATGCGGCGATAGACGACCTGGTCGATCAGGATCGCCAGTCCGCCGGTCAGCAGCATTGCCACCGGCAGGGCGGCGAGCACCGGCAAGTTGAATACCGTCACCACGGTGAGCGCAAAGTACGCGCCGATGGCCATGAAATCGCCATGGGCGAAATGCGCGAAGCGCAGCACGCCGAAGATCATGGTCGCCCCGACCGCGCCCAGCGCCAGAATGCTGCCGAGCAGGATGCCGTTAATGAGCAGCTGGATGATCTCGATCATGTGCGCCTATCCACCCAGAAACATTTCGGCGACTTCGGGGTTGGCAAGCAGGGCCGGGCCGGTGTCCTCGTAGCGGTTCTCGCCGGTGGCCAGCACATAGCCGCGATCGGCGGCGGCCAGGGCCTGACGGGCGTTCTGCTCGACCATGAGCACACCGATGCCCAGTTGGTTGATCCCGCGGATGCGCTCGAAGGTCTCGTCAATGAGCCGCGGCGACAGCCCGGCGGTGGGCTCGTCGAGCATCAGCAGCGTCGGCTCCACCATCAGCGCCCGGCCCATGGCCACCATCTGACGCTCGCCGCCGGACATGACGCCGGCCTGCTGGTGGCGCCGCTCCTTGAGCCGGGGGAAGATCTCGAAGACGCGCTCCATGCGCGGGCCGTTGGGGCCGCGCAGCACATAGGCACCCAGCTCGAGGTTTTCCACCACGCTCAGTGACGGGAACACGTTGGCCTCCTGGGGGACGTAGGCGATGCCCCGGCTGACCATGCGCTCGGCGGGCTGGTTGGTGATGGTCTCGCCGCGATAGCTGACCGCGCCGCTGCGGATCGGCACCAGACCGAACATCGCCTTCATGGCGGTGGACTTGCCGGCGCCGTTGGGCCCGATGATGACGACGATTTCGTCGGCCTCCACCCGCAGGTGCAGGTTGCGCAGGATATCGACGCCGCCATAGCCCGCGTACAGCGCCTCGGCGCTCATCAGGCTCATGACGCCACCTCGCCGGCGTTGCCGCTGACGCCGGTGCCCAGATAGGCCTCGCGGACCTGCGGGTTGCGGCGCAGCGTTGCCATGTCGCCCTCGGCAATCAGCTCGCCGTTGGCCATGACCATCACCGGGTCGCAGAGCCGCGCAATCAGATCCATGTCGTGCTCGATCACGCAGAAGGTATAGCCGCGCTCGCGGTTGAGCCGCTCGATGGCGTCGGCCAGCTTGCCCAGCAGCGTCCGGTTGACGCCGGCGCCGGGCTCGTCCAGCAGCACCGCCTTGGCATCGGTCATCATGGTCCGGCCCAGATCAAGGAGTTTTTTCTGTCCGCCCGACAGATTGCCGGCCAGCTCGTTGCGCAGGTGGCCGATTTCGAGAAAGTCGAGCACCTCGTCGGCCTGGCGCAGGATGGCGCGATCCTCGGCGACCACCCGGGGCCAGCGCAGCCAGCTCTGGATGAGGTTTTCACCCCTTTGCCGGGCCGGCACCACCATCAGGTTTTCGCGCACGGTCATGCGCGAGAACTCATGCGGAATTTGGAAGGTGCGCACCAGCCCCTTGTGGAACAGCTGGTGGGTGGGCAGGCCGGTGATGTCCTCGCCGCGCAGGCGCACCGCACCGCTGTCCGGTGCCAGGGCGCCGGCAATGATGCTGAACAGCGTCGACTTGCCGGCACCATTGGGGCCGATCAGCCCCGTGACACTGCCCTCGGCCACCGTGAACGAAACCGACCGCACTGCCTGCAGGCCACCGAATGCCCGGGAGATCCGCTCGATTTCGATCATGGGGTTGTCCTGGCTTATTCCGCCGCTTCGCCGTCGCTGTCGCCGTCGTGGACGTGACCGTGCTCGAGCTCGTCAGCCGAAGCTTCGCGCACGTCCGAGACCTTGACCTTGAAGTTGAGCGTCTGACCGGCGAGGGGATGGTTGGCATCCACCGTCACGTTGTCGCCGCTGACGGCGGCCACGGTCACCACCTGGGTGCCGGACTGGGTCTGGGCCTGAAAGCGCATGCCGGCCTCGACGTTGTCGACGCCCTCGAACATGCTCTTGGGCACGTCCTGCTGGAGGCGGTCATCGCGCTCGCCATAGGCCTCTTCCGGCGGGATGCTCACGTCGACATCCTCACCGGCGGTCTTGCCCTCGAGGGCATTCTCGAGCCCGGGGATGATGTTGCCGGCCCCGTGCAGATACTGCAGTGGCTGGCCTTCGGGGGAGGCGTCGAGCACCTCGCCCTCGGTGTCGCGCAGGGTATAGTCGATGGCAACCACCGCGTTCTTTTCGATCTGCATGGAATCCTCTGGATCATTTGAATGAAAGCGCTAGTGTAAACGCCCGCCAATCACCGGACAAACCTCGGTGGCTGGCCATTGCGGCGTGGGGGCGCTAGCCTTTCCGCCCTGTTCGACAACTCCCGGGAGGTAAGCCCTTGGCTGTCCCCACACTGGGCGCATCGCTTGCGCAGGCGAGTGATCATGCCCGCGGCCTGATGCTGGCCGGCGGCGCTGTGCTGCTGATCAGTTTTGATGCCCTGCTGGTGCGCCTTGCCGATGCGCCGCACTGGGATGTGGTGTTCTGGCGCGGCACGTTCATTGCCCTGACCCTGGCGGCCTGGATGCTGGTCAGCGGTCAGCGCCTGCACCTGCCCCCGCGGCGGCGCGATCGCTGGCTGATCGGCCTGAGTGTGGTCATGCTCTCGGGCAATACCACGTTGTTCGTGCTGTCGGTGACCTATACCGCGGCCGCGAATACGGTGGTCATTCTGGCGGCCTCGCCGTTTTTTGCCGCCCTGTTCTCGGCCCTGTTCCTGCGCGAGCGGGTGCCGTTGCGCACCTGGTTGGCCATTGCCGCCGCCATGGCCGGGGTGATTGTGGTGTTTGGCGGCGGTATGCGCGGCGGCACGGGTCTGGGTGATTTCTTTGCCATGACCCTGGCGGTGACCGTGGGCGGGCATCTGACCATCCTGCGACGGTTTCCCGCTGTGCCGCGGCTGCCGCTGATCTGCCTGTCCGGGGTGCTGGCCGCGCTCACTGCCTTTGCCTTTGCCAACCCATTCGCCCTGAGCGCCGAGAGCTATGCGGTGATCGCGCTGATGGGGGTGGTGCAGATGCCGCTCGCCACCGTGATGCTGGCCGTGGCGACCCGCTATCTGCCATCGCCCGAGGTCAGTCTGGCGCTGCTCGTCGAAACGGTCCTCGCGCCGATCTGGGTGTGGTGGGTGCTTGGCGAGGCAGTCCCGTCGATGACCGCCGTGGGCGGATCCCTGATTCTGCTGACCGTGGCGGTGCACGCCATGCTTGCCCTCAAAGAGGAGAAAACCTGATGGCGACAACGCCTGGCACCCCTGCGCCGGTGGCGGCCCGCCAGCCGGTGACTGATACCCGCCACGGCATCACCCGCGAGGATCCCTACGCCTGGCTGCGCGATCCGAACTGGCGCGAAGCGATGGTCGAGCCCGAGCGCCTGGCCCCGGCGATCCGCGATTACCTGAGCGCAGAAAACGCCTATGCCGACTCGGTGATGGCACCGCTCGAGTCGGTTCGCACCGCGCTGGTCGCCGAACTGCGCGGTCGCATTCAGGAAGATGACGCCAGTGTGCCGGCCCCCGATGGCCCGTGGGCGTACTACTCGCGCTACCGCGAGGGGGGGCAGCATGTGTTGCTGTGCCGCCGCCCCCGCGAGGGCGGTGACGAGCAGATCCTGCTTGACGGCGACGCCGAGGCCGCGGACAGCGAGTACTTCCAGCTCGGCGGTGCGGCGCATAGCCCTGATCACCGCTATCTGGCCTGGGCCGAGGATCGCGCCGGGGCCGAGTCGTTTAGCCTGCGGGTGCGCGATCTGGCAACGAACGAGGATCTGGCCGAAGTCATCCAGCCGGCCCGCGGCGATATGGCCTGGGCCAGCGATGGGCAGACGTTTCTCTACACGGTCATCGACGACGAGCATCGCCCGCGCTGGGTGTACCGGCATGTGCTGGGCACGCCGGCGGAGGCCGACGAGCCGGTCTACACCGAGACCGATTCGGGATTTTTTCTGGGGGTGGAGCGCACCGAGAGCGGGCGCTATCTGATCATCGACAGCCACGATCACACCACCTCGGAGGTGCGCTGGCTGCCCGCCGATCGCCCGACCGCCGAGCCGCAGTTGATCGCCCCCCGCGAGCGTGGGGTGGAGTATTCGGTGAGCGACCATGGCGATGACTGGCTGATTCACACCAACGCCGGTAACGCCGAGGACTTCATGATTGCCCGCGCGCCGATCGCCAGCACCGGCCGCGACGACTGGACACCGCTGGTGGCGCATCGCCCCGGCCGGCTGATCGAGGGCATGCGCGTCTATGCCGACTGGCTGGTGCGCCAGGAGCTGGAGGATGCCGAGTCGCGGCTGGTGATCCGCTCGCTCGCGAGCGGCGGGGAGCAGATCCTCGAACAGCCCGATCCCTGCGTCGAGGTGGGCCTGATGGGCGGTCTCGAGTACCGCACCGACTGGCTGCGCTTTGGCATGAGTGGCTTCGCCCAGCCCGCGCAGGTGTTCGACTACAACATGCGCAGCGGCGAGCGCGTGCTGCGCAAGACCCAGTCGGTGCCCTCGGGGCATGATCCGTCGGCCTATGTCTCGCGCCGATTGATGGCGACGGCGCCGGACGGCGAGCGGGTGCCGATTTCGCTATTCCATCGCCGCGACCTCGAGCCCAACGCCGACACCCCGCTGCTGCTCTATGGCTATGGCGCCTATGGCATCAGTGACCTGCCAGGCTTCAGCCCCCATCGGCTGTCCCTGGTGGATCGCGGTTTTGTCTACGCCATCGCCCATGTCCGCGGCGGCAAGGAGCGCGGCTATCGCTGGTATCGCAAGGGCCGGCTGTCGGAAAAGGCCAATACCTTCAGCGACTACATTGCCTGTGCCGAGGCGCTGATCGCGGCGGGCTACACCGGCACCGGGCGCATCGCGGCCCATGGCGGCAGTGCGGGGGGCATGCTGGTGGGGGCGGTGCTCAACCAGCGTCCCGAACTGTTTCAGGCCGCCGTGGCGGATGTGCCGTTCGTGGATGTGCTCAACACCATGCTCGATCCCGACCTGCCGCTGACGCCGCCGGAATGGCCCGAGTGGGGCAACCCGATCGAGAGCGCCCATGCGTATGCCGATATCGCTGCCTATTCGCCCTACGACAATATTGCGCCGCGGGCCTACCCGGATCTGCTGGTGACCGCCGGGGTGTCGGATCCGCGGGTGACCTACTGGGAGCCGGCCAAGTGGGTGGCCCGGCTGCGCAGCGAAGGCCAACCCGCCGGCACGGTGTTGCTGCACACCCATATGAGTGCCGGCCACGGCGGGCCGGGCGGCCGCTTTCAGTATCTCGAGGAGGTCGCCTACCGCTACGCCTTCCTGCTCTGGAGCTACCAGATCATATCGTCGGGCACCGGGAAGTCGGCGTAGGCATCGTCCTCGTCGTCGCCGCCGCTGTGCTCGGCGGTCCAGGCGATCAGAAACGGCGCCCGGGACTGGACAAACTCGACGATATCGGCGGGGATCAGCCGGTATCGCCCCCGGGTGCGGGCAATGGCAAGGCGTCCTGCGGCCAGCTCGCGGCGCTGGGCGGCGCTGACATGGATCGGCCGAATGCGCCCGTTGTGGCTGAATTGAAAGCGTTCATCGCCGTCGTGGCGGATCTCCGTGTCCACGACCTTCTGCCGCGCCGCCTGTTCGGCCTCGTGCTGACGCCGGGCTTCCTCGCGGCGGGCGTTGAGGGTGCGATCGCGGGCGCGGCGGTCGGCCTCGCGCTGGGCGGCGGCGTCGCTGGCCGCCGCCTGTTCGGCATCGGTCTCGCCGCGACGGCGCTTTTTGCGTTTGCTGCTGCGGGTCTTTTTGACCGACTGTTCGTCGACCAGGCCCGACTTCAGCAGCTGATCGCGCAGACTGTCACTCATGTGCCCTGGCCCTTCAGTAGGCTTCGTCGAGAACCCGCTCGCGGAGCTGCTCGTATTCGTTCTGATTGATCAGGCCCCGGTCCCGCAGTGCCTCGAGCTCTTCGAGCCGGCCGGCCAGTGAATCGGTGGCCGGGGCTGTCCCGGCGCTGCTGTCCACCTGGCCGCTGCCGGTCTGGCCGCCGGCACCGCGCTGATAAGCGGTGCCACTGAGCTGCAGCTGATACTCGTCGCAGATGCCGCGGTTGTAGAGCGGCCCGGCGCCGACGATGCGCAGGTAATCGGCGTTGCCGGCGGCGGCCTCGTCACGCAGCTTGCGCACGATGGTCTCGAGGCCGGCCGCGCGCTGCGAGCTGATGTTGCAGTTGACCCGCGCGTAGCGCGTGAACTGATCCACCTGGCGGAACTCGTTGCCCGGCGCCTGGGTGCTGACCGTGAGCTCAGGCGTGCTGACGCTGCTGACGAACTCGTCGCCTGCGGAGGGAGCCGAGGCTTCGGCTTCGGCCTCGGCGGGACTCGCCGATTCACCGTCGCCGATGCCCGGCAGCATGCTGCAGGCGCCAAGGCTCAGGCAGGCGGCGAGAATAGGCAGGGACTTGGGAAAAACCATGATCGGACTCCGATGGCAACGGGCGTTGATAACCCGAGAGTATTGCCGATGCGGGCGGGGCTTGGCCAGCCCGATGCTGGCCAAAATGGGACTGCAGGGGTACGATTTTGGGGTTGGGCCGCAGCGGCCCCCGTCCTTGAAACCGCCTTGCAACCGCAAAAGGAGATCCAAATGGCCTTTACGCTACCGGATTTGCCCTACGACTATGATGCACTGGACCGCTCCATTGATGCGCGCACCATGGAGATCCATCACACCAAGCATCACAACACCTATGTCACCAAACTCAACGCTGCGGTGGATGGGACCGATCACGCCGACCAGCCGCTCGAATCGCTGCTGACCGGTGTCTCGGCCCTGCCGACGGCGGTGCGTAACAACGGCGGCGGGCACTACAACCACTCGCTGTTCTGGAAGATGCTCTCGCCCAACGGCGGCGGCGCGCCCACCGGGGCGGTGGCCGATGCCATCGACCAGGCGTTCGGCTCGTTCGAGACGTTTCGCGAGACCTTCACCAACGCCGCACTGGGCCGCTTCGGTTCGGGCTGGGCGTGGCTGATTCACACGCCGGAGGGCCTCAAGGTCACCTCGACGCCCAACCAGGACAATCCGATCATGGACGTCGCCGAACAGCCGGGCCGCCCGGTGCTGGGCATCGATGTCTGGGAGCACGCCTACTACCTGCGCTATCAGAACCGGCGCCCGGATTACGTTGAGGCGTTCTGGGACGTGGTGAACTGGGACGAGGTCAACCGCCTGCTGGCGGACGCGGGCTGAACCGCGCCAGATCCCGTTCCATGGCGCCCGCCAGCGGCAGCTGCGCATCCCGGGGATGCAACCCGATGCGCAGCCCCGCCGCCGGCGCCCGGCGTCGATTGACGGCGTTGCTGATCTGCAGCGCCGCCTTCTGAAAGCGGTTGCCCGCCTCGTAGCCGAGCAGCCCGCGATACCGCCAGCGCCCATCGGCGCATGAGTAGATCCCCCTCAATGTCTCCACGGCGCTGAATGGTTGTTCGTTCAGCCGTCGCAGCGGCACTGCACCCAGCGCCCAGGCCGGGGGCACATAGAGCCCGTCGGCGGTCAGGCCCTGCTGGGCAAACCAGTCATGACAGCGGCCCATCAGCGCCAGGATCCCCTCGGCATCCAGACTCAGGTGTTCGGCCACCCGGCGCGAGATGAGCGCGCTGTGGAGGCGATGTTTGATGCCGCCGAACCCGTCAATCGCATGCCGCCAGCCGTGGCCGGCCAGACGATGGCCGTCGGCCTGCCAGCGCTGCAGCTGCGCGATGCCGGCCCGGTCCCAGTCGCGTCCGGGCACCACCAGCAGCGTCGGCGGCGGCCAGCCATGGCCCCGGCAGCGGGCGATCAGCGCCGCCACCGGCGCCAGGGTCTCGGGCATGACATCGTGAATGCTCAGGCAGACGGCGGGACGTTTCATGGCCGGATCAGCGCCTGCCATTCATCCAGACAGCGCTGGGTCATGGCCACGGCCTGGGTCCGGGCCGTGGCCGCGCACTCGGCAAGGGCCGCCGGCGGTTCATCGAAAAGCCGCTGCAGGGCCTGATCGACACCCTCGTCCGGGCCCATCACCCGCAGGCCCGGCGCAAACTCCGGCCAGTCGGCAATCCCGCAGCCCGACGAGACCAGCGTGACTCGTCCGCGGGCCATGGCCTCGAGGGCAACGGTGCCGAAGGCCTCGACCCGCGAGGGCAGGACCAGCAGGTCACTGGCATCCAGCGCTTCGAGCAGTGCATCGCGATCCAGCCAACCCAGATAATCCAGATTGTCGAGCCGCGCGGCGGCGGCCTCGACGGTCTCGCGCTGAGGGCCGTCGCCGGCGATGCGCAGCCGGCAGCCGGGGTGTGCCGCCGCGGCGTCAATCACTGCTTCGACGCGTTTCTCCGCCGCCAGCCGGCCCACAAACAGAATCCGCCGCGGTGGGGTCTCGAGCGGGGCCACCGGCGTGTCGAGAAACGCCCGGGGAACGGGGGTATGGACGCGGACCGCGTGGCGGGCGCCCTTGTCCCGGGCCAGCTGGTGCATGTGCGCCGAGTTGCTGACCACGACCGCCGCACGCCGAAACACCGCCGCGTTTACACGCGCCATCAGCGCGCGATTCAGCCAGCCCCGCAGCCGGCCCCAGTAGAGTGCGGCCAGCGCCTCGTAGTCGGTGTGCAGGCCAAAGATCAGCCGCGCGCCCAGGCGTCGCGCCATCAGGGCGGCCAGTAGCCCATAGGGCCCCGGCGTGGCAACGATCAGCGTGTCCGGTTGCGAGGCCTCGAGGCGGCGCCAGAACGCCCGCGGCGCCGGCACGGCGATGCGCTGGGTGGCATCGCCGGGCAGGCCCGTTTCGTACCAGTGGGGCTGAGGCTGGTCGGGATCGCCCGCGGCGACCAGGTCGATGGCGCCGACGCTGTCGCGCAGATGCTCGATAAGATCGCTGTAGTAGGTGCCGACGCCGTTGCGCTGGGGCGCGGCGTCCGAGACCACCCGCACCCGCGGGCGAGGCTCGAGGGCCGTGAGCTGATCCGCACGCCGTGGCCGCGTGGCGGCAAAATCAAAGGCCGCGCGGATAGCGGTGAAGCGCTCGGCGATGGCATCCGCGTCCAGGTCGTGGTCGCCAAGGGCGTGGCGATGCCCCGAGCGATGCCGACGCGCCCGCGCGTCGAGGGCCTCGAGGTGGCCGGCAAAGCCCGGGTCCAGGGGCAGCGCGAGGGCGGCGTAGGTCTCGCGCAGCGTCGCCGCCAGTCCCTGGCGCTGGGCGGGCAGCGGGATGAGCACGGCGCGCCCGGCGGCGCGTCGGGGCAGCACCGAGAGCAGTTGGGTGTAGCCGAAATGCAGCTGCCGGAGCATGCGCCGGGTGAGCGCGTCGCGGTGGATACGCCCGTGCAGTGCCTCCAGCCCCGGGGCAAGGCTCGAGAGCTGCGACGACACCACCTCGGCGGGATCGCGCAGACAGGCGATAAAGCGGGCATCCGGGAAAGCCGTCTGCAGCGTCGCCACCAGCGTGGCGTGACTGGCGTTTTTGGCCAGGTAAGTGCGCTGGCCACCATGAAAGAACAGATGGCGCTGGATGTTACGGCGGTAGTGGCGCATCAGGCGGCGTTTTTCGGCCTCGGTGAGCGCCGCATCGCCCCGGCCCAGGCGCCATAGCCGGCGGCTGTCGGGAAAGGCCACGACAAGGATGAATGCCGACAGCCACGGCAGCAGGCTCAGGTAGTCCTCCTCGGGCGCGCGCGCCGAAATCGGATGGGCGTCGGTGAGCGGGGCCAGAAAGCGGCGGTTGAGGGCGCCGGCAAAGCGCTGCAGTGGCCGTCCCAGACGCCGGTCGAGGCGTGCCAGTGCGCGCCAGGCGTAGCGATGGCTGATGGCCGGGGCAAGCAGGCATTCCCAGGTTTGCTGGGTGGTGAACTGCGGGTCGTGGGCAAGCGCTTCGTGGAGGGCGGTGGTGCCGCTGCGCGGCACACCCAGGATGAACACCGGCCGTCGGACAGGCTGGCGTCGATAGCGCCGGAACAGGATTTCGTCGAGCCCCAGTCCCAGGGCGTAGTAGGCCAGGGCGAAGGGCAGCAGTCCGCCCAGCACCAGCGTGACCGCCCAACGCCGCAGCCCGTTGCGCAACACGCCGTCGCGAACGGGGATCAGGCCCGAGCCGATCAGCCCGAGCCAGTCGCTGATGACGCGGATCACTCAGTGCCGCCGGACGCGATCATCCTTGCCGAAGTGGTGCGCAAGCGTGCGATCCAGCTTGCCGGCGGCCTGATGGGCAGCGGTGTAGGCGTCTTCGGCCACCGCCTCGGCCACCAGCGGATCGCGGCCGCGCGGATGCGCCTCGAGCAGGCAGTGCACGTCGGCCCCGCCCTTGTGGGCGTTGTCGTCCTTGAAGTGCACCTCGATGCGGGTCAGGCGCTCGCCGTGCTTGCGCTCAACCGGCTCGAGCTTGTGATGGACGTGGTCGCGAAGGGCGTCCGAGAGGTGGACACCGTCGCCCGGGTTGATGATCAGTTCCATTGGAATCAGATCCTCCTCGTGCGTGAATGACAGGCCGGCCTCAGGGCCGGTTCTCGCGCAGCGTGTCGAGCGATGCACTGAAGCCAAGCAGCGACAGCGGAATCTCGACCTCGCGGTTCTGCGGATCGGCAATGGTCAGGGTGGCGCGCTCGCCGCTACGCATCTGGCTGAGCAGCTCATCGCCAAGCTCAATGCTGGTGCGGCAGCCGGCCTGCAGGCAGATCTGCACGGCAAAGCGCTCGGCCTCGCCCCCGTCAATGCTCATCGCGACCCCCGGTGGCAACAGCATGCCCAGGGGCAGATTGAACAGCGCCACCGGCCGTTCGGAATCGGGCGGAAAGCCGATCACCGCCTCGAGGACGGTCTGGTCGTTCTCCTGCTCGCTGACCTGCTGGTACATCTCGCAGAACTCGCCGGCACCAAAGGCATCTTCCGGCGCGGGCTGGCAGCGCACGATCCAGTCCTGGTTACGCTCGCGCACCTCGGCCTGGGGGCGCTCCGCCTGCGGCTCGAGGGCCGAGTCGGCGTTGCTGTCCTGGGCCGGGGCCGCGCCGCCGGCCAGCAGAAGGATCGGCAGAAGGGCCGTCAGCAGGGCCCGATGGGCGGTGGGTCGGTTCATGATGGATCTCGCATTGCCTGTAGAAAGTCTCCAGTCTGCCGAACTGCGGCGTGCATGCAAATCAGCCCGCCTCGGGCTCATAGCCAAGGTTGGGGGCAAGCCAGCGCTCGACCTCGGTGACCGTCATGCCCTTGCGCCGGGCATAGTCCTCGACCTGGTCGCGATAGATGCGGCCGACGCCAAAATAGCGACTGTCCGGGTGGCCGAAGTACCAGCCCGACACCGCGGCGGTGGGGAACATGGCGCGGCTTTCGGTGAGCCGCAGGCCGATGCGGTTCTCAACATCCAGCAACGCCCAGAGCCGGTCCTTTTCGGTGTGATCGGGACAGGCCGGATACCCCGGTGCCGGGCGGATGCCGCGGTACTTTTCGGCGATCAGCGCGGCGTTGTCGAGCCGCTCGTCGGGCTGATAGCCCCAGAACTCGCGGCGCACGCGTTGATGCAGCATCTCGGTAAAGGCCTCGGCCAGTCGGTCGGCGAGGGCCTTGACCATGATCGAGTTGTAGTCGTCGTGGTCGGCCTCGAAGCGTGCCACCGGTGCATCAATACCCAGCCCCGTGGTCACCGCAAAGGCCCCCATCCAGTCGCCATGACCGGTCTCGCGCGGGGCGACGTAATCCGCCAGTGACTGGTTGGGCCGGCCGTCGGGCTTTTCATTCTGCTGGCGCAGATGATGCAGCGTGGTCAGCACCTCGGTGCGGTCCTCGCCGGTGTAGATCTCGGTGTCGTCCCCCACGGCGTTGGCGGGGAACAGGCCGAACACGCCCCGGGCGGTCAGCCACTTTTCGGCCACCAGCTGCTCGAGCATGGCCACCGCGTCGGCATGCAGCTTGCGCGCCTCTTCGCCGACGATCTCGTCGTCGAGGATCTTCGGATACGAGCCCGCCAGCTCCCAGGCGTGGAAGAACGGCGTCCAGTCGATGTAGTCCACGAGCTCGTCCAGCGCGGGCTCGATTTCGTGGATGCCGGGGGCAGCGGGGCGCACCGGCTCGTAGGCCTGCCAGTCCACGGGGGTGCGATTGGCCCGGGCCGCCTCGAGGTTCAGCCACTTGTGACGCCGCTGACGACCCTCGTGCTGCTTGCGCACGCGCTCGTACTCGCTGCGGATGTCGGCGGCAAACGCCTCGTAGCGGGTGTCGCTGACCAGGTTGCTGGCGACGCCGACGGCGCGCGAGGCGTCCTTGACGTAGATGACGTCCTGGTCGTAGCGCGGGTCGATCTTGACCGCCGTGTGCACCCGCGAGGTGGTGGCGCCGCCGATCAGCAGCGGGGTGGACATACCCCGACGCTGCATCTCCTTGGCGACGTTGACCATTTCGTCCAGCGACGGGGTGATCAGCCCGGACAGGCCGATGACGTCGGCGTTGGTCTCGACGGCGGCGTCCAGGATCTGCTCGGCGGGCACCATGACCCCCAGGTCGGTGACCTCGAAGTTGTTGCATTGCAGGACCACGCCGACGATGTTCTTGCCGATGTCGTGGACATCGCCCTTGACCGTGGCCAGCAGGATGCGCCCGGCCGGCTCGTCGTCGCCGCCGCCATTCGCGGCCTTCTCCTCTTCGATGTAGGGCAGCAGATAGGCCACCGCCTTTTTCATGACCCGTGCCGACTTGACCACCTGGGGCAGAAACATCTTGCCCTCGCCGAACAGGTCGCCGACCACGTTCATGCCATCCATCAGCGGGCCTTCAATGACCTCGATGGGGCGGTTGAACTGCTGGCGCGCCTCTTCGACGTCGTCGTCGGTGTAATCGGCGATGCCCTTGACCAGGGCGTGCTCCAGGCGCTTTGCCACGGGCTGCTCGCGCCAGGCCCGATCCTCTTCCTTTTTCTTGCCGCCCTGGCCCTTGTAGCGCTCGGCCAGATCCAGCAGGCGCTCGGTGGCGTCGTCACGCCGCGCCAGCACCACGTCTTCGACATGCTCGCGCAGCTCGGGGTCGATGTCGTCGTACACCTCGAGCTGGCCGGCGTTGACGATGGCCATGTCCAGACCGGCGCGGATGGAGTGATACAGAAACACCGAGTGCATGGCCTCGCGCACCGCGTTGTTGCCGCGGAACGAGAACGACAGGTTCGACAGCCCGCCGCTGACCTTGGCGTGGGGCAGGTTGTGCTTGATCCAGCGCGTGGCCTCGATGAAGTCCACCGCATAGCGGTCGTGCTCGGCGATGCCCGTGGCCACCGGAAAGATGTTGGGGTCAAAGATGATGTCTTCGGCCGGAAAGCCGATCCGCTCGGTGAGCAGCTTGTAGGCGCGCTGACAGATGCTGATGCGTCGCTCGTAGGTGTCGGCCTGACCCTGCTCGTCGAAGGCCATCACCACCACCGCGGCGCCGTGGCGCTTGAGTTCGGCGGCCTGCTCGAGAAACGGGGTTTCGCCCTCCTTGAGCGAGATCGAGTTGACCACGGACTTGCCCTGAATCCACTTGAGCCCGGCGATCATGGCGTCCCACTTGGAGGAGTCGACCATGACCGGTACCCGGGCGATCTCGGGCTCGGTGGCGATCAGCTTGAGGTAGCTCTCCATCGCCTCGGTGGCGTCGAGCATGCCCTCGTCCATGTTGACGTCGATGATCTGGGCGCCGCCGTCGACCTGATCGCGCGCCACCTCGAGCGCGGTGTCGTAGTCGCCTTCCATAATCAGGCGCTTGAAGCGGGCCGATCCGGTCACGTTGGTGCGCTCACCGATGTTCACGAACAGCGCCTCGTCGCCGATGTTGCAGGGCTCGAGCCCGGACAGGCGCATGGCCGGCTCGGGCGCGGGGATGGGCCGCGGCGGAATACCATCGACGGCCTCGGCCAGGGCCCGGATGTGCTCGGGCGTGGTCCCGCAGCAGCCACCGATGATGTTGACGAACCCGCTCTCGGCAAACTCCTTCATGATCCCGGCCATGAACTCCGCCGAGTGGTCGTACTCGCCGAACTCGTTGGGCAGGCCGGCGTTGGGGTAGATGGTGACGAAGGTGTCGGCGACGCGGCTGATTTCCTGGACGAACGGGCGCATCAGATCGGCGCCCAGCGCGCAGTTGAGCCCCACCGTGAAGGGATTGGCGTGGCGCACCGAGTTCCAGAACGCCTCGGTGGTCTGACCCGACAGGGTGCGCCCGGAGGCATCGGTGATGGTGCCCGAGATCATCACCGGCCAGCGCTCGCCGCGATCGGCGAACAGCGCCTCGAGGGCGTAGATCACCGCCTTGGCGTTGAGGGTGTCGAAGATCGTCTCGATGAGCAGCAGATCGGCGCCGCCCTCGATCAGGCCCTCGGCGGCCTCGCGATAGGCCACGGTGAGCTCGTCGAAGGTGACGTTGCGCTTGCCGGGGTCGTTGACGTCCGGCGAGATCGACGCGGTGCGGTTGGTCGGGCCGATGGCGCCGGCCACCAGGCGCGGTCGATCGGGGGTCTGGGCCTCGGCCTCGTCGCAGGCGCGGCGGGCAATCCGCGCCGCCTCGACATTGATCTCGCGGGCCAGCGGCTCGAGCCCGTAGTCGGCCTGGGCGATGGTGGTGGCCGAGAAGGTGTTGGTCTCGACGATATCCGAGCCGGCCGCCAGATTGTCCCGGTGGATCTGCTCGATGATATCCGGGCGGGTCAGCACCAGCAGGTCGTTGTTGCCGTTCAGATCCCGGGGATGGTCGGCGAACCGCTCGCCCCGGAAATCGGGCTCGGTCAGCTCGCAGGCCTGGATCATCGTGCCCATGGCACAGTCGAGCAGGTGGATGCGCTGGCTGAGCGCTTCACGCAGTTGCTGGACGCGATCCGGCATCAAGTGGTCTCCGCATGGACAGGTTGACCGGATAGTATACGCCATCCGGCGCTTTACCCCAGCGAGTGGCGATGCATAATGCGGCCATGACCCACTGGATTGCACGCTTGCTGGCCTTCTGGTCGCTCACCTGGCACCTGCGCCGGCCGCCCCTGGCCGATGCCGACGCGGATGAGCGGGCACGCTGGTGCCGTGACAACGCCGGGACGTTCGCCGGGCGCTGGCTGGGGCTGGGCGCGGCGCTATGGCTGCTGTTCATGACGCCGTTCGTGACCTTTGCGCCCATCGCCATTGCCGCGCTGCTGGCGCTGGCGGTGGGCATGGCCACGCTGACCCGCCAGATCCTCGCCCAGCGGCGCGCCGGTTTGCCGCCCATCGAGCCACCGGCGGACTTCCCCCGCCGCGATCGCGATGACGATAACGAAGACACCGATGATCGCTAGCGGTGCCCGGGCACTGGCGGCCGTCGTGCTGGTGGCGTTGCTGACGGCCTGCGCCACGTCGCCCACCGGTCGCACGCAGCTGCAGTTCATGCCCGATGCGCAGATGCGCAGCATGGGGGTGGCGGCCTACCGCGAGATGCAAGACGCCGAGCCGATCCTCGAAGCGGGCCCGCAGGTTGAGCGGGTCGAGTGCGTGGCCCGGGCCATCATCCCGCAGGTGCCCGAGGAGTACGCCCGCGACGGCTGGGAGGTGACGGTCTTTGACAGCGATCAGGTCAACGCCTTTGCGCTGCCCGGAGGCAAGATCGGTGTTTACACCGGTCTGCTGGCGGTCACCGAAAACCCCGATCAGCTGGCGGCGGTGATTGCCCATGAAATCGCCCATGTCATGGCCGAACATGCCAATGAGCGGATGTCCACCGAAATGGCGACGGCGCTGGGGCTGGGGGCGTTGCAGGTGGCGGCGGGTGACGATCCGCAGCGCCAGCGGATCATGGCGGTGCTGGGCGTGGGCGCGCAGGTGGGGATCATCCTGCCGTTCAGTCGCACCCACGAGTCCGAGGCCGACGAGATCGGCCTGGGGCTGATGGCGGATGCCGGGTTTGATCCGCGCGCCAGTGTCGCGCTGTGGCAGAACATGGCCGATGCCGGTGGCGATGCGCCGCCGGAGTTCCTCTCCACCCATCCCTCGGGCGAGACGCGCATCGCCGATCTGCGGGCCGAGTTGCCCACTGCCATTTATCGCTACGAGCAGGCCCAGGCCGCCGGCCGCCGGCCCGACTGCGCTAACTGAACACGATGGTGCGGTTGCGATAGACCAGGGTCTGGCGCTGCAGATGCGCCCAGACGCCGCGCGCCAGCACCAGCTTTTCAAGATCCTGACCCTTGCGCACCAGCGCCTTGATGGAATCGCGGTGCGTGATGCGGGTGACGTCCTGCTCGATGATCGGCCCGGCGTCCAGGTCTTCGGTCACGTAGTGGCTGGTGGCGCCGATGATCTTCACGCCACGGGCATGCGCGGCGTGGTAGGGACGGGCGCCGGCAAAGGCGGGCAGAAACGAGTGGTGGATGTTGATGATCCGCTGGGGGAAGGCGTTGATCAGATCCGGGCCGACGATCTGCATGTAGCGGGCCAGCACTACCAGATCGATGCTGTGCTGTTCGAGCAGCTCGATTTCGGCGGCCTCCTGGGCGGCCTTGGTCTCGGCGGTGATGGCAAAGCAGTGGAAGGGGATGCCGAACTGCCGGGCCACCGGACGCAGGGTCTCGTGATTGCTGATGATCAGCGGGATCTCGACGGCCCACTCGCCGGACTGCCAGCGCGACAGCAGGTCGTAGAGGCAGTGCGACATCTTCGAGACAAACAGCGCCAGCCGCAGTGGCCGGTCCTGGTGATGCAGCTGCCAGACAGCGTCGAAGTGTTCGGCGATACCGCTGCGAAAGGCGGCCTCGAACGCCTCGGCATTCAGGGCGAATCCCTCGAGCTCCCAGCGCACCCGCATGAAGAACACGCCCTCGGCGCGGTCGACATGCTGGTCCAGGTCGACGATGTTGGCGCCGTGGGTGGCCAGAAAACGGGTTACCGCCGCCACCACGCCCGGCTTGTCCGGGCAGTGCATGAGCAGGGTGGCGGTGCGCGGCGGGTGACCCGCCATCAGCCGGCGAGCCTGCGGTACTTGATGCGGTGCGGGTTCATGGCCTCGTCACCGAGCCGCCGGCGCCGGTCCGCCTCGTATTCCTGATAGTTGCCCTCGAAGAAGTTGACCTGGCTGTCGCCCTCGAAGGCAAGGATATGCGTGGCAATGCGGTCGAGAAACCAGCGGTCATGGGAGATCACCATGGCCGATCCGGGGAACACCAGCAGCGCCTCTTCCAGTGCCCGCAGGGTTTCGACGTCGAGATCGTTGGTGGGCTCGTCGAGCAACAGCAGGTTGCCGCCGCGCTGCAGCAGCTTGGCCAGATGCACGCGGTTGCGCTCGCCGCCGGAGAGCTCGCCGATGCGCTTCTGCTGATCCTGGCCCTTGAAGTTGAACCGCCCCACGTAGGCCCGCGAATTGACCTCGTAGTGGCCGACCTGAAGCAGATCATGCCCGTCGGAGATTTCCTCCCAGACAGTGCGACTGTCGTCGAGGTGATCGCGGCTCTGATCCACGTAGGCCAGATCGACGGTGTCGCCCAGGCGCAGCTGACCGTCATCGGGGGTCTCCTGGCCGACGATCATGCGGAACATCGTGGTCTTGCCGGCGCCGTTGGGGCCGATGATCCCGCAGATCCCGCCGGCAGGCAGCGTAAACGAGAGATCATCCACCAGCAGCTGATCGCCAAACGCCTTACGCACGCCATCGGCCTCGACCACGACGTTGCCCAGGCGCGGGCCCGGCGGAATGTAGATCTCGTTGGTCTCGTTGCGGGCCTGGAATTCCTTCGACTGGAGCTCGTCGAACTGCTTGAGCCGGGCCTTGTTCTTGGACTGCCGACCCTTGGGGTTGGAGCGCACCCACTCGAGCTCGGCCTGCATGGCCTTGCGATGCGCGGCCTGCTCGCGGGCCTCCTGGGCGAGGCGCTTTTCCTTTTGTTCGAGCCACGACGAATAGTTGCCCTGCCAGGGGATGCCGTGACCGCGGTCGAGCTCGAGGATCCAGCCGGCCACGTTGTCGAGGAAGTAGCGGTCATGGGTGACCGCCACCACGGTGCCCTCGAACTCGGCCAGAAAGCGCTCGAGCCAGGCCACCGACTCGGCGTCGAGGTGGTTGGTGGGCTCGTCGAGCAGCAGCATGTCGGGGTTGGACAGCAGCAGCCGGCATAGCGCCACGCGCCGGCGCTCGCCACCGGACAGGGTGTCGACGCTGGCCTCCCAGGGCGGCAGGCGCAGGGCCTCCGCCGCCTGGTCGAGCTTGCGCTCGAGATCCCAGGCATCGGCGGCGTCGATCTGGTCCTGAAGCTTGCCCTGCTCGGCCATCAGCGCCTCGAAATCGGCCTCCGGATCGGCGAACTGGGCGGACACCGCGTTGAAGCGGTCGATCAGGGCCTTGGTGTCGGCGACGCCTTCTTCGACGTTGCCGCGCACATCCTTGGCCGAGTCCAGCTCGGGCTCCTGGGGCAGATAGCCGATCCGGGTGCCGGCCTGGGCGCGGGCCTCGCCCTCGATCTCGGTGTCGAGACCGGCCATGATCCGCAGCAGTGTTGATTTGCCCGAACCGTTCAGGCCCAGCACGCCAATCTTGGCGCCGGGGAAAAACGACAGCGAGATGTCGCGGAGGATGGGCTTTTTGGGCGGGACGACCTTGCCCACCTGGTTCATCGTGTAGATATATTGTGCCATCCCCTTAGTCTACGAACTCTCGGCCGCCGAGAGAAGCACCCACTCAATGCATGCGAAAGGGAATTTCGCTAGACTGGTGGGCTCAAACCGGTTTCCCCCACACGACGAGGACAGGCATGTATTCCACCGACATGAGTGTTGCCGGATTCGACCCCGAGCTGGCCGCCGCGATCGATCAGGAGCGCGATCGTCAGGAGACGCACATCGAGCTGATCGCCTCGGAAAACTACGCCAGCCCGCGCGTGCTCGAGATGCAGGGCAGCGTACTCACCAACAAGTACGCCGAGGGCTATCCGGGCAAGCGCTACTACGGCGGCTGCCAGTACGTGGACATTGCCGAGAATCTGGCCATTGAGCGCGCCAAAACGCTGTTCGGGGCGGCCTACGCCAACGTCCAGCCGCACTCGGGCTCGAGTGCCAACCTGGCCGTGTTCATGGCACTGGCGCGGCCGGGCGACACCCTGCTGGGACTGAGCCTCGATCATGGCGGGCACCTGACCCACGGCGCCAAGCCCAACTTCTCGGGCAAGATCTACAACCCGGTGCAGTATGGCGTGACCTCAGACACCGGCGAGATCGACTACGAGCAGGTCGAGGCACTGGCGCGGGAGCATCGCCCGACGATCATCGTGGCGGGTTTTTCGGCCTATTCGCGGGTCATCGACTGGGCGCGCTTCCGGGCCATCGCCGACGCGGTGGGCGCCTGGCTGGTGGCCGATATGGCACACATCGCGGGGCTGGTGGCCACCGGGGTCTATCCCAGCCCGGTGCCCCATGCCGATGTGGTCACCACCACCACCCACAAGAGCCTGCGCGGGCCGCGTGGCGGGCTGATCCTGGCGCGGGAAAACCCCGACGTCACCAAGAAGCTGCAGTCGCTGATCTTTCCGGGCACCCAGGGCGGACCGCTGATGCACGCCATCGCCGGCAAGGCCGTGGCCTTTCTCGAGGCGCAGGATCCGGGTTTCCGGGACTACCAGGAGCAGGTGGTCGCCAACGCCCGGGCCATGGCCGAGACGGTGATGGCGCGCGGCTACGACGTGGTCTCCGGGGGCACCGACAACCACTTGCTGCTGATGGATCTGGTCAACAAGGGACTGACCGGCAAGGCGGCGGATGCTGCGCTGGAAGACGCGCATATCACCGTCAACAAGAACACCGTGCCCAACGATCCGCAGTCGCCGTTCGTGACGTCGGGCCTGCGCATTGGCACGCCGGCGATCACCACCCGCGGCTTCGGCGAGGCGGAAAGCCGCGAGCTGGCCGGCTGGATCTGTGACGTGCTCGATAACATCAACGACGCGTCGGTGCGCGATCGCGTCCGCGATCAGGTGACCGACATCTGCAAGCGCTTTCCGGTCTACGAAGCCCTGCAGGGCTGACCCGACCCATGCGCTGTCCCTTCTGCCACGCCCAGGACACCCGGGTCATCGACTCGCGCCTTGCCAGCGAGGGCGATCAGGTCCGGCGCCGGCGTGAGTGTGCCGGCTGCAACGAGCGGTTCACCACCTATGAGTCGGCGGAGCTGCTGATGCCGCGGGTGGTCAAGCGGGACGGCACGCGGGTGCAGTTCGACGAGCAGCGCCTGCGCAACGGCATGCTGCGGGCCCTCGAAAAGCGCCCGGTAGCGACCGAGGCGGTGGAGGCGGCGCTCAATCGCATCCGTCAGCGCGTGCAGGCACTGGGGGACGGCGAAGTCCCTGCCAGCACGCTGGGCGACTGGGTGATGGAAGAGCTGCGCGAGCTCGATCAGGTGGCCTATGTGCGGTTTGCCTCGGTGTATCGCAGCTTTCAGGACGTGAGCGCGTTCCGCGAAGTCATCGAGGGCCTTGAGGGGCATGATCAGCCGCCGACGGAGGACGGACCCAGCTATTGAGTGATTTCAGCGCCGCTGATCATGCCTGGATGGCCCGCGCCCTGCAGCTTGCCGAGCGCGGCCGCTGGACGGCCGATCCCAACCCGCGGGTCGGTTGTGTGCTGGTGCGCGACGGGATCTGCATCGGTGAGGCCTGGCACGAGCGGGCCGGCGAGCCGCATGCCGAGGTGCTGGCGCTGCGGGCGGCCGGTGGGGATGCCGCGGGGGCGACGGCCTACCTGACCCTTGAGCCCTGCAGCCATTACGGGCGGACGCCGCCGTGCGCCGACGCGCTGATCGAGGCCGGCGTGGCACGGGTGGTGGCCGCGGCCAGTGACCCCAACCCGCGGGTGGCGGGGCAGGGGCTGGAGCGCCTGCGCGACTCGGGCGTGGCGGTGGCCGCAGGTCTGATGGCGGCGCAGAGCGAGGCACTCAACCCGGGGTTTTTCCGGCGCATGCGCGAGGGCCGGCCCTATGTGCGCGCCAAGCTGGCGGCGAGTGCAGATGGCCGCACCGCCATGGCCACCGGCGAGAGCCGCTGGATTACCAGCCCCGCGGCCCGTCGCGATGTGCACCGCTGGCGGGCGGCGAGCAGTGCCATCGTCACCGGGGTGGATACCGTGATTGCCGACGATCCGGCGTTGACCGTCCGGGATGTCGAGGGCGACTGGCTGGCACCGCGTCGGGTGGTGATTGATAGCGACCTGCGCACGCCGCCCGACGCCGGGTTGCTGGCGGATGAGCGCGGGGTGGTGCTGATCCATGGCGGCACCATGCCGGCCCGCGAGGCCGAGCGGGTTCATGCCGGCGCCGAGCTGTGGCAGGTGGCGCCGGGCGAGGATGGCCATGTCGCGCCGGTGGCGGCGCTTGACGCCCTGGGTGCGGCGGCCATCAACGAGGTCTGGATGGAGGCCGGTTCGCGGCTGACCGGGGCGTGGCTGCAGGCGGGTTGGGTCGATGAGCTGATCGTCTACCTGGCGCCGCATCTGATGGGGCACGACGGTCAGCCGCTGCTGACCCTGCCGGGCCTCGAGGTGATGAGCGATCGGATTGCACTGCGCTGGCAGGACGTTCGCCGCGTGGGCGATGAGCTTCGGCTGACGATGACAATGCGGGACGACGCGGAGGACGGTTGAATGTTCACGGGGATTATTCAGGCAATGGGCGTGCTGCAGGAGAGTCGCGAGACGGGCTCGGATCGGCGCATGCGCTTCGCGGTGGACGGACTGGAGATGGACCGCCTGCAGATCGGTGACAGCATGGCGGTCAATGGCTGCTGTCTGACCGCGGTGGAAATTGACGCCGAGGGATTTGCCGCCGATGTGTCGCTGGAAAGCCTCGAGCGCACCACGCTGGGCCGGCTCAGGCCCGGCGACGGCGTCAACCTGGAGCCGGCCCTGACCCTGTCGACGCCGCTTGGCGGGCATCTGGTCAGCGGTCATATCGACGGCGTCGGCGAGGTGGTCGCGCGGACACCGGCAGGTCGCTCGGAGCGCTGGCGGTTTCGCGCGCCCCAGGCGCTGGCGCACTACATCGCCGAGAAGGGTTCGATTGCCATCGAGGGCATCAGCCTCACGGTCAATCGCGTCGAGGCAAGCGAGTTCGAGGTCAATATCGTCCCCCACACCGCGGCGGTCACCACCCTGGGCACCTACCAGGCGGGGCATCCGGTCAACCTTGAAGTGGATCTGGTCGCGCGCTATCTCGAGCGCCTGCTGCAGGGTGACACGGCGGGTTCCACCGGTGGGGTGAGCGAGGCCCTGCTGCGGCGCAACGGCTTTTTGAAGGACTGATCATGGCGTTCAACAGCATCGAGGAGATCGTCGACGACATCAGCGCCGGGCGCATGGTGCTGATGCTCGATGACGAAGACCGCGAAAACGAGGGCGACCTGCTCATGGCGGCGTCCATGGTGCGGCCGGATGACGTCAATTTCATGGCCCGCTACGGTCGGGGTCTCATCTGTCTGACGCTCAGTCGCGAGCGCTGCGAGCAGTTGCGCCTGCCGCTGATGGTCTCGGGCTCGGGCGATCATCAGGGCACCCAGTTCACCCTCAGCATCGAGGCCGCGCAGGGTGTGACCACGGGGATCTCCGCCGCCGATCGGGCCCGCACCATCCAGGCCGCCGTTGCGCCGCAGGCGCGTCCCGAGGACATCATCCAGCCGGGGCATGTGTTTCCGCTGATGGCCCAGCCGGGCGGGGTGCTGACCCGCGCCGGCCACACCGAGGCGGGCTGTGACCTGGCCCGGCTGGCCGGCTTCGAGCCGTCGGCGGTGATCGTCGAGGTGCTCAATGAGGACGGCACCATGGCGCGGCGGGACGACCTGCTGGCGTTCGCCCGGGCCCATGACATCAAGATCGGCACGGTGGCCGATCTGATCGCCTATCGGGTGCGCAACGAGCGGACGGTGGAGCGGGTTGCCGACTGCGAGCTGCCCACCGAGCATGGGCCCTTCCATCTGTATGCCTATCAGGACGTCGTGGACGGTGCGCTGCATTTTGCACTGCTGCGCGGACAGCCCGCGCCCGAGCAGCCGGCCCTGGTGCGCGTCCAGGTCGAGAACACGCTATCGGACCTGTTTGGCGCCATCGCCCCCGATCAGACCTGGTCGCTGCGTCAGTCGCTGGACGAGATCGCCGGCAGCAATGCCGAGGCGGCCTGCCTGCTGATGTTGCGTACCGCCGATGATCGCTCGGAGGTACTGACCCGCATGCGCGAGTTCCAGGCCCTGGCCCAGAGCGGCGAGATCCGGCCCGAGCCACGCACCATCACTGATCAGAGCGAGGCGCTGCGGACCTATGGCGTGGGCGCGCAGATCCTCACGGACCTCGGCATTCGGCGCATGCGCGTTCTCTCGTCACCGAAGATCATGTACGGCCTGTCGGGATTCGGGATGGAAGTCGTCGATTACGTCCAGACCGGCGATGATCAGGGCGCTGCCGGCTAGGCAGCCGGTTTGCAGGCGGCCCGCGGCGATATACGCTTGCGGACCTTACGGATAACAACAGCGGTAACAGCATGAAGACCCTCGAAGGTGATTTTATGGCCAGCAACGCGCGCATCGCGCTGGTGGCCACCCGATTCAATGATTTTATTGTCGACTCGCTGATCGGCGGCGCCCGCGACACGCTGGTCCGCCACGGGGTGGATGACGCCTCGCTGACGCTGGTGCGGGTGCCGGGCTCGTGGGAGCTGCCGCTGGTTACCGACCGGCTGGCACGCTCGGGTGACTACGACGGCATCCTCGCCCTTGGCTGTGTCATCCGCGGCGGCACGCCGCATTTTGAATACGTCGCCGGTGAATGTGCCAAGGGGCTGGGCCAGGTCAGCCAGCAGCGCGATGTGCCAGTGTCGTTCGGCGTGCTGACCACGGACAGCATCGAGCAGGCCATCGAGCGGGCCGGGACCAAGGCCGGTAACAAGGGCGCCGAATCCGCCATGGCACTGCTCGAGATGATCAGCCTGCTGCGTCGACTGTGAGGGGTGCGACCGCGAACCGTTCGCGGGCCCGGGCCCGGCGGCGCATCCTCCAGGCGCTCTACCAGTGGCAGATGACCGGCGGCGATGGGGCCGACATCCAGCGCCAGTTCTTCAGCAATCACCGGCTGGGGCACATGGATCTGGATTATTTCAGTGAGGTGTTCCGCGGGGTGACCGAGCGTGTCGACTCGCTGGATGCCGCCTATGACCGCTATCTGGATCGGCCCGCCGCCAATCTTGATCCGGTGGAGCGGGCGCTGCTGCGGCTGGGCACCTACGAGCTTGAAGAACGCCTCGAAGTGCCCTACCGGGTGTGCATCGACCAGGCGGTGGAACTGGCCAAGGCGTTTGGCGCCGAGCAGAGCCACAAGTACATCAACGGCGTGCTGGATCGGGTCGCCCGCGATCAGCCCCTGCGAGCCGACGAGCGAAAGCGCCGCCGGCGCTGAGTGGCACCGCGATGGCCAGGGCCTCCGAGTTTGACCTGATCGGCCGCTATCTGGCGGATCGGGGGGCACGGCGTGACGATGTGGTTCTGGGCGTGGGCGATGACGCCGCGGTGTTTGCCGGCGATGACCGGCCCCTGCTGATGGCCCTCGACACCCTGGTCGAGGGCGTGCATTTTCCCGCCGATCTGCCGGCCGAGTGGGTCGGTCACCGGGCCCTCGCGGTCAACCTGAGTGACATCGCCGCCATGGGGGGCGAGCCCTGCTGGGCGCTGCTGGGGCTGACCCTGCCCGAAGCCGACGAGGCCTGGGTGAAGGCCTTTGCTGATGGCCTTGATGCACTGGCCCAGCGCCACGCCGTGGCCCTGACCGGCGGGGACGTGACCCGCGGACCGCTCAGCATCAGCGTCCAGATTGCCGGCCACGCCAATGGGCCGGTGCTGCGTCGTGACGGCGCGGCCTGCGGCGATCGGGTCTGGGTATCGGGCCGGCCGGGCGACGCCATGGGCGGGCTCGCGGTGTGGCAGGATCCGGCCCAGCGCGACCGAAGCCGATGGCAGGGCCTGCAGCACGCGTTTGTCGCCCCCCAGCCGCGTATCGCGCTGGGCCAGGCACTGGCCGGCATTGCCAGCGCTGCCATCGATGTCTCGGACGGGCTGGTGGCGGATGTCGGGCATATCGCCCGGCGCAGCGGTGTGGCCATTGCCCTGCGAGCGGCGGCGTGTCGGCCCTCGGCGCGGCTGCGACACTGGCTGGGCGACACCGCGGCCCAGCAGACCCTACTTGCCGGCGGTGATGACTACGAGCTCTGCTTTACTGCCCCGACGGGCGCGGACGCGGCCGTCCTTCGGGCGGCGCGGGCCAGTCGCACCGCGGTGCGCTGCATTGGCGAGGTGGGCCGAGGCGAGGGGGTATGGCTTGACGGCGAGGCGCTGACCGGTGATGCCGCCGGATACCGTCATTTCAGTGACTGATCCCGGTGGCGAGGCCCCGGGTACCGGTGTAGGATTTCAGCCATGAAAGCGCGTGATCGGGTGGACCCCGCGGGGTCCTGTCAGAAAAGGACCTGCAGCAGCTGCAGCCTGAGCCGGATCTGTCTGCCGGTATCGCTGGACGAGGCGGATATCGGCACGCTTGGGCAACTGGTCCAGCATCAGCCCATGCTGCGGCGGGGTGACCCCCTGTTCAATGAAGGCGAGGGTTTTCGGGCGCTGTATGCCGTGCGCGCCGGATCGCTCAAGTCCTTCACGACCACCAGCAGCGGCGAGCAGCAGGTGACGGGCTTTCATCTGCCCGGCGAGCTGGTGGCGCTCAACGCCATCAACCGCTGGGAGCACCCGAGCACGGCCGTGGCGCTCGAGACCACCAGTGTCTGCGAGCTGCCATTCGAAAAGCTCGAGGATCTGGCCGCGGACATTCCCGACCTGCAGCGCCAGCTCCTGCGCTTGATGTCGCAGGAGATCGCCGACGATCAGGACATGCTCTTTACCATGGCCCGGCGCAACGCCGATGAGCGCCTGGCGATCCTGCTGCTGAGCTTCTCCGAACGTTTTCAGCAGCGCGGCCTGTCCGGTACGCGCTTTCGCCTGTCCATGGCGCGCAGCGATCTGGGCAATTATCTGGGACTGGCCCCGGAGACCATGAGTCGGGTGTTTCGGCGCTTTCAGGACAAGGGCTGGATACGGGCCCACGGGCGCGAGGTGGAACTGCTTTCGGTGGACGCGCTGGCCGAGCTGGCGGGACAGACCGCCAACGCCGACCGCCGCACGGGCTGAGGCGCGCCTACATCATGCCGGTCTGAAGCTTGGCGGCCTCGGACATCATCTCGAAGCTCCAGGGCGGATCGAAGACGATTTCGACGCTGACCTCCTCGATGGTGGGGATCTGCTTGACCTTCTCGCGGACGTCGTAGGCCAGGATGTCGCCCATCCCACAGCCCGGTGCGGTCAGGGTCATGTCGATGTCCACCGACCGCGTGCCATCGTCGCGCAGGCTGACATCGCAGCGATACACCAGTCCCAGCTCCACCACGTTGATGGGGATTTCGGGGTCGAAGCAGCGCCGCATCTGGTCCCAGACCAGCTGCTCGACTTCTTCGGGCGTGGCGTTTTCGGGCAGCTCGGGAGCGGGCTCGGGATCCTTGCCGATGGCGTCGGCGTCCTTGCCATCCACCCGGAACAGATTGCCCTGGATGTAGACGGTGTAGCTGCCACCGAGCGCCTGGGTGATCATCCCCTCCGCCCCCTGGGGAATGATGCCGGTGTCGCCCGCCGGAATCAGGGCCGCCTCGCAGTCACGCTCAAAAATGACCGGCTCGTTACTCTGCATCGCCATCTCCGGATTGATTGCCCGTTCAGAATCCTCAGGATACCACTGCGCGATCCGCTGTCCGACCCGGGGAGAAATCGTTTTTCAGTTCGCGTATCGTGAACGATGAATCAACAAGCCAGGAGGCTGTGTCATGAATGACAATGTCCACCACCTCTCCCCGCTGCTGCGCCAGTCCAGCGACATTCTGGTCGAGAGCGCGCAAGGGATGTACGTCTATTCCGAGGATGGCGGCAAGTACATGGATTTTGCGTCGGGGATCGGTGTGCTCAGCACCGGTCATTGCCATCCGCGGGTGGTCGAGGCGGCGAAGGCCCAGATCGATCGGGTCGTGCACGCCCAGTACGCGATCATGAAGCATCAGCCGATCCTCGATCTCTCGGATCGGATTGTCGAGCTGATGCCTGACGCCATTGACAGCGTGTTCTTCTCGAACGCCGGGACCGAGGCGGTGGAGGCGTCGATCCGGCTGGCCCGCCAGGCCACGGGCAAGCCCAACATCATCGCCTTCCGCGGCTGCTTCCATGGCCGCACCATGGGCTCGCTGGCAACCACCAGTTCCAGTGCCGCGGTGCGTCAGGGCGTTCAGCCGCTGATGGGCGGGGTCGTCACGGCGCCATTCCCGGACACCAACTGGTACAACATGAGCGAGGACGAGGCGGCGGACTTTGCGCTGCGCGAGCTCGACTACATCCTGCAGGTGCAGAGCGTGCCGATGGAGACCGCGGCGATGCTCATCGAGCCCATCCAGGGCGAGGCCGGCTACATCCCGGCCAATACCCGCTTCATGCAGGGCCTGCAGGAGCGCTGCAACAAGCACGGCATTCTGCTGATCATGGATGAGGTGCAGTCGGGCAACGGCCGCAGCGGGCTGATGTGGGGCTACGAGCACTTCGGCGTCGAGCCTGACGTGGTGGTCTCCGCCAAGGGCGTTGCGAGCGGCTTTCAGCTGTCGTTCATGGCGGCGCCGGCCGAACTCATGAGCAAGGCCCTGCCGGGCTCGCAGGGTGGTACCTACGGTGGCAATGCCGTGGCCTGTGCCGCCGGGCTGGCCACGCTCGATGTGATTCGTGATGAAAAGCTGGTCGACAACGCCGCCGACCGGGGCAAGCAGCTGCGCGAGCGGCTCGAAGCGGTGCAGTCGCGGCATCCCGAGATCGGCAACATCACTGGGCGCGGCCTGATGATCGGGACCCACCTGGTGGATGCCCACGGCAAGCCGGATGGCGACCGCGGCGCGAAGATGCTCAAGGCCTGCGAGCATCGGGGTCTGCTGATGATCCGTTGCGGCCCGTGGGGCGGCAACGTGGTGCGCTGGATTCCGCCGCTGATTGTCTCGGCCGAGGAGATCGACTGGGCGGTGGAGCAGTTCGAGGCTGCGCTGGTGGAGACCGGCGGCGGCGAGCAGCCGTCGGCGATTCGCAGCACCGGCTGAGTTCGCCCTCGCGACCGGCGGGGGCGCGCCTCCGCCGGTGTCATGATCAAAAGCCCGGTCAGCCGGGCTTTTTTTGTTGGATCCCTGCCCAATGCTCGACACCCTGCGGCCGCTCGCCCGGCACCGTGATCTGCTGGCCTTCGCGTTTTTGCTGACCTTCCTCTCGGGGCATGGCCAGACCTATTTCATTTCGCTGTTCGGCGGCGGGATGCGCGCCGCTTTTTCGCTCAGTAATACGCAGTTTGGCGGGCTCTATTCCGCGGCCACCCTGACCAGTGGCGTCCTGGTGATTGCCCTGGGGCGGGGGGTCGACCGACTGCCGCTGGCGCTGTTTACCGCGGCAGTCATTGTTGGAGCGGCCCTTGGCGCCGTGCTGCTTGCCACCGCGCCGGCAGCCGCCTGGTTGCTGCCGGGGTTTTTGTTGCTGCGCCTTTGCGGTCAGGGCCTGATGGTGCATGTCGCCCAGACCACGGTGGGACGGCGGCTGACCTCGGCACGCGGCACCGGGGTGGGGTTGGTGACGGTGGGCCTGCCGCTGGGTGAGGCGGTGCTGCCGGCGCTGGTGGTGGCGTTACTGGCCGCGCTGGGCTGGCGCGCCACCTGGTGGGTGTTTGCGCTGATCCTGCTGGCCGGGGCGCTGCCCCTGGCGCTGGGCCTGCTGCGCCGCTCGGAGCGGCCCGCCAATCCGGCCGCCGCCGATGCCGATGCTGATGCCCACGCGGACACCCGTGAACCCGCCCCGGACGAGGCGACCGGGCTTGGCCCCAGTGTCGACTGGACGCGCCTGCAGGTGCTGCGCGATGCCCGTTTCTATCGGCTGCTGCCGGCCATTCTGGCACCGCCGTTTCTGATCACCGCACTGTTCTTTCACCAGGTGCCCATTGCCGAGGCCAAGGGCTGGGCGCTCAGCTGGCTGTCAACGGCGTTTGTGCTGTTTGCCATCGCTCATGTGGCATCGCTGACCGTCAGCGGCGCGCTGGTGGATCGGCTCGGCTTTGCCCGGCTGTTGCGGCTCTATCTGGTGCCGATGCTGCTGGCACTGGCTGTGCTGGGGCTTGTGCCGGGTGACGGCGCGGCACTGCTCTACCTGGGTCTGGCGGGGCTGAGCGTGGGCACGGCGAGCACCCTGATGGGCACGGTCTGGCCGGCCCTTTACGGACTGAGTCATCTCGGGGGGATTCGGGCGATGGCCCATGGCGCGATGGTCCTGAGTACCGCCATCGCGCCAGTGCTGATCGGCGCCCTGCTGGACGCCGGCATCAGCGTGGCCGGGCTTGCCGGCATGCTGGGTGCCTATGTGGCGGCGGCGATTGCGCTGATCCCGGGGGTGGGTGCGCTAAGGCCGCGCCCGCCGGTCTAGCCCACCGGTACCGTCTGCACCTCGGTAAACTCGAACAGGCCCTCAAGCCCGCCCTCGCGGCCAAATCCGGACTGCTTCATGCCGCCGAAGGGGGCCTCGGGCGTGGGGCCGCTGCCGGTGTTCAGGGCGGCGTGGCCGAAGCGCAGCCGGGCGATGACCTGATGGCCGCGGGCCTGATCGGCGGTGAACACATAGGCCGCCAGACCAAAGTCGGTGTCGTTGGCCATGGCCACGGCCTGCGCCTCGTCGTCAAAGCTGATCAGGGGGACCAGCGGGCCGAAGGTCTCCTCGCGGTAGCAGGCGGCATCGCTGGGCACATCCAGCAGCACCGTCGGCGGGTAGAAAGTGCCGGGCAGACCGCTGGCATCGCCCTGGTAGATCGTTCGGGCCCCGCGATCCAGGGCGTCGCTGACATGCCGCTGGACCTTGGCGACGGCGTTTTCATCAATCAGTGGCCCGAGCCGGGTATCGGCCGCCATGCCGTCGCCTACGGTCAGGGCCTGGACGCGTTCGGCGAGCTTGTCGGCAAACGCCGCGGCCACCTCCCGCTGGACAAAGATCCGATTGGCGCAGACACAGGTCTGCCCGCCGCCGCGGAACTTATTGCCGATGAGCTGATCGGCGGCATGATCCAGATCGGCATCGGCAAACACGATATACGGCGCGTTGCCGCCCAGTTCCAGGGTCAGGCGCTTGATCCCCGGCGCCGACTGCTCAATCAGCCGGCGACCCACCTCGGTCGAGCCGGTAAAGCTGATCACCCGCACCGCAGGGGTGTCGAACAACGCATCGGTGATCGGGCCGGCGCCACCCAGGACCAGGTTGGCCTTGCCCGCCGGCAGTCCCACTTCGCGGTCGAGCAGCGTGAACAGCGCGATCATGGTCAGCGGGGTCTTTGACGAGGGCTTGACCACGCTGGCGCAGTCGGCGGCGATCGCCGAGGAGAGCTTCTTCGCGATCATGCCGATCGGGAAGTTCCAGGGGGTGATCAGCCCCACCACGCCGGCCGGGCGGTAGTGGACATGCCACTCACAGTTGCGCGGCTGCTCATCGAGGGTCTGCGAGGCCAGCGCGTCGATGTGGTTTGCGGCGTAGCGGAAAAACCCGGCGGCGTAGTCGGCCTCGCCCTGCGCCTCGGCCAGCGGCTTGCCATGTTCGAGGCAGAGGATACGGCCGATCTCCTCGCGATGGCGGGTGAGCGCATCGGCAATGGCGTTCAGCCACTGCCGGCGCTGGTCCAGCGTCGCGGGCTGCTCGAGGGCGCGCTCAGCGGCCTCCGTCGCGCGTCGGGTTTCATCGGCGCCCATCGCCGCCACCGCCGCCAGCGGGGCATTATCGACGGGGTTGGTCACGGTCAGGGTGTGGCCCTGGTCCGCCATCTGCCATTCGCCATTGATGTAGCCGCCCAGCGACGGGAGGAGGGGAGAGTCGATCATCAGCTGCCTCGCTTGTGGGTTTGTGCGTTGTGATCAGGACGAGGCGGCAAAGCCCTGGGCCTTGTCCACCGGGTTGTTGAGGGCTTCGCCGCGCTGCCAGCGCCGGAAATTGTCGATGAACTGCTCGGACAGGGCGGTCTTCCAGCCGATGAAATCGCCCGCCATGTGCGCCGACAGGTGCACATTGGGCAGATCCCAGAGGGGATGATCGGCGGGTAGTGGCTCGTGCTCGAACACGTCCAGGGCGGCACCATCGATGACGCCGTCCTCGAGGGCCGCCACCAGGGCATCGGTCTGCACAATGGGCCCGCGGCCGATATTGATCAGTCGTGCGTGCTCGGCCATGGCCTTGAACTCGGCGGCACCAAACAGTCCGCGGGTGGCCTCGGTGAGCGGTGCGGCGATGACCACGAAGTCGTAATCGGGCAGCAGCGAGAGCAGATCGGCCTGGGCATAGATGGCGCCGAAGTCGTCGTCACCGCCCCGGGCGCGGCGGCCCACGCCGTCGCACTCGATGCCGATGGCGCCACAGGTGCGCGCGATGCGCCGGCCGATGGCACCGCTGCCCACCACCAGAAGGCGCTGACCGGCCACCGGCTCGGTCTCGCGGTGTTGCCACTCGTGGGCCTGCTGGAGTCGCCAGTTGCCGGCAAAGTCCTTGCAGAACGCAATCACCTGGCCGAGCACGTATTCGGCGATGCACCCATCGAAGATGCCCCGGGCGTTGGTGACCGGGATGTCGCTGTCGCGAACCGCCGGAATCATCAGCGCATCCACGCCGGCGCTGGTGGCGTGGATCCACTCCAGCGAATCCGCCGCCGGCCAGGCCTCGGCGAGGGCGTCGGTACGAAAGTCGGTCACGCACAGAATGCTCGCGCCAGGCAGGGCGGCCTCAAGGCTGGCGGTGTCCTCGGCCACCTGCAGATCGGCCTGATCCTGCAGGGCCTCCAGGCCCCGGGGAAGCCCTTCGCCGGGCGCGGTCAGAACAACAATTCGCGGTGGCGCGCTGGCCATGCATAACCCCTTTTCAACGACTTATATTGCAGCGACGGTATACACCCGCCATGGGTGGGTCAACTAAGCCGAAAAGCGCGTCGCGAGGGGCTTGACCGACTTCCTGCCGAGGTCTAGCTTCGCCTTGTTGGGCAACATTTTTCCACACCGCAGCAAAAGAGGGTTGGGCCATGGTGAATCCGGTCGAGATGGAGCAGGGCGACCAGGCCGAGGCGCCGCTTTTCAGTCCGTCTCTGCAGGCGATTCCAATGCCGGGCATCCGGCGGATGATCAACACCGCTGCGGGCATGGAGGATGTGATTCATCTTTCCATCGGCCAGCCCGACTTTCCCACGCCCCAGCCCATCGTCGAGGCGCATATCGATGCCCTGCGCGAGGGTTATACCGGCTACACCATGGACGCCGGACTGCCGGAGCTGCTGAGCGAGCTGGCGCGCTACTACTCGAAGCGCTACGACCGCGAGCTGACCGAGGACAATTTCCTGGTGACCACCGGCGCCACCGAGGCCATGTATCTGGCGCTGACCGCCACCGCGGCGCCGGGCCGGCAGTTCATTGTCACCGATCCGACCTTTCTGCTGTACGCGCCACTGATCCGGATGAACGGCGGCGAGGTCAAGGTCATCCCGACGCGCCCCGAGCACGGTCATCAGGTTGACCCCCAGGAGGTGATCGACGCCATCGGCATGCGCACCTTCGCGATCGTGCTCAACTCGCCGAGCAATCCCAGTGGCGCGGTCTACCCGCGCGAGACCATCGAGGCCATCGTCCAGGAGGCGGCCTACCGCGGGGTGTATGTGTTTGCCGACGAGGTTTATGACCACATCCTGCTCGATGAGGGGATGGAGTTTCCCAGCGTGATCAACTGTGCCTCGGATCTGGATCATGTGATGTCGGTCTCGAGCTTCTCCAAGACCTTCAGCATGGCGGGCATGCGGATCGGCTGGATGATCTCGAGCCAGGGCGCCATCAAGAAGCTGCGGCGCTATCACATGTTTACCACCACGGTGGCCAGCACGCCGGCGCAGTGGGCGGGCGTGGCCGCACTCAAGGGCGATATGACCTGCGTTGACGACATGAACGCCGAATACCGCCGGCGCCGCGACCGGGTGGTGGAGCTTGTCAGCGAGACGCCGCATCTGACCGGCTATGTGCCCCAGGGCGCGTTCTACATCTTCCCATCGCTGCCGCCGCGCACCGATGCGACGGATCTGGCGCTGCGCATGCTCGAGGAGACCGGTGTCTGCGTGATCCCCGGCGATGCCTTTGGTGATACCTGCAGCAACGCCGTGCGGATCAGTTTTTCCAATTCGATGGAGAACATCGAGGAGGCCTTTGCCCGCATGCAGCCGTGGCTGGCCCGGCAGAACTTCTGATCAGTCGTCGAGCCACTGTACCCGGTACAGGTCCAGGCGCCGGTCCCGGGCGTTCTGGACCGAGCCCTCGGCCCGCAGCTGGGTGAGTTTGTCCATGTCAAGATCCACCACCAGGGTCATCTCGGTGTTGGGTGTCGACTCGCTGACGATGCCGTCATGGGGAAAGGCGAAGTCCGAGGGTGAGAACACCGCGGCCTGGGAGTACTGGATCTCGATGTTCTCCACCCGCGGCAGGTTACCGACACTGCCGGTGATGGCCACGTAGCACTCGTTTTCGATGGCCCGGGCCTGGGCACAGCGCCGGACCCGCAGGTAGGCGTTCTTGGTGTCGGTCCAGAACGGCACGAACAGGATCTCCATGCCCTGATCGGCCAGTAGCCGGCAGGCCTCGGGAAACTCCACGTCATAGCAGACCAGGATGCCGATGCGACCGACGTCGGTATCGAAGGCCTTGAGCGCGTCGCCGCCCTGCACGCCCCAGTAGAAGCGCTCATCCGGGGTGGCGTGCAGTTTGTAGTGGGTGTCCATGGTGCCGTCGCGGCGGCACAGATAGGCGACGTTGTAGAGGGCGTTGTCCTCGTACACCGGCATCGAGCCGGCGATGATGTTGATGTTGTAGGACACCGCCATGCGGCTCATCGCATCGGCCATCTCAGTGGTGTACTGGGCCAGCCCGCGCATCGCCTCGGCCGGGTCTTCCTGGTTGAACTGGGCGAGCAGTGGGGCGTTGAACAGCTCCGGAAACAGGATGAAGTCGCAGTTGTAGCCGGCCATGGCGTCAACGAAGAACTCGATGTTCGACATCAGATCCTCGAAGTTGGTCACCCGGCGCATCTGCCACTGGACCGTGCCCACCCGCACGGTGGACTTGCGCCCGCCGATCAGCGAGGTGCGCTCGTTTTCGTAGAAGATGTTGTCCCACTGCAGCAGCGTGGCGAACGCGCCCGAATCCTGGTCCTCGGGCAGATAGGCGGTGATCACCCGACGGACATGGAAGTCGTTGGCGAACTGGAACGACAGGATGGGGTCGTAGAGTTCGCGCCGCCGCACGCGGTCGATGTACTCCTCGGGTTTCATCTCCCCGGCGTGCTCGCGGTAGCCGGGCATGCGGCCGCCGGCAACAATGGCGCGCAGGTTGAGACTGCGGCACAGTTCCTTGCGCGCGTCGTACAGCCGCCGGCCAAGGCGAATGCCGCGGTACTCGGGGTCGACGAAGATGTCGACACCATAGAGCACATCGCCGTTGGGGTCGTGGTTGGTCAGATAGCCGTTGCCGATGATGTCGTCGTACTTGTGACGGTCGCCATAGCGATCGTAATCGACGATCATGGAGATGGCGCCGGCCACCACGCGGCCGTTATCCTCGATGCAGATCTGGCCCTCGGCAAAGCGGCTGATCTGCGCGGAGAACTGCTTGCGTGTCCAGGCGCCGCCCAGATCGGGATAGACGGCATCCATGATGTGCTTGATGTCGGGGTAATCCGACGGCCGCAGATGGCGCAGGCGCAGGTGGTGTTCTTCGGTGGTCGTATCCTGTTCACTCATGGGGCAAGGATATCATTGCCAATCACGGTAAAAGGAGTGCGTGATGACGGATCCGCTTTCCCGCGAACAGCGGCAGGCCCTGCGGGAGGCCCTCGAAAACGAACAGGCGGCGCTGCGCGCCGAGATCCGCGAGGAGGTGCTGGCCGCCGACCTGCATCGCTCCGAGGAGGTGGCCGATCGGGTGCGGGATGCCGGCGACGAGTCGCTGGTGGATCTGCTGGCCGACATCGAGTACGCCGACATCGATCGCCATGTCACCGCGCTGCGGGCCAACGAGGCCGCCCTGCGGGCCTGGCACGAGGGCGGTTACGGGCGCTGTGTCGATTGCGGCGAGCCCATCCCCTTCGAGCGGCTGCAGGCCCTGCCGTCGGCGGCGCGCTGCATTGACTGCGAAACCCGTCGTGAGCAGGAGGCAGGAGGCCGGCCGCCACGTCTCTAGCGCGGTCTGTCACGGCGACCGTGGCGCTGGCGCTTGTCGTGGCCAGCGCCCCGGCACGGGCGGCGGTGGATCTGATGCTGACCGGTGCCGAAGGGGCGTTGGCGGATAATCTGAGCGCGCACATCGACACCCAGGTAGCGCTGGAGTCGGATCTGGCCGGGCGTTTCTACCGCGATCAGGTGCGCGAATCACTGCAGCATGCCGCTGAGGCGCTGGGCTATTACCAGGCGCAATTCGACATCACGCTCGAGGCGTCGCCCGAAGACTGGCAACTGGATGTGGCGGTCACCCCGGGGCCGCGAATCAGGGTGCGGCGCGTCGATGTGCGCATCACCGGGGACGGGGCCGATGACCGGGTGCTCGCAGCGCTTCGCGAGCGGTTGCCGCTGCGCGCCGGCGAGCCCCTTAATCATGCCGACTACGAGCGCAGCAAACGCGCGCTTGCCAACGAGGCGCGGCAGCGGGGTTATTTCGACGACCGCTTCAGCACGGCCGAACTGGCGGTGAACGTCGAAGCCGGCTGGGCCGAGGCCACGCTGGTGATGGATACCGGCGAGCGCTACGCCCTGGGCGAGGTCACCTTCTCGGCCTCGCCGTTTCGCGAGCGCTTCCTGCGCCGTCTGGTTCCGTTCGAGTCGGGATCCCCTTACACGGCCGGGGCGGTGGCGGATTTCAACCGTCGTCTGCTCGACAGCGGCTATTTCAGCGATGCGCAGGTGGAGACCCGGCGCGACGCTGGCCCGCCCGCGCGGGTCCCGGTGCGGGCCGCTGTGACGACCCGTGAGCGCAACACGGTGACCACCGGTGCCGGCTACTCCACCGACGAGGGACCGCGTCTGCAGCTGGGCTATCAGCGCCACTATGTCAACGACCGCGGGCATCAGTTGAGCAGTCAGCTGCGTCTGTCGACGGTGCGTCAGAGTGTTGAGGCCCGCTACGAGATTCCGCTGGCTGATCCGATCAACGATCATCTCACCCTGAGCACGGCCTGGGAGAACGCCGACATCGAGGACACCAGCAGCGAGCGCTACAGCGTGCGGCTGGCCCGGCGGCAGACATTCACCTCGGGCTGGACGCGCACGCAGTCGCTGCGCTGGCTCGAGGAGCGCTTCAGCGTGGGCGTCGAGCGTGGTCGCAGCCGGCTGATCCTGCCGGGGATCAGTTTCTCCCGGACCCGATCGCGCGGCGGTCTCGACCCCGACTGGGGGGATCAGCAACGCTATTCCCTCGAGGTGGCCAGCGAGCCGCTGGGCTCGGATGTGGATATCGCCCGCCTGCGCCTCGACAACACCTGGCTGCGCAGCCTCGGTAAAGCCCACCGTTTCAAGCTCAGTGCCCACCTGGGCGGCGTGGCGACCAGCGATTTCGAGCAGACGCCCACCTCGCTGCGGTTTTTTGCTGGCGGCGATCAGAGTGTGCGCGGGTTTGCCTGGCGCAGCCTGGGGCCCGAGGACGACAATGGCGATGTGATCGGCGGGCGTTATCTGACAACGGGCAGTGGCGAGTACAGCTACGGGCTGAGCGATGACTGGCGCCTTGCCACCTTTGTCGACGCCGGCAATGCCTACCGCGACCCGAGCGCCTTCGACCCCGCGGTGGGGACCGGCTTTGGCGTGCGCTGGTCGTCGCCGGTGGGGCCGCTGCGGCTTGATCTGGCCTGGGGCGTGAGCCGCGATGACGTGCCCTTTCGCCTGCACTTCTCCATTGGACCGCCGTTCTGATGCCGGGCCTGCGCAGTCTTCTGATCACTCTGGTCGTCGCGGTGGCGCTGGCAGGTGCCTGGCTGATCAGCACCACCGAGGGCGCCCGCTGGCTGGGAGCCCGGGCCCAGGCGTTCGCGCCGGCCCTTGATCTGCGGGTGACTGATGGCAGTCTCTGGCACGGCCTGCGGGTCGCGGATCTGCGCTGGCGGGACGATGACCGCGCCGTCGGCGCGGAGGCCCTGACGATCGACTGGTCGCCGCGCTGCCTGTTGCGCGGGCAGGTCTGTGTTGATGCGCTGCGCGTGACCGGTCTGTGGCTTGATCTGCCGGCTGAAGCGGCAGCGGCCGAGCCGTCGTCAGCGCCGGCGACGAACCCGCTCGAGGCGCTGCCGGCCAGTCTGACACTGCCCACCCTGGAATCCCCCGTGCCGGTACGGGTCGAGCGCCTGGCGGTTGACGGACTGCGTGTGCAGCGCGGCGACCAGGCACTGGCAACCGGCATCGACTCGCTGCGACTGAGCGCTCAGGTGACCGGTCAGCAACTGCAGATTACGTCGCTGTCGCTGGAAGGGACGGCCGGTCGCGCACGCCTCGAGGCGCGGGTGAACATGGGCGGCGACTGGCCGCTTGAGGCCGACTGGACGCTGGAGCCGGCGCCGGCGTTAAGCGCCGGCCAGCCCCTCACGGTGACGGGCGATGCCCGTGGCTCGCTGGCGGCGCTGACCCTCACCGGTGCCGTCAGCGGCGCCCGGACCGTGGACTTTTCCCTGGCGGTGGCGGCGCTCGATGCCCCGCGGCGGCTGGATGCCCGCTTGCAGGCCGAGGACGGCTATCTGGACCTGGTCGCCCGGGTCGATGAGCAGATCGACGTGACGGGGGATCTGCAGGCGCCCTCGCTGGAGCGGTTCTGGCCGGGTCTGGCGGGACGACTGGAGGGGAGCTTTCAGGTCACCGGCACGCCGCGCCGACCGTCACTGTCCGCCGCGGTCACGGCGGCCGACCTGCGCCTCGCGGATATCGAGCTCGACACGGCCCGCCTGACACTGAACGGCCAGCCCGCGGACCACCGTATCGCGCTGCAGGTCGACGGCCGCAGCGGTGACCAGCCGCTGGCGCTGGATATGGAGCTGGCCGGCGGGCTGGCCGCGTCGGAGTGGACCGGGCGGTTCCTCCGGGCGAGTGTTGGCGTGGACGGTCATCGCGCGAGCATGGTGGGGACACCGGCGCTGGCGGTGACGCCGCAGCGGCTGCGCCTCGCCGGCCACTGCTGGGAATGGCAGTCGGTAAGCGCCTGCAGCCAGCCGCTTCAGGCCACACCGCGCTCGGTGCAGTGGCAGATCAGCCTGTCGGCCGTGCCGCTGGCACTGTTGGAGCCGCAGTTGCCGGCGGGTGTTGGCCTGCCCGGTTCAGTCACGGGCACGGCCCGCCTTGAATGGCAGGCCGCCACCGGGGCCACGGCACGGTTTACGCTGGTCAGCCCTGCGAGTCGGATCGAGCTGCCCCAGCCTGATCGCGAGCAACCGCTGGTGCTCGATTACGATCGGATTGTCCTCGATGCCGAGCTGTCGCCCGACCAGGCCCAGCTGCGCCTGGGGCTGGCCTCGCCCGCCATCGGTCAGGGCGGTTTTGCCCTGCAGACCGATCCCAGCGATCCCGACCGCCCGCTGACCGGCCGGGTCTGGCTGGATGGCGTCTCGCTGGCGCCCCTGGCCGGCGCGCTGCCGCAACTGCGACGCGCCGAGGGTCGGGCCAGTGCCCGCGGCGAGCTGGCCGGCACCCTGAGCGCGCCGCAGTTCCGCGGCACGCTGCGCCTGCGCGACGGGGTGTTGTTGCCGTCGGCACTGGCGCTACCGCTGACGGCGATTGATCTGAGCGCGGAGGTGGCCGGCGATACCGCGCAGCTCACCGGCGGGTTTGCGGCCGGTGACGGCGAGGCCACGCTGGATGGGCAGCTGGGCTGGGCCGAGGGCGCCCTCGAAGGGGCCGTCAACCTGAGCGGCGAGGCGCTGGATATCCATGTGGGCAATCTGGCACAGCTGGCGGTGACCCCGGACATCCGTCTGGGGGTTGGCACTGAGAGGCTGCAGCTGACCGGCACGATCGATGTCCCCCGCGCCCGGATCGAGCCTGCCGGCGGATCGGCCGGGGCTATCCGCCCCTCGCCCGATGCCGTGCGGGTGGATGCCCAGGGTCGGCCGCTGGCATCGGCGCAAGCGGGTGACGGGGGCCGCACGCTGGAAAGCGACCTGCTGTTGCGTCTGGGTGACTCGGTGCGATTTGCCGCCCGCGGCGCTAGCGGCCGGCTGGCCGGCGAGCTGCGGCTGCGCCAGGTGGGCAGCGAGGGGGCCGAAGCCGAAGGTGTGCTGACCCTGGAGGATGCCGGCTACGAGGCGTACGGCCAGTCGCTGACGGTGCAGCGCGGCCGCGTGATCTTCAGCGGCCCGCTGACCCAGCCGCAGCTCGATATCGAGGCGGTGCGCGAGACTCCCGGTATCACTGCGGGGCTGCGGATCAGCGGCCCGGCCGATCAGCCTCAGCTGCGGTTGTTCTCGGACCCGGCCATGCCTCAGGCGGATATTCTGGCGGTGCTGCTCACGGGTCGGCCGCCGGGGCAGTCCAGTCCCGGCGACGAGGCATTGCTGAGCCGGGCGGCACTGTCACTGGGGGTGTTCGGTGGCGGGCAGCTGGGCGAATCGCTGGCCAGCGAGCTGGGCGTGGAAGATTTCCAGATCGCCGCCGACGGCCAGGGCGAGGACGCCCAGGTGGCGGTCAGCGGTTACCTGTCGCCCAACCTGATGGTGCGCTACGGCGTGGGGGTGTTTGAGCCCACGACCACGCTCAGCCTGCGCTACTACCTGACCCGCCAGCTCTATCTGGAGGCGGTCAGCGGCGCGGAGAGCGCGTTCGACGTGTTCTATTCGTTTGACTACGACTGATTACCGCTGCTGCGCCGGCTGTTGCCGCTGCGGCGATTATTCATGCGCGCCGCGGGCTTGAGATCATCGACGATGAGCTCGGCGGGCGCCATTTCCGCCGGGATCTTCTGATCGATGTAGCGCTCGATATCGGGCAGCGAATAGACGTAGCTCTCGCAGGCAAAGCTGATCGCATCCCCGGCGGCGCCGGCCCGGGCCGTCCGACCGATGCGGTGCACGTAGTCCTCGGCATCCTGGGGCAGGTCGTAGTTGATGACGTGACTGACCTCGGGGATATGCAGTCCGCGCGCGGCCACATCGGTGGCCACCAGAATCGGCAGGTCGCCGGCCTGGAACTTGCCGAGCAACTGCTCGCGCTTGTTCTGCGGGATGTCGCCGGAGATGACCGCGGCCTTGATATCGTTGCCGATCAGGTAGGCCGCGACCTTGTCCGCGTCGCGCTTGGTGTTGACGAACAGCAGGGTGCGGGTGGGTGTCTGCTGGCGCAGCACACCGATGAGCAGGCCGATCTTCTGGTTGTTCTCGACGTGGTAGAGGGTCTGGCGGACCCGGTCGGCGGTGATCGTATCGGATTCGATCTGCACCGATTCGGGCTCGTTCATGTGCTCGTAGGCGAGCTCGCGGACACGCTCGGAGAGCGTCGCCGAGAACAGCATGTTGAGGCGCTGGTCGGGGGCCGGCATGCGCCGCAGCAGATAGCGGATGTCGGCGATAAAGCCCATGTCGAACATGCGGTCGGCCTCATCAAGCACGCAGACCTCGATGTTATCGAGGCTGAACACCCCCTGCTTGAAAAAGTCGATGATCCGCCCCGGAGTGCCGATGAGCACGTCGGTGCCTCGCTCCAGGGCCTTGCGCTGGCTTTCGTAGCCGGTGCCGCCATAGATGCAGGCAAAGTCCATGCCGGTGAAATACCCCAGCTTTTCGGCATCCTTGTGGATCTGCAGGGCGAGCTCACGGGTGGGCGCCAGGATGATGGCCCACGGGCCTTTCTTGTCGGCGGCCACCGGGCGCGACATCAGCCAGTGCAGGGTGGCCAGCAGAAAGGCCGCCGACTTGCCGGTGCCGGTCTGGGCCTGGCCGGCCACATCGCGGCCTTCGAGGGCGATTGGCAGGGCAGCCGCCTGAATCGGCATGCACTGCTCAAAGCCGGCCTCGCGCAGGCCTGTGAGAAGGGATTCGTGAAGTCCGAGGGACTCGAACGCGGTGTCAGAGAGATGATTTTGTTCCATGACCGCCGAGGATACCGTATTGATCGCTTTTATGCCCCTCGTCGATGTCGCCCGCAATCCGTACACTGTCGGTACGCATTCAATGAGGAGCTGACATGAGCGACGTACAGGAAAGCATCCGCGAGCAGGTCGAAGGCAATCCGGTGATTCTCTACATGAAGGGCTCGCCGCAATTCCCGCAGTGCGGGTTCTCGATGCGCGCCGCCCAGGCCCTGGCGGGCTGCGGCGTGGAGTTTGCCTATGTGAACGTGCTCGAGGACGAAGGCATCCGCCAGGGCATCAAGGAATACGGCAACTGGCCGACCATCCCGCAGCTGTATGTCAACGGCGAGCTGCTCGGCGGCTGTGACATCATCATGGAGATGCACGAGTCCGGTGAGCTGCAGGAGGCCGTCACGGCCGCCACGCCCGACGCCTAGTCGCCGGGTGCATCGAGGGGATGCCCATGGGCGGCATCCCAGCGATTGACGATGGTGCAGAACAGCTCGGCGGTCTTTTCGGCATCGTAGATCGCCGAGTGCGCCTCGCGCGCATCCCAGGCTATCCCAGCCGCGGCAATGCCGCGCGCCAGCACGGTCTGGCCGTAGGCAAGGCCTGACAGGGTGGCGGTGTCAAAGCACGAGAACGGGTGAAAGGGATTGCGCTTGATCCCGCAGCGCTTCACCGCCGCGTTCAGAAAACCCAGATCAAACCACGCGTTATGTCCCACCAGCACGGCACGGCTGCAGTCGTTGGCGCGGATCGCCTCGCGCACGGGCTGAAAGATATACCGCAGGGCCTCATCCTCGGGCACCGCCATGCGCAGCGGATGGTCGGGATCAATGCCGTTGAATTCCAGCGACTTCGGGTCGAGATGGGCACCCTCGAAGGCCTCGACGTGGGTGGTGAAGGTCTCGCCGTTGTAGAGCTGCCCGTTGTCGTCCATTTTCACGATCACCGCCGCGATCTGCAGCATGGCGTCGGTGGCGGCGTTGACGCCGCCGGTTTCGATGTCGACCACCACGGGCAGAAAGCCGCGGAATCGCTGGTTGATGGGACGGGCGTTCATGCGGACTCCGTTTGCGGGGCGGTGGCCAGCGACCAGCCGATCTGGCCGCCGGCGCGTAGCGGCACGATGCGCGTGTCGCCATAGGGCAGGGTGTCCGGCAGGCGGCGTGCCTGCCGGGTCAATGTCAGGGTAGCGCTGGCCCGGGGCAGGCCGTAGAAGTCGGCGCCGAAATGGCTGGCAAAGCCCTCCAGCCGCTCCAGCGCACCGGCCTGCTCGAAGGCCTCGGCGTAGAGTTCGATGGCGAGCGGGGCGGTGAAAATGCCGGCGCAGCCGCAGGCGTTCTCCTTGGCGGACTGCGGGTGCGGCGCGCTGTCGGTGCCGAGGAAAAACCGCGGATGGCCACTGGTGGCGGCCTCGAGCAGTGCCGCGCGGTCGCCCTCGCGCTTGAGGATGGGCAGGCAGTAGTGGTGGGGACGGATCCCGCCGGCGAGCAGATCATTGCGGTTCATCAGCAGGTGCTGCGGGGTGATGGTGGCCCCCAGCCGCTCCGGCCCCTGGCGCACAAAATCCACCGCCGTTGCCGTGGTGAGATGCTCGAGCACCACGCGCAGGTTGCGGTGGCGGTCGAGCAGGGGGGCCAGGCGTTCGTCGAGGAACATCGCCTCACGATCAAAGATATCCGTCCCGGGATGGGTGACCTCGCCATGCAGGCAGAGCGTGAGGTCGTGCTCGGCGATGGCGGCCAGCGCCTCGTCGCAGCGGCGGATATCGGTCACGCCCGAGTCGCTGTTGGTGGTCGCGCCGGCGGGGTAGAGTTTGACGGCATGGACAAACCCGCTCGCCGCCGCCCGCTCGATCTCGCGCGCCGGGGTGTTGTCGGTCAGATACAGCGTCATCAGCGGCTCGAACCGGCTGCCGGCCGGGCGCGCCGCGAGAATCCGCTCGCGATAGGCGGCGACCGCCGCCGTGGTGGTTAGCGGCGGCGTCAGGTTGGGCATGATGATGGCGCGACCGAAGCGCGCCGCGCTCCAGTGCACGACATCCGCCAGCGCGGCGCCGTCGCGCAGATGCAGATGCCAGTCATCGGGTTGGGCGATCGTCAGTGTCTCCATGCCGGGAGTATATCAGGGCCACCGCTCGGCGCCTTGATTCTCCGCGCCGCCGCGTCGATCATTGCGCAACGAATCCGCTCCCCATCCTGCAATTCGAGAGAGCAACCCATGAGCACAATCAAAAAGGTGGTTCTGGCCTACTCCGGCGGCCTGGATACCTCGGTCATCCTGCAGTGGCTGCGCGATCACTACCACTGCGAGGTGGTCACCTTTACCGCCGACCTGGGCCAGGGCGAGGAGCTCGAGCCCGCCCGCGCCAAGGCGAAGGATCTGGGCGTCGAGGAGATCTACATCGACGACCTGCGCGAGGAATTTGTCCGCGATTTCGTCTTCCCGATGTTTCGCGCCAACGCCGTCTACGAGGGTGAATACCTGCTCGGCACCTCGATCGCGCGGCCGCTGATCGCCAAGCGCCAGATCGAGATCGCCCGCGAGACGGGTGCCGATGCCGTCTGTCATGGCGCCACCGGCAAGGGCAATGATCAGGTGCGTTTCGAGCTGGGCTATTACGGGCTCGAGCCGGGTATTCATGTCATTGCGCCCTGGCGGGAGTGGGACCTCAACTCGCGCGAGCGGCTGCTGGCCTACGCCGAGGAACGCGGGATCCCCATTGAGGGTAAGAAGGCGGGCGGCGGATCGCCCTATTCGATGGACGCCAACCTGCTGCATATCTCCTACGAGGGCGGTGTGCTGGAGGACACCTGGACCCCGGCGGAGGAATCCATGTGGCGCTGGAGCGTCGCCCCCGAGGACGCGCCCGCTACGCCCACCGAGATCGATCTCGAATTTCGTGGCGGCGATCCGGTTGCCATCAACGGCGAGTCGCTGGCCCCCCACGACATGCTTTCGCGACTCAATCAGCTGGGTAATGACAACGGGATCGGTCGCATCGACATCGTCGAGAACCGCTACGTCGGCATGAAATCCCGGGGCTGCTACGAAACCCCCGGCGGCACGATTCTGCTGCGCGCCCATCGCGCCATCGAGTCGATCACCCTCGACCGCGAATCGGCGCATCTCAAGGACGAGGTCATGCCGCGCTACGCCGAGCTGATCTACAACGGCTACTGGTGGAGCCCCGAGCGCGAGGCGCTGCAGGCGCTGATCAACCAGACTCAGACGCGGGTGAACGGCGTGGTCCGGCTCAAGCTCTACAAGGGCAATGTCACGGTACTGGGCCGGCGCTCGGCCACCGACAGCCTGTTCGACGACAGCATCGCCACCTTTGAGGACGACGCGGGTGCCTATGACCAGAAGGACGCCGAGGGCTTTATCAAGTTGAATGCCCTGCGGCTGCGGGTGGCTGCCCGGCGGGGTGAATAGCCGATGCGTTGACCCACCGCGGGTCGCGGTTTAGATTGGAATTATTCCAATTTTCTGATCAACAGGAGGCTCGATGCAGCGGAGACGCGGCGGCTGGACAGCGCGGGCGGTGGTCATGGTCGTCGGCCTCACGCTGACGTCGATCGCTCCGGCGACGCCCAACGTCCTGGCCACCACCGGCATGGTCGCGGATCTGGTGGATCGCATTGGCGGCGACTGCATCGAGACCGAGGCACTGATGGGCCCGGGCATCGACCCCCATCTCTATCGCGCCGCGGCCTCGGATGTGCGGGCCTTCCAGTCGGCGTCGCTGATTGCCTATAACGGCCTGGGGCTGGAGGGGCAGCTCGACAGCGTCCTGCGGCGGTTCGGCGAGCGCCGGCCAACGCTGGCGGTGGCCGAGGCGGCGGCTGCGGCCGGGCCGGTTGATCTGATTCAGACGGCCGGGGACGGGGCACCGGACCCGCATGTGTGGATGGATGCCGCGTTCTGGGCGCAGGCGATTACGCCCACGGTGGAGGCACTGCGCGAGGTGGTGCCGGACTGCGCGGAGGGGCTGCGCAAGCGGGCCTCTGACCTCAGGGGACAGCTCGGCGCGCTGGATGAGTGGATACGCGCCAGCATCGCCAGTATTCCTGCGGGGCAGCGCGTGCTGCTGACCGCGCACGATGCCTTTGGCTATTACGGCCGGGCCTACGATATCGAGGTGCGTGGCATTCAGGGCATCAGCACCACCGCCGAGGCGAGCGTCGCCGATATCCAGGCCAACGCCCGGCTGATCGCCGAACGGGGGCTGCCGGCCCTGTTTGTCGAGAGCACGATCAACCCGCGCACGGTGGACGCGGTGGTGGCGGCGGCCCGTCAGCGCGGGGCCGAGGTGGTCATCGGCGACACCCTCTATGGCGATGCCCTGGGTGAATCCGGAACCCTCGCCAACAGCCTGCCGGGCCTGCTCATTCACAACACCGCGGCCATCACCCGCGAACTGGGCGGTGAGCGCGCGCCCCTGCCAGCGGCGCTGAGCGATTGGCGGGCGCCCTTGCGCGCGCGCCACGGAGGCGGGTGATGGCGGCGATGGATCCGCCCGCCGAGGAACGTCCATCGGCGCGCTGGGCCCTGCATACCGAGGATCTGACCGTCAGTTATGGTGATCGCCCGGCGCTCTGGGACATCGATCTGAACATCCCGCCGGGTGTGCTCGCCGGCGTCATCGGCCCCAATGGCGCGGGTAAGAGCACCCTGCTCAAGGCGGTGCTGGGGCTGGTGCCGCTGTCTGCGGGCCATGTGCGCCTGTTTGGTCGCCGCTATCGCGAGCAGCGCCAGCGGGTGGGCTATGTGCCGCAGCGATCGTCGGTGGACTGGGACTTCCCCACGACCGCCGTCGATGTCGTGACCATGGGGCTTTACGGCCAGCTTGGCTGGCTGCGCTGGCCGGGGCGGCGCGAGCGCGATCAGGCCCTGCGCGCGCTTGAAGAGGTGGGCATGGAGACACTGGCCGATCGCCAGATCAGCGAGCTCTCCGGCGGTCAGCAGCAGCGGGTATTCATTGCCCGGGCGCTGGTCCAGCAGCCCGACATCCTGTTGCTCGACGAGCCCATGGCAGGGGTCGATGCGACCACCGAGCGCAGCATCATCGAGATCCTCGGGCGGCTGCGGGACGAGGGCCGCACCATCATCCTGGTCCATCACGATCTGCAGACCGTGCAGCGCTACTTTGACTGGCTGGTGTTCCTGAACGTGCGGGTCATCGCCGCGGGTCCCATCGACTCGGTCTACACCGCCCGCAACCTGCGCCGGGCCTACGGCGGACAGGTCGCACTGCTGGACGAGGGTGGTCGCCCGACGGAGGCATCGGATGATGCCGGCGCTGCTGACTGACTACACGCTGCAGACGGTGCTGCTGGGCGCGGTGCTGATTGGCGTGATCAGCGGCGTGCTGGGCTCGTTCGCGGTGCTGCGACGCCAGAGCCTGCTGGGCGATACGCTCTCGCATGCCGCGCTGCCGGGCGTTTGCATCGGCTTCATGGTGGCCGGTGCGCGGGATCTGGGCAGTATCATGGGCGGCGCGCTGGTGACGGCGGTGGCGGCGGCGCTGATGACGGTGGCCATCACCCGCCACACCCGACTCAAGATGGACGCCGGGCTGGCCGCCACGCTCAGTCTGGGGTTCGCCCTGGGGGTGGTGCTGCTGACCTGGATCCAGTCGCGGGGCGGGGCCGCGCAGGCCGGTCTGGACAGCTTTCTGTTCGGCCAGGCCGCCGCCACCACGCGGGCCGATCTCTACCCCATGCTCGGGTTGGTGGGGATCAGCCTGTTGGGGGTGGTGGTGCTGTGGAAGCCGCTCAAACTGATGACCTTCGACCCCACCTTTGCCGCGGTCGCCGGTCTGCCCGTGCACCGCCTCGAGGCACTGCTGACCGCGATGATCGCGCTGGCGGTGGTGACCGGGCTGCAGATGGTGGGCGTGGTGCTCATGACCGCCATGGTCATCGCCCCGGGGGCAGCCGCGCGCCAGTGGTGTGGCAGCCTGCTGGGCATGGTCGTGCTGTCAGCGGTGCTCGGTGCCGTGGCCGGTGCGGTCGGTGGGCTCGCCAGCGCCCTGGCGCCGGGGCTGTCGACCGGGCCGCTGATCGTGCTCACCGCCACCCTCATCGCCCTCATCTCGCTACTGGTGGCGCCGCACCGGGGGCTGATCCCGCAGTGGTATCGACAGCGCCGGCGCCGTCAGTCCACCTCCACCGACCGGATCCTCGGCACCCTCTACGAGCTGGCCCGCGAGCATGATGACTGGCGCTACCGGGTTGAGCAGGGGGCAGTGGATGCCTATCACGGCATGGTCACCGAGCCGCAGCTTGTCGCCCTGGCCGAGCGCGGCCTGGTCACGCCGGTTGACCATCTGCCCGATGAAGGGCCGCACTGGCAGTTGACCGAGGCGGGGGTCGATCATGCTGCCGCCCGCGAGGCGCGCCAGCGGGGCCGCCGCCGGAGTCGGTCGTGAGCCTGCTTGCCGAGCCGCTCGTGGCGATTCTGCTCACCGGCATGCTGGTGGGCACCAGTGCGGCGCTGCTGGGCAGTTTCCTCGTGCTGCGCGGCAACAGCATGCTCGCCGACGCGATCAGTCACTCGATCCTGTTCGGCATTGCCGTGGCCTGGTTGCTCTCGGGCCAGACCAGCGGCCCGGTGCAGATCGCCGGCGCCGCCCTCAGCGGTGTACTGGCGGTGTTCCTGATCGAGACACTGACCCGCACCCGACGCCTGCGCGATGACGCCGCCACCGGGCTGGTTTTTCCGGCCCTGTTCAGTGCCGGCGTGGTGCTGATCAACGTGACCGCGCGGGATGTGCATCTCGACGAGCACACGGTGCTGCTGGGCGAGGTGGGGTTTGTCTGGCTGGACACGGTCACCGTGGCCGGCGTCGAACTGCCCCGGGCCATGCTGGCCACCGGCGTCATGCTGCTGCTGGATGCCGCGTTCGTGCTGGCCTTCTACAAGGCGCTCAAGCTCGCCACCTTCGACCCCGATCTGGCGCGGGCGCTGGGCCTGGCCCCGGGGATCATCTTCTATGCCCATCTGGCGCTGGTCAGTGGGACGGCGGTGGCGGCGTTTGATGCCGTGGGCGTGGTGCTGTTCATCACCTTCGTGGTGGTGCCACCGGCCACCGCTTATCTGCTCACCCGGCGCCTGCTGCCGATGATCGTGCTGGCGATGCTGATTGCCGCGCTCAGTGCGCCGCTCGGTTATGCGCTGGCCATCGCGCTGAATGTCTCGATCGGCGGGTCAATGGCGCTGGCCAATGGCCCGTTTCTGCTGCTGGCCTACGGCTGGCGGCGCTGGCGCCAGCAGCGCCACAGCGCACGGGCCATGGCGACTCAGTCCGGCTCGCCGTCAGCATAGTGGTGACGGTCGGGGAACTCGCACAGGTCGAAAATGGGACAGGCCCCGCAGCGCGGGCGGCGGGCCAGGCAGGTGTAGCGGCCATGCAGGATCAGCCAGTGATGGGCGTCACGCAGGAACGCCCGCGGCGTCCAGCGTAAAAGCCGATCCTCTACCGCCCGCACGGTCTTGCCCGGCGCCAGCCCGGTACGATTCGCGACCCGATAGATGTGGGTATCCACCGCCATGGTGGGCTCGCCGAAGGCGGTGTTCAGCACCACATTGGCGGTCTTGCGGCCGACCCCCGGCAGGGCCTCCAGCGAGGCGCGGTCGCGGGGCACCTGGCCGTCGTGGTTCTCGACCAGGGCCTGACAGGTGGCAATGATGTTGCGGGCCTTGCTGTTGAAAAGCCCGATGGTGCGGATGTAACCGCGCAGCCCGGCTTCGCCCAGTGCCAGCAGTGCCTCGGGCGTGTCGGCAACCGCAAACAGCGGGCCGGTGGCCTGATTGACGCTGCGATCGGTGGCCTGAGCGGAGAGAATCACCGCGATGAGCAGCTCAAAGGGAGTGCGGTAGTTGAGCTCGGTGGTCGGCTGCGGGTTGGCATCGCGTAGCCGCTCGAAGATCGCCCGGCGCTTGTCGCGGTTCATGAGCCGCGACCGCCGGTGCGCTGACGCCGCCGCGCCCGCACCCGCTCGAGGGCGGCCCGGGCGGTGTCGCGGCGGGTTTCGCGGTCAGGCAGCGATGCGGCCGGCGCTGCCGTGGTGTCCGGGGTCCGCGCCGCCCGCCGCTGGCTGCGCTTTTGCTCGCGTTCGGCGCGGCGCCTTGCCAGGCGCTGCTGGCGGTCGTTGAAGCGCTGCCGGGCCCGGTCGCGGCGCTGTTGCTGCTGATCCGCGGGCTCGGCCTCCCGGTCGGTGGGCAGCATATGAATGCAATCCACCGGGCAGGGGGCCAGGCAGAGATCGCAGCCGGTGCATTCATCGGCGATCACCGTGTGCATGCGCTGCCGGGCGCCGACAATGGCATCCACCGGGCAGGCCTGAATGCATTTGGTACAGCCAATGCAGATCGACTCGTCAATCCAGGCCACCCGCGGCGGCCGGTAGTCGCCATGCTCGGGGTTCAGGCGCTTGCCGGGCCGCTCCAGCAGCTGTGCCAGCGCATCGATGGTGCCCTGGCCACCGGGCGGGCACTGGTTGATATCCGCCTTGCCCTGAGCGATGGCCTCGGCATAGGGCCGACAGCCGGGATAGCCGCACTGCTCGCACTGCGTCTGGGGCAGCAGGGCGTCGATGCGCTCGGTCAGAGAGGCGTCGGCGCTCATGCCGGTTTCAGGCTCTCCCGGGATTCTTCGATCATCGCCTCGATGGCGGCCGGATCGATCCGGGTCATCAGCGGCTTGAACGGGGCGATCCGGTGATCCAGCAGCGGCTGGCCGGCATCGGCCCACTCCATGGGCGGGACCTGCAGGAAACGCTCGGCGGCGGCCGCCGTGCCCGGCAGCACCGGCTTGAGATAGAGCATCAGCACCCGAAACAGGTTGAGCCCGGTGGTGTTGATGGCCTGCACCGCTTCGGCCTGGTCGGGGTCTTTCGCCAGTACCCAGGGTTTTTTCTCGTCGATGTACTGGTTGGCCTCGTCGGCCAGGGCCATCACCTCGCGCACCACCCGCGAATAGGCCCGGTCCTCGTAGTGGCCGCCGATCACCTCGGCGCGGGCGCTCATCCGGCGGAACAGCTCCGGGGCGTCCAGACGCGGGCCCAGCCATCCGTCGGAGCGCTTGTTGATAAAGCCTGCGCAGCGGCTGGCGATGTTGACCAGCTTGCCCACCAGATCGGCGTTCACCCGCTGGGTGAAGTCCTCCAGGCTCAGGTCGATATCGTGTACGCCGGCGCTCAGCTTGGCGGCAAAGTAGTAGCGCAGATATTCGGCATCCAGATGCCGCCGATAGGTCTCGGCCATGATGAAGGTGCCCCGCGACTTCGACATCTTCTGGCCGTCGACGGTCAGAAAGCCGTGGGCGCAGACCCGGGTCGGTGTCCGAAACCCGGCGCCGTGCAGCATCGCCGGCCAGAACAGGGCATGGAAATAGACAATGTCCTTGCCGATGAAGTGGTACAGCTCGGCATCGGAGTCGGCATTCCACCACTCGTCAAAGTCCAGGCCCCTGCGGTTGCACAGGTCCTGAAAGCTGGCCATGTAGCCGATCGGGGCGTCCAGCCAGACATAGAAGTACTTGTCATCGGTATCGGGAATGCGAAAGCCGAAGTAGGGCGCATCGCGGGAGATGTCCCAGGCGCGCAGGCCGGCGTCGAACCATTCCTGGAGCTTATTCGAGACCTCATCCTGCAGGCCCTCGCTGGAGGCCCATTCGCGCAGCATGGGCTCGAAGTCCTGGAGGCGAAAGAAATAGTGCTCGGAGGCCTTCTGCACCGGCGCCTTGCCCGAGATCACCGATACCGGGTTGCGCAGCTCGTCGGGGGAGTAGCTCGCGCCGCAGGCCTCGCAGTTGTCGCCGTACTGATCATCGGCGCCGCAGCGCGGGCAGGTGCCCTTGATGTAGCGATCCGGCAGGAACATGCCCTCCTGCTCGTCATAGGCCTGGGTGATGGTCTTGCGATCAATCCAGCCGCCATCGCGCAGCCGCCGGTAGATGAGCTCGGCGTAGTGGCGGTTTTCCTCGGAGTGGGTGGTGTAGTAATTGTCGAACTCGATGCCAAAGCTGGCAAAGTCGCGCCGGTGCTCGGCCCCCACCTGCTCGATCAGCGTCTCGGGGGATACTCCGCGCTCCCGCGCCTTGAGCATGATGGGCGTGCCGTGGGCGTCATCGGCGCATACATACCAGCACTCGTTGCCCTGCAGCTTCTGGAAGCGCACCCAGATGTCGGTCTGGACGTATTCCACGAGATGGCCCAGGTGAATCGGCCCATTGGCATAGGGTAGGGCGCTGGTGACCAGGATCTTGCGCGCCATGCACACTCCGCGTTCGCAGTCAGAAAGTCGCCATTATGCCAGAGGCGAGGCCAGTCGCGGAGCCTGCGGCCGGTTGAGGGCTGCGATGACCGAGCGGGTGGCGGCGGCCGGCGGCTGGGTGCCGACATCGACGCTGAGCTCGGCATACCGGCGGTAGAGTGCCTCGCGCTCGGCGTAGAGGTCTTCGAGGCTCTGATGGGCGGCCCGGGCCAGGCCGCGGGTGTCGACGTCGGTGACGCGCTCCCGCAGCACCGCCAGATCGGCATGCAGGTGCACGATGATGCCGTCGGCCCGCAACGCGGCCATCGCCGCCGGGCTGTAGACGGCGCTGCCGCCGGTGGCAATGACATGGCCCCGGCGTTGCAGTGCGGCCAGGGTGTCGGCTTCGAGCGCCCGCAGCGCCTGGTAACCCCGGGCATCGACGATGGCCTGCAGGCGGGTCCCTTCGCGGGACTCGATCAGGGCATCGGTATCGGTCAACCCCAGCCCCAGGGCGGTGGCCAGGGACTGCCCCAGGGTGGTCTTGCCGGCCCCTGGCATGCCGATGAGGACCAGATTGTGGCGGACGTCGGTCATGGCCTGAATCTGCCGCAATGCAGCGCCGCCGGCAACCCGCGTGCCAACCCCGCCCGGGACGTGTTTAATGCGCGGGTCGGTCTGATTACACTCAGCGCTGATGGACAGGTTGCGCAACAACGGGGGATGAATGACTGAACTCAACCGCGAGTCGGTGGAGCAGGCGCTGGGTGAATGGATCGAGCCGGCGCTGGGAATGGATCTGATCAGCGCCGAGGCGGTGACCGACATTCGGGTGGATGGCGACGCGGTGGCCATCGATCTGAACCTGGGGTTTCCTGCCGAGCGCTACCAGGAGACGCTGCGCAGCACGCTTGAGGCCGCAGTGCGCGAGGCCACCGGCGCGCAGTCGGTAACCGTGAGCGTGGCCTGGTCGGTGGGCGTCCGCCAGGTACAGGCAAGCCTCAAGCCGATGGACAACGTGAGCAACATCATCGCCGTGGCCTCGGCCAAGGGCGGTGTGGGCAAGTCGACCTGTGCGGCCAACCTGGCCCTCGCTCTGGCCGACGAGGGCGCCCGGGTCGGCATTCTCGATGCCGATATCTATGGCCCCAGTCAGCCGCGGATGATGGGAGTGGCCGGGCAAAAGCCCGACAGCCCCGAAGGCAAGACCATGTTCCCCCTGCAGAACCACGGCGTGCAGATCATGTCCATCGGGTTTCTCATCGAGGAGGACTCGCCCATGGTCTGGCGTGGGCCGATGGTGACCCAGGCGCTGACCCAGCTGCTTAACGATACGCGCTGGGATGCGCTGGACTACCTGATCATCGACCTGCCGCCGGGCACCGGCGACATCCAGCTGACGCTGTCGCAGAAGGTGCCGGTGGCCGGCGCGGTGGTGGTGACCACGCCGCAGGACATTGCCACCCTCGATGCGCGCAAGGGCGTGCGCATGTTCGAGAAGGTCAAGGTGCCGGTGCTTGGCATCCTCGAGAACATGAGCCTGCATATCTGCTCGAACTGCGGCCACGAAGAGGCACTGTTCGGCACCGGCGGCGGTCAGCAGCTGGCCGCGGACGAGGGCGTGGCGATGCTCGGCGCGCTGCCCCTGGAGATCGGTATCCGCGAGCAGTCCGATCAGGGCGCGCCGACGGTCACGGCGGCGCCGGCGTCGGCGGCGGCGGAGCGCTTCCGCGAGGCGGCCCGGCGCACCGCGGCACTTCTTTCACGACAGGATCCGGCGGGTGCGAGCCGGTTCCCGAATATCGTCGTCGACGACGACTAGGGCAGGGGGCAACACACAGTGAGTATCAAATCCGATCGCTGGATCCGGTCAATGGCCGCGGACGGCATGATCGAGCCGTTCGAGCCCGGGCAGGTACGGGGGGATGCCGACGGCGGGCGGATGATCTCCTACGGGACGTCGAGCTACGGCTACGACGTGCGCTGTGCCGATCAGTTCAAGATCTTCACCAATATCAGCTCGGCGGTGGTCGATCCAAAGCATTTCGACGAGTCGAGCTTTGTTGACCTGCAATCAGACGTCTGCATCATCCCGCCCAACAGCTTTGCCCTGGCGAGCACCGTCGAGTATTTCCGCATCCCCCGGAACATTCTCACGATCTGTCTGGGCAAATCGACCTACGCGCGCTGCGGGATCATCGTCAACGTTACCCCCCTCGAACCCGAGTGGGAGGGGCATGTGACGCTGGAGTTTTCCAACACCACGACGCTGCCGGCAAAGATCTATGCCAACGAGGGCGTCGCGCAGATGCTGTTTCTGGAATCGGACGAGGTCTGCGAGGCGTCGTACAAGGACCGCTCGGGCAAGTACATGGGCCAGCGCGGAGTGACGCTGCCGCGGCCCTAGGGGTTGTGGTCAAGGCCGTCGACGCGGCTCAGCACCATGCGAAAGTTGCGATCGCCGGCCTCGCGCTGTTCGACCTGCACGGCCAGATAGCGTAGCGCCGGTGCCACCCACAGCGTGGTCACCCGATCGCTGTCCGGCGCCGAGCGGCGAATCGTCAATGCCTCGAACCGGCCCGCGGGTGTCGTCACCCGGGTGGTTTCGCCGACCTGCAGTTCATAGGTCTTGAGCTGGCCGCCGTCGGCGATGCGATAGACCAGGGTGTCGGCGCCGCCGGTTCCATCGCCGTCGCCGTCATGGGCGGCAAGGTCATGCATGAGCTGCAGCGGACTGATCACCCGATCGATGGTGTCCGGCGTGATCGCCATGCGCCAGGGTCGGTCGGCCACATCGTTGACCACCCGCATCGCCTCCCAGTCAAACCGCAGTTCGGCGCGCCGGTCGTCATCGCCGCCGCTGCGGGTATAGCGATAGACGTCGGGGCGAAAGCCGTCGGGCTGGATGTGGCCGATGCTCATCTCGCGCACGCGGCTCGAGTAGAAAAGCCCGGCCAGGCGGTTGGGCCGAACCGACAGGCGGTAGAGATAGCGGCTCTCCGCCGGTCGCCGAAACCGCAGCTCGGCGTGGCCCAGTGTGAGGCCGGCCTTACGCACGTCATAGCGCGCGCTGAACTCAGGCGGTGCCTCGACGCTGGCCGCCGGCGCCGCGCTCGCGGCGATCAGCGCCAGCCCCAGCGCAATGGCACCGAGCCGGGCGCCGCGCATCAGTCTGCCGTCGCCGCCGTCGATGTCAGGCACGGCGGCCGGGGCGGGATTCGGCCATCATGCCGGACCCCGTCGTCACCAAGCTGGACCCGGCCGTCGGCAATCCAGCCCACCACCCGCGGGTACAGATCATGTTCCATGGCCTGAACCCGCTCCGCCAGGCGGACGGCATCGTCTGCGGGGTAAATGGGCACCGCCGCCTGAGCAATCACCGGGCCGGCGTCCAGCTCGGGGATGACGTAGTGCACACTGCAGCCATGCTGGCGCTCTCCCGCCGCGATGGCCCGCTCGTGGGTATGCAGGCCGCGGTACGCCGGCAGCAGCGAGGGGTGGATATTGATCAGCCGCCCGGTAAACCGGGCCACGAACGCCGCCCCCAGAATGCGCATGAATCCGGCCAGTACCACCAGGTCGGGCCGGGCCGCCTCGAGCCGGTCGGCAAGGACCTGATCGTAGGCCTCGCGCTGCGCGAAGTCGCGATGGTCGATGACCTCGGTGGCGATGCCCGCCGCGGCGGCGCGCGCCAGTCCGCCGGCGTCGGGACGGTTGCTGATCACCCGGCAGAGATGGGCAGCGATGTGACCGGCCTGGATGGCATCAATGATGGCCTGCAGGTTGGTCCCGCTGCCGGAGATCAGCACGGCAATGCGAAAGTCGCCGGAATCGCTCAAGACCCCTCCTGGTAGATGACCGCGTCCGCGGATTCCCGCGCCGGCACCACATCGCCGAGGATCCATGCCGTTTCACCGGCCGCGCGCAGCTGATCGAGGGCCAGGTCGGCCTGGGTCGAGGGCACGATCACCACCATGCCGACGCCGCCATTGAAGGTTCGGCGCATGTCGGCGATGTCCACGCCGCCGGTGCGCTGCAGCCAATCGAAAAGCGCCGGCCACTGCCAGCTGGCGGTATCGACCCGTGCCGTGAGCCCCTCGGGCATGATGCGCGGGAGGTTGTCGGTCAGCCCGCCACCGGTGATGTGGCTGATGCCATGAAGGCTCACCTCGCGCTGCAGCTGCTGGATGGTGCGGGCGTAGATGCGGGTGGGGGCCAGCAGCCACTCATCGATGCGGCGACCCTCCAGCGATCGATCGAGGGCCCCGGGGTCGCGCTCGAGGATGCGACGGACCAGCGAATAGCCATTGGCGTGCACGCCGCTGCTGGCCAGCGCGATCAGACAGTCGCCGGCGCGAATGCTCGAGCCGTCAATCAGCGCATCGCGCTCGACCACACCCACGCAAAAGCCGGCCAGATCATAATCACCGTCGCGATACATTCCCGGCATCTCGGCGGTCTCGCCGCCAATCAGCCCGGCCCCCGCCTCGCGGCAGCCCGCAGCGATGCCCCGGATGACCCGCTCGGCGATCGCCGGCTCCAGCCGGCCGGTGGCGTAATAGTCCAGAAAGAACAGCGGTTCGGCACCGCCGACAATCACGTCATTGACGCACATCGCCACCAGATCAATGCCGATGCCATCGTGCCGGCCGGTCTCGAGGGCGAGGCGCAGCTTGGTGCCGACGCCGTCGGTCCCCGCCACCAGCAGCGGTTGGCGGTAGCGCTCCACCGGCAGTTCGAACAGGCCGCCGAATCCGCCCAGGCTGCCCACCATGCCCGGGCGCCGGGTGGCGGCGACATCGCCCTTGATGCGCTCGACAAGATCGGCGCCGGCATCAATGTCGACGCCCGCGTCGCGGTAGGTCAGTCCGGGTCGGGAATCCGCGGGGTCCAAGATCTCGCTCCTGTATGGGTCTGGTCGTGCCGGTGGAGGGCGTCATGGTACCTTAAAACCTCCTGGGGTCACGGGCTCGCCACTCACTCGGATGTTGAACGTGCTGCGCATCAGTCTTGCTTTTGCCATGGGAATGATCCTGCTGACCATGGCCCCGGTGGTGCCGGCTCAGGATGACGCCAGCGCCGTCGAGGTGCCGGTGGCCGACAACAGCGCCGCGGCGCGGGACGACGCCCTTGTCGAGGCCCTCGATGCGCTGCTCGTGCGTCTCACCGGCAATCCCGATGTCGTCGACACCGCGGTGGCCGAGCGCCTTCGCGAGACGGTCAACGACACGGTCAACGGTTTTTCCTATCGCTCGGTGGCGGTTGACGACGGCGACCAGGCCGAGCGCGAGACCCGCCTTCGGGTGCGCTTTTCGCGTCCTGCCGTGCGCAATGCCCTGGCTCGTGCAGAAATCGCCGTCTGGCCGCCGTCGCCGCCCGCGGTGCTGGTCTGGCTGGGAGCGCAGCGCGACGGCGAGCGTTTCATCGCCGGCAACGATCAGGGCGAAGGGTTGATCGAAGCGCTGGACGCGGCGGCCCGCCCGCTGGGGATCCGGCCCGTTGCACCGCTGATGGATCTGCAGGATCGTCGCAATCTGGGCTTTGCCGACATCGCCGGCGGCTTCATTCAGCCCGTGCGCGAGGCCTCCGAGCGCTACGGGGCCGGCGCCGTACTGATGGGGCGGCTGCAGCGGGGCGGGCGCCCTGAATATCAGGTGCGCTGGACATTGCTGCCCGGTGACAACGCGTCGGTGCAGCGCTGGCGCTCCAGTGGCGAGCGCCTTGAGGCGGTAATGGCGTCGGGGGCGCGCGGATTGGCCGAGCGCCTGCGCGAGAGCCTCGCCTATGTCGCCGATCCCGATTCGCGCCGGCAGCTCGAGGTCAGCGTGGCCGGCATTGACTCGCTGGCCACTCATCAGGCGGTCGCGGAGCGGCTCGGCGAACTGGTGGGCGTAACCCGCGTGACCCCCGCGGAGGTGGCGGGCGATCGGGTGCGCTGGCAGCTGGCCATCGGAGTCGATGCCGAGCGGGTCGAGCGGGCCCTGGCGGCTGAATCGCGCCTGCGCCCAACGGGTGACGGGTACCGCTGGCGGCAATGAGCGATCAGGCCCGCGGGGCACAGCTGGCGCTGGACTTTCGCTGGAACAACGCCGCCGATCTGGAGGCCTTTGTGGCCACTGGCAATGAGCAGGCGGTGGCCGCCATCGAGGGGCTGACCGGCTGGTTTGCCCAGTCACTGTATCTGACGGGCCCCCCGGGCAGCGGGCGCAGCCACCTGCTGCAGGCGGCCTGCGGGCGCATGAGTGCCGCCGGCGGAACGGCGGTCTACATACCGCTCGCCCATCACATTGACGGACCCACTGCTCCGCTGGACGGGCTCGAGTCGCTGTCGCTGGTCGCGGTGGATGATCTGGGAGTGCTGGCCGGCCATGAGCACTGGCAGGAGGCGTTTTTCCACCTGTTCAATCGCCTGCGTGATGCCGGCGGTCTGCTGGTGGTGGCCGCCGCTGGCGCACCCGCCAGCCTGGGGATTGCGCTGCCGGATCTGGTCTCGCGGCTCGACTCGATGCTGCGCCTGCGCCTGACACCCCCCGATGACGACCGGCGGCGCGAGATACTGACCGGCGCGCTGGCCCGACGCGGGCTGCGCATGCCCGCCGCCGGCGTCGAGTATCTGTTGCGCCATCAGGCCCGGGATCCGGCCCATCTGATCGGCGTGGTGGACCGGCTCGATAGCGCCTCGCTACGGGCCGGGCGGCGCCTGACCGTGCCCTTCATCAAATCCGTGCTGCAGGATCAGCCCCCGGATTGATCGGCCTTGTGACGCTGCTTGCCGCGTCGCAGGATCAGCATGACGGCGCTGAAGTAGCCCAGCGTCAGTAGTATTTCGGCCGCCCCCAGCCAACGCTGGGGTGCCGCGCCGGTGGCCGCCAGCAGGCCGTGGATGAAGTACAGCAGGATGAGCATCCCGGTCCACTGCAGCGTGTAGCGACGCCGGTGCAGCACGCCGCGCAGGCCCAGCACCAGCGGTAGCAGGAACACCAGCAGCACCGGGCTGCGCAGGGACGCCGGCGGGGGTGCGAGCCAGATCAGCCAGGCAAACAGCAGCGCGGTCAGCGCCACATAACAGCCCGCCGCCATCCAGTAGAGGCGCGACGCGGCGACTTCACGCGCCGTCTCGCCGGCTGCGGCCGGTGACTGACCCTTGACCGCCTTCATGCCGGGCGGGGTTCGCCCGGGTCGCTCAGGCGCAGGGCAGCCGCCGCCACCCGCGCCCCCAGTGCCTGGCAGAGCGCCGCCTCGGTGTCGTCCACCGGCCGGTCGGCCTCGGCCCCGGCCAGGTGGCTGGGCCCATAGGGCGTGCCGCCGGTGGTGGTGGCGGTGAGTCCGGCCTCGGTGTAGGGCAGTCCGACCAGATACAGGCCGTGGTGCAGCAGCGGCAGCATCATCGACAGCAGTGTCGCTTCCTGCCCGCCGTGGAGGCTGCCGGTGGAGGTGAACACCGCACCGGGCTTGCCGTTGAGCGCGCCACTCAGCCACAGGCTGGTGGTCTGATCGAGGAAATGCTTGAGCGGCGCCGCCATATTGCCAAACCGCGTCGGGCTGCCAAGGATCAGGCCATCGCACTCGGCCAGGTCGTCCAGCGTGGCGTAGGGCGGGCCTTCGTTGGGCACCGGCGGGGCGGTGGCCTCGGACACCTCGGAGACGGGCGGCACGGCACGAACCCGCGCGGTGGCGCCGGTGGCGGTCTCGACGCCGTGGGCGATCCGTCGCGCCATGGTGGCGGTGGCGCCGTGGCGGCTGTAATACAGGATCAGGATTTCGCAACTCATGGCGCAATATTGGGTGTTAGATTATCGGCACGCAAGCAGCCAGGAGGTGACGATGGACGAAACGCAGGAGGCCTGCTACCAGTTCCGGGTCCGCGGTGATGTGCAGGGGGTGTACTACCGCGCCAGCACCCGCGATGAGGCGGTGGCGCTGGGATTGCGCGGCTGGGTGGAGAACCGCGCTGATGGCAGTGTCTCGGTGGTGGTCTGCGGTCCGGACTCGGCGATCGAGACGCTGCGCGAGTGGCTGTGGAGCGGGCCGCCCGCGGCGCGGGTCGATTCAGTCGAGGCCGAGGCCGTGGCCGATCCGGGCAGCGAGGGCTTTGCCATCGTCTGACGACGCCGGGCAAATTGACCAATATCAACTTTCCCGCGATACTTTGCGCAGTTATCAATGGCGAGACGAGAAACCATGATCTGCGGGCGATTGATTGGAGGAGTGGCGCTGGCTGTGGCGTTGCTGACGCCGGGGCTCAGCGCCGCCCAGGGCGACATCGAAGCGGGCCGCGCCAAGGCCTACACCTGTCTGGGCTGCCATGCCGTTGAAGGCTATCGCAATGCCTATCCCTCCTACCGGGTGCCAAAGCTGGGTGGCCAGCATCAAAGCTATATCGTCTCATCGCTCAAGGCCTATCAAAGCGGTGCACGCCAGCACAACACCATGCAGGCGCTGGCATCGACGCTGAGCGAGCAGGACATTCAGGACATCGCCGCGTATTTTGCGTCGCGCGGACCGGAGGGGCAGTGATGAAGCATTGCATTCAATGCCTGGGCGCGTTGCTGATGCTGGGTGCCGGCCTGGTCCAGGCCCAGTCCATCGGCGACATCGAGGCGGGCAGGGCCAAGTCCCAGACCTGCGCGGCCTGTCACGGTGCCAACGGGGCGTCGGATAACCCCGCCTTTCCGATGCTCGCCGGCCAGCATGCCGATTACCTCGTGCATGCGCTCAAGGCCTACAAGAGCGGGGATCGCCAGAACGCGATCATGAACGGTCAGGCGGCGGCCCTCAGCGAAGCGGACATGCGCGACCTGGCAGCCTATTACGCCGCCCAGGACAGCGCCATTCAGACGCTGGAGCGGCGCTCGGCCAACAGCGACGGATAGCCGCTGCGATAGTCCGGATACCGAAGTTGATAGCCGGCGGCTTTGAGTCGCCGGTTGCTGCAGCGTCGGCCCATTGCTTCGCCGCCGGTGCGCTCCGGCGCCGGCTGGCCCATTTCGGTGGCCAGCCAGTCCATGATTTCGCACTGCGGACAGGGTCGATCATCGACGCCGATATAAAGCGGTGCCGGATCCGGATGGCCGCTCAGCCACTCAAGAATCCCCACACAATCATCCTCGTGAAGGCGGTTGGTATACCGCGGCGGATCGGCCTGACAGGTTGCGCCCGATGCCACCCGCCGCAGCAGCGATTCGCGGCCCGGCCCGTAAATGCCGGCAAACCGCACCACCACGCTGCCGCCGGCATGGCGGGCCGCCACCGCTTCGGCCTCGAGCAGGCGCCGTCCCGAGAAGCGTGACGGCGCCGGCGGCGTTGTCTCATCCACCCAGTGGCCGCCGTTTTCGCCGTAGACACCGGTGCTCGAGACGAACACCAGCCGCGCCTGCGCATTGCCGGAGGCGCTCAGTGCCGTGCAAAGGTTGTCGAGGGCCTCGACATAGCCGCGCCGATAACCGTCATCGTCGTAGCTCGGCGGGGTGAGGATGACCACCACGCGATCAAGCCCGCGGGGCAGGCGATCGGCCAGTTCGGCGGGCGCGTTGAGATCGGCGGCGCAGGGAATGATCGGTGCCGGCAGGCCTTCGGGCCGGCGGCGCAGGCCGAATACGCGCTGGCCCTGATCGGCGAGCGCCTGGCCCAGGCGGGTACCGATCCGCCCGCAACCGGCGATCAGCACCTGCGCGGCGCGCTGCGACCGATCGCTGCTCACCGATCAGGTCCTGTCCCGAATTCGGGCCGCCAGCTGACGGGCCGCATCATCCAGCGGCAGAGGCTCGCTGGCCGTCGCGTCGCGGGCCCGATACTCCAGTTCGCCGGCCTTCAGGCCGCGCTCGCCGATCACCACCCGGTGGGGGATGCCGATCAGCTCCATGTCGGCAAACTTGACCCCGGGGCGGGCGTCGCGGTCGTCCCAGAGCGGATCCAGTCCGGCCGCCTGCAGATCGGCATAAAGGCGCTCCGCGGCCTCGGCCACCGCCGCCGAGCGCTCGGCGCCAATGCTGACGATGGCGACATCGAAGGGTGCCAGGGGGGTGGGCCAGACGATGCCCTGCTCGTCGTGATTCTGCTCGATGGCCGCGGCGACGACGCGCGAGACGCCAATGCCATAACAGCCCATGATCAGGGGCTGGGCATTGCCTGCCTCGTCGAGGACCCGGGCGTCCATGGACTCGCTGTACTTGGTGCCCAGCTGAAAGATGTGTCCCACTTCGATGCCGCGGTGGATTTCGAGTCGGCCGTCCGCGCAGCGTGGGCAGGCCTCGCCCGCCGCCGCGGTGCGCAGATCCGCCGTGGGCGGCAATGCCATGTCACGGTCCCAGTTGAGATTGATCCAGTGGCCATCAGCCTGATTGGCCCCGCTGGAGAAGTTGATCAGCGTGGCGGCCCGATGATCGACGCGCTGTGTCAGCCCGGCGGGCAGATCACGCGGGCCGATGAACCCGCGCGGGACGCCGGTGGCGGCCAGCGCCTCGGCGGGCTCGGCCAGGCGCACGGTCTCGGCGCCCAGGGCGTGGGCGGCCTTGACCTCGTTGAGCTCGTCATCGCCGGCGACAAACAGCACGGCCGGGGTTTCGTCGGCCATGACCACCACGCTTTTGACGACCTGTTCGGGGGTTAGGCCCAGGCTGTTGCACTGCTCGGCCACGCTCTCGATGCCCGGCGTCGCGCGGGTCTCGGCCGGAAGCGGGTCGGCGGCGGCCGGCGTTGCCGGGCGGCTGCTGGCCAGCTCGGTGTTGGCGGCGTAATCGCACTGGTTGCAGCTGGCGATCTCGTCCTCGCCGGAATCGGCGAGCACCATGAACTCCTCCGAGACGCTGCCGCCAATGGCGCCACTGTCGGCGCCCACCGAGCGAAACCGCAGGCCCAGGCGCGAGAAGATCGCACTGTAGGCCGCGTGCATGGCCTGATAGGTGGTCTCGAGCGAGGCCTGATCCAGATGGAACGAGTAGGCGTCCTTCATCACGAACTCGCGGGCGCGCATGACGCCAAAGCGCGGCCGGATCTCGTCGCGGAACTTGGTCTGGATCTGGTAATAGGTCACCGGCAGCTGGCGGTAGCTGCGCAGCTCCTGGCGGAGATAGTCGGTGATGACCTCCTCGTGGGTCGGTCCGACGCAGTAGTCGCGCTCGTGGCGATCCTGCAGGCGCAGCAGCTCGGGGCCGTAAAGCGACCAGCGGCCCGACTCCTGCCACAGCTCGGCGGGCTGCACCGCTGGCATCAGCACTTCGAGACCATTGATGCGGTTCATCTCCTCGCGCACGACGCGCTCGACCCGGCGCATCACCCGCAGCCCCAGCGGCTGCCAGGTATAGAGTCCGGCGCCCAGGCGCTTGATCAGGCCGGCCCGCAGCATCAGCTGGTGGCTGACGATTTCGGCATCGGCCGGTGTCTCCTTGCTGGTAAAAAGTGGAAAACGGCTGGTGCGCATGCTGGACGGTCCTGTCATCAGTTCAAAGCCCACAGGTTAGCCGACCGCTGCCGGGTCGCCCACCCCTGTCCTTGACGCCCTCATGCGCGCGCCGTAACTTGCACGGTTTCCATAACGTCAATTGCGGATCACACGGCGCTGGTCGACAGGGTATGCGACACATTATCTCCATTCTGGTCGAGAACGAGTTCGGTGCGCTTGGGCGTATCGCCGGGCTGTTCACCGCCCGGGGCTATAACATCGACTCGCTGACCGTCGCGCCCACCGATGATTCGACGCTCTCGCGCATGACCCTGGTGACCCAGGGCGATGAGCAGACCGTCGAGCAGATCCGCAAACAGCTCAACAAGCTCCTCGACGTGGTCAAGGTACTGGACATTACCGAGGCCCGGCACATCGAGCGCGAGCTCATGCTGGTCAAGGTCCAGGCAACGGCCAGCGAGTCCCGCGAGGAGTTCAAGCGACTGGCGGATATCTTCGACGCCTGCGTCGTCGATGTCACCGACAAGACCTACACCATCGAGGTCATTGGCCGCGGCAGCAAACTGGATGCGTTCCTCGAGCTGCTCAGCGACCAGACACCGATGGAGGTCGTGCGCTCGGGGGTCATCGGGATCGCGCGTGGCGATAAACAAATGCGTGTCTGAAACCATCCACCGGGGGAGCCATGAAGGTCTATTACGATAAGGACGCCGATCTTTCCATCATCCAGGGCATGAAAGTGGCCATTCTCGGCTACGGCTCGCAGGGCCACGCCCATGCCAACAATCTCAAGGAATCGGGTGTCCCGGTCGTGGTGGGCCTGCGGGCCGGCTCGGCGAGCGCCGCCAAGGCCGAGGCCGCGGGCCTGGAAACGGCCGAAATGGCCGATGCCGTGGCGTCGGCCGACCTGGTCATGATGACCCTGCCCGACGAGCATCAGCCGGCGGTCTACGAGCAGATCGTGGCGCCGAACCTGCGCACCGGCGGCGCCATCGCCTTTGCCCATGGTTTCAATATCCACTACCAGCAGATCGAGCCGCGCGGCGACATGGACGTGGTCATGGTGGCGCCCAAGGGGCCCGGCCATCTGGTGCGCTCGACCTATGTCGAGGGCAACGGCGTCCCCAGCCTGATCGCGGTCGAGCAGGACGCCAGTGGCCGGGCGCGCGAGATCGCCCTGGCTTATGCATCGGCCAACGGCGGCGGCCGCTCCGGCGTCATCGAGACCAGCTTCCAGGAAGAAACCGAGACCGATCTGTTCGGCGAGCAGGCGGTGCTGTGCGGCGGCATCACCTCGCTGATCGAGGCCGGCTTCGAGACCCTGACCGAGGCGGGTTACGCGCCGGAAATGGCCTATTTCGAAGTCCTCCACGAGACCAAGCTCATTGTTGATCTGCTCTATCAGGGCGGCATTGCCAACATGCGCTACTCGATCTCGAACACCGCCGAATACGGTGACTTTACCCGCGGTCCGCGGGTGATCAATGAGCAGTCCCGGCAGGCCATGCGCGAGTTGCTCGAGGAAATCCAGAACGGCGAGTTTGCCAAGGAGTTCGTGCTCGAGAGCAAGGCCGGCGAGCCGCGGCTCAAGGCCATGCGTCGGCGTGCCGCCGAGCATCCCATTGAGGCCGTCGGCAGCAAGCTGCGCGGCATGATGCCGTGGATTCAGGCCAACCAGCTGGTGGACCGGGACCGCAACTAGAAGCGGATTCGCGCGATGCCGAGGTCGTCATGACCGACCCCCAGCCGATGCCGCGCCGCTCGGGCCGCGGCATCTATCTGTTGCCCAATCTGATCACCACGCTGGCGCTGCTGTTCGGCTTCTACGCCGTGGTGGCCGCCCAGTCGGGTGCCTACGAAGCGGCCGCCGTCGCGATTTTTCTGGCCATGGTGATGGATGGCCTCGACGGGCGGGTGGCGCGGCTGACCAATACCCAGACCGAGTTCGGCGTGCAGTACGACAGCATCGCCGACATGGTCTCGTTTGGCATGGCGCCGGCGCTGGTGGTGTTTGCCTGGGCACTCGATGACCTGGGCGCGCTGGGTGCGGTCTGGGACAAGCTGGGCTGGGTCGGCGCGTTCATCTACACCGCCTGTGCCGGGCTGCGGCTGGCCCGCTTCAACACCCAGGTGGGCGTTGCCGACAAGCGCTACTTTCAGGGTCTGCCGAGTCCCGCCGCTGCGGCAGTGCTGGCCGGCATGGTCTGGTCGGGCGACCGGCTCGAGTTCGGCGGCTGGCCGGCCGGGATCCCGGCGCTGATCCTGATCGTCGCCGCCGGGGTGCTCATGGTCAGCAACGTCCGCTATGACAGCTTCAAGGAGATCGACTTTCGCTACCGCGTGCCGTTTGTCGTCATTGTTCTGGGTGTCATGGGCGTGGCGCTGATGTCGGTCCACCCGCCACTGGTGCTGTTCGGGCTTGCATTGACGTATCTGAGCTCGGGGCCGATTCTGACGGTGATCCGGCGACGCCGGCGGCGCAGACGCCGGCATGCGGGTTAGACTGGGGAGACGATCACACGTGAGGGCAGAGTGATGAGTGAAGCCGACCGGCTGACCATCTTTGACACGACGCTGCGCGACGGCGAGCAATCGCCGGGCGCTTCCATGACCCGCGAAGAAAAGGTGCGCATCGCCCGGGCGCTGCAACGACTGCGTGTGGACGTCATCGAGGCGGGCTTCCCGGCCGCCAGCCAGGGCGATTTCGAGTCGGTGCGGGCGGTGGCCGAGACCATCACTGATGCCCGCGTCTGCGGGCTGGCCCGGGCCAATGAGCAGGACATTGACCGCGCCGGTGCGGCCGTGGCGCCGGCGCCGGCGGGGCGCATTCACACGTTTATCGCCACCTCGCCGGTGCACATGGAGAAAAAGCTCCAGCTCCAGCCCGATGAGGTCATCGAGCGGGCGGTGGCGGCGGTGAGCCGTGCCCGCAACCTGTGCGACGACGTCGAATTTTCGCCCGAGGATGCCGGCCGCTCCGATCCACAGTTCCTGTGCCGCATCATTGAGGCGGCCATCACCGCCGGGGCGACCACGATCAATATCCCCGATACCGTCGGGTACAACCTGCCGGCGCAGTTTGCCGGGCTGATCCGCGATCTGCGTGAGCGCATCCCCAATGCCGACCGCGCGGTCTGGTCGGTGCATTGTCACAACGACCTGGGTCTGGCGGTCGCCAATTCGCTGGCGGCGGTGCGCGAGGGCGCCCGGCAGATCGAGTGCACCATCAACGGGTTGGGCGAGCGGGCCGGCAATGCCGCGCTCGAGGAGATCGTCATGGCGGTGCGAACACGCCAGGATGACCTGCCCTGCGATACCCGCATCGAGACCCGCGAGATCGTGCCCACTTCCAAGCTGGTGGCCAATATCACCGGCTTTCAGGTACAGCCCAACAAGGCGATCGTGGGCATCAATGCCTTCGCCCACGAGTCGGGGATCCATCAGGACGGCGTGCTCAAGCACCGCGAAACCTACGAGATCATGCGCGCGGAGGACGTCGGCTGGGGCACCAACCGCATGGTGCTTGGCAAGCATTCGGGCCGTAACGCCTTCCGTAGCCGCTGCGATGAACTGGGCATCCGGTTCGAGACGGCAGCCCAGCTCAACGAGGCCTTTCAGCGCTTCAAGGACCTGGCGGACAAAAAACACGAGATCTTCGATGAAGATCTGCAGGCGGTGGCCACCGAGGCGGTGGCGGCCATGGAAGAGGATCAGAGCGCCTCGCTGGTGGCGTTCCGCTGCTGTTCGGAGACCGGCGAGACCCCGGTGGCCGAGGTCACGCTGGAGATCGACGGCGAAGAGCGCCACAACCAGGCCGCCGGCGACGGGCCGGTGGACGCGGCGTTCAAGGCGATCGACGGCCTGCTCGATGTGCAGGCCGAGCTGCTGCTCTATTCGGTGAACAACATCACCACCGGCACCGATGCCCAGGGCGAGGTGACCGTGCGTCTGGAGCGTGGCGGTCGGGTGGTCAATGGCCAGGGATCGGATACCGACATCGTGATCGCCTCGGCGAATGCCTACCTCAACGCCCTGAATCGCCTGCGCACCACCGGCGGGCGGACGCACCCCCAGACCGACGGCGTCTGAGCACGGCGGAGCGCGGGGGCGGCATGATCGACCAGCGGCGCCGGCGGATGCTCGACGAAATGGGTCTGACGGTCTGGCGGTCCCGCGGGCAGGCGGACCCGACCACCGACGCGGCCCGGCCGGCGACATCGGCCGGCGACTGGGCCGGGCTGGTGGCCTCGATCGAGGCCTGCCAGCGCTGCCCGTTGCATGCCACCCGTCAGCGTGCCGTGCCGGGGGTGGGTGATCAGGCCGCGCGGCTGATGATCATCGGCGAGGCCCCCGGGGCCGAGGAGGACCGGCGGGGTGAGCCGTTTGTCGGCCGCGCCGGGCAGCTGCTCGATGCCATGCTGGCGGCCATTGGCCTGGACCGTCATCAGGACGTGTTCATCACCAACGTGATCAAGTCCCGTCCGCCGGAAAACCGCGACCCCACCGCTGACGAGATCGCGGCCTGCCGTCCGTGGCTGGACGCCCAGCTGGCGCTGATCCAGCCAAGCGTCATTCTGACCGTGGGCAAGGTCGCGGCCCAGTCGCTGACCGGCAGCCGCCAGCCCATGGGCAAACTGCGTGATCAGTGGCACCGGCTGGGCGAGACCGACATCCCGCTCCGCGCGACCTATCACCCGGCCTATCTGCTGCGCCGCCCCGATGCCAAGGCCAGGGCCTGGGACGACCTGGTGACGGTCCGCCGCGCGCTTCGGGAGCTGCCGGCATGACCGCTGCGCCGGTGGATTTCCTGCCGGTGATCCGGCCCATGCGCCGGCGTGATGTGCCATCGGTGCACGGCGTCGAGTCCAATGCCTATGGCTTTCCCTGGGCCCAGACCATCTTTCGCGATTGTCTGCGAATGGGCTATGAATGCTGGGTGCAGCTGGCCACCGATCGCATCGTTGGCCATGTGGTGCTTGCCATGGGCCCGGGCGAGGCGCATGTGCTCAACCTCGCGGTGCATCCCGACTGGCATGGGCGGGGGTTTGGCCGCGCGCTGCTCGAGCAGGCCCTCGAGCGAGCCGAACAACTGGGCGCCGAGTCGGTGTTTCTGGAGGTGCGGCCCAGCAACACGCCGGCGGTGCGGCTGTATAAAAGTGCCGGCTTTCGCCGGGTCGGCCGTCGTCCCGGCTACTACCGGACCGACGACGGCCGGGAGGATGCCCTGGTCATGCGCTATGACCTGCGGGAGGTTGCACCGGTCGGGCGGCGATGAACCGGAGCGGTGAACGTCGCCGGGTGGTGGTGGCCTGGGCGCTCTATGACTGGGCCAATTCGGCGTTTGCCACGGTGGTGATGGCGGGGATCTTCCCGATCCTGTTCCAGGACTACTGGAGTGCCGATGCCAGTCCCGCCGAGGCCAATCTGCGGCTTGGCTGGGCGAATGGCCTGGCGAGTGCGGTGATCGTGCTGATTGCCCCGCTTGCCGGGGCCATGGCCGACCGCGCCGGCCGCCGCAAGCAGGCATTGCTGGGGTTTGCGCTGCCGGCGGCGGCCCTCACCGCGGCGCTCGCCTGGGTACCCGCCGATGCCAGCTTGCTGGCGGCCACGCTGTTCACTCTGGCGGTCATCGGCTTTATGGCCGCCAATCTTTTCTATGACGCGCTGCTGGTGGGCATCGCCCCGCCGGCACGCTGGCATGCCATCTCGGGCCTGGGGTTTGGTATCGGCTACCTGGGCGGCGGGCTGGTCTATCTGGGGTGCATTATCGCCATCATGCAGCCCGCCATGCTGGGGCTTGCCTCGGCGACGGAGGCGGCGCTCGGGGCCTTTATCGTCACCGGGGTCTGGTGGGCGCTGTTCTCGCTGCCACTGGCCTTGGTAGTGCCCGAGCCGGCCCGCGAACGCGGTGGGGCGGCTGGCCTGGCGGGGGGACTGCGTCAGCTGCGCGCCACCTTCGTCCACCTGCGTGCCTATCGCCCGGTGTGGCTGTTCCTGCTGGCGTATTTCCTCTACATCGACGGCGTGGGCACGACCATCCGCATGGCGGTGGCCTATGGCCGCTCGCTGGGCTTTGCCCAGACCGACCTGATGCTGGCGCTGCTGATCACCCAGTTCGTCGGCTTTCCCGCCGCGCTGTTGATGGGTGTCGTGGGGCAACGGCTGGGTGCGCGCCGCGGCATCCTCCTGGGGCTGGCCCTGTATATCGGGATTGCCCTGTGGGGCGCCTTCATTCAGGCGGCGTGGGAGTTCTACGCGATTGCCGCGCTGGTGGGCGTGGCCCAGGGCGGCGTGCAGGCGCTCAGTCGCTCCTTTTATGCCGGGCTGATTCCGGCGGCGCGTGCGGGCGAGTTCTTCGGCTTCTACAATGTGCTCGGCAAGTCCGCCGCCCTGATCGGCCCGCCGCTGTTTGGTGCGCTGGGCGTCTGGCTGGGCGATGTCCGCTATTCGATGCTCGCGCTCATTGCCCTGTTTCTGGCGGGCGCGCTTATACTCACGCGCATCGACCCCAAGGAGGACCCGACCCGATGACCGACCCGCAACACTCCGGCGACCGCCCTGCCCGCGTCTCGCTGTGGCAGGCCATCAAGAGCACGGCCGCCGCAGCCTTCGGCGTGCAGACCGAGTCGGCGCGCCAGCGCGATTTTACCCATGGCAATCCGGCACATTTCATCATTGCCGGACTGATCTTTACCGCGGTCTTTGTCGTGGTGCTGGTGGTGATCGTCAACCTGGTGCTGAGTCAGGCCGGCTAGCCCGCCCCCGGCCCAGCGCCATGACCGCGACCACCAGGGCCGAGGCGCCGAGCGCGCCCAGAAACGGCCCCAGCGTGGGGATGCTGTCGGGAAAACTTGCCACCTGGAGCCCGCCGACGAGATGGCCAGTGGCAATGGTGCCCGGGACTACCGCGCCGATCAGCCCGGCCACGGCGCCCAGGATCGCGGCGCGGGGCGAGACCCGGTCCGAGAGCCCGCTCAACAGCGGGATCACCGCGGTGGCACAGAGCAGATCGGCAATCAGAAACAGCCGCAGCACCGAGATCTGCTGCCAGGCGATCAGCACCACCGGGATCATCAACAGCGCCGACAGCCATCGGGCCCCGCGACGCTGCAGCCGGCCCGTTTCGGTAACCCCCAGGGACACCAGCGCGTTCTGCAGCGTGTCGACGGATGAGGCCACCAGGGTAATCCCCAGTACCAGCGCCGGCAGTGTCAGCCAGGTCGGGGCGTCGGCGATGAGCGCAAACAGCGGGATCGGCGGTGTGCCCAGGGGCAGTCCGCGGCTGGCGGCGAGCAGACCCGCCCCGCCCAGCACGGCCACCACGGCGATGGTGGACAGGCCTCCGATGACCGCGCCGCGCCGCAGGGCGCCGTCGTCCCGGGCCGCCCACACCCGTTGCCAGTAGCCCTGGTGGAAAAGGTTGGCGGCGGTGACGGCCATGATCAGCGTCAGCGCCACACCCAGGGCATCGCCAGGGGCCGGAGCGGGCAGGCTGCCGCCGGCGTTGGCCGGGCGCTCGGGCGCCAGACCCAATACCGCCGCCGCCACGATCCCGATCAGCGCCACCAGCAACCCGGCCTGCCAGCGGTCGGTGACAAGGCTTGCGCGCAGCCCTCCGGCCGCCGTGTAGATCACCGTGGCGATGGCCACCGCGGCGATGGCATAGCGGCCGTCGGCATCCGAGAGCAGGGCGGTGATGGCGCCCACGGCGGTCAGCTCGGCGGCCAGAAAGCAGAGCATGTAGAGCACCGACAGGGCCGCTACCCAGGCGCGAAAGCCAGTGCCGAAACGGCCAGCGGTAAACTCGGTCAGGCTGCGGCCGGCGGGCAGCCGGCGGCGGATGGCCGGCCCGACCAGGCCCAGGATGATAAAGGGCAGTGCCGAGCCGATGGCATAACCGGCCACCGCCACTGGCCCAACGAAGGCGCCGATTTCGGGGGGTGCGAACAGAATCCAGGCGCCCATTCCCGAGGCCAGAAACGACAGCCCGAGGGCGGTGCCGGTCTGGCTGCGCCGGGCGGTCAGGTAGTCGTCGAGACTGTCGCTGTGCCGGGCCCGGAGCCCCAGCAGGACAAATGCGATGAGGGCAGCGATAACCGCCGCGAGCGGGATGGTGAGCATGTCGCGCTTCCTCCGCCGGTATGATCCGGTTCAGGTTCCAGGGTCTGCGCGATGGCGCACTCTCAGTCCGAAGACTCCCCTGGCGACGTGGGTTCAGATTGTTGAGCGCCAGAGTATGCCGACGGGCCGGTGGCCGTGCAAACCTAAATGGGGCAGGCTGGCTATCCACCGAGGCAGCAGCGGGATGATCCATGGGCGGGCGTTGGCGATGGCTAGCCGGGGCGTTGGCTCTGGCCCTGACAGGTCTGGCGGCGGGCATGCCGGTGTTCAATGGCTGGCAGGCCGAGCAGACCTGGCAGAGCCGTGTCGAGCAGTGGGATCGGCGGCTGGCCGACGGGATCGGTGCCGGCGCGACGGCCCGGATTGTCGATTACCAGCGCGGCCTCTACCGCGCATCGGTGCGGACCGAACTGGTGCTGCCGGCCTCGACCCTGACGCCGGCAATGCGCGAGCATCTTGGCCTGAGTGCCTCGGGGCCGGTGCGCTGGGTGCTTGAGCAGACCCTGCAACACGGCTGGCGCGGCGTTGCCCTGGACGGTCATCTGCGGCCCGCGGGCGCGCTGGCGCCGGTGTTCGAGCGGCTCGGCGGCAACCCCGAGAGCATTTCGGTGCGCGGCCATCTGGGCTTTGAGACCCAGTCGCTGGCAATCCGGATCCGGCGGCTGGCGGGGGTGCCGGAGCTGTTCGAACTGGGTGGAATGCAGGCAAGCACTGATCTGCGCCCGGTGGCCGGTGCGTCCGGGGCAGGCGTCTGGAGCGGTCAGACGCAGATCGTCATCGAGGCGCTCGCCCTGCCCGGCGCGCCGCCGCTGCAGGGCCGCGCCACCGTCGATTTCGAGCGCATCGACGCCCGGGCGCTGCTGACGCTGAGCGCGGATCAATGGCGCCCGTCGCTGGCGGCACTGGCCACCGAGTCGCCGCGGCTTGCGCTCTCCGCGTTGCGGCTAGAGACGGTGCCGGGACAGGGGCTGAGTGGTGAGGCGAGTTTGCAGATCCGCCCGGCGATGGCCGAGCGGTTGCGCGCCGGTGCCCACGGCATGGCGCTCTGGGAGGCGCTGCGTCTGGATACCGAACTGGTGATCGACCAGGCCATGGTCGAGGCCCTGCCCAACGAGGCGCAGGCATGGCTGCAGCAGGGCCGGGCGTTCGGCTTTCTGCGCCGCCGCGATGGCGACTGGCGCCTGGCGCTGGCCGTCGATGAGGGCAGCCTGCGCATCCACGGCCAGACGCCCGCCTGGGCTCCTGGCAACTAGCTTGCCGCCGCCCCGGGCCTAGAGGCGCTCGACACGGCGGATCTGCTCGTCGATACGGGCCAGCGCCGACTCGGTTTCGGCCTGCTTGTCCCGCTCACGCTGGACAACCTGCGCCGGTGCCTTTTCGACAAACGCGGCGTTGTTGAGCTTGCCGCCGGTTCGGGCGAGGTCGTCGGCCAGCCGGGTGCGGGCCTTTTGCAGCCGCGCCAGTTCGGCATCGCGATCGATCAAGCCGGCCATGGGCACGCGGATTTCCAGCGTATCCACCAGCGCCAGCGCCGATTCCGGTGCCTGATCGTCGGGGCCCAGGAAGTCGATCGACTCGAGCCGACCAAGAAAATCCAGTGCCGCGCGGTGACGCTCGACACGGCGGCGATCGGCATCATCGGCATTCTGAAGAATCACCGGCAGACGCTTGCCCGGCGCGATGTCCATTTCCCCACGAATGCGCCGTATGCCCAGGATAAAGCGCTGCAGCCAGTCGATCTCCGTCTCGGCATCGGTGTCGATGCGCTCGGGATCGGCGATCGGGAAGGCCTGGGTCATGATGGTCTGGCCGCTCAGGCCGGCCACCGGGGCCACCCGCTGCCAGATCGCCTCGGTGATGAACGGCATGATGGGGTGGAGCAGGCGTAGCAGTCCTTCGAGTACCCGAACCAGGGTGTAGCGCGTGCCGCGGGCCTGCGGGGTGTCGGCATCACCCTGGAGCGCCGGCTTGCTGAGCTCGAGGTACCAGTCGCAGTACTCATCCCAGGTGAATTCGTAGATGGCCTGCGCGGCCAGGTCCAGGCGATAGCTCTGGAGGGCCTCGTTGACCGTCTGCTCGGTGCGTTGCAGGCGCGTGACGATCCAGCGCTCGGCGGTGCCATAGCTCATCTCGCCCGCGTCGATGCCCTCGAGCCGGTCCTCGGTGTTCATGAGCACGTAGCGCGCGGCGTTCCAGAGCTTGTTGCAGAAGTTGCGATAGCCATCCACCCGACCCATGTCGAAGACCACGTCGCGCCCGGTGGTGGCAAGGCTGGCAAAGGTAAAGCGCAGCGCATCGGTGCCGTGCTCGGCGATGCCCTCGGGAAAGGCCTCGCGGGTCTGCGCCTCGATGGCCGGCGCACGCTGGGGCTGCATCAGCCCGGTGGTACGCTTTTTGACCAGCGATTCCAGATCGATGCCATCGATGATGTCGAGGGGGTCGAGCACATTGCCCTTGGACTTGGACATCTTGGCGCCGCTGCTGTCGCGCACCAGTCCATGGATGTAGATCTCGCGGAACGGCACGTCGCCGCGGAACTTGAGCCCCATCATGATCATCCGGGCGACCCAGAAAAAGATGATGTCAAAGCCGGTAACCAGCACGCTGGTGGGGTAGAAGCGATTGAGCTCGGTCGTCTCCTCGGGCCAGCCCAGTGTCGAGAAGGGCCACAGCGCCGAGGAGAACCAGGTGTCGAGGACATCCTCGTCCTGGCGCAGGGACACATCGGGGCCCAGGCCGTGGCGAGCGCGCACTTCGGCCTCGTCGCTGCCCACATAGACCTCGCCATTGTCGTCGTACCAGGCGGGAATGCGGTGGCCCCACCACAGCTGGCGGCTGATGCACCAGTCCTGAATGTCCTCCAGCCAGTTGTAGTAGGTTTTGGTCCAGTTCTCAGGGACAAAGCGGATAGCCCCGTTGCGCACAGCGTCCAGGGCCGGGCGGGTGATCTCTTGCCAGCCGCCCGGCCGGCCATCGGCCTGGGTCTCGCGGGTCAGATCAACAAACCACTGCCGGGTCAGAAACGGTTCGACCACCACGCCGGTGCGATCACAGCGCGGCACCATCAGGCGATGCGGATCAATGCCGTCGAGCAGCCCGGCGGCCTCGAAGTCGGCGACGATGCGCGCCCGTGCCTCGTAGCGGTCCAGCCCCTGGTAGGCGGCCGGTGCGTTGGTGTTGATGCGGGCATCCTCGGTGAGGATGTTGATGGGCGTGCAGCCATGGCGCAGACCGACTTCGTAGTCGTTGAAGTCGTGGGCGGGGGTGATCTTGAGGCAGCCGGTACCAAACGCCGGGTCGACATAGTCGTCACCGACAATGGGGATTTCGCGACCCACCAGCGGCAGACGCACGTGCCGGCCGATCAGTGACTGGTAGCGCTCGTCGGTCGGGTTCACCGCGACGGCGGTGTCGCCGAGCATGGTCTCGGGCCGGGTCGTGGCCACCACCAGGTACTCATCGCTGTCGACAATCGGATAGCGCAGCCGCCAGATGTGGCTCTGCTCCTCGGCCGATTCCACCTCCAGGTCCGAGACCGCGGTCTGCAGCACCGGATCCCAGTTCACCAGGCGCTCGCCGCGATAGATCAGGCCTTCTCGGTAGAGCTGCACGAACACCGCCTCAACGGCCTCGGACAGGCCTTCGTCCATGGTGAAGCGCTCGCGGGACCAGTCCACGGACGCGCCCAGGCGGCGCATCTGATTCTGGATGGTGCCACCGGACTGGGCTTTCCACTCCCAGATCTTCTCGACAAACGCGGCCCGTCCCAGGGCATGGCGGTCACCGCCCTCAGCATTGAGCTGACGCTCGACCACCATCTGCGTGGCAATACCGGCGTGATCGGTGCCGGGCTGCCAGAGCGTGTTGTAGCCGGCCATGCGGTGATAGCGCACCAGCACATCCATCAGCGTGTCCTGGAACGCATGCCCCATGTGCAGCGTGCCGGTGACGTTGGGCGGCGGGATCATGATGCAGTACGGATCCCCCGTCTCGCCGGGCCGGAAATAGCCCGCCTGCTCCCATTGCGCGTACCAGTGGGACTCGATGCGGGCGGGGGTGTAGGTCTTTTCCATGGGCGGTGAGCGCTCCTAGTGGTCGATGCGGTGGGTCTGCGGGACGACGCCGGCCTGCTGGTAGTCGCGGTATCGCGCGCGGCCGGCCTGGCGGGTCGCCTCGTCAGCGGTGATGATTTCGGCAATGCGGTCGCGCTGCTGCCAGTCGGCGGCCAGCGAGTCGCCCAGATTGATCAGCACGGCGCCGGGGCTTGCGGCCGCGTTGATCACAACGGGGTTATCGCCGTCGAGCGCCGTGGTGCCGTGGGGGATGAAGCTCGCCTCGTCAAAGGTCCACAATGCCCGGTCGAGCTGCTCGGTCATGGCCGCATCGGCGGTGCGGATCCACACGCTCAGGCCCTCGCGCCAGGCGCGCGCGGCCAACCGGCAGCAGAAGTGCGTCCGGCGGGCCGGGTCGGCCTGACCGAGAATGTAGAAATCGACGCGCGGCATCATTCGCTCCGGCGCTGTACCATGAGCCGGTCACGGCGATCTGGCATGGATACAACCACATTGCATAAACCGCTACAGATTACCGCAGGCGCAGGGCCACTGTCGTGGTCGTGAACCGGCTGACCCGTTATGTGGGCCGCGAGGTGCTGCTCGCCTGGCTGGGCGTGACGGTGGTGCTGGTGGTGGTGCTGCTGACCAACCGGCTGATCCAGTTCATGGCCGACGCGGCCAGCGGCGACATCCCGCCCGGGGTGATCTTCACCCTGCTGGGCCTCAAGGCCGCCGCCAACCTGGGCGTGGTTCTGCCGGGCAGCTTCTTTCTGGGCTGTGTCATGGCGCTGGGGCGTCTCTACCGCGACTCCGAGATGACCGCCATGGCGGGCTGCGGCATCGGTCCGGGGCGCGTCTACGCCGGGATCTTCGCGCTCGCCCTGCCGCTCGCCGTGGGGGTGGGCGGCCTGTCGCTGTCGCTGGGGCCGGCGGCCGAGCGTCAGGCCGATCAAGTGCTGGCCAATGCCCAGCAGCAGGCCCGCTTTGGTGGCGTCCAGCCCGGACGGTTTCTGACCCCCGGCGATAACGTCACCGTCTATGTCGAGCGCATCGATGACGATGGCACCCTGCGCGGCGTGTTTGCCGAGCGCCGGGTGGACGGCGCCCGCCAGATCTGGGTGGCCGAGCGCGGTCAGCGGCAGATCGATGGCATCGCCCCCGGCGAGTTTCTGGTCCTTGAGGAGGGCTGGCGCTACGACGGGCGGGCCGGTCAGGCCGCCTGGCGGGTGATGGAATATGCCGAGCATGGCGTGCGCATCGCCGAGCCGGATCCGGTGGACCCCGGTGTTGGCCGCGATGCGGAGCCCCTAACCGCGCTCTGGGCAAGCGACGCGCCCGGCGCGCGGGCCGAGCTGCAGCGCCGGCTGTCGTTTCCGCTGATGGTACTGGTGCTGGCGCTGGGCAGCCTGCCGCTCGCGCGCAGCGACCCCCGCAGCGGTCGCTATGGCCGGGTCGTGACCGCGGTGCTGCTGTTCATGATCTATTTCAATCTGCTCTATACCGCCAGTGACTGGCTGGCCACCGGGGTGATGCCCCGCTGGCTGGGCGTGAGCTGGGTGCATGGCCTGGCGTTGCTGCTGGTGCTGGCCGCACTGCGTAAGCTGCTCGGCTGGCAATGGCGACGGCGGCGGGCATGAAGCGGCTCGATCGCTACATCGCCACCACCGTGCTGGCGGGCGCGCTCATGGGCCTGGTGGTCATCGTCAGCCTGAGCTTTGTGTTCGAGTTTATCGACGAGGCCGATGATATTGGCCGCGGTGACTACGACCTGGCCGCCGCCATGGCGGTAGTGGCGCTTTCGATGGTGCAGCGCGCCTATGAGGCCTTCCCCATGGCCACGCTCATCGGCGCGCTGGTCAGCCTCGGGGCACTCGCCGCACGCAGCGAACTGATTGTGATGCGGGCGGTGGGCCGCTCCGTGGGCCAGATTGCCCGCGCCGTGGTGGCGGCAGGCATCGGTCTGGCTATTCTGGCTGGTCTGTTGGGCGAGTTTGTCGCACCACCGGCCAATCAACTGGCTCAGAGCATTCGCGCCGAGGCGGCCGGCGGTCGAATCGGCACCGCTAGTGGCGGGCTCTGGGCGCGGGACGGCGACTATCGCCTGTACGCCGACCGGGTGGTGCGGGCGGATCTGCTTGCGGGCGTGCGCGCCTATGAGATCGCCGCCAATAAACTCGTGCGTATCGTCACCGCATCGCGAGCACGCTTTGTTGACGGGCAGTGGCAATTGCGCGACGCCCGGGTGACCGCGCTGGGCGAGTTTCCGATCCGCGTCGAGACCCGCGAGCGCATCACCCTTGGCGGCCAGCTGCGCCCGGCCACCCTTGAGGTGGTGGTGCAGGAGGCTCAGGCCCTACCGGCCCGTGAGCTGTTCCGCTACATCGAGTATCTGCAGGCCAACGAGCTGCGCAGTGATCAGTATCAGCTGGCACTGTGGGTCAAGCTGGCAACGCCGCTGGCCACTGTGGTGATGCTGCTGCTGGCGGTGCCCCTGGTGTTTGGCTCGCAACGCAGTACCGGGGTGGGTCAGCAGGTGTTCATGGGGGTGCTGATCGGGCTGGCGTTTTTCCTGCTCAATCGGTTTCTCGGCAATGCCGGCCTGGTCTATGGCCTGCCGCCGGCGGTCAGTGCCCTGGCGCCCACTGGGCTGTTTCTGCTGATTGCGCTGGTGGCGTTGAGGCGCGTTCGGTGACGGCCGGCCCAGCCGGGTTCGGGCAGCTTCAGCGCCTTTTGGGCTCGAGCACCAGGTAGGTCCGCGAAAGCCGGTCATGCCAGGTCAGGCCCTCGCGGTCGATAAGTGCCCACAGAAAACCCGCCCCGGCCGGGAGCCAGGACAGCAGCGCGGTGACAAACCGATGCGTGGCGGCGCGCGGCGTCACCCGGGCGCCCTCGCTGTCCACCAGCCGCAGGCGCCAGGCCTTCATCCCCAGGGTGTTTCCCCCCCAGACCCAGAAGCCGATGAAAAACGCATAGGCAATGGCAAGTAGGTACAAGCGGAACAGTCCGTCGCCCGCGGGCGCGGCCTCGCCCCCCTGAAACGCGATCCACAGGGCCCCTGCGCCCATCCAGAGCGCGATCAGCAGCATGCCATCATAGAGGATGGCGACCAGCCGGCGTAGAAGGCTTGGGCGGTTGTCGGGTAACGGCTGCATGCCGCTAAGTATACGGCCTAATACAATCGACTCGCACCCGGTTGATCTGTATTTTGGTCACGTGGCTTCGGCAAGGGCGATGCATCCGTTGGGGCCGCGAAAAATGGATTTCTCGATCAGATCGACGCAAGAAAGGAGTCTGCTCAATGAATATCAGGACGGGTCTCACCCTTTTTATCGGTGCTTGTGCATTGCTCTCGCATGGTACCGCCGGGGCGCAGGGCGCCGACATGGATCTCAACCCTTGGCAGCACTGCGGCATTGGTGCAGCGATTTTTGACGATAACGAGACAGCGTCGGCCATTTCCAATGTGATATGGGATTCGGGCACAACGGCGATCACCTCGGCGACCGCGTCACCTGAGACGTGCTCGAGTACGCAGATCGATGTGGCGAACTACATTGATCTCACCAACGATGTGCTGACAGCCGAGCTCGCAATGGGTAGCGGTGATCATCTGAACGGCCTTCTGGCGGTAGCAGGCTGCGAAGCGAGTGAGAACGCGGTAGCGGCCGAGATGCGTGAATCTATCGCCGAATTGCCGGTCGGTTATGCGCAACTCTCGCATGCCGATCAAGCTCACTATACGTACCAGGCTCTGGAAGCAGCGGGCTGGCAGGGCAGCACCTGCCACTGAGGTGACTCACTCCTGCACCCCGGTCCGCCTGTTGGTGGGTCGGGGTGTTCTGTATTCGGGAGCCTCGCGGACATGCGGTTTATCCTGCTTGCGCTGGTGTTCGCGCTTGGATCATTTGCCAACGCGGAACCACCTCCCCTTGATGATCTCGCCGACACTCCGACCTGGCGGACACTGCTTCATTATGATGCTGGCGGCCTGTTCACCACCCGATCGGCAGTCATCGACGAGACATTCTTTCTCCATCGTGATGGAGCGAATGACCCGTTAGCGGAGTTAACGGCGACAGTCACTGCTCTGCGGAACCCGAGCAGTCAGAATCCACCGGCGCGGTGTCGATTTCCGGCGCGAACGCGCTTTCTCGAGCGAGCACTCGGCGAGCGCTTTCCCCACTCGGATTGTCCAGGGCTGCAGGCCTGGCGAGACCGGCATGCGGGGGGACAGATCGGGCTGACCTTCGTCAATGGGTACATGGGCAACCCCGCCAGTTTTTTTGGCCATCTGTTGCTGCATGTTGAGACTCATAAGCCTATCGACGCGGAAACGCCCCGTGACGCTCAAGCGGGTCAAGCCACTCGCTTGCTCGACACATCCATCAATTTTGGCGCTGACATACCGGACGACGAAGGGCTTGCCACCTACATGGCCAAGGGCCTGTTGGGTGGCTATGACGCGCGCTACTCCCAGACCAACTTCTACCGCAACAGCAGTGTCTACTCCGAACGCGAGATGCGGGATCTCTGGATCTACGACCTCAATCTTAGCGATTCCGAGCAGGCATTATTGATCGATCATCTCTACGAGGTGATGAACCGCGACTACAAGTATCTCTTCCTTTCACAGAACTGCGCTTCCCGGATTGCCCGCACGCTTCGGCTGGTATCCCCGGGACTCGATACCCCGGGTAGCAACGCACTTTGGACAACGCCAGAGTCTGTTGTAATCGGCGCAGCGGACGCGGAGACCGCTTCGGGCGCGGCGCTTGTCGACGACATTGCCTATGTGCCGTCTCGTGGCGCGATTACCAACCATGCTTGGGCCGAGTTACCCCAGCGGCTCCAGCGCGTGGCAAGTGCTTACTGGCCGAAACCCGGTCAGCTCACCGAGGCGAGCGTGCTGGCCGAGCTGACCGACTCCGAACGCGCGGAGCTCCTCGATGTACTTTTGAGTCACGAACTTTGGCTCCGCAGCGCTGACGGCGGTGTGCAGACCGGAAATGTCCGCTCAAGGCTTCTCCGGGCCCGGGCACAACTGCCTCCCGGCGGTGGCCTGCCGGATCCATCTGAACCAACCCAGGTTCATGAGGCGGTCCCGCCGGCGATGTTCCGGATGGGCGTTACCGCGACGGCCGGTGACGGTGTTTCGGCGCTGATTGCCGGCCGACTGCTGCAATATGACCTACTGGATGCTGCATCACCGCGACTGACTGGCGCCTCTATGGAATTCGGTGCGTTCGAGATTGAGGCCGATGACGATGATCTGTCTCTGCGCGAGGCGACAATCGCCTCGGTCAGTGTGCTCCGATCGAGTCGATCCGGCCTGCCGGGCGTGCACAAGCAAACGCCGTGGTACGCATCGCTTGATATCAAACGCAGCGACTTTGCCACTCGTCGGTCTCTGGATGGCCGGGCAACGCTCCTTGCGGGAGCGTCGTCGAGACAGGGGGACTGGCTGGCTTATGGCTTGCTGGGCCCCCAAGTCGCCACGACCCGCCATCAGGCGGGCGTTGTTGCCGCCGGGGTGCGCGCGGGGATCCTCGGCGATTGGTCGGCCGATCAGAGGAGTCATGCCTTTGTGACGCATCGAAATGCCTTTCGCGGAGCCGATGGTCGCCGAACCCGGGTCAATATTGCTCATCGCGTGGCCCTTGGGCGGCGCCAGGATATCCGTGTCGAGCTCACGCTCGACCCCGATTCCGGGGGGCATCGGTCGTCGGTCAGTCTGGGGTTTTATTTTCCCTGATTCACGTGGCTCAGAGGAACTCGAGATTCGCCGCCAGCCGGTAGCCAAGGCTTCTCACCGCCGTCAGAACCTCGCCACGCAACCCCACAGCGCGGAGCTTGCCCCGCAGCCGGGTGATGCGGACCTCGAGTGTATTCTGGGCATTCCGGTCGAGATCCATGCCGAGGATCTCCATGACCTCCCAGCGCTCGAGTCCGTCGCCGCCAGCAAGGCTGAGCTGGTAGAGCAGCCGGCATTCGGCCTCGGATAGCCGAACCGCCTCATTGCCACGCTGCAGCGTTCGCGAGGACGGGTAGACGAGCGCGGTATCCGGACGCTCGGGTGAATGCAGCGTGCGTTTCTCGAGCCGTTTCACGGCGGCGAGCAGGAGGTCGGGGTCGATTGGTTTGGTCAGATAGACATCGGCGCCGATCTCGTAGCCCCGGGTGATGTCCTCGGTACGCTCGCGCGCCGAGGTCACGATGATCCCGACGTTCGGCGCGGTCTGGCGGATGCGCTCGATAAGCTCGTAGCCACTGATCGTTGGCAGGTTCAAATCGATCAGATAGAAATCCGGGGTGACAGAGAGTTCGGCAAGCTCTTCGGCGGCGGCGACCCCGGCGACCTGATAGCCATGACCGCGCAGAAAGCGGGCCGTCATTTCCTGGAGTTCGAGATTGTCTTCAACCAGCGCGATGACGGTCATGATCTTCCTCGCTTTCCTCGCTTGCCGCTAATGGCAGGGTCAGGATGACGGCCACCTGCCCGTCTCCCGAGACGAGCCTGACATCAATCCCCATACGCTCGCTGAGGGCCCGGACGATATAAAGGCCGAGGCCGGTGCCGGATTGCCCGCTTGCACTGTCGGCCCGGTAGTATTTCTCGAAGGCTCTGTCCGGATCCGGTTCCGTGCCGGTGGTAACGCGATTGGCAATCTGCAGGGTCGCCGCCTCGTTGCCCCTGTCGATGGAAACGGCAACCGGATGGCCTGCCAGGCCGTATTTGCCGGCATTGGCGATGAGGTTCGAGAGCACGACGCGGAGCAGCTCAGGGTCCGCTTCGACGAGAGCTGATTCTCCACGACGCTCGAGATCGACGGCACGCTCCTCGGCAAGGTCGGCAACAAGTGCCGCGAGCTCGATCGGTTGCCGGCGGATCTGCAGGCGGCCGTGCTCGAGTTCCTCGACGCGATCGGCCTGACGCAGGGCATGGTCGATCGTTTGCGTTGCTCGGCCGATTGTCTCGCTGTCGAGCTCATCCATGTGATGGGCGAGGCGTAGCGTGGCCAACGGCGTGCGGATCTCGTGAGAGAGCATCTCGAGGAGCTGTCCCATTTCCTGGCGCCGCAGGCTTTGCTCTTTCGAGCGTGCCTGAAGCAGGCGAGAGCGCTCGGCGAGCGTGTTGCGCTGGCGAATGATCGTCTGTTGGCGGCGAAAGAGGATCCAGGCGATGTAGGCGCCGGGCAGAATCGCATAGTTGATGAAAGAGAACTCCAGCAGTCGGCTGAACCAGGCACTCTCGATGAGCGTGCCGACGAACAGCAGTCCGAGGGGGATCGCCTGCAGCAGGAAATAGACCGCCAGCGTCGCGCGGTTGATGACATAGACCGCCCTCGGCGATGGCCGGCAAAGGGGTATCAGCACCAGAGCGAGCAGCAGCGTTGCAAGGGCCGAGGCGTTGTTGATCTGTAGCGCGAGTGCGACGTTACCCAGGCCAAAGGCGAGCAGCTTGGCGAGCGCGCTGACCGCGACAACGCCAAGGAAAAGCCGGCTCGGCCAGCGCCCGCCGAGCTCGCGGAGCAGCATGAAATCGAAGATCTGCGCCACGGTGATGTAGGCGAGCGCGGTGGTGTTGTGCGCGAGATCCTGGCTGAGCATCGCCCCCTCGCCGAACAATGGCCGCGTGAGCCCGGTGTGAATGAGCAGGGTCAGTAGATAGAGCGAGAGTCGTGCGATGAACGCCGCTATCAGCGGTGTCGGCGAGGCGATCATCGCGGTCGCCGCCCAGAGCAGGTAGAAGAGGGTAGCCGCGATGGCAACGCTGACCAGCAAATAGAACGCGGTGCCCGCTGCCTGCAGTGCCTGTTGCGAGCGCACCGTGAAGTGCGGCTGCATGAGGTTGTGGGAGTTGAAACGAATCAGCAGGCCCTGCTCGATGTCCGCTCGCGTGAGCGCGAGGGCGTAGGTGCTGGGCACGATCCCACCAGCCGTGGGCCGACGATCGCCGGCGATGAGCCGGGGTGTGGCGGTGGCTGCGTCGCGATAGATCGTAATGTGGTCGAGATGGACCGGGCGGATGAGCAGCCAGGGGTTGTCGGGCATGGCTTCAGCGGGTGCAAAGCGCAGCTTCATCCAGACAAAGCCCTCGACAAAGCCAAGCGCCTGACCGGTCTGGTAGCCCTGCCAATCCGCCTGCTCGCCGGGTGTCGATGGCGTGTCGGTGATGAGGTATTGGGCCTGCGCGATCGCGCGATCATCCGCCAGGGCTGCCATCGGCGTCAGCATGCTCGCGAGCAGCAGCGTCACCCCCACCACAAAGCCATTACGGTGACGAGCACGTGCAATCGCCCGCGCGCTAACGTCGGGTCTTCGACTCTTGGCTGTCATGCCTTTTCACGCTGAAAATCGCCCCCCACTTCCCCTGGCTATCCAGGACCAAGCCCGCTGGCGTGAGCTCGCTCCGTACAGGATTCTTAAGCCTACATCCTCTGCTTGTGTAAGGGGTTGTAAGATTGCAGCGGCGTGCCCGGCCACCGGATGGCGCTTGTGATTGATGTGAGCGCGTAAACCGACCATGAACGGCACCGCCTGCGCCTTGTGGAGCTCATTGTCAGAACACGGGAGTCGGAAAAAAGCGCTCCCCGACCGATTATGGGAGCGTTAGGCTAGCGCATGCGGATTGGCGAGGTGATGCGGCTCGCTCAATCATTGCCTTGAAGGGAAACTGTCAACCCAACCTCTCAGACATCCGCCGCTGCTCCACCGTTTTTGACAATTTTTAGGCATGTCAAGGTGGTGAGTGTGGTCGCTGCTGGAGTTGGTGGTGCTCCCACGGGGATTTGAACCCCGGTTTCCGCCTTGAGAGGGCGGCGTCCTTACCGCTAGACGATGGGAGCCGTGTCGTTTTGACCCAATGCTGCGGCCCTGATCGGCGTCCTCAGCACAGCCTGTTATTATACGGCCTCGTTGTTCATGCACAAGAGGCCGAGTTCAGACCGTGACTGTCACGCAAGCCCGGGGGATCGACCCCACCATCATCACCCGCGACCAGCATGTGATCTCGCGGGCACAGATCAGTGACAAGGCGCTGAGCGTTCTCTATCGGCTGAAAAACGCCGGGTATGGCGCCTACCTGGTGGGCGGCGGCGTACGCGATCTGTCGCTGGGCCGCGAGCCCAAGGACTTTGACGTGGCCACCGACGCCACGCCCGATGAGGTCAAGGCGCTGTTCCGCAATTGCCGTCTGATCGGTCGGCGGTTTCGTCTGGCCCATGTGCATTGGGGGCCCGAGATCATCGAGGTGGCCACGTTTCGTGCGCTCACGCCGGACGCCGACGCCGGTGATGATGATCATGTGGTCGAGGATGGGCGGGTGCTGCGTGACAACGTCTACGGCACCATCGAAGAGGACGCGCTGCGCCGCGACTTCACCATCAATGCCCTTTACTACAACATCGCCGACTTTTCGGTGGTGGACTACGCCGGCGGCATGGCCGATCTGCAGGCCGGCCGCCTGCGACTGATCGGGGATCCGGCGGTGCGCTATCGCGAAGACCCGGTGCGCATGCTGCGCGCGGTGCGGTTTGCCGCCAAGCTGGGCTTTACCATCGACTCGGCCACCGCCGCCCCAATCCCGCGCATGGCTGATCTGCTCGATGACATCCCGCCGGCGCGGCTGTTCGATGAGGTGCTCAAGCTGTTCATGGCCGGGCAGGGTGTGGAGACCTTCGAGGCGCTCCGCCACCACGGCCTGTTCCGGTATCTGTTCCCGGCCAGCGACACCGCGCTGGATGATGACGATCACGGTCAGCTCATCACCTTTGTGGCGCGAGCCCTGGAGAGTACCGACGAGCGTGTCAACAATGACCGCCCGGTTACGCCGGCGTTTCTGTTTGCGGCGCTGCTCTGGCCGGCGATCCTCGGGCAGCTACCCAGCGCGCGGCTCGAGCCGGGCATCGACTCGGAGCTGTTCGAGCAGTCGGTCACCGAGGCGCTCGAGCGCCAGCTCGGTCAGGTCGCCATTCCCAAGCGCTTCGCCCTGCCGATGCGCGAGATCTGGGCATTGCAGCCGCGCTTTCATTCGGCATCCGATAAGAAGGCCCGGCGGCTGTTTTCGCACCCCCGTTATCGGGCCGCCTATGACTTTCTGCTGCTGCGGCGCGAGGCAGGGCTGGTGGACCCGGATCTGGCGAATGCCTGGCAGCGTTATACCGAGAGTAGCGAGGATGCGCCGCCGCCCACGCCGGCCCGGCGGCGTCGACGCGGCGGGCGCCGGCGCGGTCCCGCACCGGATTCGGGGGACGGATGAGCCGCGCATTTGTCGGCATTGGCAGCAACCTCGAGGGGCCGGGGACGCAGGTGCGTGCCGCCATCGAGGCGCTGGACGGCATTGCCCGGACCCGCTGCGTGGCGGCGTCGCGGCGGTATCGCAATCCACCCATGGGGCCGGCCGACCAGCCTGATTATGTGAATGCGGTGGCAGCCCTCGAGACCGACCTTGATCCGCACGCGCTGCTGGCCCGGTTGCAGGGGCTGGAGGCGGCCGCCGGGCGGGTCCGCTCGGGACGTCGCTGGGGGCCGCGGCCCCTCGATCTGGATCTGTTGGTCTATGCTGACCATCAGATCAATGATTCGGTGCTGACGGTCCCGCACCCGGGCATTGCCCGGCGCGCCTTCGTTCTGGTGCCCTGGGCCGAGATCGCGCCGGAGTGGTGGGTCACGGGCCTGGGCCGGGTCAGTGAGCTGGCCGCGGCGCTGGATCCTGACGAATTGACGGTGGAGGAGGACTGACATCATGAGCCAGACCGTCACGCTCTCGACCCTGCGTCGGATGAAAGCCGAGCAGGCGCCCATCGTTGCCCTCACGGCCTATGACTACAGCTTTGCCCGTCAGGTCGACGCCGCCGGCGTTGATGTGGTGCTGGTGGGGGATTCGCTGGGGATGGTCATGCAGGGCCATGCCAGCACCGTGCCGGTCACCCTGGCTGATATGGTCTATCACACGCGCTGCGTGGCGCGCGGGCTCGAGCGCGCCTATCTGATGGTGGATCTGCCGTTTCTGAGCGACACCGATGATCGCGCTGCCCTTGAAAGCGCCGCCCAGCTGATGAAAGAAGGCGGTGCGGATATGGTCAAGATCGAGGCGCATGCCGCCCAGGCGCCGGTGGTCGAGGCGCTGTCGCGGGCCGGTGTGCCGGTCTGCGCCCACTTCGGCCTGCGCCCGCAACGGGTGGGTCAGCTGGGCGGTTACCGGGTGCAGGGCCGCGACGAGGCCGGTGCGCAGCAGGTGCTCGAGGATGCCCGGGTGCTCGAGGCGGCGGGTGCCGATGTGCTGCTGGTCGAGTGCCTGACGGCCGCCGTGGCGGCCCGGGTGCGCGAGCAGACCCCCCTGCCGCTGATCGGCATTGGCGCCGGGGTGGATTGTGACGGCCAGATCCTGGTCATTCAGGATATGCTGGGCATAACGCCCGGGCAGCCACCGCGCTTTAGCCACGACTTTCTGGCCGACACCGGGCGCGTCCAGAGCGCGCTTGAGGCCTATGTCACAGCAGTGCGGACCCGGCAATTTCCCCAACCCCGGCACACGTTCGAGTAGCGCATGCAGATCAGTTCCGATGCGGCTTCGCTGCGCGCGCAGGTGGCCGAGTGGCGGCGCAACGGTGAGCGAATCGGCTTTGTGCCCACCATGGGTAATCTCCACGGGGGGCATCTGCGGCTGGTGGACGAGGCCCGCTCGCGCAGTGATCGCGTCGTCGTCAGCATTTTCGTCAATCCCACCCAGTTCGGCCCGGGCGAAGACTACGCGAACTACCCCCGGACCGATGCGGCGGACCGGCAGGCATTGCAGGCCCACGCCACCGACTGCCTGTTCGCGCCCGATGTCGAAACGCTCTATCCCGATGGCCCGGCGCTGCGGACCTATGTGGCGGTGCCCGAGCTCAATGACATCCTCTGCGGTGCCTCCCGCCCCGGTCATTTCACCGGTGTGGCCACGGTGGTCACAAAACTGCTCAACCTGGTCCAGCCGGATCTGGCCGTGTTCGGCCTCAAGGACTATCAGCAACTGCTGGTGATCCGCCGGTTGGTGCGGGATCTGCTGTTGCCGGTGGAAATCGTTGGGGGTGGCATTGCCCGCGAACCCGACGGCCTGGCGATGAGCAGCCGCAATGCCTATCTGGGCGACGCCGAACGACGCCGTGCCCCCACGCTCTACCACACCCTGCAGGGCCTTGCCGCGCGTCTCGAGGCCGGCGAGACCGACTATCCGGCGTTGTGCGCCGAGGGCCGGCGGCAACTGAGCGCGGCCGGGTTGCAGCCGGATTATCTCGAAATTCGCCGTGCCGAGGACCTGGGTGTGGCCAGCCCCGACGATCACAACCTGGTCATTCCGGCGGCGGCCTACCTTGGCCGGGCGCGACTGATTGACAATATCCGGGTGCATCGTCCCGGCGGAGAACCGTCATGAAACCCTTGGAGTCGACCCCGCAATGGCAGGCGCTTATCGCCGCCCGCGAAACCATCGCCAGCGCGTCCATCCCGGCCCTGTTTGCCAATGATGCCCGGCGGTTCGAGGACTTTTCCCTCCGCGTTGGTGACCTGCTGCTCGACTACAGCAAGCAGCCGGTCACGCGGGCGACTCGCGATCAGTTGCTGGCGCTGGCCGAGGCGCGGGATGTGGCCGGCCAGCGCGATGCCATGCTGACCGGCGAGCGCATCAACGCGAGCGAGGATCGCGCCGTTCTGCACACCGCGTTGCGCACGCCGCCGGGGGCGACGGGCTGGGCCGGCGAGGCCGTTGCTGCCGAGGTTGCCGCCATGCGCTCGCGCATGGTCGAGCTGGCCAGCGCGCTCCGCGCCGGCGAGCGACGCGGCGCCACCGGCAAGCCCATCGAGCATGTCATCAACGTGGGGATCGGCGGCTCGGACCTGGGCGCGCGACTGGTGCTCGAGGCACTGGCACCCTGGGTCGACGGGCCACAGGTGCATTGCGTGGCCAACATCGACGGCACCGAACTCCAGTCGGTCATGCAGCAATGCGACCCCGAGCGCACGCTGGTGCTGGTGGTCTCGAAGAGCTTTGGCACGGTCGAGACCATGGCCAACGCCCATGAGCTGATGGCGTGGCTGCGTCGTCGCGTCCCTGCGGATGATGTCCTCGCCCGGCAGGTGCTGGCGGTCACCGCCAATCTGGATCGGGTGCGCGAACTGGGCCTGGACCCGGATCTGGCTTTGCCGATGCGGGACTGGGTCGGGGGACGCTACTCGCTCTGGTCGGCGGTGGGCTTTGCCATCATGCTGGCCATTGGCCCCGATCGATTTGATGAGCTGCTCGCCGGTGCCCACGGCATGGATCGGCATTTTGCCGACGCGCCGCTGGCCGCCAACATGCCCGTGCTGCTGGGACTGCTCTCGGTGCTCAACGGCACGTTGCTGGGGCGACGCAGTCAGGCGGTCGTCCCCTATACCGAGCGACTCGGCCGCCTGTCCGCTTATCTCCAGCAATTGGTTATGGAGAGCAACGGCAAGTCCGTCGACCGCGAGGGCGAGACCCTGGGTGTGCCCACCGCCACGGCGATCTGGGGGCAGACCGGCACACCCGGGCAGCACGCCTTCTTTCAGGCCCTGCACCAGGGCAGTGACGTGGTGCCGGTGGATTTTATCGGCGTGGCGCGGCCGGTGGCCGGCGAAAAGGGGGATCCCCTGACGCTGACGGCCAACCTGTTCGCCCAGAGCCAGGCCCTCATGCAGGGTCGACCGGACCCCGACATTGCCGCCGCCCGGCGCTGTCCGGGCAACCGCCCGAGCAATACGTTGCTGCTTCGGGCCCTGACACCCGCCAACCTGGGTGCACTCATCGCGCTCTACGAGCATCGCACTTTTGTCGAGGCCGCGATTTGGGGCATTAACGCCTTTGATCAGTTCGGCGTGGAGCTGGGCAAGGGGCTGGCCACCCATCTCGAGCCGCTGATCGCCGGTGGCCAGGCACTTGATGGTGTGGATGGCTCTACCGCCGGGCTGATTGCGCGTTATCGCGACTGGCGGGGTTAGTCTGGGCGCCGAGCCTGCCCGGGCGGACGGGCCGCGGGGAGGGTCAGTCGGGCGCACAGCCCCGGGTGGGTGTTCTCGAGCATGAGACTGCCGCCGGCGCCTTCGGTGATATCGCGGCAGATGGCCAGGCCGAGGCCGGTGTTGCGGCTTTGCTGATCCAGCCGTGCGCCACGATCGAGCAGGTCGGTGAGGGCCGACTCGGGTAGGCCAGGGCCATCATCCCGAGCCTCGATCTCGATCGCTCCGGTGGGGGTGATCCGGGCGCTGACCCCGACGCGCCGATGTGCGTAGCGGGCGGCGTTCTCCAATAACGTGCCCAGCGCCTCGGCGAGGTCGGCTGGATCCAGAGCGGCCTGCATCGGTGGGCTGGCGATCGGCCCGGGCTTGCCCGGTTCCGCTATCGATATATCCCAGTCAAGGCGCGCCCCCGTCGGTGTGCGTTCAATCACGTCCACCACCTGGGCGATGACTGCGGTTACATCGCTGCCGGCAGCGCCGGCACGACTGGCCACCCGTGTGCGCGTGAGCTCACGGTCAACATGCTCACGCATGCGATCGACAATCTGATCGATGCTCTGGGCGATGGGCGCTTGACCTGCCTGACGCAGCCGCTGGCTCTCGCCGAGCAGTGCCTGGAGCGGTGTCTTCAGTCCGTGGGCGAGATCGCCGGCGCGTTGCCGGGCCGCCTGCATTTGGGTCTCGCGTTCGGTGAGCAGGGCGTCGAAATCCGTGGCAAGGGGCCTTACCTCACGCGGGAGATTCCCGCCGAGGCGCGAGGCATCGCCAGTGCGGATCGCCGTGAGGCGGCGTGCGAGCTCGCCGAGCGGGCGCAGACCGATGCTCAGCTGCAGCCAGCCGGCCGCAATCAGGGCCACCGCGAGCAATGCGAGATAGGGCAGCAGATCTTCTCCAAACGCCCGGGTCGCTTTGCTCAGCGCGGTGCGGTCCATCGCCAGCACAAGCGTGACGCCTTCGCCACCCAATGAGGGTGGCAGCACAACACGGCGCTCCACGCCGAGCAGGCGGCGGCCGTCGGGGGCAGCGAAGTTGTCCAGCACCACTAATCCGTCCGTGGGGGAGAGCGCGGGGAGCGGGAGCTGCCAGTCCCAGAGCGATCGGGAGCGGAGAATCCCCCGCCGGGTCTCGATTTGCCAGTAAAGCCCGCCATAAGGCTGCTGAAAGCGTGGGTCGGCGAGCTGGTTGTCCAGAGTCAAGGCGCCATCAGGGCTTTGCGCCAATGCCCCCAGCACCTGGTCCAGATGGGTTTCCAGCTCGCCGACGGCGCGCCGCTCGACATGGGCTGAGAACAGCAGCATCAGGCCCCATCCGGCGAGCGCGAGGCCGAGGCAGATCGCAATCGCCCCGGCCAGCGCGAGGCGCAGGCGCAGTGAGGCGCGGGTCATTCGGCGGTCCCGCGCAGGTAGTAGCCAAAGCCGCGACGGTTGCCGATGGCCCCGGTACCCATCTTGCGACGCAGGCGGGTGATGACCGCCTCGATGGCGTTTACATCGCGGGATTCGTCGTCGCCGTAGAGATGCTCGAGCAACTCGGTGACCGGGACGGTTCGGTCGCGATGGTGAAACAGGTAGACCACCAGTCGGTATTCCAGCGCCGTCAGCTTCAGTGGCCGGCCCTGCTGCGTCAAGCGCATCTGATTGCCATCCAGGCGCAGGTCGCCGAGCGTCTGGATTGCGCTGCCGTGTCCGGCCGCGCGGCGGACCAGGGCACGGGCACGGGCAACGAGCTCCTCCATGTGGAAGGGTTTGGGCAGATAGTCATCGGCTCCGGCCTCGATGCCCGCCACGCGTTCGCTCCAGGTGCCGCGCGCAGTCAATACGAGGACCGGCATGACGCGGCCGTGGTCCCGCCACTGGCGCAGGATGCTGAGCCCGTCCAGTGATGGGAGCCCGAGATCGAGCACGACCAGGTCATAGTCCTCGGTATCGCCCAGAAACAGGGCTTCGGCGCCATCGCGGCAGGATTCGGTGAGAAAGCCGGCGGCGGTCAGGGCCTCGCCAAGATCAGTGCGGATGAGCGCTTCGTCCTCCACCACCAGCACCCGCATCAGTCGTCCTCGCGCTCGACTTCGAGGATTTCGGCGGTGGCGGCATCCAGCTCGATCTCCAGAACGTAGCCATTCTCGTCGAGCAGTTCCAGTTCGTAGCGATAGCCACCATCCTCGGCGTCAAATTCGGTCTCGAGGACATGGCCCGGATATTCCTCGCGGACCCGCGCGAGGATGTCGGTAAGCGGCAGGACTTCACCGCGCTCGAGGGCCTCCCGTGCGCGGGCGTGGTCGTCATCCGCATGCCCCACCGTGGCGGCGAGCAGCCCAATCATTAAAAGGCCCGGAATGGCGTTTCTCATGCCGTCAGTGTAGCGCGTCGCTGCCTGACAGATCGCTGACAGGGCCCGTCAGGCGGCGGTCAGTCGGTGGGTGGCACATTGATCCCCGCAGCAAAGGGCTGCGTCCGCAACTCTGCAAGGAGCATTGACTATGAATCGCAATCGAATGATCCCGGGTCTTGTCGCTGGTCTTGCCGGTGCCGTGCTGTTGAGCGCAGGCATTGCCATGGCTGATGCCGATGATCGGCGCGATCGGGACGACGACATGCCCCGTGACGACTGGATGAGCCTGACTGAGCTCGCCGAGCGACTCGAGTCGCAGGGCTACACCCCCTATGAAATCGAGATTGATGATGGCGCTTACGAGGTCATGATGGTGGATGATCAGGGAATGGTGATCGAGACGTCTATTGATCCGACGACGGGTGAGCCGTCGCAGCGGCGCTGGGACGACTGAGCCGGTCAAGGGCCCACGCCACGTGCTCGCGGACAAGGTCCGAGGGATGCTCGAGGCGCTCGCGCAGTGCCTCGACGGCCTCGGGATCGGCCGGGCCGTTGCCGAGTGCCACGGCCAGGTTGCGGAGCCAGCGCTCGTGGCCCAGGCGGCGTATGGCCGAGCCCTCGGTGCGCTTTAAAAACGTGGCCTCGTCCCAGCGGAACAGCGCCACCAGCGAGGCATCCTCCAGCCCGTGACGGGGGTGGAAATCCGCCTCGTCCGTGGGCTGGGCGTAACGGTTCCATGGGCAGACCGCCTGGCAGTCGTCGCAGCCGAACACACGATTGCCGATGGCGGGTCGCAGGTCTTCGGGGATGCTGCCTTCGTGCTCGATGGTCAGATAAGAGATGCAGCGCCGGGCGTCGAGCTGCTGCGGGCCGGTGATCGCGCCGGTGGGGCAGACATCGATGCAGGCCCGGCAACTGCCGCACAGATCATCCACCGGTTCGCTCTCGGGCAGGGGCAGATCCGTGAATATCTCGCCGAGAAAAAAGTACGAGCCGGCGTGGCGGTTAAGCACAAGCGTGTTCTTGCCAATCCAGCCCAGTCCGGCATTACGCGCCAGGGCCTTTTCCAGCACCGGCGCGCTGTCGACGAACACCCGATAGCCAAAGCCACCCACCGCGCTGTCGATGCGGCTGGCGAGGCTCTGCAGCCGCTTGCGCATGAGTTTGTGGTAATCCCGGCCCAACGCATAGCGGGCGATGAAGGCCCGGCGATTATCGGCAAGCAGCGCGTCATCCGCTTCGAGATCCGGCGGCCGGTAGTCCATGCGCACGCTCAGGATGCGCACCGTGCCCGGCACAAGCCGCTCAGGGCGGGCGCGCTTGACGCCGTGGCGGGCCATCCAGGTCATGGTGCCGTGGCGGCCATCCTGCAGCCAGCGCAACAGGTGACGCTCATCCTCGGCGAGCGCCGGTCGCGCCACCCCCAGCTCATCAAACCCCAGCTCGCGGGCCCATTGCCGGATGCTCGGCAAAAGCCGGGTGCTGTCTAACGCCTGCGCCATGCGGGCAGTTTACCGTCTCGGGCGATATGGGTGTGAGCGCGTTATAATCGCGGTCATGCAAGCACTGCCCCATGCCCTCTATACCCCCGCGCAGGTCCGCGAGCTCGATCGTCGTGCCATCGAGCACGAGGGCATTCCCGGGCGTGTGCTGATGGCCCGCGCCGGCCGTTCGGCCTGGCAGGCCCTGCAACGGCGCTGGCCGCAACCGGGCCGGTTGCTGGTGTTGTGTGGCGGTGGCAATAACGGCGGCGATGGCTTTGTCATTGCCCGGCGGGCCGCCGAGGCGGGCTGGTCAGTGGATCTGTGGACCATGACCGATCCGAGCAGGCTCGAGGGCGATGCCCGGCGGGCGGCGGATGCAGCGCTGGCGATGATGGCGCCGATTGACGACGCGCAGCAGGCCCTGAACGGGGCGGATGTCGTGGTCGATGCACTGCTTGGCACCGGCCTCGATCGCCCGGTGACCGGGCACCTTGCGACACTGATCGACGCCGTCAATGCGGCCCATGCCCCGGTGATGAGCATCGATGTGCCCTCGGGGCTGCATGCGGCCACCGGTCGGGTGATGGGCACGGCAGTGCGCGCCGCGATTACCCCGACGTTCATCGGCCTCAAGCAGGGGCTTTTTACCGGGGATGCCGCTGACTATGTCGGCGCAATCCTGTTCGACGGGCTGGGTGTCCCGGATACCGTTTATGCGGGCATAGCGCCGGTGGCCTGGCGCCTGCCGGAATCGGCGCTGGCAAGCGCCCTGGTGCAGCGGGCGCGGACGGCGCACAAGGGGGCGTTTGGTCACGTGCGGGTGCTGGGCGGCGATCACGGCATGGGCGGTGCGGTGCGCATGGCCGGTGAGGCCGCGGCGCGCAGTGGGGCCGGGCGCGTGTCGGTGATGACCCGGCCGGCCCATGTCGCTGCCGTGCTGGCGGCGCGGCCCGAGCTGATGGTCGCGGGGCTGACCGCCGAGGAGCTCCGCGAGGCTGACATCGCCGCGGGTGACACCGTTGCTCTGGGGCCCGGACTGGGCCAGGCGGAATGGGGGCGCTGCGGATTCGAGCGGGGCCTGCAGCATGGCGGTGCGCTGGTGGTTGATGCCGATGCCCTCAATCTGCTGGCAACACAGCCCCAGCGTCGCGACGACTGGATACTGACGCCACATCCCGGCGAGGCCGCGCGGCTGCTGGACACCGATATCCAGACGGTACTCGATGATCGCTGGGCGAGCGTGGATGCACTGGTGGCCCGTTATGGCGGCGTGGTGGTCCTCAAGGGCGCGGGCACGCTGATCGCTGACCGGCATCATCGGCGCGTGGCCAACGAGGGCAATCCGGGCATGGCCAGCGGCGGCATGGGTGATGTGCTCACGGGGGTGATCGCGGGGCTGCGGGCCCAGGGCTGGTCGCCCTTCGAGGCCGCCTGTCTGGGCGTGCAGGCCCACGCCCGGGCAGCCGATCGGGCAGCCGCCGGCGGCGAACGCGGACTGTTGGCCGGTGATGTGCTGGCCCATCTGCGCGCGGTCATCAATCCATGACCCGGGCGCAGGGTCATCTTGTCGATGAAGCGGCCACCGAGGCGCTGGGGGCGGCGCTGCAGCGCCACCAGCCGGCCCGCGGCTGCGTGCACCTGATTGGCGACCTTGGCGCCGGCAAGACGACGCTGGTACGCGGCTGGCTGCGGGCGGCGGGCCACGCCGGGGCGGTGCGCAGCCCCACCTACACCCTGATCGAGCCCTATGAACAGCTCGGCACGCCGGTCTTCCACCTCGATCTCTATCGGCTCGCGGATCCCGAAGAGCTCGAGTTCATCGGCCTGCGCGACTGGGTGGACGCCGGCCTGCTGCTGGTGGAGTGGCCGGCCCGGGGCGCGGGCGTACTGCCTCGGCCGGGCCTGAGCGTCTCGCTGGCGGCAGCCGGCAGCGGTCGTGATGTCAGCGTTGAATGCCATTCCGATGACTGGCCAGCGGCGGCGCAGCTGATTCAGGCGATGGAATAGGACATGGCGCTATCCTGCTATGAATACAGGCATTTCTTGAAATCAGCATCGGCGTATGGCGTACTCACAGGCATCATGTGTATTCGTGCCTGGATTGTCTTGATTGCCATCGCCGTGGCGATGCTGCCAGCGGTCGCCGGTGCCGCGCCGGGCGCGACGCGGGTCGAGGAGGTGCGCACCTGGGACGGACCCAGTCATACGCGGGTGGTCTTTGACCTGAGCGGGGCACCGGATCATCAACTGTTCACCCTGACCGATCCGCATCGCGCGGTTATTGATCTGCGTGACGGGCGCATCCATGCCTCCCAGGTCGATGGCATCCGCGATGAGGGGCCGATTCGGCGGGTCCGCAGCGGGCGCCGCGACGAAGGCGTGCGCATCGTGCTTGACCTGGATCGGGCGGTGGCGGCGCAGTCGTTCACCATGGCGCCCAACGACACCGGTGGGCACCGGCTGGTGGTGGACCTGAGTGATCCCCAATCCGACCCGCCGGCCGATGCCGATGCCAGGGATACCCCGGCGGGCGGTGCCGACGCCGTGCGGCGGGCCCGGGACCAGGCCGCCGAGCCCTTCGTGGTGGCCATCGATGCCGGTCATGGCGGCAAGGATCCGGGCGCCATCGGTGCCGCGGGCACCTACGAGAAAAGCATCGTTCTGGCGGTGGCGCGCAAGTTCGCCGACCGCATCAACGCCATTCAGGGCCTTGAATCGGTGCTGATCCGTGACGGCGATTACTACATCGGGTTGCGTGAGCGCACCCGCAAGGCCCGGGCCGCCGGCGCGGATCTGTTTGTTTCGGTGCATGCCGATGCCTTCCATGATCAGCGCGTCCGCGGTTCGTCGGTCTTTGTGCTCTCGCGCAACGGGGCGTCCAGTGAAATGGCGCGCATGCTTGCCCGGCGCGAAAACCAGGCCGATCGCATCGGCGGCGTCTCGCTTTCCGACAAGGACGAGCAGGTGGCCTCGGTGCTGGTGGATCTGTCCCGCGCCCATACGGTTGAGGAAAGCCTGGATGTGGCGGATGTGCTGTTCAACGAGCTGGGTGCGCTGGGGGATGTGCACGGCAGTGGCGTCGAGCAGGCGGGCTTTGCGGTCCTGAAGTCGCTCGACATGCCTTCGGTGTTGGTGGAGCTGGCGTTTATCTCCAACCCCGAAGAAGAGCGGCGGCTGAAGTCGTCGAGCTATCAGCACCAGCTGGCGCGCGGCCTGACCGAGGGCGTTCGTGCCTATGTTGAGCAGACGCGCCCGGCGCTGGCGCTGGAGGGGGGCGATGAGGAATACCGGGTGCGGCCCGGCGATACCCTGTCGGCCATCGCCCAGCGCCATGCCGTGAGTGTCGGCGAGCTGCGCCGCGCCAACGAGCTGGCGGGCAGCACCATCGTTGCCGGTCACACGCTGCGGATCCCCTGAGCGGCATGCCGATCCAGCGTCTTGCCGCCGAGCTTGTCAATCAGATCGCCGCCGGCGAGATCATCGAGCGGCCGGCCTCGGTGCTCAAGGAACTGCTCGAGAATGCCCTCGATGCCGGCGCGCAGAGCGTGCAGATCGATATCGAGGCGGGCGGGCTCACACTGATTCGTGTGCGCGATGACGGGCGCGGCATGACGGCGGCCGATCTGCCCCTCGCCGTCGAATCCCACGCCACCAGCAAGATCGGCGCGCTGGACGATCTCGAGCATATCGCCACCCTCGGGTTTCGGGGCGAGGCATTGCCCAGCATTGCCTCGGTGGCCGCGCTGCAGATCACGTCGCGAGCGGCCGCCGAATCGCATGGCTACTGCCTGACCCCCAGCGAGTCGGCCACCCCTGCGCCGGCGCCGCATCCTCCGGGTACCACGGTGACGGTGCGGGACCTTTTTCATGCGGTGCCGGCCCGGCGCAAGTTTCTGCGAACCGAGCGCACCGAACTGCGCCACATCCAGGAACTGGTCCGTCGGGTCGCGCTGGGCCGCCCCGAGGTGGGCTTTGCGCTCACCCATAACGGCCGGCGGCTGCTGGACCTGCCGGCGCTGGGACCAGCGGCGGCGGAACGGCGCGTGGGCGAGCTGATGGGCAGTGGCTTTGTCGATGCGTCGCTGCGCGTCGATGCCGAAGCGGCGGGGCTGCGCCTGCAGGGCTGGCTGGGCCTGCCGACGGCATCGCGCGGGCAGCCCGACCTGCAGTATGTCTATCTCAACGGCCGCATGATCCGGGATCGGCTGGTGATGCAGGCATTGCGTCGGGCCTACAGCGATGTGCTGTTCAAAGACCGTTATCCGGCGTATCTGCTGCACCTGCAGATGGATCCGGCGCGGGTCGATGTGAACGTGCATCCGACCAAGCATGAGGTGCGTTTCCGCGACAGCCGACTGATCTTTGATTTTCTGCACCGCCAGGTGGAGCGCGCCCTGGCTCAGGGGGGTGCGAGTGCCGCCATGGTCGCGTCGCCCGAGCCCGCCGGATCGGCGGACGAGCCCCGACCGGGCGGCGGGTCGATGTCGGGCGCTGCTCCGGCGGCACCGGCGCCGCAGACCGGTGCGCTGGCCTTGCCCCTGGCCGAAGCCCGAGCCGTCTACAGCGATACCCTGACCCCGCCCGCGCCCGAGGGCCCGGCCGCCACCGAGTCTGTCCCGCGGCTCGGGCATGCCGTGGCGCAGATTCACGGCGTCTACGTGCTTGCCGAATCGGCCAGCGGCCTGATTCTGGTGGACATGCACGCGGCCCACGAACGCATTGTCTACGAACGGCTCAAGCGCCAGTACCTGGATGACGGCGTGGCTCGCCAGCCCTTGCTGATGCCGGTAGCGGTGAGCGTGACGCCGGCCGAGGCCGATCTGGTGGAGGACAGTCAGCCACTGCTCGAGGCGGTGGGCCTGGAGGTGGATCGGGTCGGCCCCGAGCAGCTGCGGCTGCGCGGCGTCCCGGCGCTGCTGGCGCAAGCGGACGGCGAGGCGCTGCTGCGCGATGTGCTGGCGGATCTGCGGGTCGACCGGGGGGCGGTCGCTGTCGAGCAGCGCCAGCAGCATCTGCTGGCGACCATGGGCTGTCATGGCTCGGTGCGGGCCAATCGTCGTCTGGCGCTGGCCGAGCAGGAGAACCTGCTGCGTGAAATGGAGCGCACGCCCAATATCGATCAGTGCAACCATGGCCGTCCCACCTGGGTGTCCCTCGGCATGGCGGATCTTGATCGACTGTTTCTGCGCGGGCGCTAGTGATCATGACAACCGATGCGCTCCCGGTGGTCTGTCTGATGGGGCCCACGGCGGCGGGCAAGACCGATCTGGCTCTGGACCTGCATGCCCGCGGTGGCGTGGATCTGATCAGCGTCGATTCGGCGATGGTCTATCGGGGCATGGACATCGGCACCGCCAAACCCTCGCCGGTGGTTCAGGCCCAGGCCCCGCATGCGCTGATCGACATCCGCGACCCGGCCGAGGCGTATTCCGCCGCGGAGTTTGTGAGCGATGCCCACGCCCATATCGAGGCGGCGCGGCGGGCCGGACGCGTGCCGGTGCTGGTGGGCGGGACCATGCTCTATTTTCGCTCGCTGCTGCGCGGCCTGTCGCGCCTGCCACCGGCGGATGCCGGGGTGCGGGCGCGTCTCGAGGCGCAGGCCGAGGCGCGGGGCTGGCCGGCCCTGCATGCGCGTCTGGCCGGCGTCGATCCGGTCACCGCGGATCGTCTGCACCGCAATGACGCCCAGCGCATCCAGCGCGCACTGGAGGTCTACGAGCTGACCGGTCAGTCGCTCAGTTGTCTGCAATCGGCGGCGGCGCCGGAACCGTTGCCCGGTCCTGTCGTCAAAGTAGGGGTAATGCCCGCGTCCCGGTCGGTACTGCATGCACGGATCGAACAGCGCTTTCGCGCCATGCTTGCCGAGGGTGTGATTGACGAGGTGGCCGGGCTTTGGGCGCGACCTGACATCCACGCCGATCTGCCTGCCATGCGGGCGGTCGGGTACCGCCAGATTGTCGAGTATCTCGACGGCCGGATCGGCCGCGACGACCTGGCGTTTCGGGGCACGGTGGCGACGCGCCAGTTTGCCCGTCGCCAGGTCACCTGGCTGCGTCGCGAGGACGGCCTGGAATGGCTCGATCCGCTGGCGCACAAGCCCTGTGACACGCTTAGTGATCTCATCAATCGCGTGGTAGCGTAGGGATCGAAACAGACAATAATAATCGCCGCGAACAAGCAAGGAGTCACGGCATCATGTCGAAAGGACAATCACTGCAGGAGCCCTTCCTCAACGCGCTTCGCAAGGAAAAGGTCCCGGTGTCGATCTATCTGGTCAATGGCATCAAGCTTCAGGGCCAGGTGGATTCGTTCGACCAGTTCGTGATCCTGCTTCGCAACTCGATCAGTCAGCTGGTCTACAAGCACGCCATTTCCACGATTGTGCCATCGCGCAACGTCCGCGAGCTTCTGCAGGAGGAGCGAGATCCCGAAACCGACGAGGACTGAAGCCACTCCGACGCTGGAGACCGCACCGGCACAGCTTTTCGACCGCCCGGGTGGCGGCGAGAACGCCATTCTTGTCCAGGTGGACGATGGCATGGTCGACGCCGACGAGGCATTGCGCGAGTTCGAGGCCCTGGCCCGGTCCGCGGGTGCCGAGGTGGTGGCCCGACAGACCGGCCGGCGACGCAAGCCCGACCCGCGCACCTACCTGGGGGGCGGCAAAGTCGACGAGCTGCGCGAAGCGATGGGTGAGCACGGGGCCGATCTGGTGCTGATCAACCACGCCCTGTCGCCGGTACAGGAACGCAACCTCGAGCACGCCCTGCAGTGCCGGGTGCTTGATCGGACGGGACTGATCCTGGATATCTTCGCGCAGCGCGCCCGCTCCCACGAGGGCAAGCTGCAGGTCGAGCTTGCGCAGCTCCGGCATCTGGCCAGTCGGCTGGTGCGGGGCTGGTCGCATCTCGAGCGCCAGAAGGGTGGCATCGGACTGCGGGGCCCCGGCGAGACCCAGCTCGAGCTCGACCGGCGGATGCTGGGCACCCGCATCCGCCAGCTCGAAAAGCGACTGGCACGGGTCCGCCAGCAGCGCGATCAGGGCCGCAAGGCGCGTCGTCAGCAGGATCTGCCCGCGGTGTCGCTGGTGGGCTATACCAATGCCGGTAAGTCGACGCTGTTCAACCGCGTTGCGGCCTCCGGGGTGTATGCCGCGGATCAGTTGTTCGCCACCCTCGACACCACCCTGCGGCGCATCGAGCTGCCCGGTGGCGAGGCGGCGGTCATCGCCGACACCGTGGGGTTCATCCGCGATCTGCCGCCGCAACTGGTCGCGGCATTCCGCTCCACCCTCGAGGAGGTGGTCGAAGCCGAGCTGCTGGTGCACATCATCGATGCCGCCGATCCCATTCGCGAGGAGAATGCCCGTGAGGTCGAATCGGTGCTCGAGGCGCTGGGCGCCGACGAGGTGCCGCAGCTGCGGGTCTACAACAAGATTGATGCCCGCGGGGTGGCGCCGCGCATCGACCGCGACGCCCACGGCCGGCCGGTGGCGGTGTGGCTGTCGGCGGCAACCGGCGCCGGGCTGGAGCTGTTCCATGCCGCCATCGCCGAGCGGGTCAGCGCCGAGCAGGCGCGCGGCGTGATTCGGCTCAGCCCCGCGGAGGGCCGGCTGCGGGCGCGTTTCTACGGCCTCGGGGATGTGCTCGACGAGCGCATCACCGAGAGCGGCGCGATCGAACTGACGGTGGAATTGCCGGCCCGGGCGCTGGCAAGACTCTATCGACACGAGGGTCTGACCGCGGAACTCATTCCGCTCACCGATGCCAACTTGCCGGCGGACGCAGTGGCTCATTAGAATCCCCGGTCTGGTGCGACGCACAGCGCCAGCCGATCATTACTGGAGAACATTCATGGCCTGGAACGAACCCGGCGGCAACAACCGCGATCCCTGGAGCAGTGGCGGGGGCAATCGCGGCGGCAATCAGGGCCCGCCCGACCTCGATGAGGCAATTCGCAAAGCCAAGCAGCGTCTCGAAGGACTGTTCGGTAAAAAGAGTGGCGGTGGCCGCGGAACCGGCGGCAGCGATGGGGGCCGCGGTCGCAGCGGGTCCGGGATGCCGAGTGCCAAGGGCATCGGCATTATTGTCGCGGTCCTGGTCGGTGTCTGGCTCCTGTCCGGGATCTACATCGTCGACCAGGGGACCCGCGGCGTCGTCACCCGATTCGGGGAATTCCAGCAGACCGCGGGCCCCGGGCCGCACTGGCATTGGCCCTATCCGATCAGTGCGGTGCAGACGGTGGATGTCTCCCAGCGCCGGCGCGTGACCATCGGCTACCAGGCGGTGGCGGCCCAGCAGACGCGGCCGGTGCTCTCGGAAGCGCTCATGCTGACTGAAGACGAAAACATCGTGAATGTGCAGCTGGCGGTCCAGTACACCATCTCCAACGCGGCGGACTTCCTGTTCAATTTCGTGCAGCCCGAGGCCACGCTCAAGAGTGTGACCGAAAGCGCGCTGCGCGAGATCGTCGGCAAGCGCAACATGGACTTCGTGATCACCGAGGGGCGGACCGAGGTCGCCCAGCAGACGCGTGAGCTGGTGGTCGAGACGATGGATGGCTACAACGCGGGGATCAACGTGGTCGAGGTGGTCATTCAGGATGCGCAGCCGCCGGAGCAGGTGCAGGGCGCATTCGAGGATGCCATCAAGGCGCGTGAGGACCGCGAGCGGCTGATCAATCAGGCCGAGGCCTATCGCAACGAAGTGATCCCTCGGGCGCAGGGTCAGGCCGCGCGTCTGACCGAGGAAGCCCAGGGCTATACGGCGCGGATCGTGCAGAACGCCCGCGGTGATGCCAGTCGCTTCAGCCAGCAGCAGGAGGCCTACGCCCAGGCGCCGCGGGTTACTCGTGACCGGCTCTACATCGATACGATGGAGCGGGTGCTCGGCAACACCGGCAAGGTGCTGATCGACAACGAGTCGAGCCAGCAGCTGATGTACCTGCCGCTCGATCGCATGATGCGCTCGGGTGGGGCGTCAGCCAGCGGGTCGGGTGACACCGCCGGGTCGTCCATGAACAACGCCGTCTCGAGCAATAGCAGCTCGAGCGGCTCACAGAGCAGCAGCGCATCGAGCGGTTCGCTGCGGATGCGGGAGACACGCTAATGAATCGCCTGAGTGCAATCGTGGCGGCGGTAGTCCTGCTGCTGGTCATTGGAATCACCTTCGGCACGTTCACGGTCAAGGAGACCGAACGGGCGCTGAAGTTTCGGCTGGGTGAAGTCGTTCGAACCGACTTTGAACCGGGGCTGTACTTTCAGGTCCCGTTCGTGAACAACGTCCGCAAGGTTGACGCCCGGGTCCAGACGCTGGATGAGAGTCCACAGCGTTTTCTGACCAGCGAGCAGAAAAACCTGATCGTCGACACCTTCGTGAAATGGCGGGTGGAAGACGTCGAGCAGTACTATGTGACGGTGCGGGCCAACCCGCGCGAGGCCAACCTGCGGCTCTCGGAAATCGTCCGCGATGGGCTGCGGGCCGAATTCGGTAAGCGGACCGTCCAGGAGGTGATCTCCGGGGATCGGGCCGAGATCATGGATCTGCTGACGGCGGCCGCGAGCGAGGCCGGCAACTCGCTGGGCGTGACCGTGCTGGATGTCCGCCTCCAGCGCGTGGATCTGCCCGAGGGAGTGAGCGAGTCGGTGTTCAACCGCATGGTCGCTGCCCGCGAACAGGTCGCGCGTCAGTTCCGGGCCGAAGGTCAGGAAGAGGCTGAGCGGATCCGCTCGGCGGCTGATCGGCGTCGCGAGGAGATCCTCGCCGAGGCGCGGCGTGAGGCCGAAGAGGTGCGCGGTGCCGCCGACGCCGAGGCCACGCGCGTGTATGCCGAGGCCTATGAAGCCGACGAGGAGTTCTACCGCTTCTATCGCAGCCTGCGTGCCTACGAGAACACCTTCAACGACGACAGCGACATGCTGGTGCTCTCGCCGGATTCGGAGTTCTTCCGGTACTTTGATCAGCTCGATTCGTTAACGACTTCGCCCTGATCGGCACGCCCGAGCATGCAGGATCTTCTCACCGCAGTGGCGCTGCTTCTGATTTTCGAGGGGATCCTGCCCTTCCTGAGCCCCCGCAATCTGCGACGGGCCCTCTTCTCTATCGTCCAGCAAAATGATAAAAGCCTTCGGCTGACCGGCATGGCATCAATGCTGGCCGGTATCCTGCTGCTCTATCTGATTCGCTGAAGGACGATTCCATGACTGACAGATCGCCGGGCCCGCACAGCCCCTGGTTGCTGCCCGACTCGGTTGAAGAACTGCTCCCGCCCGCGGCGGCGGCGCTGGAGCACCTGCGCCAGTCGAGTCTCGAGCGCTGTGCGCGCTGGGGCTACGAGCTGGTGATGCCACCGGTCATTGAGTACCTCGAGGCATTGCTCTCGGGCGTCGCCCACGATCTCGACCTGCAGACTTTCAAGCTCACCGACCAGATGAGTGGGCGAATGATGGGCGTGCGGGCGGACATCACGCCCCAGGCGGCACGTATCGATGCCCACCAGCTGCGCCGCGAGGGGCCAGTGCGCCTGTGCTATAGCGGCACGGTCCTGCGTACCCGCGCCGAGGGCGCCGAGGGGTCGCGCAACCCCCTGCAGATGGGTGCCGAGCTTTACGGCCACGGCGGCATCGAGAGCGATGTGGAAGTCATCGGTCTGATGGCCGAGATCCTCAGTGCCGCCGGCATCGAGCCGTTGCATGTCGATCTGGGCCATGTCGGTATCTTTCGTGGGCTATGCAGCGCCGCCGGCCTTGAAGGTGACGCCGAGGCGCGTCTGTGGGATGCCCTGCAGCGCAAGTCCACCGCCGACATCAAGGTGCTGCTGGATGAGTTTGAGGTGGCCCCGGCCGATCATCGTCGGCTCTCGGCGCTGGCCGAGCTGAGTGGCGGAGCGGAGACCCTGACGGCCGCGGCACAGGCCCTGGCCGGAGCGGGGGAGACAGTGGATGCGGCGCTCGACGCGCTGACCCGCACTGCGCAAGCCCTCGAGGCGGCGCGACCGGATATGACGCTGCACTTCGATCTGGGGGAGTTGCGGGGCTATCGCTATCACACCGGGATCGTCTTTGCCGCCTACACGCCCGGTGTCTCCGGCGAGCTTGCCCGCGGCGGGCGCTATGATGATATCGGCGCGGTGTTCGGCCGGGGCCGGCCGGCCACCGGGTTCAGTGCCGATCTCAAGGCGCTGCTGCGGGCCACCGCAACGACCCTCGGCGCAACGCCGGCCGCCGGTGCCATTGCGGCTCCGTGGTCGGCGGATGAGGCCCTGCGCCGGCGCGTGACGGCATTGCGCGAGGCCGGCGAAACGGTGATCTGGGCGCTGCCGGGGCAGTCCGGCACAGGAGCGGCTCAAGGCTGCAATCGCCAGCTCGTGCCGGCAGCCGGCGGCGACTGGCAGATCGAGACCATCGAACCAGCGGAGAACGCATGACCAAAAGCGTGGTGGTGATCGGCTCCCAGTGGGGGGACGAAGGCAAGGGCAAGATCGTGGATCTGCTGACCGACCGGGTCTCGGCGGTGGCAAGGTTTCAGGGCGGACACAACGCCGGCCACACGCTGGTGATCGACGGGCACAAGACCGTCCTGCACCTGATCCCCTCCGGGATCCTGCGCGACGGGGTGGAGTGTCTGATCGGCAACGGCGTGGTGATCTCGCCCGCGGCGCTCATGGAAGAGCTCACGGCCCTTGAGACCTCGGGTGTGCCGGCACGGGAGCGGCTGCGCATCAGCCCCGCCTGCCCGGTGATCCTGCCTTCGCACATCGCCCTGGATCAGGCCCGCGAGCGGGCCCGCGGCAAGGCCGCCATCGGCACCACCGGGCGCGGCATCGGGCCCGCCTACGAGGATAAGGTGGCGCGGCGCGGCATTCGCATCGGCGATCTGTTCCAGCGCGAGTGCCTGGCCGCCAAGCTGGGTGAGCTGCTCGATTATCACAACTTCGTCCTCAAGCATTACTACGGCGAGGCCGGGCAGGACTTTCAGGCGATTCAGGAGGAGTGCCTGGCGATGGCGGCCGAGCTCGAGCCGATGGTGGCGGATATCAGTCACCGTCTGCACCGCTATCGGGCGGCGGGCGATAATCTGCTCTTCGAGGGCGCCCAGGGCACGCTGCTGGATATCGATCAAGGGACCTATCCGTACGTTACCTCGTCCAACACCACCGCCGGGGCAGCCTCCACCGGCACCGGGGTGGGGCCGCTGGAGCTCGACTACGTGCTGGGGATTACCAAGGCCTATACCACCCGCGTGGGGGCGGGGCCGTTTCCCACCGAGCTCTCGGACCAGCTGGGCCGGCATCTTGCCGAACGCGGCCACGAGTTTGGGTCCACCACCGGCCGGCCGCGGCGCTGCGGCTGGTTTGACACCGTGGCCATGCGCCGGGCCGCGCAGATCAGCAGCCTGTCCGGGCTCTGCATGACCAAGCTCGATGTGCTCGATGAATTGGATACACTGCGGATCTGCACCGGTTACCGGTGCGGTTCGCAACGCAGCGACGTACTGCCCGCAGGCGCCGAGGCGCTGGCCGAGTGCGAGCCCGAGTACGTGGAAATGCCCGGCTGGAAGACCTCGACGCTGGGGATTCAGCGCTACGACGACCTGCCGCAGGCGGCGCGCGATTACCTCGAAACCATCGAGGAACTGTGCGGCGTGCCGGTGGATATCATCTCGACGGGGGCCGATCGTCGCGACACCATTATCCGGCGGCATCCCTTCGATGACTGAGACTGCTCAGGATCGTCAGTAACGCGGCGGTCAGAAAGCAGGCGCCACCCAGCCAGAGGTGGATATTGGCCACGGCCCCGATCCAGGCCGGTGCCCTTTCAGCCGGTACGAAGGCAGTGACAGCGGCGGTCATGAAAAAGACGCAGCCAAGCAGATTGACTGCGACGGCCCACCCGTCCCGTGACACCGGCCGCCATGACCCGGCCTCGTGGCTTGCCTGCACAAAGGCGGTATAACCCGAGATCAAAAACAGTACCGATCCAACCATCCCGGGCACCCAGATCGTGATGTCCCGGTTGTACCAGCCGATGGTGGGGTGGATGGCATCGAAGGTATTGACGTTGAAGGCGACGGTGCCCGCGAACTGGGTCACCGAGCTGAGCCAGGTCAGGCTCCGGGGTCGCCAGCCGACGAGCCGCACCCGTGGGGCCGGGCGGTACTCCCGGGCTGGCGGGGTGTCCGTTGCATTCGCGGCCTGGAAATTCTGGAGAAAGCCGCCAATCGTGAAGGGGATCGAGCCGAGGAAAAACACGATGGCGATCTGAGTGCCGGTGAGCGGATTGGTGATCAGCGACAGGCCTGCGCCCAGCATGAACAGCAGCGAGCCAACGGCAAAGAAGCCCGCGGTCCCAGCGTCGTAACCCGGCGATTGCCATAACCGTAGCGACAACGGGAAACCCCCTAGTGGTGGAATCCCGAGGCCTCGGCCTCGCCGAGCGGCACCTGAGCTGGATGCGCCTCCAGGTGGGCGAGGGCGGCTTTCATGTCGGCAATCAGCAGCTCGCAGAGGTCGCGGCTCACGCCGTTACGCACCAGGATACGCTGGATTGCCTGATCATCGCAGGCCGGCGGCAGCGTATAAGCCGGCACCTGCCAGCCGCGTGCCCGCAGCCGGTCGGCGAGGTCAAACAGTGTGAACCCCGGGTCCGTCCCGTCCCTGAGCTTCCATGAAACGGCCGGGATGCCGCGCGATCGGTCGCCGCCGTAGATGATCTCAAAGGGACCCATTGCCGCAATCTCGCCGGCCAGATAGGCCGCGGTGTCGTAGCAGGCGCCATGGACGCGCTCATAACCCTCGCGGCCAAGGCGGACGAAGTTGTAGTACTGACAGACGATCTGACCGCCGGGGCGGGAGAAGTTGAGCGCGATATCTTTCATGTCGCCGCCCAGGTAGTTCACCCAGAAAATCATGTTCTCCGGCAGATCGCTCTGCTCGCGCCACAGCACCCAGCCGACGCCGAGGGGGGCGAGACCGAACTTATGGCCCGAGGCATTGATCGAGCGCACCCGCGGGAGGGAAAAGTCCCAGACCAGGTCCGGTGCGCAGAAGGGGGC
>CALGDM010000019.1 GCA_937884605.1 uncultured Spiribacter sp.
GGGTGCGGCTGCGTACCAGCCCGTACTCGCGGGCCACGTCGGCATTGAGCATGCCGGTGGGGATGGCGCTGTAGTGGATTTCGTAGTCACCGAAGCGCTCCGACTGCTGGGCCGTCGCCAGCAGGGGAAGGACGAGCAGCAGGGCGGTTGCCCAGCGGGCAAGCCGATGTCCGGGATGGTTCATGTCATTCTCCTTTACGCCCGACAGATCCGGTACAGCGCCACCTCTCCGAACAGGTTGGGCATCCAGCGCGCCAGTCGCGGACTCTTGTAGTCATGAGATAACACGCGGCGCTCGATAATGTGAATACTCAGCTGCTCGCAAAGCGCTTCGAAATCATCGATGGTGCAGAAATGGATGTTGGGCGTCTCGTACCAGGCGTAGGACAGGGCATGGCTCATGGGCATACGGCCTTTGACCGCCAGATGCCAGCGCAGTCGGTAGTAGGCAAAGTTGGGGAAGGTCACGATGCCGGTGCGCCCCACCCGCAGCATTTCCCAGAGCAATTGGTCGGGCCGCTGGACGGCCTGCAGCGTCTGGGTAAGGATGACCTGGTCGAAGGCATTGGTATCGAAATCGGACAGGCCCTCATCGATGTCGCTTTCGATGACGTTAATGCCGTTGGCGATGCTTTGGGTAATGCCGTCGGGGTCGATCTCCAGGCCATAGCCGGTGGCCTGGCGGCGATCAAACAGATAGCGCAGCAGCCGGCCGTCGCCGCAACCCAGGTCCAGCACCCGATCGCCACGGCCCACCCAGTTGGCGACAATTTCCAGATCCGAGCGCAGTGGACTCATACCCCAACCTCCTCGGCGATGCGCTGCATATAGGTCGAGAAAACCTCGCGGTAGCGCGGCACCGGCATGAGGAAGGCGTCGTGACCCTGGTTGGCGCGGATCTCGGCATAGCTCACGCGTTTGTCGGTATCCAGCAGGGCACGGACGATTTCGTGGCTGGCGGCCGGCGGAAAGCGCCAGTCGCTGGTGAACGAGGCCACGAAAAATGGCGCTGTCACCCCACTCAGCGCCACCGACAGATCGCCATCGGTGGCGGCGGCCGGATCAAAGTAGTCCAGTGCCCGGGTCATGAGCAGATAGGTGTTGGCGTCGAAGCGGTCGACAAACGATTCGCCCTGATAGCGCAGGTAACTTTCCACCTCGAACTCGACATCGTAGTTGTAACGATAGCCGCCCCGGGTATCGCGCCGCTCGCGCCCGAATTTTTCGCCCATGGCCGCTGCCGAGAGATAGGTGATGTGACCGAGCATGCGCGCGAGCATCAGACCCGTCCGGGGTCGGTCACCGGTGACGGCGTAGCGGCCCTGCTGAAAGTCCGGGTCGGAGCGGATCGCCTGGCGGGCGACTTCGTTGAAGGCGATGTTCTGCGCCGACAGGCGCGGGGCGGCGGCGATGACCACCGCATGGCGCAGGCGCTCGGGCTGATCGATGGCCCATTGCATGGCCTGCATGCCGCCCAGGCTGCCACCCGCCACGGCGGCCCAGCGCTGGACGCCCAGGTGATCGGCGAGGCGGGCCTGGGTACGCACCCAGTCGCGCACGGTGACCAGCGGAAAGTCGGCGCCGTAGAGCTCACCGGTCTCGGGGTCGACCGAGGTGGGTCCGGTGGAGCCGTGGCAGCCGCCCAGGTTGTTGCTGCAGACGACAAAGAATCGGTTGGTGTCGAGCGGCTTGCCGGGACCGATGCAGGCCTCCCACCAGCCCGGCTTACGCTCGTCGGCGCGGTGATAGCCCGCGGCGTGGTGATTGCCGGACAGGGCATGGCAGACGAGGATGGCGTTACTGGCGTCGGCATTGAGCGTGCCGTAGGTCTCGTAGGCCAGGGTATAGCCGGGCAGCACCCGACCCGAGTCCAGGGCCAGGGGTTCATCGAAATGCACGGTCTGCGGGACGATCACCCCGACCGATGTCTCCTCGGCAGGCGCGGCCATGGCTACATCATCAGCCCGGGGGCGATGCGATCGAGCGGCGGCAGCACCAGCATTTTGACCACCTGCAGGGCAAGGATCGCGGCCAGCGGCGACAGATCAATCCCGCCCATGTCCGGCAGGATGGCCCGAAACGGCCGGATCACCGGCTCGGTCAGGCTGAGCAGCACCGTCGTGGCGGGGTTGTAGTCGGTCGGACTGACCCACGAGAGGATGGCTCGCACCACAATGGCGATGAGGTAGACATTGAGCAGCAGACTGATCAGTTCCGCTGGCGTGCGCAACAGCAGGTAGTCGATGCGCGGCGTGACCCCGGCGATGGTCATGAGCAGGCTGATTGCGATCATCTGCAGGACCACCATCAGCACGATGGCGGCAATGTCCACGCCGCCCCACGACGGGATCAGCCGGCGCAGGGGCTGGAGCGCTGGCTGGGTGATGCGCACCAGAAACTGCACCAGCGGGTTGTAGAAATCGGCCCGCGACCACTGCAGCAGAAACCGCAGCATCACCGCCATGATGTAGAGACTGAACAGCGTGTCGACCAGAAACGCCAACGGGTTGGTGAGATAGCCCGGGCCCATTGCTACTGATCCCCCAGTTCCTGGCCCAGCTCGTCGGCGCGCCGGGCGGCGGCCTGCAGTGCGCGGCGATAGGCGCCGGCCAGATCGCCGGCCTCGAGCTCGTCGATGGCCGCGGCGGTGGTCCCGCCCGGCGAGGTCACCCGGCGTTTGAGCTCGTCCACATCCTCGGTGCTCTCGAGGGCCATGCGGGCGGCGCCCAGTGCCGTCTCAAGGGTCAGCAGATGCGCGGTTCTGGCATCCAGGCCCAGCGATTCGCCGGCGGCCTGCATCGCCTCCATGGTCGCAAAGAAATACGCCGGGCCGCTGCCGGAGATGGCCGTGACGGCGTTCATGTCGCGCTCGTCATCGAGCCACACGATCAGGCCCACGGCGCGCAGGATGGTCTCGGCCAGATCGCGCTGCTCGGTGCTGACCGCGGTATTGGCGAACAGCGCCGTCGCGCCGGTCTGGACCAGCGCCGGGGTATTGGGCATGGCCCGCACCACGGGCCGATCGCCGCCCAGCCAGGTGTCGATGTCGGCGCAGCGCACGCCGGCCGCCACGGAAATCACCAGCGATCCCTGGGCATCGACCTGCGGTGCCAGTTCGCGGGCCACATCGGCCACGCGGTTGGGCTTGACCGCCAGGATGATGACATCGGCGCCACGCACCGCCGTGGCGTTTTCCTGAAAGCCCTGTACCTCAAAGTCGGCGATCAGGGCTTCGCGACGCTCGCCATCGGGCTCGGCCACACGCAGTCCGGCGGCCGGGTGACCATCGGCGATGAGCCCGCCGATCAGGCTTCGCGCCATGTTGCCGCCGCCGATAAAGGCAATGGTCTTTTCACTCAAGGCTTTTTCTCCGGTCGGGGTCCGAAAACGGCGGTGCCCAGGCGGACCATCGTCGCGCCTTCGGCCACCGCCGCTTCCAGATCGTTGGACATGCCCATGGACAGGGTATCGAGGGCCAGGCCGTCCTCGACAAGGTCGGCCTGCAGCTCGCGTAGCTGCCGGAATGCAGCCCGCTGAGCGTCGAAGTCGGTGACCGCCTCGGGCAGGGTCATCAGCCCGCGTAGCGTCAGGTGGGGCAGCTCGGCGATGGCATGCGCCAGCTCGCGCACCTGGTCGGGCTCGGCCCCGGATTTGCTGGCCTCGCCGCTGACATTGACCTGCAGGCAGCACTGCAGTGCCGGGCGATCCGCGGGTCGCTGCTCGGACAACCGCCGGGCGATCTTGAGCCGGTCAACGGTATGCACCCAATCAAAGCCCTCGGCCACCGCGCGGGTCTTGTTGGACTGAATCGCCCCCACGAAATGCCACTCGATGGGGGTATCGGCGAGGGCCTCGCGCTTTTCCGCCCCCTCCTGCAGGTAGTTCTCGCCAAAGGCGTGCTGCCCCTCGGCGAGCGCCGCCCGCAGGGCTTCCACCGGCTGGCGTTTGCTGACCGCCAGCAGCGCCACACTGCCGGACGCACGGCCGTAGCGTGTCTCCGCGTTGCGGATCCGCTGGCGGACCGCCGCCAGGCGCTGGGCGATGTCGTGATCCGGGGTTGTCGTCATGACCGAATGATACGGCGGGAGGTGTGATGGCGTCGAATGTTGCCGTCTCCGGGCCGGCTCCGGCCATTGCCTAGCGACTCGGCAATTCCACCCATTCGGCGCGGCCGACGTTGGCGGCAACGCCCTGGCGAAACGGGTGCAGGCTCTGCCATGGACCGAATGCAATCAGGCGCAGCCCACTGCGCTGGTGCGCCGGGGTATCGCTCAGATACCGGCTGGCCAGCTCGATGACGCTGCCTTCATGGACACCGGGGCGCTCCTCGTCGAGCGCAATCCGGGCCGGGACACCGGCCTGCTCGAGGGACGCGAGGCCGGCGATGGCAATGTCGCTTAAGGCCGGCACAAAAAACCGCGACGGGACCCGACGGCCGGGGATGCCGTGTCCGCCGCCGAGCAGCGCCAGCCGGGTCTGATCGGCCTGCTGTTCGGCCAGCGCGATGGCCGGGCCCACGCCCAGGTTCTCGCCGATGACCAGCAGCGTGTCGTCGATGTCCGGGGTGATGGCTTGACCCTGCAGGGACGACACCGAGACCGCCAGGCCGGGCCGTAGCCCCTCGGGCAGGCAGGCACCGGGCAGGATACCGGCCACCCAGCCCTCGCCGGTATCCGCGTCACGCACCGGCAGGCACAGGCGCTGGCCGTTCAGGTCAAGCCATAGCCATTGCCCGGGCGCCGGGCGGCCGGCGTGCCACTCGAGCCGGATCAGCCACCAGTCATCGGCGACCGGGGTGGCATCAATGAGCCGACCCGGCGTCATGCCCGGTCGTCGGTGTGGGTCAGGCGCCCGCCCACCAGTGTGTGAGTGGCCCGCGCGCTGAACTCCCAGCCCAGAAACGGTGAATTGTGGCCGCGACTTTTCAGTGTCTCGCGGGTGCAGAACCAGGGCGCGACCGGGTCGACCACGGTCAGGTCCGCGGCGCCGCCGACCGCCATACGCCCGCCCTCGAGCCCCAGCAGTCGCGCCGGCTCCACGGTCACCGTGGCCAGCGCGCGGTGCAGCGACAGGACTTCGTCTTCCACCAGCCGCAGCACCAGGGGCAGCAGGGTGTCGATGCCGCTCGCACCGGGTTCGGTACTGGCAAACGGGCCGTCCTTGGCATCGCCATCGTGGGGCTGGTGGTCGGAGCAGATGATGCGGATGACCCGATCGGCCACTGCCTGGCGCAGGGCCTGACGATCGACGATGTCGCGCAGTGGCGGGTCGAGGTGAAAGCGCGTGTCGTACTCCATCGCGTCCTGATCGGTCAGGAACAGCTGATGGATCGCGACATCGGCGCTGAGTCGGCGCTGGCGGCCCTGTTCACCGGTCAGCAGTCGCGCCCCCTCGGCACTCGACAGGCGGCCGACGTGCACGCGGGCCCGGGTGGCGCCGGCCACCGCCAGTTGGCGACCCAGACCGGCGGTTTCAGCGGCGGCGGGCACGCCGGGCAGACCCAGCCGCGTGGCGGTGGGCCCTTCGTTGAGGCAGCCGGTGGCCAGAAATGGATCCACTGGCGTGAGCAACGCCGGCAACGAAAACGTGCAGGCGTAGTCGAGGGCATTACGCAGCACCTGCGAATCCTGCACCGGCCGGCCGCCGTCGGATACCGCCGGACAGCCGGCGGCGGCCAGCCCCGCCATGGCGGAGAGCTGTTCGCCGGCAAGCCCCAGGGTCAGGGCACCCAGCGGTACGACCCGGGCGCCGGCGGTCTGTTCGGCGCGGTGTGTGACCTGCTCGACGACCGCCGGGCTGTCCATGACCGGCGTTGTATCCGGTGGCATGACCAGTGTGGTGATCCCGGCCGCGGCGGCGGCGCGGGTTTCGCTGGCGATATCGGCCTTGCGGGTCTGGCCGGGTTCGCGCAATCGGGCGCTCAGATCGATCAGTCCCGGCATCACCCACTGGCCGTCGGCCTCAATGGTCTGCTCGGGGGTGAAGTCGTCGATCGTGCCGCCGAGCTGCACGATACGGCCATCGGCAACGGCCAGATCGCCCACCTCGTCAAGCCCGCTTTCGGGGTCGATCAGGCGACCCTGACGGATCAGTATGCGCGTCATGATGCCTCCCGCGGGGTGTCGGGCCGGACGCCCAGAACCATGGTCATGACCGCCATGCGCACCGCGATGCCGTTGGTGACCTGATCGAGGATGACCGAGCGCGGCCCGTCGGCCAGTGCCGAGTCGATCTCGACCCCCCGGTTGATGGGCCCGGGGTGCATGACGATGGCGTCGGGATGAGCGCCGCGCAGGCGCGACTCGGTCAGTCCGTAGTGGCGGAAATACTCCGACTCGCCGGGCAGCAGGGCCCCCTGCATACGCTCGCGCTGCAGGCGCAGGGCGATCACCACATCGGCGTCCCGCAGACCGGCATTGAGGTCGCTGTAGACCTGCGCGCCCAGGGTGTCGACGTCGGCGGGCAGCAGGGTGTCGGGGGCAATCACCCGCACCTCGCCCGCGCCGAGGGCGTTGAAGGCGTGGATCTGCGAGCGCGCCACCCGTGAATGGCGGATATCCCCGACAATGGCGATGCGCAGGGGCTCGAACGCGCCCTTGTGGCGGCGGATGGTAAAGGCATCGAGCATGGCCTGGGTCGGATGGGCGTGCCAGCCGTCGCCGGCATTCAGCACCGCGACGCCCGGGTCGACATGACGGGCGAAGTACTCCGCGGCACCGCTTTGATGGTGGCGCACCACGAACATATCCGCCTGCATGGCCTGCAGGTTGCGCAGCATGTCGAGCAGGCTCTCGCCCTTGGTGGTGGTGGTGTCGACGGCGATATTGAGCACATCGGCCGAGAGCCGCTTGGCGGCCAGCTCAAAGGTCGTGCGGGTGCGGGTGCTCGATTCGAAGAACAGGTTGACTACCGTGCGGCCGCGCAGCAGCGGCACGGTCTTGACCGATTTGCCCAGCACCCCGGCAAACGACTCGGCGGTGTCGAGGATGCGCCCGAGCAGGCGCGGATCCAGGCCTTCGGTGGTCAGAAAATGCCGCAGGTCACCCTGGGCGTCGATTTGCACACTCATGGGCTGGCCTCCTCGATCACCAGGTGCAGGGGGTCGGGGCCGCGTAGTTTGACCCGCTGGCGCGGGGCCAGATCGATGGGGGCGGCGGCGATATCCGCGGCAATCGGCAGCTGGCGGCCGGATCGCTCCAGCAGCACCGCCAGCCGCACCGCTGCGGGCCGGCCATAGTCGAAGATCTCGTTCATCGCCGCGCGGATGGTGCGCCCGGTATACAGAATGTCATCGACCAGGATGATCACCCGGTCGTCGATATCCAGCGGCATGCGGCTTGGCTGGATATCGCCGGGCAGTCCGGCGCGGGCCAGATCGTCGCGGTAGAAGGCGATGTCGAGCGTGGCCGGCGCCTCGTCCAGCCCCAGCCGCTGCTGCAGGGCCCGGGCCAGCCAGGCACCGCCCTGGTGGATACCCACCAGGGTGCATCGCTCGTGGCCCTCGACGTCGATGAGCGCGGCAACGCGGGTGGTCAACTGCTCGAGCAGCGGTTCGATATCAGGCAGATCGGTGCTCACGGGAAATGCTCGCTTAACCAGGTCTCGAGAATGATACGCGCCGCCTCGGCATCGATCACCTCGGGGCGCTGGCCACGGCCGCGCAGGGCGTCCCGGGCGGCGTGACTGGACAGATGCTCGTCGATGCGATGGACGCTGCCGGCGCTGCGCCGGGCGAGTTCGCCGGCAAACCGCTCGGCAAGCCGGGTGCTGTGCGAGTCGCTGCCGTCGGCGTGGCGCGGAATGCCCACGATCAGGGCGCGCGGGCGCCAGGCGTCGATCAGTGTCAGCAGGCGCGACCAGTCAGGGGTGCCCTGGCGGCAGGCGATCACCTCGAGCGCGCGGGCATGCCCCGTCACGGTCTCGCCAACGGCGACGCCCAGGCGTTTTTCGCCTGCATCAAATCCCAGATAGGTGCCGGTCGCGCTCATCGCCGGCCAGTATCCGTCAGTCCTCGCCGAATGACCAGCTGCGGGTGATGACCAGCGTGTCCCGGTCCTGCAGCGCGGCCTCGGGCACCGGGGGATAGGGCGCGGCGGCTCGGACCAGCGATTGCGCGGCCCGGCGCAGGACCGGGTTGTCGCTGCCACCGACAATGCGCGCCTCGCCGACCGAGCCATCGGCAGTCAGCGTAATCGCCATCACCACTCGGCCCCGGATGTCGGCGTTGATGAGCTCAGCCGGATAGGCGCGGTTGCCGAGGGTCTCGGTGTGCACAATCCAGTCGCGCAGATAACGCGCCCTGGCGGCGTCCTCCTCGGTGCCGTCGATGGCCCGCGGGGCGGGATCGGCGGGCGACGGGGCGGATTCGCTCGGGGGCCCGTCCCCGGCCATCAGGCGCAGTGACGGCGCGTCGGCCGAGCGCGACGGCTGAACGTCAAGGGCCAGAGGGCGGTCGTCGGGCAGCGGCGCGGGCGTCCGCGGGGTGGGCCCGAGCGGCCCCAGAATCACGATCAGATGGATCACCGCCGAAATGAGAATCGCCATGATCAGGCGATCACGGACCCGGGCGGCATCCTCCATGCCGGGTCAGGACGCGGCCGGCAGTGCGCGCTCGATGGCAGCGAATAGCTCGCCGGCGATGCAGGTCTGCTGCTGGGCGTCGATCTCGCGCACGCAGGTGGGGCTGGTGACATTGATCTCGGTGAGATAACCGCCGATCACATCCAGACCGGCAAACAGGATGCCCTGCTCGGCAAGCAGTGGCTTGACCTGCTCGACAATCCAGCGTTCGCGATCGGTCAGCGGGCGGGCCACGCCGCGACCGCCGGCGGCCAGATTGCCACGGCTCTCGCCGGCGGCGGGCAGCCGTGCCAGGGCATAGTCAACGGGCTGGCCATCGATGACCAGAATGCGGCGATCGCCGTCACTGATCTCGGGCAGATAGCGCTGCGCCATGACGTAGCGCGTGCCACGCTCGGAGAGCTGCTCAATGATGACGCTGGTGTTCGGGTCACCGGCCTGCACCACAAAGATGGCTTCGCCGCCCATGCCGTGGAGCGGCTTGAGGACCGCCTGACCCTGGGCGTCGATGAACGCCCGCAGCGGACCCGCCTTCATTTCAACAACGGTGGGCGTGCAGCATTGCGGGAACATTGCAATGGCGAGCTTTTCCTGGACATTGCGCAGCCCCGCGGGCCGATTGACGACCTTTACACCGGCGCGCTCGGCGACCTCGAGGATCTGGGTGGCATAGACAAAGGCGCTGTCCACCGGCGGATCCTTGCGCATGAGCAGCGCATCGAGCTGGTCCAGGGGCGCTTCCTGGCGCTCGCCAAGGCTGAACCAGTCGTGGTTGTCATCGCGCACTTCCAGCTGCGTCCCGTCACCGTAGGCAACCCCGTCGCGCAGCGACAGGTCGGCCAGGGTGTAGTAATGGATCGTCCAGCCGCGCCGCTGGGCTTCGAGCAGCATGGCGAGCGTGGTGTCCTTGTACGGGGTGATCCCCTGAATGGGATCCATGACAACGCCGAGGCGGTAGGGCATAGCGGGCACTCCTTCTGAGAGCGCGCAGTATAAGCCATCACTGCGAGTGCGTCGCCAGCGCCTTGCTGGCATTCGCATCAGAGGATAACTTGAGCCAGTTGGCTGGATATCGGAGTGCGTGATGGAGAATGAGTCGCGGGACATCCTGCGGATCGCCCAGACCAGCGACAATGCCGAGGCGGGATCGCTTTACGAGACGATCCGCGCCCGTATCGAGCCGCTGGGTGGCGTGGAGCTGGACGTTCCGCAACGCGAGTCCATGCGAGAGCCGCCCGATTTATCCGAATGAGCACCGGGTCGGCTCCCTACCCCAGATCCCCAATAACCGTCTGAATGACCGCCAGCGCCGCAACGGGCGCGGTGTCGCTGCGCAGGATGCGCGGGCCGAGCCGCACCCGCGACCAGCCGAGATCGGCGACGCGCTGGATTTCGTCGGGCGCCAGCCCGCCCTCGGGGCCGATCAGGGTGGCCAGCTCGGCGGTGGGTTCCAAATCGTGCGCGGCACGGTCGCCTTCGGTGTCAAAGATCACCCCGGGCAGGCCGGCCACGGCCCCCAGGGCCTCGTCCAGCGAGCACGGCTCTGCCACCGGTGGGATGCGATTGCGACCGCATTGCTCGCAGGCGGCAACCGCCACGGCCTGCCAGTGGCGCTGTTTTTTGGCCCAGCGCTCGGCGTCCAGCCGGACCACGCAGCGCGCGCTGATAACCGGAATGATCCGCGCAACGCCCAGCTCGGTGGCCTTCTGCATGGCGTAGTCCATGCGCTCGCCCTTGCTGATGCCCTGCAGGAGGGTGACGCCAACCGGGGCCTCCGCCTCGCGGGCCGAGAAGGCGGCGATGCGGGCCTGGGCGCGGCGTTTTTCCAGCCCCTCGATACGGGCGGTGTATTCGCCACCGGTGCCGTCAAAAAGCACAAGCCCGTCACCGCTTCGCAGTCGACGGGCCTGTATATGTCGGACCGCCGTGTCGGGGAGGTCGATGACCGCTCCGACCGGCGGGATGCCTGTCACATGCAGGCGGGTCGCGGGATCAGTAGCGATAGTGCTCGGGCTTGAACGGGCCATCGACGGTCACACCGATGTACTGGGCCTGATCCTGACGCAGCGTGCTCAGCCGGGCGCCGATCTTGTCCAGATGCAGGCGGGCGACCTCCTCGTCCAGGTCCTTCGGCAGCACATAGACCTTGTCCTCGTAGCTGCCGTCGTTGTTGAACAGCGCCATCTGGGCGAGCACCTGGTTGGTGAAGCTCGCTGACATGACAAAGCTCGGATGACCGGTGGCGCAGCCCAGGTTCATGAGACGGCCCTCGGCCAGCAGGATGATCTTCTTGCCGTCGGGGAAGATCACGTGATCCACCTGCGGCTTGATGTTCTCCCACTCGTACTGGCGCAGACCGGCCACGTCGATCTCGTTGTCGAAATGGCCGATGTTGCAGACGATGGCCTCGTTTTTCATGACCTTCATGTGGTCATGGTTGATGACGTTGTAATTGCCGGTGGCGCTGCAGAAGATGTCGGCCTTGTCGGCGGCCTCTTCCATGGTCACCACGCGATAGCCTTCCATCGCCGCCTGCAGGGCGCAGATCGGATCGATCTCGGTCACCCAGACGCTGGCGCCGAGCGCCTTGAGGCTCTGGGCACAGCCCTTGCCGACATCGCCATAGCCCGCCACGACCGCGATCTTGCCGGCAATCATCACGTCGGTGGCGCGCTTCAGACCGTCCACCAGTGACTCGCGACAGCCATAGAGGTTGTCGAACTTGGTCTTGGTGACCGAATCGTTGACGTTCATGGCCGGGAAGGGCAGCTCGCCGGTCTGCTGCATTTCGTAGAGGCGCTTGGCACCGGTGGTGGTCTCCTCGGTCACACCACGGATCGCCGCCTGGGTGCGGGCATAGAAGCCGGGGTTGTCCTTCAGGCGCCGGCGGATGGCCGCGAACAGGGCGCGCTCCTCGTCGCTGTCGGGATTGTCGAGCAGCGACGGGTCCTGCTCGGCGCGGGCGCCCAGGGTGACGGCCAGCGTCGCATCGCCGCCATCATCGAGGATCATGTTGGGCTCGCCGTTGGGCCACTCGAGAATGCGATGGGTGAACTCCCAGTACTCCTCCAGCGATTCGCCCTTGTAGGCGAACACCGGCGTGCCAGCTTCGGCGATGGCGGCGGCGGCATGGTCCTGGGTGGAGTAAATGTTGCAGCTCGCCCAGCGGCACTCGGCGCCGAGGGCCTCGAGGGTCTGGATGAGCACCGCGGTCTGGATGGTCATGTGGATGGATCCCGCCACGCGGGCACCCTTGAGCGGCTGCTCGCCGGCATACTTCTCGCGCAGGGCGATCAGGCCCGGCATTTCGGTTTCGGCGATGTCCATTTCCCGACGGCCGAAGGGGGCCAGTGACGGGTCCTTGATAATCGATCCGGAAAGCTTCGTCTCAACGACAGCGTTCATGGCTTGACTCCATGGGTTGCGGTTGAGCGCCGTTGGTATTGGACCGCCGGCATCGAGCCTCCCGTGCCGATGGACGGCATGGTGCAGCGCTCCTCGATGCCCGGGTCGTGAAAGCGGTTGTTACAGCCCGGCGGCGTCGCGCAGGCCCTCGGCCCGGTCGGTACGCTCCCAGGTGAATGTGTCCTCTTCGCGGCCAAAATGGCCGAAACTCGCGGTGGGCTGATAGATCGGCCGCACCAGATCAAGCATCCGCAGGATGCCGTAGGGGCGTAGATCGAAATGCTCCCGCACGAGTTCCACCAGCCGTGCCTCGGCAATCCGGCCGGTGCCGAAGGTATCGATGAAAATCGACATCGGCTCGGCCACACCGATGGCGTAGGCCACCTGAATTTCGCATTTTTCGGCCAGTCCGGCGGCGACGATGTTCTTGGCCACATAGCGGCAGGCGTAGGCCGCCGAGCGATCCACCTTGGACGGGTCCTTGCCCGAGAAGGCGCCGCCGCCGTGGCGCGCCATGCCGCCATAGGTGTCGACGATGATCTTGCGCCCGGTGAGCCCGCAGTCGCCGACCGGCCCGCCAATCACGAACTGGCCGGTGGGGTTGATGAAAAACCGGGTCCGGTCGCTGATCCACTCCGCGGGGATCACCGGGCGGATGATCTCCTCCATGATCGCCTCGCGCAGGTCCGCCGCCGAGACCGTCTCGTCGTGCTGGCTCGACAGCACGATGGTGTCCACCGCCACGGGCCGGCCCTGCTCGTAGACAAAGCTGACCTGGGATTTGGCATCGGGCCGCAGCCACGGCAGCACACCGTTGCGACGGATATCGCTGTGGCGCTTGACCAGCCGGTGGGCATAGGTGATCGGGGCGGGCATCAGCACGTCGGTCTCGCGGCAGGCATAGCCGAACATCATGCCCTGGTCGCCGGCGCCCTGTTCCTCGGGCGAGGCCCGATCGACGCCCTGGTTGATGTCGGGGCTCTGCTTGCCAATGGCGTTGAGCACCGCGCAGGTGGCGCCGTCAAAGCCGACATTGGCGTTGTTGTAGCCGATTTCAGTGATGCGCTGACGGACCAGATCCTCAAGATCGATCCAGGCCGAGGTGGTGATTTCGCCGGCCACAATGACCATCCCGGTCTTGACCAGGGTCTCGCAGGCAACGCGCGCCGCGGGGTCATCCGCGAGGATGGCATCGAGGATGGCGTCGGAGATCTGGTCGGCGACCTTGTCGGGGTGGCCTTCCGAGACCGACTCCGACGTAAAGAGGTACTGGCTGCCCATTCTTGGCCGTTGGCTCCCTGTGACAAAGACACGTCTGATCGCAAGAGTGTACCGTCGGTTGCCTGCATGCGGGAAGTTCTGGAGAATTGATGCCTTTCATCCACCGCCCCTGCGCCGGAGAATCCGCCCCATGACCACCCGCCGCGAGCTTGCGAACGCCATCCGCGCCCTGTCCATGGACGCCGTCCAGTCCGCCCAGTCCGGTCATCCCGGCGCCCCGATGGGCATGGCGGATATCGCCGAAGTGCTCTGGAACGACTTTCTGCGGCACAACCCGGCCAACCCGCACTGGCCCAATCGCGACCGCTTCGTGATGTCCAACGGGCATGGGTCGATGCTGGTCTACTCGCTGCTGCACCTGACTGGCTATGACGTCCCCATGGAGGCCCTGCGGCAATTCCGCCAGCTTGACTCGGGCACGCCCGGCCATCCCGAAGTGGGGGATACCCCCGGCGTCGAGACCACCACCGGTCCGCTGGGGCAGGGGCTGGCCAATGCGGTGGGCATGGCGCTGGCCGAGCATATCCTGGCCGGGCAGTTCAATCGCCCTGGCCATCCGCTGGTGGATCACTACACCTACTGCTTTCTGGGCGACGGTTGCCTGATGGAGGGGATCTCCCACGAGGTCTGTTCACTGGCGGGCACGCTGGGGCTGGGCAAGCTGGTGGCCGTGTACGACGACAATGGCATCTCGATTGACGGCAAGGTGCGGCAGTGGTTTACCGATGACACCCCGGCGCGCTTTCGGGCCTATGGCTGGCACGTCATCGAGGAAGTGGACGGCCACGACGCCGAGGCGGTGCGCACGGCCATCGAAACCGCGCGGGCGGTCACCGATCGGCCGTCGCTGATCTGTGCCAGGACCACCATCGGCTTCGGTGCCCCCAATGTCTGCGGCACCCATGGCGTGCACGGTGCGCCGCTGGGCGATGACGAGATCCAGGCCAGCCGCGAGTTTCTGGGCTGGGAGCACGCGCCGTTCGAGATCCCCGACGCAATCTATGACCGCTGGGACGCCCGCGCCCGCGGCAACGCCGCCGAGGCGCAGTGGCGCGAAACGCTGGCTGCCTACCGCGAGGCCCATCCCGAGCTGGCCGCCGATTTCGAGCGCCGCATGGCCGGCGAGCTACCCGCGACCTTCGCCGCCCATGCCCAGGCGTTCATCGAAAAGGCCCAGGCCGAGGGCGGCAATGACGCCAGCCGCAAGCACTCGCAGGCGGTGCTCAACGGCTTTGGCCCGCATCTGCCCGAGCTCACCGGTGGCTCTGCCGATCTGACCGGCTCGAACAACACCTGGTGGAAGGACTGCACGGCGGTGAGCGCCGAGGATGCCGGCGGCAATTATCTTTTCTATGGCGTTCGCGAGTTCGGCATGACCGCCATCATGAATGGCATGGCGCTGCACGGCGGGCTCATCCCCTACGCCGGGACCTTTCTGGTGTTCTCCGACTACGCCCGCAACGCGGTGCGCATGGCGGCGTTGATGGGGGTGCGCAGCATCCTGGTCTATACCCATGACTCCATCGGTCTGGGCGAGGACGGGCCCACCCATCAGCCCATCGAGCAGTTGCCCGCCCTGCGCCTCATCCCCAACCTGGATGTCTGGCGGCCCTGCGATCTCACCGAAACGGCGGTCGCCTGGCAGATGGCGCTGGAGCGCACCGACGGGCCCACCGCAATGGCCCTGTCGCGGCAGAAACTGCCCCACCAGGCCCGCCAGAACGACGAGATCGAAGGCATCCGCCGGGGCGGGTATATACTGCGCGAGCCGGCCATCGCCCCCCAGGGGATCATCATGGCCAGTGGCTCGGAGGTGGGCATGGCGATGGACGCCGCCGATGCCCTCGAGGCCCGGGGACATGCCATACGCGTGGTCTCGGTGCCGTGCCTCGAGCGGTTTCTGGCACAGCCGGCGGCCTATCGCGAGTCGGTCCTGCCGGCGGCCATCCAGGCCCGGGCGGCGGTCGAGGCGGCCCAGCCCGACAGCTGGCGCGCGCTGGTGCGCCACGACGTCGGCCTGGTGGGGCTGCGTCAGTTCGGCGCCTCGGCGCCGGGTGATACGGTCTATGAACACATGGGGCTGACCACCGCTGCCGTGGTCAGCGCCCTTGAGCAGCAATTAGAGCAATAACAGGAGTTGGAAGCATGGCGATCAAGGTAGGAATCAACGGTTACGGCCGCATCGGCCGTAACGTGCTGCGGGCACTCTATGAAAACGGCCGCAGCGACGAGATCCGCGTCGTGGCCATCAACGACCTGGGCGATGCCGAGACCAACGCCCATCTGACCCGCGTCGACACGGCCCATGGCCGCTTCCCGGGCACGGTTGAGGTCAGCAACGGCAACCTGGTCGTCAACGGCGACGAGATTCGGGTGATGGCCGAGCGCGACCCGGCGCAGCTGCCCTGGGGCGAGCTGGGTGTCGATGTGGTCATGGAGTGCACCGGGCTGTTCGCCAGCAAGGAGAAGGCCTCGGCGCATCTGCAGGCGGGCGCCCGCAAGGTGCTGATCTCGGCACCCGGCGGCAGCGATGTCGACGCCTCGGTGGTGTTCGGCGTCAACCACGATGTGCTGCGCGCCGATCATCAGGTGGTTTCCAACGCCTCGTGCACCACCAACTGCCTGGCGCCGCTGGTCAAGCCGCTCAACGACGCCATCGGCATCGAGCAGGGGCTGATGACCACCATCCATGCCTACACCAACGATCAGGTCCTCACCGACGTCTATCACAAGGACCTGCGCCGGGCGCGCAGCGCGACCATGTCGCAGATCCCCACCAAGACCGGGGCCGCCGCCATGGTCGGCCTGGTGCTGCCCGAGCTTGACGGGCGCCTGGACGGCTATGCCATGCGCGTGCCGACGATCAACGTCTCGAGCGTGGATCTGTCGTTCATCGCTTCGCGGGAGACCGACGTCGACGAGGTCAACCGTGTGGTCCGCGAGGCCAGCGAGGGCGCTCTCAAGGGCGTGCTGGCCTACAGTGACGGGCCCTACGTGTCGGTGGACTTCAACCACGACGCGCACTCCTCGACCTTTGACGCCACCCTGACCAAGGTCAGCGGTCGACTGGTCAAGGCCTGCGCCTGGTACGACAACGAGTGGGGCTTCTCGAACCGCATGCTCGACACCGCGCTGGCCATGATGAAGGCCAAGTAATGGCGGTTCGCACCCTGGATGATGTCACCCTCGCCGGCCAGCGCGTGCTGGTCCGCGAGGATCTGAACGTGCCGCTGAAGGACGGGCGCATCGGCGATGAGGCGCGCCTGCGCGCTGCGCTGCCGACCCTGCAGCGGCTGATGGCGGCGGGTGCCCGGGTCATGGTGATGAGCCATCTCGGCCGCCCCAGGGCCGGGGCGTTCGATCCCGAGGCCTCGATGGCGCCGGTGGCTGCCCGGCTGGGCGAGCTGCTGGGCTGTGAGGTCCCGGTGGTGCGGGACTGGCTTGACGGCGATACCGTGCCGGATGCCGGTGGGATCGTGCTCTGCGAGAACGTGCGCTTCAACGCCGGCGAGACCGACAACGACGAGACCCTGTCGCGGCGCATGGCCGCGCTCTGCGATCTGTTTGTCATGGATGCCTTCGGCACCGCCCATCGTGCCCAGGCCTCGACCCACGGTGTCGCGCGGTTTGCCCCCGATGCGGTGGCCGGGCCGCTGCTGGCCGCCGAGCTCGAGGCGCTGGGCAAGGCGCTGGAGTCGCCGGACCGGCCGCTGGTGGCGATCATTGGCGGCTCGAAGGTCTCGAGCAAGGTCACCGTGCTGAATCAGCTCACCGAGCGTGTCGATCAGCTGATTGTGGGTGGCGGCATCGCCAATACCTTTATCGCCGCCGCCGGCCATCCCGTGGGCCGATCGCTGATCGAGGCGGATTTCGTGGACACTGCGCGTGCGCTGATGGACCGCGCCCGTGCCGCCGGTGGCGAGATCCCCATCCCCGAGGACGTGATCGTGGCCGACGAGGTCAGCGACAGCGCCGAGGCCCGGGTCCGCTCGGTGGAGGCCGTCGAGGATCACGAAATGATCCTCGATGTGGGGCCGAAGACCGCGGCCGCCTATGCCGATCGCCTGCGCCAGGCGGGTACCGTGGTCTGGAACGGGCCCGTGGGTGTGTTCGAGATCGACGCCTTCAGTGCCGGCACCCGGGCCCTTGCCGAGGCCATTGCCGAATCGCAGGCCTTTTCCATTGCCGGCGGCGGCGACACGCTGGCCGCCGTTGCCCGGTACGGGGTCGAGGATCGCATTTCATATATTTCCACCGGTGGCGGCGCCTTCCTCGAGTTTCTCGAGGGTCGTGAGCTGCCCGCCGTGGCCGTGCTGGATCGATAGGGAGACAATCGACGATGAGCCGTCAAACCAAAATCGTGGCAACGCTGGGACCGGCGACCACCGACGAGGACGCGCTGCGGGGGATTGTCGACGCCGGCGTCGATGTCGTGCGCATGAACCTTTCGCATGGCGATCATGACGAGCACCGGGCGCGGGAGCAGACGCTGCGGCGGACCGCCCGCGACGCCGGCCGGGTGGTGGGTATGCTCTGCGACCTGCAGGGCCCCAAGATCCGGGTGGAGCGTTTTGCCGGCGGATCCGTCGAGCTTGACGAGGGCGCGGCGTTTTTCCTGGACCCGGCGCTCGATGGCGATGCCGGTAGCGTCGAGGGCGTTGGCGTGGCCTACGCCGGGCTGCCCACCGATGTGGCGCCCGGCGACATTCTGCTGCTGGCGGATGGTCTGATTCGCCTCGAAGTCGAGCGCATCGAGGGCACCCGCATCCACACCCGGGTGACCGTTGGCGGCACACTGGGCGATCGCAAGGGCATTAATCGCCTGGGCGGTGGTCTGTCGGTGCGCGCGCTGACCGACAAGGATCGGGTGGACATCAAGTTGGCCGCCGAGCTCGAGGCCGACTATATGGCGGTGTCCTTTCCCCGCGACGGCGCCGATATCGACGAGGCACGGGCCCTGCTGCGCGAGGCCGGCGGTCACGGCGGCATTGTCGCCAAGATCGAACGCCACGAGGCAGTGGAAGCCCTGGACGAGATCATGGAAGCCGCCGATGCGGTGATGATCGCGCGGGGTGATCTGGCCGTCGAAATCGGCGATGCCGAGCTGCCCGGCGTGCAGAAGCGCATCATGCGCATGGCCCGCGAGCGCGATTGCGTGGTGATTACCGCCACGCAGATGATGCAGTCCATGGTCGACAGCCCCATGCCCACCCGCGCCGAGGTGCTGGACGTGGCCAATGCGGTGCTCGATGGCACCGACGCGGTGATGCTCTCCGAGGAGACCGCCATGGGCCAGTACCCGGCTGAGACGGTGGGCGCCATGTCGCGGGTATGCATCGGTGCCGAAACCTACGCCGACGAGTCGCGGCCATCGGCTGGCCTGAAGCCCGGCGTGCACTTCGAGCGCATCGACGAGGCGATCGCCAAGACCGCCATCACCACGGCCAACAGCCTGGGGGCGAAGGCCATCGCGGCACTGACCGAGTCCGGCGCCACGGCCATGTGGATGTCGCGCATCGGCACCGATATCCCGATCTATGCCCTCTCGGAGCAGCCGCGCACGCGCCGCAAAGTGACGCTCTACCGCGGCGTCAATCCGATCCGCTTCGACCCCACCCAGCGTGAGCATGATGCGGTCAACCGCGAAGCGGTGGCCGAGCTGAAGGGGCTGGGCGCGGTCGGCGATGACGATCTGGTGGTGATCACCAAGGGTGATCTGGCCGGTGAGCAGGGCGGCACCAACGCCATGAAGGTGGTGAAGGTCAGCGAGATCGTCCGGTAAGACGGGTCTCCGCCTCCTGGTACTTGGCCGCCGTCTGCTCGATGACGGCGGCCGGCAGGGCCGGGGCCGGCGCGGTCTTGTCCCAGTCCAGGGTCTCCAGGTAATCGCGGATGTACTGCTTGTCAAAGCTCGGCGGCGAGCTGCCCGGGCGGTACTCGCTGGCCGGCCAGAAGCGGCTTGAGTCGGGGGTCAGCGCCTCGTCAATCCAGACCAGATCGCCGGCGGCGTCGAGGCCGAACTCGAACTTGGTGTCGGCAATGATCAGCCCGCGGTGGCGGGCATGCTCGGCCGCCTCGGTGTAGAGCGCCAGGGTGATGCGGCGCAGCCGCTCGGCCAGATCCCGGCCCAGGGCCGCGACCACCGCCGCAAAGCCCACATTTTCGTCGTGATCGCCGGCCTCGGCCTTGGTCGAGGGCGTGAACAGCGGCTCGGGCAATCGATCGGCCTGGCGCAGGCCATCCGGCAGGCGAATGCCGCAGAGCTGCCCGGTGGCCTGGTAGTCCTTCCAGCCGGAGCCGATCAGGTACCCGCGGGCGATGGCCTCGAATGACAGCGGCTCGACGCGCTTGACCAGACTGGCCCGGCCGGCCACGGCCTGGCGCTCGGCGGGATCGCTCAGCACCGCCTCGAGCGGCAGATCAAGCCGCTGATCCGGCAGGCGGCCGGCAAGCTGTTCAAACCAGAACGCCGACAGGCGGTTGAGCACCGCGCCCTTGCCGGGGATCGGGTCGGGCAGCACCACATCAAACGCCGACAGGCGATCGGTGGTCACCACCAGCAGCGTGCGATCGTCCACCGCATAGACGTCACGGACCTTGCCCCGCTGCAGCAGCTCAAGGCTTTTGATATCACTCTGATAGAGACGCTCGGGGGGCAATTCAGGCTCCTTTCTTGATCTGCTCGAACGCGGCGAGGGCCGCCTGACGGCTTTCCTTTAAGTCCACCAGCGGGTGCGGGTAATCGACACCCAGCGTGACACCGGCGTCCGCCAGCACCGCAGCCGGCGCCTGCCACGGGGCATGGCGGTGCTTGGCGGGTAGCCCGGCCAGGGCCGGCAGCCAGTGGGCCACGTAGGCGCCGTCGGCATCAAAGCGCTCGCCCTGGCGGATGGGGTTGAAGACGCGGAAAAACGGCGCGGCATCGGCGCCGCTGCCGGCCACCCACTGCCAGCCCAGGCTGTTGCTGGCCAGATCGGCGTCCACCAGCGTGTCCCAGAACCAGGCCTCGCCGGCCTGCCAGGGCAGGCGCAGGTTTTTGACCAGAAACGAGCCCACCACCATGCGCACGCGATTGTGCATCCAGCCGGTGGCGTAGAGCTCGCGCATGCCGGCATCCACCAGCGGGATGCCGGTCTCGCCGCGCTGCCAGGCCCCCAGCATGCGATCGCCGGGGTCGTCCTGCCAGGGGAAGGCCGCAAACTGCGGGTTGAGCGGTTCGTCGGGGAATGCCGGGTGGTGATAGAGCACGTGCTGGGCAAACTCCCGCCAGCCGATTTCCGAGAGAAACGTCTCGGCGCTCTCGCCACGTCCGTCCCCGCTGCCATGCTCCGCCAGTCGGATCTGGACCGCCTGCCAGACCTGCCGGGGCCCGATCTCGCCATGATGCAGATGCGGCGAGAGCCGCGAGGTGCCCGCCACCGCGGGTTGCTCGCGGCCTTCGCGATACCCGGCCAGGGCCTGATCCAGAAACGCCTCCAGGCGCTGGCTGGCGCCCGCCGCGCCGGGCTGCCAGGTGGCGCGCAGGCCCTCGGCCCAGTCAACGCGGGGCAGCAGCCCCAATGCGTCGAGGGCCGCCGTGTGGCCCCGCTCGGGGATCACCGCCCCGGGCAGCGCGTCGGCGCCGGCCGGCGCGTTCAGCCCTGCGGGGACGGGCAGTGGCGCCGGCGGCTCGGGCTGCTGACGCCGGCAGGCCCGCCAGAACGGGGTGAAGGCCTTGTAATCGCCGCCGCTGCCGGTCTGGAGCGTCCAGGGTTCGTGCAGCAGGGCGGCGTTGTGGCTGTGCGCCTCGATACCATCGGCCTTGAGGGCCTGTTTGACGCGGATGTCGCTCTGCACCCGGGCTGGTTCGTAGAGCCGGTTCCAGTGCACCGCTGTCGCGCCGGTCTCGGCGATCAGCCCGGTCAGGGCCTCAAGGCTGTCGCCGTGGCGAATGATCAGCGTCAGCCCGTGCTCGGCCAGCGCCTGGGCCAGTGCCTGCAGGCTGTGGTGCAGCCACCACTGGCTGGCGCCGCCCGGCGCCCAGGCACCGGCCTCGTCCGGGGCATGCACATACACGGGCACCACGGGCCGACCCGACCGGGCGGCGGCGTGCAGGGCCGGGTTATCGGCAAGGCGCAGGTCCCGGCGAATCCAGTACAGGGCAGGGTGCATGGGGCGGCATCCTATGATTGGGTGGAGTCGTTGGCCAGCCGTGGCTGTCTGAACCCATAATTGTACTCAACCGTCCAACGGGGGCACAGGAAAAGCATGACCACAACAACATCCACGGGCGGTCGCGTCGCCCTGATCACCGGCGCCAGTGCCGGCATTGGCGAGGCGCTCGCCATCAAGCTTGCCCGCGACGGCTGGCAGGTAGTGGTCAGCGCCCGCCGCGAGGCGGCGCTGCAGGCGATTGGCGAGGCCCATCCCGATATCGCCGAGCGACTCCATCCCTATCCGCTGGATGTGACCGATCCGGCCGCCTGCGAGCAGGTCTTCGAGGCCGTGGAAGCCGACGTGGGCGAAATCGACACGCTGATCCTCAACGCCGGCGACTACGATCCGATGCCGCTCGACGACTTCGACCCGGCGGTATTCCGGCGTCTGGCCGAGGTCAACTATCTGGGCACCGTCAATGGCGTGGGGGCGGCGCTGGCGCGGATGCGTCCACGCGGCCGGGGCCAGATCCTGGTGACCGCCAGTCTGTCCGCCTATCGCGGGCTGCCGCAGGCCGCCCCCTATGGCGCCAGCAAGGCGGCGGTGCTCAACATGGCCGAGTCCCTGCGCCCGGCGCTGGAGGGCACCGGCGTGACGCTGCGGGTGATCAACCCGGGGTTTGTCAAAACGCGGCTCACCGAGAAAAACCAGTTCCACATGCCGCAGCTGATCTCGGCGGAGCGCGCCGCGGACTACATCCACGATGAAATCGATGATGCCGGCTTCGAGATCGTCTTTCCCAAGCGCTTTGGCTACACGCTCAAGCTGCTGCGGCTGCTGCCCTACAAGCTCTACTTTGCGCTCACCCGGCGCATGGTGCAGTCGTGACCGCCCTCGAGCGCTATGGTGAGTTTTTCGCCGGCCTGCAGCCGGCGGATCTGGATCGGCTGGATGCGGTGTTTGTCGAGAATGCGCGGTTTCGTGATCCGTTCAACGAAGTCGAAGGGCTGGCCGGGATTCGGGCGGTGTTTGAGCATATGTATGCCAACTGCGCGGCAGCCCGCTTCGAGGTGCTCGAGACCGTGGGCGAGGGCTCGGTGGGTTACCTGCGCTGGCGCATGCATTTTCGCCTCAAGCGCGACCGCCACGACCGCCGCCCCATCGAGGGTGTCTCGCGCGTGGTGCTGGCCGAGGACGGCCGGGTGCGCGAGCATATCGATTACTGGGACGCCGCCGGCGAGCTCTATACTCAGTTTCCGGTGCTGGGCGGGCTGATGCGCTGGCTGCGCGCCCGGCTGTCGGTGGACGCATAGGCCTGTTCGGTGTCGTGCAGGCGGGCGCGGGTGGCCACCTGGGCCCGCCGGTCATGGGGAAAACGCCACATCAACGCCGTCGCCGCCAGCTTGAAGCCGATGGGCACCGCGCCATAGAAAAGCGCCAGGGCGAAGGTGCCGTCGCGATCCTCGACCTGAGTGGCGTCAAACCCGAACCACTCGAGCAGCGGAAAGGCGATGCCCACCGCCAGCGCCAGGGCCAGCTTGGTGGCCATGTTCCAGATGCCAAAATACAGCCCTGTGCGCCGGCCGCCGCCGGCGGCGGTGTCAATGTCCACCAGATCGGCCTGAATGGCCGCCGGCAGGGCCATGTCCACCGCCACGCCGACGCCCGAGAGCAGGCAGATGATCAAAAACGCGGTGGTATCCCCCGGCCCCAGAAACGGCACCGCCGCAAAGATCAGCGAGGTCCAGAGCATCGACAGCGCCCAGGCGCGGTGCTTGCCGATGCGCCGCGACAGCCACAGCCAGCCCGGCAGGGCGACGATCCCGACCACGAAGTAGACCAGCAGCAGGGGCCCGGTCCAGCTCTCGGCCCGCAGGACATGGATGACAAACAGCGTGAACAGCGATGCGGGCAGGCCGTTGGCCAGGCCATTCATGACGTAGGCCGCCAGCAGCCGCAGAAACGGGCGGTTATGGCGCAGCAGCTGCCAGCCCTCGCGCCAGCCCACCGAGTGGGCGGTCAGGCGATACTCCGGCACTCGCCATAGCGCCAGTGCCACCACCGGCGGCAGCAGCACCACCAGCAGCCAGGCGAGCCCGGACAGGGTTTCGGCATCGGCGCGGCCGGCGCCCACCAGGGTGGGCCAGGCGATGGCCAGCAGCGTGCCGGCCAGCATGAAACCCTCGCGGCTGGCGGTCAGGCTGGCGCGCTGGTCATAGTCCTCGGACAGCTCGGCGCCCCAGGCGGTGTAGGGCAGCGACATCAGTGTCCAGCCCAGATAGGCCGCGAGCCCCCAGCCCAGCAGATAGCCCAGACCCACCGCCTCGGGCGGGCGGAACAGTGCCCAGGCGCTGACCAGCAGGATCGGCAGGCCCGCGGCAATCAGTGGTCGGCGCCGGCCCCAGCGGGTCTGCAGGCGATCGCCCAGGCTGCCGATGAGCGGGTCGGTGACCACGTCCCACAGACGTGCCAGCAGCAACGCGGTGCCCACCGCCGCCAGGCCCAGGGTTTCGCCATAAAAACCCGGCAGGAAGACGTACATGGGCACGCCCATGACCGCCAGGGGCACGGCCGGCAGGCCGTAGGTCAGGATCTGGCCGCGGCCGAGGCTCACGGCCGGCGCAACAGCAGGCGCTTGACGTCGATGCTGCCGGTGCGAAAGCCGGCGTAGCAGTAGGCCAGGTAATAACGCCACATATTGATGAAGTGGTCGTCAAACCCCAGCTGACGGATCTGCGGGAGTGCCTGGACGAAGCGCGCGTCCCATTGCAGCAGGGTGGTGGCGTAGTGCTGACCGAGTCCGGTGGATTCGACCACCTCCAGGCCGCCCCGGTTACTCTCATCGGCAAGCCGCTGCGGGGTGGGCAGCATGCCGCCGGGAAAGATATAGCGCTGGATGAAGTCCGGCCGCCGGCGATAGTCCTCAAAGCGGTCCTCGGCAATGGTGATGCCGTGCAGGCCGATCCGCCCGCCCGGGCGGACCCGGTCGTGGAGCATCCGAAAGTAGGCGGGCCAGTAGTCCTCGCCCACGGCCTCGAGCATTTCGATGGACACGGCATGATCAAACCGCCCGCGGGTGTCGCGGTAGTCCTCGAGCCGCAGATCGACCCGATCCGCCAGGCCGGCCTCGGCGATCTGGCGCCGGGCCCAGGCCAGCTGCTCGGTGGACAGGGTCAGTCCGGTGACGTTGATGCCGCGCCGGGCCGCCGCCATGGCGAATCCGCCCCAGCCGCAGCCGATCTCGAGGATATGCTCGCCGGGCTGTGCGCCGAGGGTGTCGAGGAGCTGGTCGTATTTGTTGCGCTGGGCCTCGGCGAGGGCCTGGCCGGGGTGATCGAAGATCGCCGCCGAATAGGTCATGGTCTCGTCAAGCCAGTGGCGGTAGAACTCGTTGCCCAGATCATAGTGTGCGGCAATGTTGCGGCGGCTCCCGCGCTGCGTATTACGGCGCCCGCGATGGCGTAGCGACAGGCGCAGGCGGTGCAGCCAGGACGGTTCCATGCGCTGCTGGAAGGCATCCTCGTTGACCAGCATGAGCTCGAGCAGATGCGCGGTGTCGGGGCTTGACCATTCGCCGGCCATGTAGCTTTCGGCAAAGCCCACCGAGCCACGGGTGGCGATGCGGGCCACCATGCGCGCCGGGCGGTGCAGGCGCAGCGTGCCGGTGGGCCCGGCCTCGCCGCCCTGGATGACGAAGGCATCGCCGTTGGGCATTTGACCTTCCATGCGGCCGCGCCGCAGGCGGGCGAACCAGCCCAGCAGGATGCGGCCGGCAAGGGGCAGCGGCGAGGGCAGATCGATCATCGATTGCTGATGACTCGTCATTGACTGATCTCCGAATCCGGCGGCGCCGGTTTGCGGTGGAAACGTCCGCCCCGGAGCCAGATTTTCAAGGCCTGCCAGTGGATGGCAGCGATCACTTTCAGCGTCATAAAGGGTACCGTCACGGCGATGCGGAGCAAGCCCCGATCGCCGCCGCGCTTTCGCTCGCCGGTCTGCACCGCGATCAGCGCGGGTTCGTCGGGCTGCTCGGCGCTGTGCCAGTTCACCGTCGCGCCATAGCGCTCGCCCGGTGCCTGGAGGCGAAACCGGTAGTGGCCGTTGCGCGGCAGAAATGGCGAGACATGGAATTGCTTGTGGGCGCGGTCGTGGAGGCGCTCGGACAGCGCCGTGCCCTGGTCATGAATGAGATAGCCGTGCCATTCGCCGAAGGTGTTGCGCACCTCGGCGAGCACCGCACGCAGTGTGCCGTCGGCATGCCGGCAGTACCAGAGCGACAGCGGGTTGAATACATACCCCAGGACCCGCGGATAGCACAGCAACTGCACGCGCCCGCCAGCCAGGTCGATGCCGGCCTCGGCCAGCCGCGCATCAATCCAGGGCCGCAGCGCCGAGCCATCCTTGGGCCCATGGTCGCGGTCGCGAAACCCGATCAGGTTGAAGCGATTGTGCGAGAACAGCCGGTGGCGCCGATCCGCTTCATCCAGCCGATCGATGTCCAGCAGCAGGCTGAACACCCGGTAGCGGAACTGGTAACGCGGCGCGATGCGGCGCTCGTGGAACAGCCGCCCGGCGTAGATCGTCAGCGCGTCGCCGGCGCTCATGCCACCGCGGCTCGCTGCCAGGGCGCGGGGGCGCCGAGGCGCTCGGCCACCCGAACCGCGCTGCTGAGCGCATCTTCGTGAAAGCCATAGCCGTGATAGCTGCCGCAGTACCACAGCCGGTCGCTGCCCTGAATGTCGGCAAGCCCTGCCTGCGCCGCGATGGCGTCGCGGTCGAATACCGGGTGGTCGTAGGTCTGCTGCTGAATGACCTGCGCCGGCTGTGGGGCCTCGAGCGGATTCAGCGTGACAAACACGTCAGTGGCCGTGGGCAGTGATTGCAGTCGGTTCATCCAGTAGGTCACGGAAACGGGTCGTGTCCCATCGACGCTTTCAGTGGTCAGATGGTTCCACGATGACCACACCGCGCGGCGTTTGGGCATCAGTTGGGTGTCGGTGTGCAAAAAGGCCTCGTTCATCTGGTAGCGGAACGCCCCCAGCAGTCGCGCCTCGTCATCGCGGGGGGCGTCGAGCATGGCCAGGCTCTGATCGCCGTGGGCGGCCATCACCACGTCATCGAAGGTGCCCAGCTCGCCCGCGGGGCCGGCCAGACGGACGCCGTCGTCGGTGCGCTGCACCGAGCCCACCGGTGTCGCGGTGTGGATATGGGCAATGGCCGGGCGCAGACGGTCGAGGTATTCGCGGCTGCCACCGGCCACGGTCTGCCACTGCGGCCGGTCCTTGAGCTGGATCAGGCCGTGGTTGTAGAAAAACTGCAAAAACGAGCGCGCCGGAAAGGCCAGCATGACGTCCTGCGGGCACGACCAGATGGCGGCACTCATGGGCAGCAGGTAGTAGCGCCGGAACGCCTCGCCCATGCCCAGCTCATCGAGCAGCGCGCCCAGACTGATGTCATCGCCGCGGGTGTCGGCCGTCAGGCGCTCGTGGGCGGCTCTGTTAAAGCGCAGGATGTCGCGGACCATGCCCAGAAACCGCGGCCGGAACAGGTTGCGGCGCTGGGCGAACAGCGTGCCCAGCCCACTGCCGGCGTATTCCAGATCGATATCGCGGGCGGCAAAGGCGAACGACATGTTCGATTCGAGCGTCGGCACCTCGAGGTGTTCGAACAGCGCTTTCAGATGCGGGTAGTTGGGCTCGTTATAGACGATGAAGCCGGTGTCCACCGGGACACGCCCCTCGGGCAGGTCGCAGTCCACCGTGTGGCTGTGGCCGCCCAGCCGGTCCGAGGCCTCGAAAAGCGTCACCTCATGGCGCTGCGAGAGCATCCACGCGGCGCTGATGCCCGCGACGCCGCTCCCCACCACCGCGATTCTCCGGGATTGCATGCAATGACTCACTGTTGGCTAAAGCGCTATATTCTACAGCCTTTGGCGGCATGACACCGGAGTAGACCGTGAGCCCCACCCGTGAATTCACCCCGCTCAACCTGGCCGTGCTGACCGTTTCGGACACGCGCGCGGCGGCGACCGACCGATCCGGGCAGACGCTGCGCGAACTGGCCGTCGCGGACGGCCACCAAATCGCCGATCACCGGATCGTCACCGACGATCGCTATGCCATTCGTGCCGCGGTCTCGGCCTGGATCGCCGAGCCTGGCCTGCATGCGGTGATCTGTACCGGCGGCACCGGGTTTTCGGAGCGTGATGTCACGCCCGAGGCCGTCGAGGTGCTGTTCGACCGCAGCATCCCGGGCTTTGGCGAGCGGTTTCGGCAGCTCTCGTACGCGAGCGTCGGCAGCTCGACGCTGCAGTCGCGGGCGCTGGCCGGCATCGCCAACCGCACGCTGGTGGTGGCGTTGCCGGGTTCGACGGGCGCCTGCCGGGATGGCTGGTCGGGACTGCTCCGCGAGCAGCTGGATGTCACTCATCGTCCCTGCAACCTGGCGGAACTGGCGCTGGGGCAGTGAGCGTGGCATCACGTCAGGCCCGCCCGCGCGGCGAAATGCGCCGGCGGATTCTGCGTCTGGCCGGCGACTGGCTGCAGACCCGCGGCTACCACGGCTTCAGCTTTGGTCAGCTGGCCGAGGCGCTGGAGGTGGGCAGCAGCGCCATTCACTATCACTTTCCGGCCAAGGCGGATCTGGCCACGGCGCTGTTCTGCCAGTATCGCGAGGATCTGGCCTGGTGGTGCCAGCAGATGACCGCGAGCCGGCTCGAGGCCAGTGAGCAGATCGAGCGATTTCTGGATCTGGAGGCCCGCCACCTCGATGACCAGCGCGTCTGTCCACTGGGGGTGGCGGCGGTGGAATACGCCAGCCTGCCGGCCGGTGCCTGCGCCGAGGCCGAGGGCCTGCGCGACGATCTGCTGGAATGGCTGGCGGGCACCCTGGACGCCGGGCGGCAGGCCGGCACGCTGGACTTTCCGGGGGCCGCCCGTGACCAGGCCCGGGTCGTGATGGCGGCCGCCCAGGGTGGCCTGCAACTGGCCCGGCTGCACGGGCGCGGCGACTTTGCGGCGGTGCGCCGGGCGCTGCTGGCCAACCTTGTGGTGAGCAGCGTCTAGGCCCGGCTTCTGCTAGCATTCCGGGCCATGAACGATCTGATTATTGCCCCCTCGATCCTGGCCGCCGATCTTGCCCGCCTGGGCGATGAAGTGGACCGGGTGCTCCATGCCGGTGCCGACTGGGTGCACTTTGATGTCATGGACAACCACTATGTGCCCAACCTCAGTTTTGGCCCGGTGGTCTGTCAGGCCCTGCGCCGGCATGGCATCGAGGCGCCCATCGACGTCCACCTGATGGTCAAACCGGTGGACCGCATCATCCCTGATTTTGCCGCCGCCGGCGCCAACCTGATCAGCTTTCACCCCGAGGCCTCGGAGCATATCGACCGCAGCCTGCAGCTGATCCGCGATCAGGGCTGCCAGACCGGGCTGGTGTTCAACCCCGCGACGCCGCTGGATGGCCTGCGCCATGTCATGGACAAGGTCGATCTGATCCTGCTGATGTCGGTGAACCCCGGATTCGGCGGCCAGCAGTTCCTGCCAGTCACCCTCGAGAAGCTGCGTGAGGCGCGGGCCCTGATTGACGCCCAGTCCCGCCCGATTCGTCTGGAGGTGGATGGCGGCGTCGGCCCCGATAACATCGAGGCGGTGGTGGCGGCCGGCGCCGACACCGTGGTCGCCGGCTCGGCGATCTTTGGTCAGCCGGACTATGCCGCGGTGATTGATACGCTGCGCGAGCGCGCCGCCCGGGCGCGGTCATGAACCCGATGCAAGCCACCGGTCTGCTGTTTGATCTTGACGGCACGCTGGTGGACAGCGCTCCGGATCTGGCCACGGCGGTCAACCGCAGTCTGGCCGACCTGGGCCTTGCCGCGCTCAGCGAAACCCAGGTACGGCACTGGATTGGCGACGGCGCCCGCCGGCTGGTGGCCCGGGCGATCGCGGGGCGGCGCGACATCGATGCCGAGCCGGTGGCCACAGAGGCGGCGCTGGCGCGGTTTTTTGTCCACTACCACGACTGTCTGTGCGATCGCAGCCAACTGTACCCGGGAGTGCGTGACGGACTTGATCGCATCCGTGCCCTGGGCCTGCCCATGGCGGTGGTCACCAACAAGCCGGCGGCGTTCACCGGGCCGTTGCTCGAGGCGCTGGGGATCGCCGGGTATTTCGGGGTGACGGTCAGCGGCGACACGCTGGGGGTCAAAAAGCCCGATCCCGCGCCCCTCGTGCATGCCGCCGAGCGGCTCGGCGTCGCCATCGATGATTGCCTGTACGTGGGTGATTCGGCGGCTGACCAGGGCGCGGCGGCGGCGGCCGGCACGCCGCTGGTGCGGGTGCCTTACGGTTATCCCGGCGACGATGCTATCTTCGCCGACCATCCAGCGGCGATGACGCTGACCATCGACCAGCTCGCAACAGGGCTTACGAACGCATCATGAATCAGGACACCATCGCCGAGCACCGCCATCAGGGCTATAACCGCGTGCCGCTGGTGCGCGAGCTGCTCGCCGACCTTGAAACCCCGCTGTCCACCTATCTCAAGCTGGCCGCCGACGCCGGCAGCTATCTGTTCGAGTCGGTCCAGGGCGGCGAGAAGTGGGGCCGCTATTCGATCATCGGGCTGCCTTGCCAGCGTCAGTACCGCATCCACGGTCATCGCATCGAGACCTGGGAGCACGGCGAGTGCGTGGCCACCCAGACCGTTGCTGACCCCCTCGACTGGGTCGAGCATCGCCACCGCGCCGTGCGCGCCGCGCCCCCCGAGGGCCTCCCCGGGCTGCCGCGCTTTATTGGCGGACTGGTGGGCTATTTCGGCTATGACACGATCCGCTACATCGAACCGCGGCTTGCCGAGTGCCCCAACCCCGATCCGCTGGGTGTCCCTGACATCCTGCTCATGGAGTCCGAGGAAGTGCTGGTGTTCGACAACCTGGCCGGCCGGCTCTATGTGGTGGTCAACATCGACCCGGCCGAGGCTGATGGCCTGGCGCGCGGCGAGGCGCGGCTCGACGCCCTGGCCACGCAGCTACGCACCCGGACCCTGCAGGATGCCGCCCCGGCGGCACCGCGGGTGGTGGCCGAAGAGGATTTTGACTCGTCCATCGCGCGGGACGACTACGAGGCCATTGTCGAGCGCATCCGCGACTACATCATCGATGGTGACTGCATGCAGGTGGTGCCGTCGCGGCGCATGAGTGCCGACTATCACGGCCGGCCGCTGGACCTTTACCGCGCCCTGCGCGGCACCAACCCGTCGCCGTATCTGTTCTTTCTGGATTTTGGCGACTTTCAGGTGGTGGGTTCGTCCCCCGAGATCCTCGCCCGGCTTGAGGATGGCGAGGCCACGGTGCGCCCCATTGCCGGCACCCGCCGGCGCGGCGCCACCGCCGAAGAGGATCGCGCCCTCGAGGCCGAGCTGCTGGATGATCCCAAGGAGCGCGCCGAGCATCTGATGCTCATCGATCTGGGCCGCAATGACATCGGTCGGGTCAGCGAGCTGGGCAGCGTGCAGCTGACGGATCGCATGACCATCGAGCGCTACAGCCATGTCATGCATATTGTCTCGAACGTCACCGGGCGGCTGCGCGCGGGCCTGGGGCCCATGGATCTGCTGCGCGCCACCCATCCGGCGGGCACCCTCAGCGGCGCCCCCAAGATCCGCGCGATGGAGATCATCGACGAGGTCGAGCCGATCAAGCGCGGCGTCTATGGCGGCGCGGTGGGGTATCTGTCCTGGTCAGGCAACATGGACACAGCCATCGCCATTCGCACGGCGGTCATCAAGGACGGCCGCGTGCATGTGCAGGCCGGCGGCGGCGTTGTCCACGACTCGGACCCGCAGGCCGAGTGGGAAGAGACGGTGAACAAGGGCCGGGCGCTGTTCCGGGCGGTGGCCATGGCCGAGGCGGGCCTCGACCCGCGCTGAGCCCCGGACGGGGCATCGGCGGGGCATTCGCGTTATTCTGTGCAGGTGCAACCAGCGGCAGTGAAGCGAGCGAACCCATGCTCTTGATGATCGATAATTACGATTCGTTTACCTACAACCTCGTCCAGTATCTGGGCGAGCTGGGGGCGGATGTCGAGGTCTATCGCAATGACGCCATCGACCTGGCCACCATCGAGCGGCTCCAGCCCGAGCGCATCGTCCTCTCGCCGGGGCCGTGCACGCCCGATGAGGCGGGGGTGTCGCTGGCGGTGGTTGAGCGCTTTGCCGGGCGGCTGCCGATTCTGGGGGTCTGTCTGGGCCATCAGGCCATCGGCCAGGCGTTTGGCGGCGCGGTGATCCGCGCCCAGACCGTCATGCATGGCAAGACCTCGTGGGTGCACCACCGCGATCAGGGCGTCTTCGCCGGACTGCCCAATCCCCTTGAGGCCACCCGCTATCACTCGCTGGTGCTGGAGGCGGCGACACTGCCGGCCTGCCTCGAGGTGACGGCCTGGACCGAGCATGCCAACGGCGATCGCGAGGAGATCATGGGCGTGCGCCACCGCGAGCTGGATGTCGAGGGGGTGCAGTTTCATCCCGAGTCCATCCTGACCCGCACCGGGCATGATCTGTTGCGCAATTTTCTGGGTCGCCCGGCACTCGCGGCCTGATCGACAAAGGAGTCAGCATGGAAATGCAGGCGGCGATCCGACGGGTCATGAACCGGGGCGATCTCGACCACGCCGAGATGACCGCGGTCATGCAGCGGATCATGACCGGCGAGGCCACCGGCGCGCAGATCGGCGGGTTTCTGATCGGCCTGGGCATGAAAGGCGAGACCGTCACCGAGATTGCCGCCGCGGCGGCGGTGATGCGCGAGCTGGCGATGCGGGTCGAGGTGGATCGCACCCATCTGGTGGATACCTGCGGGACCGGCGGTGATGCCCGTGGCACGTTCAATATCTCCACGGCCACCGCCTTCGTGGTGGCGGCGGCCGGGGGCCGGGTCGCCAAGCATGGCAACCGCTCGGTCTCGAGCGCCTCGGGCAGTGCCGATCTGCTGCAGATCGCCGGGGCGCGACTGGATCTGGAGCCAGCCGCGGTGGCCGAGTGCATCGACACCGAGGGGGTGGGGTTCATCTTTGCCCCGCAGCACCATCAGGCCATGCGCCACGCCATCGGCCCGCGCCGCGAAATGGGCGTGCGCACCCTGTTCAACCTGCTCGGCCCGCTCACCAACCCGGCGGGTGCGCCCAACCAGCTGCTGGGCGTCTACGACGCCGCCTGGGTGCGGCCCATCGCTGAGGTGCTGCGCACCCTGGGCAGCGAGCGGGTGATGGTGGTCCACTCCGAGGATGGCCTCGACGAGATCAGCATCGCCGCGCCCACTCGGGTGGCGGAACTGCGCAACGGCGAAGTCCGCGAATACACCCTGCGGCCCGAGGACTTTGGCCTCGAGTCGGCCTCGCTGGAGCCACTGCGGGTGGATTCCGCCGAGCGCAGCCTCGAGATGATCAAGGCGATCTTCGACGGCCTGCCCGGCCCGGCGGCGGATCTGCTGGCGCTGAACGCCGGCGCGGCCATTCATGTGGCCGGCCTTGCCGATCACCTCGGCGACGCCGTGGCCCACGCCCGCGGCCTGCTGGCAAGCGGCGAGGTGCGGGGCCGCTTTGACCGGTTCATCGCCACCAGCCAGCGACTGGGGGCAACGCCATGAGCCGTCGCCCGGAGACCCCCGATATCCTGCGCCGGATCATGGCCCATAAGGCCGAGGCAGTGGCCGAGCGCCAGCGCCAGGTCAGTGCTGCGGCGCTTGAAGCGCGGCTGGCCGATGCCCCGGCGCTGCGGGGGTTTCGTTCGGCCCTCGAGACGCGCATTGCCGGCGGCCAGGCAGGCGTCATCGCCGAGGTCAAGAAGGCCTCGCCCAGTAAGGGCGTGCTCCGCGAGGCCTTCGATCCCGCCGCCATTGCCCGCAGCTATGAACAGGGCGGCGCGGCCTGCCTGTCGGTGCTCACCGAGACGGCGTTCTTTCAGGGCGCGGATGCGCACCTCGAGCAGGCCCGCGGCGCCTGTCACTGCCCGGTGATCCGCAAGGACTTTGTCGTCGACGACTATCAGGTGCTCGAATCGCGGGTGCTGGGCGCCGACTGCGTCCTGCTGATCGTTGCCGCCCTGGATGACGCGCGACTGCGGGCGTTCCATGATCAGGCCCGGGCGCTGGGCATGGATGTGCTGGTCGAGGTGCACGACGCCGCCGAGCTGGATCGGGCGCTGGCGCTGGATGCCGATCTGATCGGCATCAACAACCGCGACCTGCGCACCTTCGAGACCACCCTCGAGACCACCGCGCGCCTCGCGCCCGCCGTCCCGGATGGCGTCCGCCTGGTGACCGAGAGCGGCATCCATCACCGCGACGATGTGACTGCAATGCGCGCGCGGGGCATCGACGCGTTTCTGGTGGGCGAGGCGTTCATGCGTGCCGACTCCCCCGGCGATCAGCTCGCCGCCCTGTTCGACTGATCAGCGCGCCGCATGCACTACGATGGTCCGGCCCCGGGCCGAGATCAGCTCATCGGCCTCCATATCCCGCAGCACCCGTCCGACCATCTCCCGCGAGCAGCCCACCAGCCGCCCCAGCTCGATGCGGGTGATATGCAGCTGCATGCCGGCGGGGTGGGTTTTGGCATCGGGCTGACGGGTCAGGTCGTGGAGCGTGGCCATCACCCGCCCGCGGACATCCTCGAACGCCAGTGACCGAAACCGGCGGTTGGTGTCGCGCAGCCGCTCGGCGATCTGCTCGATCAGTGGCTGCAGCACAATGGAATGCTCGGCCTGCAAGCGCGCAAAGCCGGCATAGCTGATCTCGGCAAACTCGCAGGTGGTGCGGGTGCGGATCCACGCGCTGCGCTGTGGTGCCTCCAGAAAAAGCCCCATCTCGCCAATAAAATCCCCGGGGTTGAGGTAGGCCAGAATCAGCTCCCGGCCATCGGGCTCTTCCTCGAGCACGCTCACCGACCCGCTCAGCAGCAGGTACAGGCGGTCACTGCTCGAGCCCTGATGGATGAGCGTGGAGTTGGGGCGGTAGCGACTGCGCCCGCAGTGGCGCAGCAGCTCGACGATGGAGGGTCGCTGGAAAAAGCGGTAACTGGCCGGTGACATGGGAACCTCCCTGTTTCCTTGGTATCGCATCGGTAACCCGGTCTTTGGACGTTATACTGCCGACCATTACCGCGATATGACCCATATGGAGGGGTCCGAAATGGGGGGTAGACCGTGAAAGCGCATGTACGCTGGCTGGACGGGATGGCATTCGAGTCGGAATCGGGCAGTGGTCACCGACTAACGGTAGATGGTCCGCCGGATCTGGGGGGCCAGGGCCGGGGGCCGCGGCCGATGGAGCTCATGCTCCAGGGGCTGGGGACCTGCTCGGCCGTGGATGTGGTGTATATCCTCGAGCGGGGGCGCCATGCCGTGACCGGCTGCGAGGTCGATATTGAGGCCAGCCGCGCGGAGACGCCGCCCAAGGTTTTTACCGCGATCCATCTGCATTTTCGAATCAGCGGGAACGAGCTCAAGGACGCCGCGGTGGCGCGGGCGGTGAAGCTGTCGGCCGAAAAATACTGCTCGGCGTCGATCATGCTGGCCAAGGCCTGCACCGTGACCCACAGCCACGAGGTGGTGCCCGCTGCGGACGGCGACAACGGCTTGTCGGCGTAAACGGCTTTCTGTACACTCCACGATCTTAATTCGGGCGCGTTGACTTCGGAGATACAGCACCCATGAAAACGTTTAGCGCCAAAGCCGAGACGGTCCAGCGTGACTGGTATGTCGTCGACGCCACCGGCAAGACCCTCGGACGACTCGCCTCCGAAATCGCCTTCCGGCTTCGGGGCAAGCATAAACCGGAATTCACGCCGCACGTCGATACCGGCGACTACATCGTTGTGGTCAACGCCGAGCAGGTGGACATCACCGGCCGCAAGGCGGAGCAGAAGATGTATCACCGGTTCACGGGATACGTCGGTCACATGAAGTCGACCAATTTCGCGACGCTGATTCAGGAGCACCCCGAGCGGGCGATCGAGTTTGCGGTCAAGGGCATGCTGCCCAAGGGACCGCTCGGCCGGCAGATGCTCGGCAAGCTCAAGGTTTACAGCGGCGGCGAACATCAGCACCATGCCCAGCAGCCTCAGGCGCTGGAAATCTGAATCGGAGCGACGATAACCGATGGCAGTCCAACAGTATTACGGCACGGGCCGGCGCAAGAAGTCCTCGGCCCGCGTGAACATGCGGCCCGGCAACGGTCAGATCACCGTTAACGGCAAGCCGCTTGACGAGTATTTCGGTCGCGAGACCGCGCGCATGGTCGTGCGCCAGCCCCTCGAGCTGACCGACACGACGGAAAAGCTTGATATCAAGGTCAGCGTATTCGGTGGCGGCTCCAGCGGGCAGGCCGGTGCGATCCGGCACGGCATCACCCGCGCGCTCATCGACTATGACGAAGCGCTCAAGGGCGGGCTGCGCAAGGCGGGCTATGTCACGCGTGACGCCCGCATGGTCGAGCGCAAGAAGATCGGCCTGCACAAGGCGCGTCGCGCGACGCAGTTCTCCAAGCGCTAAGCGGTTTATTGGGGGATCGTCTAGCGGTAGGACTACGGACTCTGAATCCGTCAACCCAGGTTCGAATCCTGGTCCCCCAGCCATTCAGCTTAACCCCGCCCCTTGGCGGGGTTTTTTATGCGTGATTATGCAAATCGAACTCTATGGCCGGCTCCGGGAAGCCGCCAACACCCATACCCTGAATCTGTCCCTCGACACGCCCTGCACCATCGCCGAGGCGCTGGCGGCATTGATCCGTGAGTACCCGGCGCTGGCCGATGAGCTGCCGCGGGTGGCCTGTGCCGTGGGGGACGCGATGCGAACACGGCAGGACACCCTGCAGGGCGACGAAACGCTGGTTTTATTGCCACCGGTAAGCGGCGGCTGATGTATGCTGTCAGGTTGTGCATGAAAGCCGCCTGGAGCAGACCCGTTGACCGATCCCCTCACGGAATGGATCTCCACCCACGGTGAGGCCGTCCTCTGGGCGGACTTTCCGCGCGAGGCGCTGGAGGACGGCGAACGGCTGATCCAGTCGCGGGCGGTGCTGGACTGCAGCCCGGGCGGTCAGGGTTTTTTTGCCCGCGTGCAGGCCGATCGCCGGCATATCCATTCGGTGGACATCCGTGTGCATCCGTTGCCCTCGCATCGGCCTCTGACCTCGCTGTGCAGCTGTCCGGCGGGGGGTGCCTGCGGGCATGCCGTTGCGGCGATCCTGCACTACCTCGGGCGCACCGCGCCGGCGGGCCTCACCCGGGCCAACCCGGCGGTCACCCAGTGGCTTGACCGTGCCCGCCGGTTGGCCGCCGAGTCGCACGCGGCCGCGGCGCCGCGCGGCGAGGCCCTGGTCTATCTGCTCGATCACGACGCCAACGGCCGGCTGACGGTCACCCCCCAGCGGGCCCGGTTGCGCCGGCAGGGCGGCTACGGGCGGTTGCTGCCGTTTGCCGGCGTGCGCCGTGCGCCCGAGGGGATGCTGACCGCCGGCGACCGACGGCTGCTGCGGCTTTTGCCCGAGACCGGCTGCCCGGTGGATGCCGATGATGTGCATTTTCTGCTGCAGGCCCTGGCGGCCACGGGCCGGGCGCACTGGCAGCACACCGATGCGCCGGTGCTTGTCGAAGGCCCTGCCATTGATGGCGGGTTTGCGTGGCGGTCCCTCGCCGATGGCAGTCAGCGCCTGGGCGTGGATGCTGGCGCCCAACGCCTGGCCCTGACCGCCCATCCGCCGGTGTGGCTGGAGCCCGCGAGTGGCACCTTCGGTGTCATCGAGACCAATCTGCCGCCGGGGCTGGTCGCCGAGCTGCAGGCGGGGCCGGTGGTGGCCCCCGAGGAGGTCCCCGCGGTGGCCGCCAAGCTGTCGGATGACCGTCTGCCCATCCCCGTGCCCGATGCCCCGCAGCGGCGCCGTGTGGAGGGCGTATCGCCCGTCCCGGTGCTGCGCCTCACGCGGTTGGGTGACACCCGACGCCCGGCCCGCGACGAGCGCGGCGAGGCGGTGGCCGAGCTGCACTTCGACTACGCCAGTCATCGCATCGACGCCGAGACCGGCGGCGAGTGGCTGTCCGTGTTCGAGGGCGGCGAAATCCTCGACTATCCCCGGGATCCCCGCGCCGAGACCCGCGCCCTGCAGCGGCTGACCCGGGCCGGGCTGCATGCCACCGGCACCATGGCCGAAGGTCGCCGGGTGCCGGATCATACCCGCGACTGGCGCAAGGTCGTCGTCGAGACCCTGCCCGAGCTGGAGGCCGAAGGCTGGCGGGTGAGCGTGGAGCGCGGCTTTCCCTGGCGCGTGGTCACGCCCGAGCAGTGGCAGGCCCAGACCCGTCCCGGCCAGCCCGGCTGGTTCAGCTTTGGCATGACCATCGAGGTCGAAGGCGAATCGCATCCGCTGATGCCGCTGCTGCTGGCCCTGATTCGGGAGAACCCCGAGGCCATGGCCACCCGGCATCTGGACTCGATCGACCCCGACAGCAGCCTGCTGGTGGACCTGGGTGACGGGCGTCTCGCCCCCATCCCGGCCCGGCGTCTGGTGCCCCTGTTAAAGGGCCTGACCGAGCTCTACGACCCCACCACCCAGCTGCGCGAGGGCGAACTGGTCCTGCCCACCGGCCGCGCGGCAGTGCTGGAGGACCTCGAGCAGGCCGAGGGCAATGCCCTGCGCTGGCGGGACGACGCCGATCTGCGCGGCCTGGCCCAGGCGCTCAAGCACCCGTCGGCCGCGACCGAACCCCCGGCAACGCCGCCGGGGCTGCAGGGGGCGCTGCGCCCCTACCAGCGCGAGGGCGTGGGCTGGCTGCAGCACCTCTCAGAACTGGGTCTGGGTGGGGTGCTGGCCGATGACATGGGCCTTGGCAAGACCCTTCAGGTGATCAGTCATCTGCTCATGGAAAAGGCCGCCGGCCGTACCCAGGCCCCCAGCCTGATCGTGGTGCCCACGAGTCTGCTCTTTAACTGGCAGCGCGAGGCCGAGCAGTTTGCGCCGTCGCTGCGGGTGCTGCGCCTGCACGGGCCGCGGCGGCATGCCGACTATCCCCGGCTGGGCGAGCAGGATCTGGTGCTGACCACCTACAGCCTGGTTGTGCGCGACATTGAACGCCTCCAGGCCCAGCCCTGGCATTTGCTGGTGCTCGACGAGGCGCAGGCGGTCAAGAACCCCCGCGCTCAGGCCGCCCGCGCGGTGCGCACGCTCCCCGCCCACCAACGGCTGAGCCTGACCGGGACGCCGCTGGAAAACCACCTGGGTGAGCTCTGGTCGCAGTTCGATTTTGTGGCACCGGGCCTGCTTGGCAATGCCGCGGCGTTCAAGCGGGTCTATCGCCGGCCCATCGAGGATGACGCTGATGACAGCCGCCTGGCGGCGCTGCGCGAGCGGGTGGCGCCGTTTTTGCTGCGCCGGACCAAGCAGGCCATCGCCAGCGAGCTGCCCGAGAAAACCGAGATCCCGGTGTACGCCGAGCTGAGCGGCGATCAGCGCGAACTCTACGAGCAGCTGCGCCTGGGTCAGGAACCCCGCATTCGCGAAGCCCTGGCGCGCCCGGATCAGCCCCAGAGCCGGGTGCAGATCCTGGACGCGCTGCTCAAGCTGCGCGAGGCCTGCTGCGATCCCCGACTGGTGCGCGATGCCCCGCAGACCGCCCATCGCTCGGCCAAGCTCGAGCGGTTGCTGACGCTGATCGATGACCTGCGCCAGTACGACCGCCGCATTCTGGTGTTTTCGCAGTTCACCCGCATGCTCGATCTGATTGGTGCCGCATTGGAGGCCCGCGGCATGACCTACGCCCGGCTGACCGGCGCGACCCGCGATCGCGAGGGCGAGGTCCAGCGCTTTCAGGGCGGTGAGGTGCCGATCTTTCTGATCAGCCTGAAGGCCGGCGGCACCGGGCTTAACCTGACCGCGGCGGACAGCGTCATCCACTATGATCCCTGGTGGAACCCGGCGGTGACCCGTCAGGCCACCGACCGGGCGCACCGCATTGGCCAGGATCAGCCGGTGTTCGTCTATCACCTGCTTACCCGCGACACGGTGGAAGACCGCATTATGGCCATGCAGCGCGACAAGGCTGATCTGGGCGAGCGCCTGCTGGGTGATCAGGACGCCTCGGCGGTGAGCACCCTTGATGCGTCCACCGTCGAGACGCTGTTCCAGCCCCTGGGCGGCGAGGACCCGGCCCAGGACTGAGTGTCAGCCGCCGCGCATCAGCCGCCAGAGCCGGCCGTCGATGACCGCCAGGCCCACAAACAGAATCCCCATGCCGGCAAACGCCGTGGACCCCAGTCGCTCATCCAGAAACACCGCGCCCAGGGTGATGGCCGAGACCGGCACCAGAAACGTCACCAGCGACATGTTGTTGGCGCCGGCCGAGGCCAGCAGCCGAAAGTACATCAGATAGGCGACGGCGGTGCACAGCAGCGAAAGCCCCAGCAGCGCGGCCCAGCCCGAGACCCCCGGCGAGAGCGTCCAGGGCTGATCCACCACCAGTGCCACCGGGGTCAGCCACACGGTGGCCGCGGTCAGCATGTAGGCGGCGTTCACCAGCGAGGGCGTGTCCTTGAACCGACGGCCGTAGTGCACGGCAAAGCCATAGCAGATCGTCGCCCCCAGCACCGAGAGCTGGCCCA
>CALGDM010000020.1 GCA_937884605.1 uncultured Spiribacter sp.
CGCCATCCGGTTGGGAATAGTCCCAGCAGTAGGTGTACGAGGTCGAACCGCAGTCCGTGGCTGAGGAAGCCACCCAGCCCGTTTCACCAAGACCACCGACGGAATCCGCGATAGGGATATCGAGGAACAGGTTCCAGAGCTTCTCGCTGCGGCGGTCTCCTAACCCTTCAATTCCGCTTGTGCTCACGGGAGCGCTGCCTGGCTCCCCCTCTATGCATACCCGGCCGTCTTGAGGTGGGTAGTAATAAGCAACAAGGCCGCACCCGGTGGTCTGCGCGGTATGTGAGCGAGCGACATGACTATCAACCGCGCTGCTCAATGCCCGTGCCGTACTCTTGACTTCAGCTTCAAGACCGAGCCCTTGAACACGCGGAACTGCGATCGCCGCCAGGATGCCCAGTACGACGAGCACGACGACCAGTTCGATAATGGTAAACCCACGGTGTCTTTTGGCGCGCATACCGTTTTTCACCCCGTGATCAATGACTCGTAACCCGATGTCAATAGAATCTTGATGAAAAGTGTAAACTTTCTTACCAGCGGTAGACAGCCGAGTGTCTGGATAGATCCAGGTGCTTGATTATGCGCTTACGGATCAGGTCGAAGCGGGTGCACCTGGGGAAAAGAACAGAGCTGGCTTTGCGAGCGGAGCAATGGGTGTGAGAGGAGAGGATATGGGGACCTAGCTTAAATGGCTCCCCGGGACGGATTCGAACCGCCGACCAAGTGATTAACAGTCACTCGCTCTACCACTGAGCTACCGGGGAAACGCTCTTTGGCTCGACGCGTAGTCTAGCGTTTTACGCCGCGCCGTCAACCGGCGCGGCGCATCAAAACCGCCCTCACTCGCGCCCGAAGACACCCTCCAGGCGGTCCATGGCCTTCTCCAGATTCTCCATGCTGGTGGCGAACGAGATCCGGGCATGGCCGGGTGCGCCAAACGCCGTGCCGGGTACCAGGGCGACGTTGGCCTCGGCGATCAGGTACTCGGCCAGTGCGGTATCACTGTCGACCGCGTCAATGGCGGCAATGGCGCCCCGCACATCGGGGAACGCATAGAAAGTGCCATCACCGGCAATGCAGCTCACGCCCTTCATGGCATTGAGCCGCTTGACCACAAAGTCGTGGCGCTCGCGGAATGCCTTAACCATGGGGCCGATCACGCCCTGATCCCCATTGAGTGCCGCAACGGAGGCAGCCTGCGAGATCGAGCTGGCGTTGGAGGTGCTCTGCGACTGGATCTTTTTCATGGCACCGATCACGTTGGCGGGGCCTGCCGCGTAGCCGATCCGCCAGCCCGTCATGGCATAGGCCTTGGAGACGCCGTTCACAACCACCGTGCGCTCGGCCAGATCGGGGCAGGCCATGGCGATGTTGCTGAACGACTCGTCGGTCCAGAGGATCGGCTCATAGATATCGTCACTGGCGATGAGTACATCGGGGTGACGCCGCAGCACCTCGCCCAGGGCCTCGAACTCGGCGCGGCTATAGGCGGTCCCAGTGGGGTTGGAAGGGCTGTTGAGCACAACGATTCGGGTGCGATGGGTGATGGCGGCTTCGAGCTGCTCGGCTGTGATCTTGAAGCGCTGCGACTGATCGGCCTCGATAATCCGCGGCACGCCGTCGGCGAGCAGCGCCATGTCCGGATAGGACACCCAGTAGGGGGCGGGGATGACCACTTCGTCGCCATTGCCGAGCACGGCCATGAACAGGTTATAGAGGCTTTGCTTGGCGCCCGATGACACCAGGATCTGGTTGGCGTCGTATTGAAGGCCGTTGTCGCGCTCGAATTTGGCCTGAATGGCCTGTTTGAGGGCAGGCGTGCCGTCGACCGGGGTGTACCGGGTCTGACCGGCCTCGATCGCCTGCACCGCGGCGGCGCTGATATGCTCGGGGGTATCAAAATCCGGTTCGCCGGCGCCCAGACCGATGATGTCGTGACCGGCCGCGCGCATTTCCGCCGCGCGCGCCGTGACCGCCATGGTCGGGGAGGGCTTGACGCGGCCGACGCGCTCAGAGAGTTCAATAGCCAAGGATGGTCTCCATTTACACAGTTTCGGCTGATGATACGCCAAACATGACAGGGCCTGCATTGCCATGACCGACGAGACACTGCGTTTTCAGCTGCAGAGCGACTTCGAACCCGCCGGTGATCAGCCCGCGGCCATCGAGACCCTCGCTGACAGCCTGCACGCCGGCCACCCGCATCAAACCCTGCTGGGCGTTACCGGATCGGGCAAGACCTTCACCATGGCCAGTCTGATCGCCAGGGAACAGCGCCCGGCGGTGGTGCTGGCGCCCAACAAGACGCTGGCCGCGCAGCTCTATGGCGAGATGAAGGCGTTTTTCCCCAATAACGCCGTCGAGTACTTCGTCTCGTACTACGACTACTACCAGCCCGAGGCCTACGTGCCCTCGTCAGACACCTTTATCGAGAAGGATGCCTCGGTCAACGAACACATCGAGCAGATGCGCCTGTCGGCCACCAAGGCGATCATCGAGCGCCGCGACACCATCATCGTCGCGTCGGTGTCATCGATCTACGGCCTCGGCGACCCCACCGCCTACCTCGAGATGGTGCTGCACCTGGAGGTGGGCGAGCAGGTCGATCAGCGCCGGATCCTGCGCCGGCTGGCGCAATTGCAGTACGCGCGCAACGACTACGACTTTGCCCGCGGCAACTACCGGGCGCGGGGCGATGTCATCGATATCTTTCCGGCCGAGTCCGAGGACGAGGCGGTCCGCGTCGAGCTGTTCGATGACGAGATCGAGAGCCTGGCCTGGTTCGACCCGCTGACCGGCGAAGTCCTGCGCCGGGTGCAGCGGCTGACGGTTTATCCCAAGTCCCATTACGTCACGCCCCGCGAGACCGTGCTGAGCGCCGTGGAGAAGATCAAGGTCGAGTTAAAGGAGCGTCTCGAACAGCTCCAGGGCGCCGGCAAGCTGCTCGAGGCCCAGCGTCTCGAGCAGCGCACGCGCTTTGACCTTGAGATGATGCAGGAGCTCGGCTACTGCAACGGCATCGAGAACTACTCACGCTATCTGTCGGGGCGCGGACCGGGCGAGGCGCCGCCCTGCCTGTTCGACTATGTGCCGGATGACGCCATGCTGTTCATCGACGAGTCGCATGTGACGGTCTCGCAGGTCGGCGGTATGTATCGCGGCGACCGGGCCCGCAAGGAGACGCTGGTGGAGTACGGTTTTCGCCTGCCCTCGGCACTCGACAACCGGCCTTTGAAGTTCGAGGAGTTCGATACCATCGCGCCGCAGCGGATTTATATCTCGGCGACACCGGGGCCGTACGAAAAACAGCACTCCTCGGCGATTGCCGAGCAGGTGGTCCGGCCCACCGGTCTGGTGGATCCCGCCATCGACGTGCGCCCGGCGAGCAGTCAGGTCGACGATGTGCTCGGCGAGATCAACGAGCGCAGCCGTGCCGGCGAGCGCGTGCTTGTGACCACGCTGACCAAGCGCATGTCCGAAGATCTGACCGAGTTTCTGGCCGAAAACGGCGTGCGGGTGCGTTACCTGCACTCGGACATCGATACCGTCGAGCGCACCGAGATCATCCGCGACCTGCGCCTGGGCGCCTTTGACGTGCTGGTCGGTATCAACCTCCTGCGCGAGGGGCTGGATATCCCCGAGGTCTCGCTGGTGGCGATTCTCGACGCCGACAAAGAGGGCTTTCTGCGCGCCGAGCGCTCGCTCATCCAGACCATCGGCCGGGCCGCCCGTAATGTGAACGGCCAGGCGATTCTGTATGGCGATCAGATGACCGACTCGATGAAAAAGGCCATCGACGAGACTGAACGGCGACGCGAAAAGCAGATGGCCTACAACGAGGAGCACGGCATCACCCCGCAGGGCATCCAGAAGGCCATCGCCGACGTCATGGAGCGTGGCGGCGCCAGCGCGCCGGACAGTGCCGAGCATTACGCCCAGGTGGCTGACGAGGCCAAGGCCTATGCCGAGCTGAGCACCGCTCAGGCGGTCAAGCGCATCAAGGAGCTGGAGCAGAAGATGCACCAGCACGCCCGCAACCTCGAGTTCGAGGAGGCGGGCAAGCTGCGCGA
>CALGDM010000021.1 GCA_937884605.1 uncultured Spiribacter sp.
CGATTGGCCTTGCTACAGCGCCTGCAGGATCAGTTTCTGGCCATCGCCGATGTCTCGGCCCTGCCGGAGTCGGCTTGAGCCGTGCGACCGCACTGCGTGCTGCTGGATCGGGACGGCGTCATCAACAGGGATTCCGACGCCTACATCCTGAGCGTTGACGACTGGGAGCCCTTACCCGGAAGCGTGACGGCCATCGCCCGTCTCACCCGGGCCGGCATTGCGGTGGCGGTCTGCACCAATCAGTCGGCCCGCGCCCGGGGTCTCATCTCGGCGGCGGCTCTGGCAGCCATCCATCAGCGCATGACCGCCACCATCGAGGCAGCCGGTGGGCATCTCGCCGGGATTTTCGTCTGTCCCCATGGCCCCGCGGATGATTGCGACTGCCGCAAACCCGCTCCGGGACTGCTCCAGCACGCCCTCGAGGCGCTGGATTGCCGGGCCGATGCGGCGGTTTTCATCGGCGACAGCCGCCGCGATCTGGATGCCGCGCGCCGGGCCGGGGTAACGCCCTGGCTGGTGCGCACCGGCAATGGCCGTGAGACCGAGACCGACCCGGGCGGCCCAGTGCCCGTCCATGACGACCTGGCGGCGGCGGTGGAGGCGCTGCTCGCATGAGTGCCGCTCCCGCCGATGGTGCCTTCCGCGGCAGTCTGATCCGGGGAATCCTCTTCAGGATCGGCCTGGTCGTCACCGTGGTTGTGTGGGGAGTGATCAGTCTGCCGAGTTTTCCCCTGCCGCTGCGCTGGCGCTACTGGTGGATCACCCGCTGGTGCAGCATTGTCGCGGTGATGGTCCGCTATATCGGAGGAATCCGTATAGAAATCAATGGGCTGGAGAATCGCCCACCACCGCCGGGGGTGGTCATCGCCAAACACCAGAGCGCCTGGGAAACCCTTAACCTGCTGCCCTGGTTCTACCCGCAGAGCTGGGTGCTCAAGCGCGAACTGCTCAGGATCCCGGTGTTTGGCTGGGGGCTGGCGCGCCTGGATCCCATCGCCATCGATCGACGTGCCACGCGCGAGTCACTGCGTCAGGTCGTGCGTCAGGGTAGCGACAAGCTACGCCGCGGGCGGTGGGTCGTGATCTTTCCGGAAGGCACCCGGGTCGCACCCGGCGAGCGCGGACGCTATCAGCAGGGCGGAGCGCTGCTCGCCTGTCAGGCCGGTGTCGACGTGATCCCAGTGGCACACAACGCGGGCGAGCACTGGCCGCGCCGGGGGCTCAGGATGAACCCGGGGACCATTCGTGTCGAAATCGGGCCGCCCATTGCCACCGCCGGTCGCACGCCGGCGGCCGTCAACCGCGAGGCCGAAGTCTGGATCGAGTCAGCGATGGAGCGGCTGAGCGCGCCTAGACATCCAGATTGCTGACCTGAAGGGCGTTTTTCTCGATAAAGGCACGCCGCGGCTCGACGTGATCACCCATCAGGGTCGTGAAGATGTCATCAGCACCGACCACATCCTCGATCCTGACCTGCAGCAGGCGACGGGTCTCGGGGTCCATGGTGGTTTCCCAGAGCTGGTCCGGATTCATCTCGCCCAGACCCTTGTAGCGCTGTACGGAAAGGCCTCGGCGGCCCTCCTCCATCAGCCATTCCACCGCCTGGCGAAAGTCGCTGACCGGCTGGCTGCGCTCGCCACGCCGAATTTCGGCGCCCTCGCCAATAAGGGTTTCCAGCGCCTCGGCAAGGCGACGGATGCTTTCATACTCCCGCGACAGGAAAAACGCCGCCGGGAACGAGTAGGGATAGAGGATGCCGTGCATGCGCTTGGTGATCACCGCATCCTGGAATCCGCCGTCGGGCCCAGTCTGCACCTTCACCCGGTACTCGGTACCGGTGGGCAGGCCCTGGTTGATCTGCTCACCCAGCGCGTCGAACCAGGTCTGCAGCGCCTCGCCGTCGCGCAGGCTGTCTTCGTTGAGCGGCGGGCGATCCACCATGGCACGCAGGATCACCGGGTCGGAGCGTCGACCCAGGTGGTCGATCATTTCCATGGTGTCCAGATACTGGCGGATCAGCCGTTCCAGCGCTTCGGGACCGATCACCGGTGCCTCTGCCGATGGCAGCAGGCTGGCGCCGGACAGTGACAGCTGGAGCAGATAGTTGGTCAGCTCGCGCTCATCCTTGACGTAGTGTTCCTGCTTGCCACGCCGGACTTTGTAAAGCGGCGGCTGGGCGATATACACGTGACCACGCTCCACCAGCGTCGACATCTGGCGGTAGAAGAACGTCAGCAGCAGTGTGCGGATGTGCGAGCCGTCAACGTCGGCATCGGTCATGATGATAATGCGGTGGTAGCGCAGCTTTTCGGGATCAAACTCCTCGCGACCGATACCGCAGCCAAGCGCCGTGATCAGGGTCCCCACCTCGGCCGAGGACAGCATCTTGTCAAAGCGCGCCTTCTCGACGTTCAGGATCTTGCCCTTGAGCGGCAGAATCGCCTGGGTACGCCGGTCGCGCCCCTGCTTGGCCGAGCCGCCGGCGGAATCGCCCTCCACCAGATAGAGCTCGGACTGCGCCGGGTCCTTCTCCTGACAGTCGGCCAGCTTGCCCGGCAGGCCGGCCACATCCAGCGCGCCCTTGCGACGCGTCATCTCGCGGGCCTTGCGGGCGGCGTCGCGGGCCCGGGAGGCATCGATCACCTTCTCGACAATGGCCCGGGCATCATTGGGGTTCTCATAGAGAAAGGCATGGAGCGCCTCGGACAGACTGGACTCCACAGCCCCCTTGACCTCGGAGGAGACCAGCTTTTCCTTGGTCTGGGACGAGAATTTGGGATCGGGCACTTTCACCGAGATGACGGCGGTGAGCCCCTCGCGGATATCATCGCCGCTGGGCGTTACCTTGAGCTTTTTGCTGAAGCCCTCGGTCTCCATGTACTGGTTGAGCGTGCGGGTCAGCGCTGCCCGAAACCCGGCCATATGGCTACCGCCATCCTTCTGGGGGATGTTGTTGGTAAAGCAGAAGATCGCCTCCTGATAGGAGTCGCTCCACTGCATGGCCACTTCCACCAGGATGTCATCGCGGTGGGTGCTCAAGAAGAACACCGATGGGTGCAGCGGTGTCTTGTTCTTGTTCAGATGTTCGACAAAGGCGCGAATGCCGCCGGCGTATTCAAAGGCATCCTCGCGCTCGCTTTTCTCGTCCTTGAGGACGATGCGCACGCCGGGGTTGAGAAACGACAGTTCGCGAAAGCGCTTGGCCAGGATGTCGTAGTTAAAGTCGATATTGGTAAAGACTTCGGGACTGGGATGAAAGGTAATCCGGGTACCGGTCTCTTCCGTCTCGCCAGCAACCTTGAGTGGCGCCACGGGCTCGCCGGCGCTGTACTCCTGCATGTGCAGCTTGCCGTTCTTGTTGACCACCAGACGCAGGTGATCCGACAGCGCATTGACCACCGACACGCCCACACCGTGCAGGCCGCCGGAGACCTTGTAGGAGTTGTTGTCGAACTTTCCGCCGGCATGCAGCACGGTCATGATGACCTCGGCCGCCGACCGGCCTTCCTCGGGATGGATATCCACCGGGATGCCGCGACCATTATCCTGAACCGAGACCGATTGATCGCCGTGCAGAATGACTTCGATTTCGGAGCAGTACCCGCCCAGCGCCTCGTCCACGGCGTTGTCCACCACCTCGAAGACCATGTGATGGAGCCCGGTGCCGTCATCGGTGTCGCCGATATACATCCCGGGCCGCTTGCGCACGGCGTCAAGCCCGCGAAGCACCTTGATCTGGGAAGAATCGTATTCGCTGTTTGCGCTCATCGGATAACCTTTTCGAACAAGGCCTCCAGTATAACCGATATCGACAACCAACAGGCGAAAACGGACTAGCCGCTCGTCGCCTGCACCCGACCGTGTTCCACGTGGAACCATCGGGCATTGCCCTCGACCGGGAGTAGATCACCCTCGATGGCCGTCAGGAAAACCTGAGCCCCACCGGCCTCCAGTCGGCGGACCAGATCCGAGCGATGCGACCGATCCAGCTCAGCGGGCAGATCATCCACCAGCAACAGCGGCCGCTGGGTGGCCCGAGCCGTCCAATGATCAACCAGCGCCACCTTGATCGCCGCGACCAGCAGCTTTTGCTGACCCCGACTGAGAAAACTCGTGGCCTCGATGCCATCCGCGGTCACGCGAAAATCCGCCCGGTGGGGGCCATGCAGGCTGAAGCCCTGGGCCAGCTCCTGGTCCCGCGAGGCCGCCAGGATCGAGTCGAGCGCCTCACCGGCACGCCAGCCCGTCCGATAGCGCCAGTCCAGCGTCACTGCGGGCAACCACTGACGGGCGATTGCGAGGGCATCCGGCAGCACCGCCTGCAGAAAGCGTTGGCGTCGAGCATCGACCGCCTCGGCAGAGGCGGCCATTTCGGGCTCCCAGGCCAGCGCCAGACGACGATCACTGGCTTTGAGCGCGACATTGCGTTGGCGCAGCGCGCGCTGGTACCGCCGCCATTCCTCCCGATACGGTGGTTCCACGTGGAACACTCCCCAGTTGAGGAACGCACGACGTGTCGCCGGCCCGTCGGTTAAGAGCCGCTGGGCCTCGGTGTTGAGAACCTGCAGGGGCAGCAACCAGGCCGATTCGGACAGTGCCGTCACATCCCGTCCATCCAGCCGAACCCGCGTTTCGCCAGGCCGGTGCTGAACCCCCAGCCGGTGAAGTTTTCCGCCGGCGCGCACCCGACCGCTGACCAGTGCTTCGGCCTCGCCAGTACGAATCAGCCGCGCGGTTCGGTGGGTAATAAAGCTGCGGGAGCGGGCCAGGAAGTGGATCGCTTCCAGCAGGCTGGTCTTGCCCGCGGCATTGGCGCCCTGAAAGATATTCAGCCGGGGATCGGGATCAATGGACCCCGCTTCCAGATGGCGAACGGACTGCCAGCGACAGTGGGTGAGACCGTCCACACCCGCTGACTCGTCCATCCCTACAGGCGCATCGGCATGACGACGTAGCGCGCGTCGCGCATCGTCTCACCCAGAATCAGGGCGCTGCTGTTGGCGTCGCGGACATAAAGCTGGACCGTGTTTTCATCGATGGCCGCCAGGGCATCCAGCATGTAGCTGGCGTTGAATCCGATTTCCATGGCCTCACCGTTAAACGACGCCGGCACCTGTTCTTCGGCTTCTTCCTGCTCGGGGTTATTGGACTGGATCCGCAGTTGATCGGCCTCAAACCCAAACCGAACACCCCGGTACTTTTCGTTGGACAGGATCGATGCCCGAACCAGCGCCTTGCGCAGCGTCTCGCGGTCGACCACCGCAAAGCTGCCCTCCTCGTCGGGGATGACCCGCTGATAGTCGGGGAAGCGCCCATCAATGAGCTTCGAGGTAAACCGGATTCCCGAGAGCGTGACCTGGATATGCCCCGGACCCAGATCCAGCTCCACCGATTCCTCGTCATCCTCGAGCAGCCGCAGCATCTCCTGGATGCCCTTGCGCGGGACGATCACCTGGGTTCTTTCGACCGCATCCTCTGCAGCCGGCACCGCGGCCAGCGCCAGGCGATGCCCGTCGGTGGCGACGGCCCGCAGCTGACGGGGTTCGAGTTCAAGCAACAGGCCGTTCAGGTAATAGCGCACATCCTGCAGCGCCATGGCGAAGTGGCTTTTCTCGATCAGCCATTTGAGCTGCGACTGCGCCAATGCAAACCGATGGGAGGGCTCCACATCATCGGCGGTGGGGAAGTCCTCCGCCGGCAGTGTGGCCAGCGAAAACCGACTCGGTCCGGCCTTGATCACGATCCGCTCCTGCTCCTGGCGCAGGTTGAGCACGGCGTCATCCGGCAGGTTGCGGACAATGTCCATGAGCTTGCGCGCCGGCACCGTGACCTGCCCGGTCTGGCCGCCTTCGAGCGGTGTATCGGTCTTGAGCTCCACCTCGAGATCGGTGGCGGTCAGACAAAGCCGATCATCGGTCTTGTCGATGAGCACATTGGCAAGGATCGGCAGAGTCTGGCGCCTTTCGACCACGCCGATGATCGCCTGCAGCGGCCGAAGGAGGGTTGCCCGTTCAATCTGGAATTCCATGGCTTGTCTCGTTCTTCTCTTATTACAAGAGTGTGTATTAAAGACTGTTGTAGTGACAAGGCCGGCGCAGAGCCTTGGATAACCGATTCAAGTCACTGATTAAAAACAGTTTTTATTGATTCATATCCTGTTCATTAAGGTGGCTGTCGCGGGGATGGAGACTGCATAACCTGTGGACAGAATCGGGCCGGTTTTTTATCAACCGGTTATCCACATCATGATGACAGGGTTCTGGACAGGTTGTGATAGTCCTCATCAAACCGGGCATCCGACTCGCGCAGTGACTGCACCTTGCGGCAGGCATGCAGCACCGTGGTGTGGTCGCGACCGCCAAACGCATCCCCGATTTCGGGCAGGCTGTGGCTGGTCAATTCCTTGGCAAGCGCCATGGCCATCTGCCGCGGGCGGGCGATGGAGCGACTGCGGCGCTTGGAGAGTAGATCCGAGACACGCACCTTGTAGTACTCCGCCACGGTCTTCTGAATATTCTCGGTGGTGACGAGCTTGTCCTGAAGCGCCAGTAGATCGCGCAGGGCCGACTTGGCAAAATCCACCGTGATCGGCTCGCCGGTGAAATGCGCATTCGCCATGACCCGGCGCAGGGCGCCTTCGAGTTCGCGGATGTTCGAGCGGATGCGCTTGGCAATAAAAAACGCCACCTCGGGGGGCATGTCGATCCCCGCCTGATCGGCCTTGCTCAGCAGTATGGCCACCCGCGTCTCGAGCTCCGGTGGATCGATGGCGATGGTCAGTCCCCAGCCAAAGCGCGACTTCAGGCGCTCCTCGAGCCCGTTGATCTCCTTGGGATAGCGGTCGCAGCTCATCACCACCTGCTGATGGCCCTCGAGCAGCGCGTTGAAGGTGTGGAAGAACTCCTCCTGCGAGCGCTCCTTGCCGGCAAAGAACTGGATGTCATCGATGAGCAGCGCATCGACCCCGCGATAGTGGCGCTTGAACTCGTTGATGGCGTTGTGTTGCAGGGCCTTGATCATGTCGGCCACAAAGCGCTCGGAATGCAGGTACAGCACCCGTGCATCGGGCCGGCCGTTCATCAGTGCGTTACCGATGGCATGCATCAGGTGGGTCTTGCCCAGACCCACGCCGCCATAGATGAACAGCGGGTTGTAGGCCTGTCCCGGATTGTCCACCACCTGCAGGCTTGCCGCCCGGGCCAGCTGATTGGACTTGCCCTCGACAAAGGTATCGAAGGTGAAATCGCGATTCAGGTTGGCATTGTGCGGGGTTGAAGCGGGGGCGCTGGTGCGGGCCCGGGACTCGCGCTCGTCACTCGCCGGTGCCCGGGGTGCCGTGGGCTGGGCGCCGATGCTCATGATCAACTGCGGCGGCGCGTCGGGGAACTGAACGGCGAGCAGTTCCTCGATCCGCGTCGAGAAATGCTCGCGCACCCAGTCGAGGACAAATCGGTTGGGTGCATACAGGCGCAGCTGATTGCCCTGCTCCTCGGCCTGCAGGGGCCGGATCCAGGTGTTCAGCTGTTGGTCGGGGAGTTCTTGCTCCAGCCGCTGCAGGCAGCCCTTCCAGAGTGATTCGGACAAGAATGCGCTTCCTTCAAGATCGTCGCGGGACGGGATCGAGTCTATCGTCTGGCCTGATCCTGTACCAGCAGCGTCGCGCCGGCGGCCGCCCACGGCAATTGACACGTCGCTGGCTGCGACAGTACATTTCACGGCTGTTTATCTGCTAACCACTTCGATAAGGCGGTCCCGTCATGAAACGGACGTTTCAACCCAGTGTGATCAAGCGCAAGCGCAATCATGGTTTTCGCGCCCGGATGGCGACCCGGAACGGTCGCAAGGTACTGGCACGGCGTCGGGCCAAGGGACGCGCACGGCTGACGCCCTGACGTTGGATTCGGCGACGGCGGGCAGCGAGCGGTTTCCCCGCGCTGCGCGGTTGACGCGGTCCCGGGATTTTCGGGCCGTGTTCGCCGATGCCCGTCGCCACGGCGACCGCCATTTCACCGTGCTGGTGGGACAGGGCGGCGCCGATACCGCGCGCCTCGGGCTGGCGGTCTCCAAGCGTGCGGCACCGCGGTCGGTGGACCGGAGCCGACTGAAACGACTGATTCGAGAGCGATTCCGCCACCATCTCGCGCAGCTGCCGGCGGTGGATGTGGTCGTGATGGTTCGACCGGTCGCGCGGCAATGCGACAATCCGGTCCTGATCCGGTCACTCGACAAACTCTGGCAACGGATATCCGGCCCATGCGAATCATCCTGATCGCCCTGCTTCGCGCCTATCGCACTGTCATCAGCCCGCTGTTCGGGCCCTGTTGCCGGTTCCATCCGACCTGTTCGTGCTATGCCATCGAAGCGGTCGAGCGCCACGGCGCACTGCGCGGCAGCTACTACGCGATCCGCCGGGTGCTGCGCTGCAATCCCTTCCACCCCGGCGGCGTCGATCCGGTCCCGGGCAGTGAAACCACGAGTCGTCACTCATGATGGACAACCAACGCCTTTTTCTGGTCGGGGCGCTCGCCCTTGTCCTGCTGCTGATCTGGACCACCTGGCAGCGCGATTACAGCACCCCGCCGCCGCAGGCGGAGTCCACCGAGGCGACCACCGAATCCAGCGGCCCGGCCCCATCGGCCGAGGCGCCCGAGGCATCGCCCAGCCAGCAGCCGGCCGATGCCCCCGCCCGCGAACCCGGCGCTGACGCCGACGACCAGACGCGCTTCAGCGGCGACGTCGTCCAGGTCGAGACCGATACATTGTCGGTGCAGATCCCGCTTCAGGGCGGCAATATCGTCCAGGCGCGACTGCCCCGTCATTCGGTGTCCGAGGACGACCCTGAGCCGTATACCCTGCTGAGTCCCAATGATCCGCTGTTCATGGCTCAGAGCGGCCTGGTCAGTGCCGAAGGCAGCGCGCCCGACCATCAGGCGCAGTGGAGCGCAGGCGCCGAGCGCTATGTCCTCGAGGAGGGTCAGGATCGTCTCGAAGTGCCGCTTCGCTGGCGTAATGGCGAGGGTGTCGAGGTGATGCGCACGTACATCTTTCAGCGTGACCGCTATGTCGTGCGCATGGTCCAGAGCGTGGAGAACACCGGCGACACCCCCTGGCGGGCCTACCAGTACAACCAGTTGCGCCGCTCGTCGCAAACCGATGGTCCGGGTTTTCTGGGCGCGGCGAGCTACACCGGCGGGGTCATCTACAGCCCGTCCGAGAAGTACGAAAAGATCAGCTTCGGCGACATGGAAGACAGCAACCTGTCGCGGGACGTCGATAACGGCTGGCTGGCGATGATCCAGCACTACTTTCTGGCCGCGTGGGTGCCGCCCCGCGACCGCGAGCTGCGCTATTACAGCCGCTTCGACGACGGCGAGTACGTCCTCGGCCAGAGTTCGCCCTGGCAGACCGTCGAGCCTGGCCAGACCGTCGTCTTCGAGAATCGTCTGTTCGCCGGGCCCAAGGAGCAGAGCCGCCTGGATGCCGTCGCGGAAGGCCTCGAGCTCACCGTTGACTATGGCTGGCTGACGATCATCTCCAAACCGCTGTTCATTGCCCTTAGCTGGATCCACGGCGTGGTGGGCAACTGGGGCTGGTCCATCATCCTGCTGACCCTCGGCATCAAGCTGGTGTTCTACAAGCTCTCCGAGACCAGTTATCGCTCCATGGCGCGGATGCGCAAGCTCCAGCCCGAGATGCAGAAGCTGCGCGAGCGCTACTCCGAAGACCGCCAGCAGATGAACCAGGAGCTCATGCAGCTCTACAAAAAGGAGAAGGTGAACCCGCTGGGCGGCTGTCTGCCCATCCTCATCCAGATCCCGGTGTTCATCGCGCTCTACTGGGTGCTGCTCGAGAGTGTCGAGCTGCGCCAGGCGCCCTGGATTCTCTGGATCCAGGATCTGTCGGTGCGCGACCCCTTCTATGTGCTGCCGCTTTTGATGGGCGCGTCGATGTTCCTGCAGCAAAAGCTCAATCCGGCGCCCATGGATCCGATCCAGCAGAAGATCATGATGGGGCTGCCGTTTGTGTTCACCATCTTCTTCATGTTCTTCCCGGCCGGGCTGGTGCTCTACTGGGTGACCAACAACAGCCTGTCGATCCTGCAGCAGTGGTTCATTACCCGCCAGATCGAGGCGGGCGACAAGAAGGCGAATGCCTGACGGCACCATCTGTGCGGTGGCGACGCCGCCGGGGCGCGGCGGCATTGGTGTGGTTCGACTCTCGGGGCCGGATACCGCGGCGCTGACCGAAGCAGTGGTCGGGCCGCTGCCGGCCCCCCGGCGGGCCAGCATGCGGCGATTTGCCGGTGATGATGGCAGCGCCATCGACGCGGGGCTGGTGCTCTGGTTTCCCGGCCCGCAGTCGTTTACCGGCGAGGATGTGGCGGAGCTCCATGGCCACGGCGGTCCGGTGGTCATGGACCGCCTCTTGCAGCGCCTGCTGGGATTGGGTGCGCGGCTGGCAACGCCGGGCGAGTTCAGCCACCGTGCCTATCTCAACGGCCGCATCGACCTGACCCGGGCCGAAGCCATCGCCGATCTGATCGAAGCGGGCAGCGAATCCGCCGCCCGCGCGGCGGTGCGCTCGCTGCAGGGCGAATTCGCCGCGACCATCGATGCGCTGGTGCAGCGTCTGACCGATCTGCGCGTGCATCTGGAAGCCGGCATCGACTTTGCCGACGAACCCCTCGAAGGCCTGGCGCTGGAGGACGTCACCCGTCAGGTGGAAGGGGTGGCCGCCGAGGTGGCGACGACCCGCCAGGCCGCCGGTCGCGGCCAGCAGCTCCAGGAAGGCTTGAGCGTTGTCATCGCCGGCCGGCCCAATGCCGGCAAGTCGAGTCTGCTCAATGCCCTTGCCGGCCGGGATGCGGCCATTGTGACCGCGCTCGCGGGTACCACCCGGGATGTGCTTGAATCGTATCTGCATATCGATGGCCTGCCGCTGCGGGTGCTGGACACCGCCGGCCTCCGCGAGGGCGGGGATGTGGTCGAGCAGGAGGGCGTCCGCCGGGCCCACAAGGCCATGGCGGCGGCTGACCGTATCCTCAGGGTGGTGGACGATAGCGACCCGGGCGATGAGGCGTTACCGCCGGCGGAATGGCCCGACCACGTACCGGTGACCACGGTGTACAACAAGATCGACCGCAGCGGTCGGGCCGCCGGCGAGTCGGTGTCAGGCCTCGCGGTTTCGGCGCTGACCGGTGATGGCATGGACGCGTTGCGCGGGCATCTGCGTGCCTGTCTGGGCGCGGATGACACCGAGGCGGTTTTCATTGCCCGGCGGCGCCATCTGCAAGCGCTGGACGCCGCTGCCGGGCAGATTGACGAGGCCCTCGCGGCGGCCCGCGCCGGCGCGGGCGAGGAATTGATCGCCGAGTCGCTGGCGGCGGCGCAGGCGTCGCTGGGCGAGATTACCGGGGCAGTGAGCACCGAGGACCTGCTGGGCCGGATCTTCTCGACTTTCTGTATCGGCAAATAACGGGTGGATGGGGCTATGCAGTTCGATCAGGGCTATGACGTCATCGTGGTGGGCGGCGGCCATGCCGGCACCGAAGCGGCCCATGCGGCGGCTCGCATGGGCGCGCGCACCCTGCTGCTCACCCAGAGCCTCGAGAGCATCGGCCAGATGAGCTGCAACCCCGCCATCGGCGGGATCGGCAAGGGCCATCTGGTGCGCGAGATCGACGCCATGGGCGGGGTCATGGGCCGCGCCGCCGATCGCGCCGGCATCCAGTTCCGCACCCTCAACCAGCGCAAGGGCCCGGCGGTGCAGGCAACCCGCGCCCAGGCCGACCGCAGCCTTTATCGTCAGGCCGTGCGCAGCATCCTCGACGAAGTGCCCGCCCTGTCGCTGTTCCAGGACACGGTCCATGACCTGATTGTCGAGCGCGACCAGGTCTGTGGCGTGGTCACCGGCATGGGGCTTGAGCTGCGGGCCGCCGCCGTGGTCCTCACGGTGGGGACGTTTCTGGGTGGCACGATCCATATCGGTGATCACAACCGCCGCGGTGGCCGCGCCGGCGATGGCCCATCGATTGCCCTGGCGGAGCGGCTGCGCGCCATGCCGCTTCGGGTCGGGCGGCTCAAGACCGGCACCCCGCCGCGCATCGACGCGGCCAGCATCGACTATGGATCACTCGACGCCCAGCCCGGTGACGATCAGCCGGTGTACTTCTCGCGCTGGAGTCGGGGGGACGAGCATCCGCGCCAGGTGCCGTGCCATATCACCCATACCAATGCCGACAGTCACGCAATCATCCGCGCGGCGCTGCATCGCTCGCCCATGTACAGCGGCGAAATCGACGGCGTCGGCCCCCGCTACTGCCCGTCCATCGAGGACAAGGTGGTGCGCTTTGCCGATCGTGACGGCCATCAGATCTTTCTCGAGCCCGAGGGCCTCGACACCCGCGAGGTCTATCCCAACGGCATTTCCACGAGCCTGCCCTTTGATGTGCAGATCGCCATGGTGCGGAGCATTCGGGGTCTGGAGCAGGCCCATATCACCCGCCCCGGCTATGCCATCGAGTACGATTACCTCGATCCGCGCGATCTCCATCCCAGCCTCGAGAGCCTGCAGTTGCCGGGCCTGCTGCTGGCCGGCCAGATCAACGGCACCACCGGCTATGAAGAGGCCGGGGCGCAGGGACTGCTGGCCGGGATCAATGCCGCGGCGCGCGCCGGCGGCCTGAGCCCCTGGGTGCCCCAGCGCCACGAGGCCTACATCGGGGTGCTGGTGGACGACCTGACAACCCGCGGCACCCGCGAGCCCTACCGGATGTTCACATCGCGGGCGGAATATCGCCTGCATCTGCGCGAGGACAACGCCGATCTGCGTCTGATGCCGGTGGCCCGCGCCTATGGGCTGATCAGTGATGCCGCCTGGACCGCCTTTGCCACCTACCGTGACGCCATCGAGGCCGAGCGCCGGCGGCTCGAGAAGACCTGGCTGCGCCCGGCGGATCTGGGTGACGACCACGGCACACAGCGGCTCGGTCAGCCCCTGCGCCGCGAGCAGTCGTTGATGAATCTGCTCAAGCGCCCCGAGATGGATTACGCCACCCTGCTCTCCCTGCCCGGCGCGGGCCCGGGTCCGGACGACCCCGCCGTGTGCCGCCAGGTGCTGATCGGTGCGCGTTATGACGGTTATCTCAAGCGCCAGTCCGATCAGGTCGCCCGCCAGGCGCGTCACGAGGACGAGCCGTTACCCGCGGATCTCGACTACCACGCGGTGGCGGGGTTGTCCGCCGAAGTCTGTGAAAAGCTCCACCACCACCGTCCCGCCACCCTCGGCCAGGCCGGCCGTATCCCGGGGGTGACACCGGCGGCGGTGGCGCTGCTGCTGGTGCATCTGCGTCGCGGGCGGACCCGCCAGAGCGCCTGAATGGCCACCGGCGCCGATCGCGACGCGGCCCGGCTGCGGGACGGCCTCGAGCAGTGGGGTCTCGACCCGGTGGCGGTGCCGCACCTGATCGCCTATCGCGATCTACTGGCGCGCTGGAATCGGGTCTATAACCTCTCGGCGGTCCGTGATCCGCAGGCGATGATCCCGCGCCATCTCCTCGACAGCCTTGCCGTGGTGCCGTGGCTGCCCGAGGGCGCGCTGCTGGATATCGGCTCGGGCGCCGGACTGCCCGGACTGCCGATCGCCATTGCCCAGCCGCAGCGCCCGGTCACCCTGCTTGAGCCCAACAACAAGAAAGTCCGGTTTCTGCGTCAGGCCTGTCTGGCACTCAAGCTGGATAATGTGACCCTCGTCGCCGCGCGAATTGAGGACTTTGACCCGCCCCGGCCGTTTGCCGCGGCGATCTGTCGGGCGTTTACCGACGCCGCCGGGTTCTGGGCGGTGGCGGCGCCGCGGGTCGCCCGAACGGCGCCGGTCATCGCCATGAAAGGGCGCCCCGAGGCGGAATCATTGGCCGGTCTGGAAGCCGCGGGCGTATCATGCCGGCGTCAGCCGCTGGAGATACCCGGGCTTGATGCGTCACGCCATTTGCTCATCATGGAGCGATCGATCGCTGCCACGGGGGTGACCCGATGAATCAGACACTCGCCATCGCCAACCAGAAAGGCGGCGTCGGCAAGACCACCACCTGCGTCAATCTGGCCGCGTCGCTGGTCAGTAACGGCCGCCGTGTTCTGCTGGTGGACATGGATCCGCAGGCCAACGCCACCGTGGGCGCCGGCATCGACAAGGACGCGGTGCGGGCCAGCAACTACGAGCTGCTCATGGGCGAGGCCACGGCGCGGGGTGTGCGCTGCCGCACCGTGCATGGCGGCTTTGACCTGCTGCCGGCCAACGGCGATCTGACCGCCGCCGAGGTGGGTCTGATGAGTGTCGGTGAAGGCCGCGAAAAGCGCCTGCAGAGTGCGCTTGCGCCGTGCCGCGATGAATACGATCACATCCTCATCGACTGTCCGCCGTCGCTCAATCTGCTGACCATCAACGCCTTCGTCGCCGCCGATCACGTCCTCATCCCCATCCAGTGTGAGTACTACGCCCTCGAGGGGCTGACCGCGCTGCTCAATACCATCGAGCGGGTTCGGCAGACGGTCAACCCGAGCCTCGAGATCGAGGGGCTGGTGCGCACGATGTTCGATGGCCGCAACAACCTCTCCAACCAGGTCGGGGCGCAGCTGCTGGCGCATTTTCCCGGTCAGGTCTATCGCACCCAGATTCCGCGCAACGTTCGCCTGGCCGAGGCGCCCAGCCACGGTCTGCCGGTGCTGCAGTACGACCGCAGTTCGCGCGGCGCGGTGGCCTATCTTGCCCTCGCCTCGGAGCTCCTGCGGCGACAGCCACGCACAACCGCCGAGGCGGGAGGATTGTCATGAGTAACCGACGCAAGGGCCTGGGCCGGGGGCTGGATGCCCTGCTGGGCGAATCCGGCGGCGCCGACGGTGCCGGAGCCGACGATCTGCGCGACCTGCCGCTGGACCAGCTCGAGGGCGGTCGTTATCAGCCCCGCCGCGAGTTCGACCCCGCCGCGCTCCAGACCCTCGCCCAGTCGATCCGCACCCAGGGCGTTGTCCAGCCGATCGTCGTGCGCACCCTCCCCGACGGCGAGCGCTACGAGATCGTCGCCGGCGAGCGGCGCTGGCGGGCGGCGCAACTCGCCGAGCTCGAGACCATTCCCGCCATCATCCGCGAGATCTCCGATGACCGCGCGGTGGCGGTAGCGCTCATCGAGAACATCCAGCGCGAGGACCTCAACCCGCTGGAAGAGGCCAACGCCCTGCATCGGCTGACCGAGGAGTTCGGCATGACCCACCAGACCATTGCCGAGGCGGTGGGGCGCTCGCGGGTGGGGGTCTCGAATCTGCTGCGGCTGCTCGAGCTGGCCCCCGAAGTGAAGGCCCATATTGGCGAGGGCGCGCTGGAGATGGGGCATGGCCGGGCGCTGCTGGCGCTGGACGCGGCCACTCAGGCCCAGGCCGCGGCGCGCGTGGTCCAGCGCGGGCTTACGGTGCGCCAGACCGAGGCGCTGGTACGCCAGCTGCTGGCGGGGGACAGCGCCGAGGCCGCCGAGCCCCCGCAAACCGATCCCAATATCCGGCGCCTGCAGGACGATCTGGCCGATCGACTGGGGGCCAATGTGCGCATCGAGCAGGGTCAGCGCGGCAAGGGCCGGCTGGTGATCCGCTACAACAGCCTCGACGAGCTTGACGGCATTCTCGAGCACATCCGTTGAAGCCCATGGGTGAGTTCATTATACTCCGAGCACTTTTGCAGCCGCGTGCCGTGGGTGTATGCCGCTGAAGCGCGTCGCGGTGCAGGTCATCCGCTGGCAGATCGCCATCGGGCTGATCGCCGCCGGCATCTGGACGCTGGCCAGCGGCAGCGGGGCAGGGCTGGCCGCGATGGCGGGCACGGGGATCAGCGCTTTCATGACGTTCTACGTCGCGATGCGCTGGGCCTTGAGAAGCGCGACCGAAGATGACCCGAGGGCGATCCTCGGGGCCTTCTACCGCGCCGAGATGATGAAGCTGCTGCTCGGGACGGTGCTGATTGTGATGGCCGTCTACGCCTTTCGGGACGAAGCGGCGGCACTGGTGACAACCCTGGCCCTGACACTGGCCGCGTATGGCCTGGTGTTGCTGGGCGACATTGACTGAACGCTGACGCGACGGGACAGAAACGACTATGGCAAGTTCGGCCACGGAATATGTCACCCATCACCTTGAGCACCTCACGGTGGGCGACGGGTTCTGGACGCTGCACATCGACACGCTCATCGTGTCGTGGGTATTGGGTCTGATTTTTCTGGGGCTGTTCTACGGCGTCGCCCGCAAAGCCAGCGTCGAGTCGCCCGGCGGCCTGCAGAACATCATCGAGAGTTGCGTCGAGTTCATCGACCAACAGGTGAGTGACAGCTTTAACGGGCCCAAGGACTTTGTCGCGCCACTGGCGTTGACCATCTTTGTCTGGGTGCTGTTCTGGAATCTGATGGACCTGATCCCGGTGGATCTGTTTCCGGAGATCATGAAGCTGTTCGGCGTGGAATATGTGCGCATCCTGCCGTCCGCCGACATGAACGCGACCTTCGGCCTGTCGTTGACGGTGCTGGTGCTGATCATCATCTACAGCATCAAGGGCAAGGGCGCGAAGGGCTTTGGCAAGGAGATGTTCTGCCATCCCTTTGGTTCGCACCCGGCGCTGTGGCCGGCCAACCTGCTGCTCAACATCGTCGAGATGATCGCCAAGCCGGTGTCGCTCGGCATGCGACTGTTCGGCAACCTCTACGCCGCCGAAATCATTTTCATCCTGATCGCGCTGCTGCCGATCTGGGCCCAGTGGGTGCCGGGTGTTGCCTGGGCGATCTTCCATATTCTGGTGATCCCGTTGCAGGCATTCATCTTCATGGTGCTCACCATTGTGTATCTGAGTCTCGCGTATGAGAGTCACTGAGGGGTCGGCCCGACGCCACCCAACGAACCGCTTTTAACCCTTAAACGACCCCTGTATTGGAGGAACCATGGAAGCAATCGCCCAGGTCCAGGCATTTACCGCCATCACCATTGGACTTATCTTCGCCTTCGCCGCCGTCGGCACGAGCATCGGCTTTGGTCTGCTCGGCGGGAAGTTTCTCGAGGGCATCGCCCGTCAGCCTGAAGTTGCTGGTGTCCTGCAGGTGCGCATGTTCATCGTCGCCGGTCTGCTCGACGCCCTGTCGATCATCGGTGTGGCCTTCGCGGCGCTGCTGATGTTCGCGAACCCGCTGCTCGGCGCGCTGAGCTGATCCCCTCGGACATCACGACAACCTGCCATTCACCGGCAGCCATCGGAGAGTAGACCGTGGGCATTAACGCAACGCTGTTCGGACAGATGATCACCTTCCTGGTGTTCATCCTGTTCACCATGAAGTTCGTCTGGCCGCCCATTAAACAGGCCATGAGCGAGCGGCAGAAGCGGATCGCGGACGGTCTGGCTTCGGCCGAGCGCAGCCAGCACGAGCTGGAGCTCGCCAAGGAGCGGGCCGCCGAGCACATCCGCGAGGCCAAGGCGCAGGCGGGTGAGATCATTGAGCGGGCCAACCGCCAGGGCGCATCGATTGTCGATGAGGCGCGCGAGGAGGCCCGCACGGTCGCCGAGCGCGAAAAGGCCGCCGCCGAGGCGCGCATCGAGCAGGAAGTCAGCCAGGCACGGGCCGAGCTCCGTCGCGAGGTCTCGCAACTGGCCATCACCGGCGCGAGTCGCATCCTCGAGCGCGAGGTCGACCCGAAGGCTCATCAGCAGATGCTCGATGAGCTGGCCGAGCAGGTCTGAGGCAAAAGGATATGGCGCAGGAAACCACCGTTGCCCGTCCCTATGCCGAAGCGGCCTTCCAGCTCGCGCATGCGGCCGACGCCCTCGCCGGCTGGAGTGACGGCCTGGCGATGGCGGCGGCGGTCGTCGCCGACGACCGGGTCGCTGCGGTGCTGGGGCATCCACGGGTCGATGATGACCGCAAGGCGGGTCTGATTATCGACGTCTGCGGGGATGCCCTCGACGATCAGCAGCGCAATTTCGTGCGCCTGCTGGTGCAGCGCGACCGCATCGGTGTGCTGCCCGAGATCAGCCATCAGTACGATCGGCTGCGGGCCGAGCACGAGAAGACGCTCAGCGCCCGGCTCATCACCGCCCAGCCCGTCGACGACGCGGTACGAAGCCGGCTCGAGGCATCGCTCTCGAAGCGGCTCGAACGGGTGGTGAGCCTGGACACCCAGCTCGACGAATCGCTCATCGGCGGTGCGGTGATCCGTGCCGGCGACCTGGTTATCGATGGCTCGGTGCGCGGTCGGCTCAACCGACTGACCAGCGCCCTCAGTCGCTAAGAGGACAGATTAGATGCAACTCAATCCCACGGAAATCAGTGACCTGATCAAACAGCGCATCGAGGGCTTCGAAGCCGTCGCCGAAGCGCGCAACGAAGGTACGGTGGTCAGCGTCAGCGACGGCATCGTGCGCATTCACGGCATCAGTGATGTCATGCAGGGCGAGATGCTGGAATTCCCCGGCGATACCTACGGCATGGCGCTCAACCTCGAGCGCGATTCGGTCGGCGCGGTGGTGCTGGGCAACTACTCCCACCTCAACGAGGGCGACACGGTGCGGACCACCGGGCGCATTCTCGAGGTGCCGGTGGGCGAGTCCCTGCTGGGTCGTGTCGTCAACTCGCTGGGTGAGCCCATCGACGGCAAGGGCGCGGTGGCCACCGAGCAGACGGCGCCGGTCGAGAAGGTGGCGCCGGGCGTCATCGATCGACAGTCGGTGGATCAGCCGGTGCAGACCGGCCTCAAGGCCATCGACTCCATGGTGCCGGTGGGTCGCGGTCAGCGCGAGCTGATCATCGGCGACCGCCAGACCGGCAAGACCGCGGTGGCGGTGGACGCCATCATCAATCAGAAGAACACCGGCATTAAGTGCATCTACGTGGCGGTGGGCCAGAAGGCCTCGTCGATCGCCAACGTGGTGCGCAAGCTCGAGGAGCACGGCGCCCTCGACCACACCATCGTGGTGGCGGCTTCGGCGGCCGAGTCGGCGGCGCTGCAGTTCATCGCCCCGTATGCCGGTTGCACCATGGGCGAGTTCTTCCGCGACCGCGGCGAAGACGCGCTGATCGTGTTCGACGACCTGTCCAAGCAGGCCGTGGCCTACCGTCAGGTGTCGCTGCTGCTGCGTCGCCCGCCGGGGCGCGAGGCCTTCCCGGGTGATGTGTTCTACCTGCATTCGCGGCTGCTCGAGCGGGCCGCGCGGATCAACGAGGCCGATGTCGAGCGCCGCACCAACGGCGAGGTCAAGGGCAAGACCGGGTCGCTGACCGCGCTGCCGATCATCGAGACCCAGGCCGGCGACGTCTCGGCGTTCGTGCCGACCAACGTCATCTCGATCACCGACGGTCAGATCTACCTCGAGACCGACCTGTTCAACGCGGGCATTCGCCCGGCGATCAACGCCGGTCTGTCGGTGTCGCGTGTCGGTGGCTCGGCGCAGACCAAGATCATCAAGAAGCTCGGTGGTGGCATCCGCCTGGCCCTCGCGCAGTATCGCGAGCTGGCGGCGTTCGCGCAGTTTGCCTCGGACCTCGACGAGTCCACCCGCAAGCAGCTCGAGCGCGGCCAGCGCGCCATGGAAGTGCTCAAGCAGGGCCAGTACGCGCCGCTGTCGGTGGCCTTCATGGCGGTGTCGCTGTTCGCCCTCAACGAGGGCTACCTCGATGATCTCGACAACAAGGCGGTCAGCGATTTCGAGGCGGCCCTGCACCAGCATGTCGCCAACAACGCGCCCGAGCTGATGCAGACGATCAACGAGACCGGCGACTACACCGACGACATCAAGAGCCAGCTCAAGGCAGCTCTCGATGACTTCAAGGCAACGGGTACCTGGTAACGGGTCACAAGGGTAGTACGGTATGTCCGGCGCAAAGGAAATACGCACTCAGATCAAGAGTGTCGGCAACACGCAGAAGATCACCACGGCCATGGAAATGGTCGCGGCGTCGAAGATGCGGGGCGCGCAGCAGCGCATGCAGGCGGCTCTGCCCTATGCCGAGAAGATGCGCCAGGTGATCAGCCATCTGGCCCTGGCCAACCCGGAGTATCGGCACCCGTTTCTGACCACGCCCGAGAAGGACGAGCGCGTGGGCTACATCGTGGTCTCCAGTGATCGCGGCCTCTGCGGCGGGCTCAACAACAACCTGTTCCGCTCGGTCCTCACGGATCTGCGTGATCAGGAGGCCGCTGGCCGCGAGGTGCGGCTGTGCACGGTGGGCTCCAAGGCCATTCAGTTCTTCAGCCGCCTGCCCCCGGCGATCGTCGCCGAGGTCTCGCAGCTGGGTGACCGGCCGGCCCTGCAGGACATCATCGGGACCGTGAAGGTGATGATGGACCAGTACGCCAGCGGCGAGATTGACCGCGTGGTGCTGTGCTACAACCGCTTCGTCAATACCATGACGCAGAAGCCGACGGTGGAGCAGCTGCTGCCGCTGCCGGCCCCGGAACAGGACGACGGCACCCGCTCGGCGCACAGCTGGGACTATCTCTATGAGCCGTCCGCGGGCGAGGCGCTGGATCAGCTGCTCGAGCGCTATATCGAGTCGCTGGTGTTCCAGTCCGTGGTCGAGAACATCGCCTGTGAGCAGGCTGCACGCATGGTGGCCATGAAGGCTGCCTCCGATAACGCCGGAAAACTGATCGACGACCTGAACCTCGCCTACAACAAGGCGCGCCAGGCCGCGATTACCACCGAGCTCTCCGAGATCGTGGCCGGTGCCGAGGCCGTCTAGCGTGAACGGCAAACCCCAACCGAATAAAACGCTTTCGCGAAGAGGAACCGCGCTATGAGTTCAGGAAAGGTCGTCCAGATCATCGGCGCCGTGGTGGACATTGAGTTCCCCCGCGACGCCGTCCCGAAGATCTATGACGCGCTCGATATCAAATCCAACGGGCTGGTCCTCGAGGTGCAGCAGCAGATCGGCGACGGCGTCGTCCGTGCCATCGCCATGGGCAGCACCGACGGCCTGCAGCGCGGTGTCGAAGTGGTCAACTCCGGGGCGCCGATCTCGGTGCCAGTGGGCGAGAAGACCCTCGGTCGCATCATGAACGTCCTCGGCGAGCCGGTGGACGAGGTGGGTGATGTCGGTGCCGAGACGCGCTGGCCGATCCACCGTGAGGCGCCGTCCTATGAAGAGCAGGCGGGCTCCACCGAGCTGCTCGAGACCGGCATCAAGGTCATCGACCTGCTCTGCCCGTTCGCCAAGGGCGGCAAGGTCGGCCTGTTTGGCGGTGCCGGTGTCGGCAAGACCGTCAACATGATGGAGCTGATTCGCAACATCGCCATCGAGCACTCGGGCTACTCGGTGTTCGCCGGCGTGGGTGAGCGGACCCGCGAGGGTAACGACTTCTACCACGAGATGAAGGACTCGGACGTCCTCGACAAGGTCGCCCTGGTCTACGGGCAGATGAACGAGCCGCCGGGCAACCGTCTGCGTGTGGCGCTGACCGGCCTGACCATGGCCGAGTACTTCCGCGACGAAGGCCGTGACGTGCTGATGTTCATCGACAACATCTACCGCTACACGCTGGCGGGTGTCGAGGTCTCGGCGCTGCTCGGCCGGATGCCGTCGGCGGTGGGTTATCAGCCCACGCTGGCCGAGGAAATGGGTGTGCTCCAGGAGCGCATCACCTCGACGCGCAAGGGCTCGATCACCTCGATTCAGGCGGTCTACGTGCCGGCGGACGACCTGACCGACCCGTCCCCCGCGACCACGTTTGCGCATCTGGACGCCACCATCGTGCTGGCGCGCTCCATTGCCGAGCTGGGCATCTATCCGGCCGTCGATCCGCTCGACTCCACTTCGCGTCAGCTCGATCCGCAGGTCGTGGGCAAGGAGCACTACGACACCGCGCAGGACGTCCAGCAGGTGCTGCAGCGCTACAAGGAGCTGCAGGACATCATCGCCATTCTGGGCATGGATGAGCTTTCCGAAGAGGACAAGCAGAGCGTGACGCGGGCCCGAAAGATCCAGCGCTTCCTGTCGCAGCCGTTCTTTGTCGCCGAGGTCTTCACCGGTTCGCCCGGCAAGTACGTGTCGCTCAAGGAGACCATCCGCGGCTTCCGCGCCATCGTCGACGGCGAGCATGATGACCTGCCCGAGCAGGCGTTCTACATGGTCGGCACGATTGACGAGGCCGTTGAGAAGGCCCGCAACCTCTAAGGGAGGGCCGCTATGGGCATTACCATGCATATCGACATCGTAAGCGCCGAGGAGTCGATCCACTCCGGCGCCGCCACCTTCATCGTGGCGCGCTCGGTGGGGGGCGAGGTGGGCATCTATCCCCGCCACGTGCCCATGCTCCTGCAGCTGAAGCCGGGCGAAGTGACGGTGCGTGACGAGTTTGGCGAGGAGCAGTTCTACTATGTCTCGGGGGGCACCATGGAAGTGCAGCCCGACGTGGTCACGGTGCTCGCCGATGCCGCGACCCGCGCCCACGACATCGACGAAGCCGCCGCGGAGCAGGCCCGCAAGCGGGCCGAAGAGGCCCTTGCCAATCGCACCAGCGAGGTGGATTACGCCCGCGCCCAGGCCGAACTGGTCGAGGCCGCGGCCCAGCTGCGAACCGTGCAAAAGATCCGCAAGGCCGCCAACCGGACCTGATCCCGGCTGGACGGCCCCTGGCGGGCGGGAAGGAGTCCCATGTCCAGTCCCCCCTTGAGTGTTGTTGTCCTCGCCGCCGGCGAGGGCAAGCGCATGCGCTCCCACACCCCCAAAGTGCTGCACCCGGTGGCGGGCCGGCCCATGCTGGGCCACGTCCTGGATGCCGCCCGCGCCCTTCAACCCGCGGCCATTCATGTCATCCATGGTCACGGTGCCGAGGCCGTCCGTGCGGCTTTCCCCGATGCCGATCTGCACTGGGTGCATCAGGCCGAGCGCCTGGGCACGGGCCATGCGGTCAAGCAGGCCCTGCCGCAGATCCCCGATGATCATCAGGTCCTGGTGTTGTGCGCCGATGTGCCGCTGATTCGTCCGGGCACGCTGCGGGCGCTGGTGGCCGCCGCGCCCCAGGGCGTGTCGGTGCTGACCGTCAATGTCGCTGATCCTGCCGGGTATGGCCGCATTCTGCGCGATGGCGGCGATCAGGTGCACGGCATTGTCGAGGAAAAGGATGCCACCGCTGCCCAGCGCGCCATCCGCGAGATCAACACCGGCCTGCTGTGCCTGCCCGCCGGTCCGTTGCGCGGCTGGCTCGATACCCTCGACACCGGCAATGCCCAGGGCGAGTACTATCTGACCGACTGCATCGGCCTGGCGCATGCCGATAACCGCCGCATCGCGCCGGTGCTCTGCACCGATCCCGACGAGGTCCAGGGCGTCAACGACCGCCGGCAACTGGCCGGGGTGGAACGTGCCTGCCAGCGTCGGCAGGCCGAAGCGCTGATGCGCGACCAGGGCCTGGGACTGGCGGATCCCGCCCGGTTTGACCTGCGCGGCACGCTGACCGTGGGCCGGGACTGCTTTATCGATGTCGATGTGGTCATCGAGGGCCATGTCACGCTGGGTGACGAAGTCCGCGTGGGCCCGTTCACTCGCCTGCAGGATTGCGTCATCGGCACCGGTAGCGAGGTGCTCGGCCACTGCGATCTGGCTTCGGCAAGCCTCGCCGCGGACTGCCGGGTGGGCCCCTACGCGCGCCTGCGACCGGGGACCGAGCTGGGCACGGCGGCCCGCGTCGGCAATTTTGTCGAGGTCAAGCAGGCCCGGGTCGGCGCCGGCACAAAGATCAACCACCTCTCCTACATTGGCGACGCCCGTATTGGCGATGGCGTGAACGTGGGCGCCGGCACCATTACCTGCAACTACGACGGTCGCGCCAAGCACGTCACAGAGATCGGTGATGGGGTGTTCATCGGCTCGAACACCGCGCTGGTCGCGCCCCTTCATGTCGGCGCCGGGGCAACGCTCGGCGCCGGATCGACCCTGCGCGATGATGTGGCCGCCGACAGCCTTGTGGTCGAGCGTGGCGAGCGCCGCGACATTCCCGGCTGGCGCCCGGGCCGGGACGAACACTGACAAGGGGGATGCCGGATGTGTGGAATCGTTGGTGCAATCGCGGAACGGGATGTTGCCCCCATTCTGCTCGAAGGGCTGCGACGGCTGGAATACCGCGGCTATGACTCCGCCGGCCTGGCACTGCTGAACGCCGCCGGTGAGCTGCAGCGCCACCGCGCCGTGGGCAAGGTTGAAGCCCTCGCCGCCGCCCAGGCGGCAACGCCGCATAGCGGCACCGTGGGGGTTGCCCACACGCGCTGGGCCACCCACGGGGCACCCACCGAAGCCAACGCCCATCCCCACGTCGCCTGTGGCGATGTCGCCATCGTCCACAACGGCATTATCGAAAACCACGAGGCGCTGCGCGAGCGTCTGACCGCCGCGGGTTACCGCTTTGAGTCCGAGACCGACACCGAGGCCATCGTCAACGCCGTGCACGCGCGCCTTGATCAGGGCGACGACCTGCTCGCCGCCACCCGCGGGGTCATCACGGAATTGACCGGCGCCTTCGCCCTGGGCGTGATTTCGCGGCGCGATCCGCAGCGACTGGTCGTTGCCCGCCGCGGCAGCCCGCTGGTGATCGGTGTGGGCATCGGCGAGCATTTCATTGCCTCGGACGTGGCCGCCCTGCTGCCGGTGACGCGCCGCTTTATCGACCTTGAGGAGGGCGATGTCGCCGATTTGACCCGCACGGCGGTCCAGGTTTATGACGCCGACGGTCATCCCGTCGAGCGCCCGGTGCGCACCTCGGAACTGACCGCCGATGCCGTTGAGCGTGGCGGCTTCCGGCATTTCATGGCCAAGGAGATCCACGAGCAGCCCAGTGCCATCGCCGAGACCCTTGGCGGCCGCATCAGCGATGATCGGATCCTGCCCGAGGCGCTGGGCCCGGCCGCCACCCGCGTGCTGGCCGACGCCCAACGCGTGCAGATCGTCGCCTGCGGGACGAGCTATCACGCCGGGCTGGTGGCGCGGTACTGGTTTGAATCAATCGCCGGGCTGCCCTGCGATGTCGAGGTGGCCAGCGAATTCCGCTATCGGCCGCATGTCGTATCCCCCGGCACGGTATTCGTGACCCTGTCGCAGTCGGGTGAAACCGCCGACACCCTGGCCGCGCTGCGCGAGGCGAAAACCCTCGGGTATCTGGCAACACTGGCCATCTGCAACGTCCCCGAGAGCTCGCTGGTCCGTGAGTCGGATCTGGTGATGATGACCCGGGCCGGGCCGGAGATCGGCGTCGCCTCCACCAAGGCGTTTACCACTCAGCTCGCCGCGTTGCTGCTGACCGTGATCGCCGCCGGCCATGCGCGTGGTCTGGCTGGAGACGAGGAGGCGCGCCTGATCCGGGCCCTGCGCCAGATCCCGCGCCAGATCGAGACCGTACTGGGGCTCGAGCCGCGTATTCAGGGGCTTGCCGAGGCCTTCATCGACAAGCACCACACCCTGTTTCTGGGCCGGGGCACGCAGTATCCCATCGCCATGGAGGGCGCGCTCAAGCTCAAGGAGATCTCGTATATCCATGCCGAGGCCTACCCCGCCGGCGAGCTCAAGCACGGTCCGCTGGCGCTGGTGGACGGTGACATGCCGGTGGTCACGGCGGCGCCCAACAATGAGTTGGTCGAAAAGCTCAAGTCGAATCTCCAGGAGGTGCGCGCGCGGGGTGGCCGCCTGTACGTGTTTGCCGATCCGGCGGCGGCGCCGGCCGACTCCGAGGATTGTCAGGTGATCGCCCTGCCGTCGGTGGACGAAGTGGTGGCGCCGCTGCTCTACACCATCCCTTTTCAGCTGCTTGCCTACCACGTCGCCGTCCTCAAGGGGACCGATGTCGACAAGCCGCGCAATCTTGCCAAATCTGTCACTGTCGAGTGACGCCAACGCTTAATTCAAGGAGGTTGATGATGCAACGTCTCAGCGCTGTGCTCTGCGCCGCCGCTCTGCTGGCCGCGATGCCCGTCGCGGCCTCCGAGGCCGACGCCCCCATGCCACCCGCCGAGCGCTTTCTGGGTGTCTGGGATCTCGACGGCGACGGCCGGGCCACGCTCGAAGAGCTCGAGACCATGCGCGGGCGGGTATTCAAGAGCTTTGATCGCAACGGCGACGGGGTTCTCGATGCCGCCGAGTATGAGGCCTTTGACGCCGCCCGCGAGGGCGATGTCGCGGGCTACGAGGGCGACGCCCGGGTGCTCATGCAGCGCATCACCGATGGCATGAGCCTGTCCGCCTCGGACGCGGACGGCGACGGCCGGGTCCAGCGCGCCGAGTTCATCGACGGCACCCAGGCCTGGCTCGACGATCTTGATCGCAATGGCGACGGAGTGATCACCGCCGACGATCTTGCGCTTTAGGCCCCTGCCGGCGACCCTCGCCGGGCTGGCGCTGGCGGCCTGCATCGGTCTGGGGGCCGTTGCCAGCCTGACCGGTGCCTTGCCCCTGCTGGCCGCCGGGCTGCCGGCCTGGCTGGCCGGCGTCATCCTCTGGCGCGATGTGCCACGTCGGGTGCGCATCCAGGCCGGCGTGCTGCTGGCCGTGGGGGGGCTGGGTCTGGCTGTCGGCTTTGTCGCCGAAGGTACCGTGGACTGGCACACCGCCCTTGCCGGCAATGCCCTGCTGATTGCGATGCTGGGCGCGGTGAGCTTTCTGCGCCTGATCGCGGTGCCGCCGACCGCCGAATCGGCCGATGTGCCGCAGGGCAAGCGCAGCCTCTTCACCACGCTGGCCGGGGTGCATCTGTTCGGATCCGTGGTCAATCTGCCCACGGTGTTCATTATGGCAAGGCGCATGAGCGACGGCCGTACCCTGAGTCGTCAGCAGGCCGTGACCCTGGTGCGCGGGTTTGGCAGTGCGGCGTTCTGGTCACCCTTCTTTGCGGCCATGGCCGCCGCGCTTACCTATGCGCCGGGGGCCCGGTTGCCGATGCTGCTGGCATTCGGCGTGCCGCTGGCGCTGGTCGCCCTGCTGGTCACTTTTCGTGATGTCACCGCCCTGGATGCCGGGGCGTTTGTCGGGTATCCCATCAACTTCAGCAGCCTCTGGCTGCCCGGGTTGCTGGCCCTGGCGATTCTACTGGCGCACAGCTGGCGGCCGTCGCTGTCGGTGCTGGGCCTGATCGCGCTGCTGGCGCCCACGGTCACCGCCGCCGCGCTGGCGGTCAGCGATCGCCGGCCGGCCCGCACGCTGGCCGATCATATCCGCCACGGTCTGCCGGCGATGCGGGGCGAACTGGTGCTGTTTCTGTCAGCCGGGGTGATGGCGGCCGGGCTGATGAGCCTGGTGACGGTCACCGGGCTGTCGCTGCCGTTTGAGCAGTTCGGCGGCCTTCAGGCGGGGTTGTTGCTGACGGTGCTGGTCGGACTGGCGATCGTCGGCGTGCATCCGGTCATTGGCGTGGCCGCGGCGGCAGCGGTGGTGGCACCGCTGGACCCCAACCCGAGCCTGCTCGCCAGCTGTTTTCTGGCCGCCTGGGGCATTGGTGTGGCGGTCAGCCCCCTGTCGGCCCTTAATCTGGCCCTGCAGGGGGCGTATAGCCTGCGTCCGCTGCAGATCCTGCGCTGGAACGGGCCCTATGCCGCGGTCATGATCGCGGTGGCGGCAGGGCTTTTCATGCTTCATCCGGCCGGTTGAACAGCGCCGCCATGCGATCGGCCTCTTCGCGCGCCGTCACGATGGGCGTGATGTCGTACTGCACGCCCAGGTAGTAGATCAGCTGGCCGTTTTCGTCGTGCAGCGGCTGCACGGTGAGCTGATTGTGGAAAAGCTCGCCGTTGCGCCGGTAGTTGCGCAGGACCACTTCGACCCGGGACTCGGTGCGCATCGCCTCGCGGATCGACTCGAGCCCGGGCTGATCGCGATCGTCGCCGTGCAGAAAGCGGCAGTTGCGGCCAATGATCTCTTCCTGCGGATAGCCGGTCATGTCCTCGAACACCTTGTTGGCAAACACGATCGGGTTATCCGGCTGATCCGGGTCCGACAGCGTGATGCCGTTCACGCAGGTATCGAGGATCTGGGTGAGCATGTTGGGGATAAGGCCGGTGTCTTTCTCGGGGGTGAATGCCATCACTGCTCTCCTGAGGGGGCGCGGGCGGGGTCGGGTGTTTCCGATTCCACCAGGTGCTTGAGATTGCGGGCAACGCGGTCAACGCCGGTCTGCACCGCGTGGGTGATGAGCTTTTCGAATGGCCGAAACGCCATGCCCAGCTGGCCGAGCTCAAAGCGGAACGTCAGCCGGGTGGCCTGCCCGCCCTCGTCGCCAAAGTGGAAATCGATGTAGTACGGATCCTTGACACCCTGAAAGCTGATCCGCTGGGGCCGCTCGAAGGCGATCACCTCGAAGTCGGTGGTGGTCTTGCGGCCCTGGTCGACACGCATCTGCCGGCCTCTCCAGCCCAGATCGAGGGGCCCCGCCGACAACGCCTTCAGGCTTTTGACCTCGGGCGACCAGCGGGGGTAATTATCAATAAAGCCATCGACCACAAAGGCGAATACCACGGGGCTGGGTCGGCGGATCATCGCGCTGGCGCTGGTTTTGACCATGTCTCTCCCGATGGGGCGCAAGCCGCTGCGTTGATTGCACTCTAACCCGATGTCGAAGAAGATCGGAAGCGTGTTGTCACAGGGTGTGTACCCGTTTTAGAGGATGATTCGCCATGTTGGTTTCGCGATTCTGCCAGAGCCTGTGCGCCGGTCTGCTGATTGCCGGAATGGCCAGCGCCAGCGAGCCGCCGGTCCCGGGGCCGGACCTGGCCGCCCGCGAGGTGGTGCAGATCCAGCTTGATGCCCTCAGTGACAATGACGATCCGACACCCAATGCCGGGATCGAACGGGTCTGGGCATTTGCCCATCCCGACAACCGCGCGGTGACCGGGCCGCTGTCGCGCTTCAAGCGCATGCTCAAGGGGCCCGGCTATGGCGTGCTCATCAATCACAGCCGCGCCGAGATCGTCCCCCTGGGCGAGGGCGATCGCCGCGCGGCCTACCGGGTTCGGGTGCTGGCCCGGGATGGCGGCTTCTACCGCTTTCGCTGGCAGCTTGAAAAGGCTTCGATCGATGCCGGTCCGGCGTGGATGACCACCGGCGTGACACCGGGCCGCAACACCGGCGAGAAAATGCTGTGAGTGACACGGTGATTCCGCTGCCGCCGCGCTGGATGCTGCCGGTTACCGATGGTGGCCGCTTTCCGGTGCGGCGGGTGTACTGCGTGGGACGCAATTACGCCGATCACGCCGCCGAGATGGGTCATGACGCGGATCGCGAGCCGCCGTTCTTTTTTCAGAAAAACCCCGAGAACCTGCGCACCGACGGGCGTTTCCCCTACCCGGCGGGCAGCCGTGACGTGCAGCACGAGATCGAGTTGATGGTGGGGCTTTGCCAGGGCGGACGCGATATTCCCGTCGCGCAGGCACTGGGCTGTGTCTGGGGTTATGGCGTGGCGCTGGATATGACCGCCCGCGATCTGCAGGCCCGGGCCAAGGCGCGGGGCCGGCCGTGGATTGATGCCAAGGCCTTCGACGATGCCGCGCCCTGCTCGGCGCTGGCCCCGGCGGGGCAGTGCGGGGATCACGCCGAGGGCGCCATCGAACTGGCGGTCAACGGCGAGGTGCGCCAGCGCGGCAACCTCAATCAGCAGATCTGGTCGCTGCCCGAGGTGATCGCCGCCCTGTCGGCGCGGTTCACGCTGGCCGCGGGGGATATCATCCTGACCGGAACGCCGGCCGGCGTGGCGCCGGTGACGCCGGGGGATCGGCTGGTGGGCCACATCGAGGCCATGGGCTCGGTGGCTGTGACCGTCACCACCGACTGAGCCGCCGCCGAATCGGCGATCCGGCGGCCGTTGCTGAACGTCCAGCGCCCTCAGGCGATGGTCGTGGTGACGTCGATATTGCCCTGGGTGGCGTAGGAGTAGGGGCAGACCACGTGGGCGGCCTCGACCAGCTTCTCGGCGTCGGCACGGTCCACGCCCGGCAGATCCACCGACAGATCCACGCCAATCGCAAAGCCCTGGCCATCATCGCGCTTGCCCAGCGCAACGTCGGCGGTCACCTTGGTGTCGGCCGGCACCTGAATGCCCGCCTGGCCGCCGGCAAACTGCATGGCGCCCAGAAAGCAGGCGGAGTAGCCGCAGGCAAACAGCTGCTCGGGGTTGGTGCCTTCGCCGCCCGGGCCGCCGAGCTCCTTGGGGGCGGTCAGCTTGACGTCGAGCGAACCGTCGCGGGTGGCGGCGTGGCCATCGCGACCGCCGCTGGCGGTGCCCGTCGTGGTGTAGAGAACGTCCATGGTTTTGCTCCTGTTGCTTGCATGAGAACCCGTACGGGAAGCCTTGAGCATACACCCCGGCGGCCCGGTCATCAGCCTTGCCACCGTGGGGTTGGGTGGCGCCGGCCCCTGCCCCTTGCGAGCCCCGCCAATCCTGCCATGCTGAGGGCCCATGGCCCGGGATCAGAAGGAGACAAGCGTGGGACGCGGGACGCGACTGGTGCACGGCGCACGACCGCCGTATGTCGATGGCCGGCGGCCGGTGAATCCGCCGGTGGTGCGCGCGGCCACGGTGGATTTTGCCTCGATGGCCGACATGGCCGCCGCCCAGCAACCCGGCAGCGCCGGTGCGCAGTCGTTTACCTACGGGGTGCGCGGCACGCCCACCGGTTTTGCCCTCGAGGACCTGATCACCGACCTCGAGAACGGCCACGGCACCAAGCTCTACAGCTCGGGGCTCGAGGCCATCGCCGCGGTGCTGCTGGGCTTTCTGCGCCCCGGCGACCACCTGCTCGTGGTGGACACGGTCTACGCCCCGGTCCGCGAGCTGCTGGATCGGTTTCTGCACGAGCGGGGTATTCGCTACGACTTCTACAGCCCGCGTGAGCCTGACCTGGCGCGGCTGCTGCAGCCGACCACCCGCATGATCTACACCGAAACCCCCGGCTCGGTGACCATGGAGTTGCAGGACATCGCCGGCATCGCCGCCATCGCCCGCGCGCACGGGGATGTCCGGGTGGTCTGCGACAACACCTGGGCGTCGGGCTACTGCTATCGGCCGCTGGAGCATGGCGCGGACCTGTCCATCGTCGCCGGCACCAAGTATCTGGGCGGGCATTCGGATGTGCTCATGGGCTCGGTCACCGCCACCGCCGAGGCCTTCGAGACGCTGCACGAGGCCAGCGTTCTGCTGGGGCTGGCGGTGTCCGCCGACGACTGTGCGCTGGTGCTGCGCGGGGCGCGCACCCTGCATATCCGCTATCCCGCCCATGCCGAGCGGGCGTTGCGGCTGGCGAGCTGGCTGAAGGGCTGTGACGAGGTGGCGGCGGTGCACTATCCGCCCCTGCCCGACAGCCCCGATCACGCCCAGTGGCGCGCCCAGTTCGACGGCGCGGCGGGGCTGTTCAGCATTGAGCTTGCCCCCGGCGTCGCGCATCGCGCCGCCGCCTTCGTCGATGAGCTGGCCCTGTTTGGCCGCGGCGCGTCGTGGGGCGGTTTCGAGAGCCTGGCCCTGCCCTGCAGCCTGCGCGACACACGCAGCCTCGAGACCGGCGCGGACCGTGGGCCCCTGGTGCGCCTGAGCGTGGGTCTGGAGGATCCGGACGATCTGATCGACGATCTGTCCCGGGCGCTGGATGCCACCCGGGCCGGCCGATCGCCGGGCTAGCCGGCGCTAGATCTCGCCGGTGACGTCGTACTGCACGGCGACGTGGTGGGTGACCCGGCCGTCCTGCATGACCGGCACCACCTTCCACTCAAGGATGAACTCGCGGCCGTCCTTGCGGTAGTTGACCGTCTCGCCATGAAAGACCTCGCCGCGGCGGATCTGCTCACCCAGGCGCTGCAGCACGGCGGCCTCGGTCTTGGGGCCCTGGAGCATACCCGGGGTCTTGCCGACGACCTCGTCGGCGGTATAGCCGGTCATCTCGGTGAACGCCGGATTGACGTAGATGATCGGTCCGGCGCTGCCATCCTCCGCCGCCTCGGTGATGGTGATGGCGTTCAGCGAGTGGTCGGCCGTGGCCTTGAAAAGCGCATGGCCGAGGGATTCATCAATCTGTGGAAGATCCATTCCAGCGTGCTCCGTTGCGGTTGTGACAATGGCCTTCACGCTCCCAGCCCCACCGGGCCGTGTCAAACCGCCCCATGGCGGCCGGGCAGGCTGCGCGCCAGACCCGCCAACACAGCGAACAGCGTGGCGGATACACAGACGATGGTCGGCCCGGTGGGCGTGTCCCACTGCCACGACCCCCACATGCCGCCCAGCACCGCCAGCGCCCCCAGGCCGGCCGCGGCCATCGCCATGCGCTCGGGCGTGCGGCTGAACGGTCGCGCGGTGGCGGCGGGAATGATCAGCAGCGCCGCGATCAGCAGCACCCCCACCACCTTGATGGCCACCGCCACCACAATCGCCAGCGCCAGGGTCAGGATCAGCCGCTCGCGCGACGGATCCATGCCTTCGGCATAGGCCAGATCGGCATTGACCGTGGTCAGCAGCAGCGCCTGCCAGCGCCACAGGGTCAGACCCAGCACCAGCAGCGAGCCGCCCCAGATGATTGCCAGGTCGGTGCGACCCACGGCCAGGATATCGCCGAACAGGTAGGCCATCAGGTCAATGCGCACATCGCTGAGAAACGACACCGCCACCAGGCCGAAGGCCAGCGACGAGTGCGCCATCACCCCCAGTAGCGTGTCCATGGCATAGCCCCGATCGCTGAGCAGACTGACCGTGACCGCCATCAGCAGCGAGACCGCGAGCACCCCCACGAACACCGACATCGACAGCGCCAGTGACAGCGCCACGCCCAGCACCGCGGCATGGGCAGTGGCCGCGCCAAAAAAGGCCATTCGCCGCCACACCACGAAACAGCCCAGCGGTGCCGCGGCCAGTACCACGCCCAGGCCCGCAAGGGTGGCGCGAACCATGAAGTCATCCAGCATGATCAGGCTCCGTATGCGCGTCGTGGGGATGGTGATGGGGGTTATGGCGGAACAGCGCCAGCGCGGTCTCGTCATCGGTGCCGAACAGGGCGCGGTATTCCGGGGCGGCGCTCACCGCCTCGGGCCGGCCCTGGCAGCAGATGTGGTGATTGAGGCAGATCACCCGATCGGCGGCCCGCATCACCACGTGCAGGTCATGGCTGACCAGAAGAATCCCGCAGCCAAGGCGGTCGCGAATGTGCTCGAGCTGGCGGTAGAAATCCGCCGTACCGGCCTGGTCGAGCCCCTGCGAGGCCTCGTCGAGCATCAGTAGATTGGGCGCGTCGATCAGTGCCCGGGCCATCAACGCCCGCTGAAACTGTCCGCCGGACAGCGCCGTCAGGGGACTATCGGCACGCCCGGGGATGCCGGCCTGCTCGAGGGCCTCATCGATGGCGCGCCGGGCGTGGCGGCGGGGCAGGTTCAGAAACCGCCGCACACTGAGCGGTAGCGTGGGATCGATATGCAGGCGCTGGGGGACATAGCCCAGGCGCAGGCCGGCCGCGCGGGTGATGCGGCCGCTGGTCGGTGTCATGGCGCCGATCAGCGCGCGCAGCAGCGTCGACTTGCCCGACCCGTTGGGGCCGACCACGGTCACGATCTCGCCGGCGGACAGGCTCAGCGTGATGTCCTGCAGGATCGGGTTGTCATTGATCCGCAGATTGAGGCCATCCGCCTGAATCAAGGGAGTCTGTGGAAGCGCCATAGTGAAACCCGTGCGAAGATTGTTATAGTATATCGTTACATAAGCAGCCTGCGAAGGAGAGTTTCTCATGAAACGCCCGTCCTCATCCGCCTTTCCGCGTCCCCGTGCCGCCCTGCTGGGCCTGGCCATCGGCGTCATCGCCGCGCCGGCGCTGGCGGCGCCCCGAGTGGCCACCGATGTCGCGCCGGTGCAGTCGCTGGTCACTCAGGTGATGGCCGGCGTGGCCGAGCCGGAGCTGGTCATCCAGCGCGGCGCTTCGCCGCACAATTATTCGCTGCGCCCGTCCGAGGCCGCCACCCTCGAGAATGCCGATGTCGTGTTCTGGGTGGGCGACGAGCTGACCCCGTGGCTGACCGACGCACTGGGCAATATGGCCGGCGATGCCGAAACGGTGGCGCTGCTGCACCACGAGGGCACCCTGCGATACGACTTTCGGGACCGAGTGCTGGCAAGCGCCGAGGGTGCCGACGCGCACGACGAGCATGACGGCCACGACGAACATGACGGCCACGACGAGCATGATCACGGCAGTCACGATGAGCATGACGGGCACGAGGAACATGATCATGACGGCCACGACGGCCACGACGAGCACGACCATGCCGGCGCGGATCCCCATGCCTGGCTGGATCCGGTCAACGCACAGCACTGGCTCGGCGTGATCGCCGACACACTGGCCCGGCAGGACCCCGCCAACGCCGAGCGCTATCAGGCCAATGCCGAGGCGGCGCGCGACCGCATCGACGGGCTGATCAGCGAGGTGCGCGGCGCGGTCGAACCGGTCCATGACCAGGCCTTTATCGTGTTCCACGACGCCTACCAGTATTTCGAGCGCCGCTTTGACATGAACACGGTGGGTGCCATCTCGCTCAGTGACGCCCGCGATCCGGGCCCGGCCCATATCGCCGAGATCCAGTCCATCGTCGCCGAACAGGACGTGCAGTGCGTATTCGCCGAGCCGCAGTTCAACCCGGCGCTGGTGGAGACCGTGCTCGAGGGCACCGAAGCCCGCACCGGGGTGCTGGATCCGCTGGGCAGCGAGATTCCGGCCGATGGCGATTACTACACCACACTGATCCGCCAGCTCGGCGATCGGCTGGCGACCTGCCTGGCCGCCGGCTGACTCGCACAACCGGGCCGATCCCGCGCTAGAATGGGGATCTTTCGGATGTCCCTCGGGATCGGCCCATGAATCATGTCAACTTTCGCGATCTGCGCTACCTCGTCGCCGTCGCCGACCATCAGCATTTTGGCCGGGCGTCGGCGGCGTGTTTTGTCAGCCAGCCCACCCTGAGCACGCAGATCAAAAAGCTCGAGGCCTATCTCGAGGTGCAGCTGGTGGAGCGCACCAGCAAACGGGTGCTGGTCACGCCCATCGGTCGCATGATCACCGAGCGGGCGCGCCAGATCCTCGACGAGGTGGATGATCTGGTCAGCGTGGCGCGCGCGGCGGGGGATCCGATGAGCGGGGATCTGCGCATCGGCATCATTCCCACCCTCGGTCCCTACCTGATCCCGCATCTGTTCCCGATCCTGCAGGCGCGCTATCCCAAGCTGCGCCTGCTGCTCCACGAGGAGCGTACCCGCGGGCTCATCGACCGGCTTCGCGAGGGCACCCTCGACGCCGCCATCATGGGCGCGCCGGTCCCCGACGAGGGGCTGATCGCGCAGCCGTTGTTCAAGGAGCCCTTCGAGGTCGCCCTGCCGCAGTCGCATCCACTGGCCGCCCAGGCCGAGATCGCCCGGGATGACCTGGATGCCACGCCCATGCTGCTGCTCGAGGAAGGCCATTGCATGCGCGATCAGGCGCTCGACTTCTGCTCGCGGGTGGGGGCGCAGCAGCATCAGGACTTTCGTGCCACCAGCCTCGAGACCCTGCGCCAGATGGTGGCCACCGGCGCCGGCGTGACCCTGTTGCCCACCCTGGCGGTGCAGGCAGCGGGCAATGCCACCGACGGGCTGGCGGTGCGCCCGTTTGCCGGCCGTCCGCCGGTGCGCGAGCTGGCCATCTATCGTCGCCGCGGTTGTGCCCGCGAACCGGTGGTCAGTGCCCTCGCCGAACTCATCCGCGATCTGCCGCCGGTCAGGGCGCTCGCCACCCCCTAGTCACCGGGCGCGCTGATATACTCCGGCGGCATGGACGTCTCTGATCTCATCGACCCGCTCAACCCCGCGCAGCGCGAGGCTGTCACCGCCCCGCTGGGGCATGCCCTGGTGCTGGCCGGCGCCGGCAGTGGCAAAACCCGTGTCCTGACCCACCGCGCCGCCTGGCTGGTGCGGGTCGAGGGCGCCACCCCCTGGAACCTGCTGGCCGTCACCTTCACCAACAAGGCGGCCGCCGAGATGCGGGCCCGCATCGAATCATTGCTCGGCATCAACGGCTCGGGGCTCTGGGTGGGCACTTTCCATGGGCTCAGTCATCGGCTGTTGCGTCTGCACTGGCAGGAAGCGGGTCTGCCCCAGGGCTTCCAGATCCTCGACAGCGAGGACCAGCGGCGCCTGGTCAAGCGCGTCATGCGCGACCTTGAGGTGGATGAAAACCGCTGGCCGGTGCGCCAGCTGCAGGGCTTTATCAATGCCCGCAAGGATGCCGGCGAGCGCGCCGAAGACCTCGACAGCGCTGACCCCTACAGCGGCGAAATGGCCCGGGTCTATGCCGCCTACGAGCAGGCCTGTCGCAGTGCCGGGGTGGTGGACTTTGCCGAGCTGATGCTGCGCACGGTGGAAATGCTCCAGAACCACCTCGAGCTGCTGGGCCACTACCGCCGGCGCTTTCGCCACGTGCTGGTGGACGAGTTCCAGGACACCAACGGCATTCAGTACGAGTGGCTCAAGCTGCTGGCCGGGCCCGAGTCGGACGTGTTCATCGTTGGTGACGACGATCAGTCGATCTATGGCTGGCGTGGTGCACGGGTGGAAAACCTCGAGCGTTTCCGCAACGACTACTCGCACACCCAGGTGCTGCGGCTTGAGCAGAACTACCGCTCGACCCGCACCATCCTGGATGCCGCCAACACCCTGATCGCCCGCAACAGCGACCGGCTGGGCAAAAAGCTCTGGACCGAGGGCGAGGCCGGCGAGCCGATTGCCCTGTACGCGGCGTTCAACGAGCAGGACGAGGCCCGTTTTGTGGTCGAGCGGCTCATGGCCATGGTCGAGGAACAGGGCCTCGCGCGCAGTGATGTCGCCATCCTGTATCGCTCCAACGCCCAGTCCCGCACCTTCGAAGAGGCACTGATGGCCCGGCGCATCCCCTATCGGGTCTACGGCGGGCTGCGGTTTTTCGAGCGCGCCGAGATCAAGGATGCCCTGGCCTATCTGCGCCTGATCGCCAATCGCGATGACAGCGCCGCGCTCGAGCGCATCATCAACACCCCCACCCGGGGCATTGGCAATCGCACCGTCGAGACCCTGCGCCTTGCCGCCCGCGACCAGGGCATCAGCCTGTGGGCGGCGGCCCGGGGACTGGCAAGCCAGCCCGGCGGGCTGCCGGCCCGGGCCGGCAACGCCCTGCGCGCGTTCATCGAACTGATCGACGGACTCGCCAGCGAGACCGCCGACGCCGCGCTGCCCGATCGCATCGAGACCGTCATCACCCGCAGCGGGCTGCGGGGCCATCTGGGCAAGGACGGTTCCGACCGCGCCCAGGACAAGCTGGAAAACCTTGACGAGCTGATCACCGCGGCCGGCAACTTCGAACAGGACAACACCGCCGAGGCCGAGATGGAGCCGCTGACCGCATTCCTCGCCCACGCGGCGCTGGAGGCCGGCGAGGGGCAGGCCGGTGACTGGGAGGACTGTGTCCAGCTCATGACCCTGCACTCGGCCAAGGGGCTGGAATTTCCGGTGGTGTTTCTGGCCGGGCTCGAGGAGGGGCTGTTCCCGCATCGCATGTCGGTGGAGGAACCCGGCCGGCTCGAAGAGGAGCGCCGGCTGGCCTACGTCGGCATCACCCGGGCGCGGCAGCGGTTGTTGATCACCTATGCCGAGCGCCGCCGCCTGCATGGTCGCGACGACTTTGCCATTGCCTCGCGATTCATCCGCGAGCTGCCGCCGGCGCTGGTGGACGAGGTGCGGGCGCGGTTTTCGGTGACCGGGCCCGATGCCGCGAACAGCGGCCTGGGCGAGACCCCTGCCACCCAGGCCGAGTTCGGTCTGGGTGAGCGGGTTCAGCACAGCCGTTTCGGCGAGGGTGTGGTGCTGGACTGCGAGGGCAATGGCCCCAACGCGCGCATTCAGGTCAACTTCAACCAGGCGGGCACCAAGTGGCTTGTGGCCGCATACGCCAACCTCGAACGGATCTAGACTGCCATGAGTGACCCCGACAAGCGCCTGCTGCTGGTGGACGGTTCGTCCTACCTCTACCGCGCCTATCACGCCCTGCCGCCCCTGACCAACGCCTCCGGCGAGCCCACCGGCGCGGTCTATGGCGTGATCAGCATGCTGCGCCGGCTGATCGATGATTATCGACCGGTGCACATGGGCGTGGTCTTCGACGCGCCGGGCAAGACCTTTCGTGATGAGCTGTTCGCTGAGTACAAGGCCAACCGTCCGCCCATGCCCGACGACCTGGCCGCCCAGCTCGAGCCCCTCAAGGCGGTGGTACGGGCCATGGGCCTGCCGCTGATCGAGGTCAGCGGTGTCGAGGCGGATGACGTGATCGGCACGCTGGCGGTGCGTGGCCGGGACGAGGGTCTGACACTGCTCATCTCCACTGGCGACAAGGACATGGCGCAGCTGGTCAACGGCGGGGTCACGCTGCTCAACACCATGTCCAACACCCTGCTCGATCGCGACGGCGTCATCGACAAGTTCGGTGTGCCGCCCGAGCAGATCATCGACTATCTGGCCCTGGTGGGGGATACCTCGGACAACATCCCCGGTGTCCCCAAAGTGGGGCCCAAGACCGCCGCCAAATGGCTGACCCAGTACCAGTCCATCGACGGGATCCGCGAGCACGCCGGGCAGATCGGCGGCAAGGTGGGCGAAAGCCTGCGCGCGCACCTCGACGAGCTGGATCTCTCGCGGCAGCTGGCGACGATTCACTGCGACGTCGACCTACCGCTGGCCCCGCTCGCCATCCGGCTGGCAAGCCCCGATCGCGACGAACTGGCCCGCCGCTACCGCCACCTTGGGTTCAACACCTGGCTGCGCGAGGTCGAGGCCAACGGCGACGCCGACGCCGACGACCCGCCGGCGACGGTCACCCAGCATGACCCGGCCGACCCGCAGGCGAGCTATGAATGCATTCAGGACGAGGACCGCCTTGGCGAGTGGATCGAGCGGCTGGCGGCGGCGCCGTGCTTTGCCCTGGATCTTGAAACCGACAGCCTCGATTACATGCGCGCGCGCATCGTCGGCGTGTCGTTTGCGGTGACCGCCGGCGAGGCGGCCTACCTGCCGCTGGCGCATACCGGGCCGGATCAGCCCCGACAGCTGGACCGCGATGCCAGTCTGGCGCGGCTCAAGCCGCTGCTCGAGGACCCCGACGCCGGCAAGCTGGGGCAGAACCTCAAATACGACATGAGCGTGCTGGCCAATCACGGCATTACCCTGCGCGGCGTGGTCCACGACACCATGCTCGAGTCGTATTGCCTGGACGCCACGGCGGCCCGCCACGACATGGACTCGCTGGCGCAGAAGTATCTCAACTATCGGCCCATTGGCTACGAGGCGGTCGCCGGCAAGGGCGCCCGGCAGATCAGCTTTGATCAGGTCGGTCTGGATCAGGCGGTGGACTATGCCGCCGAAGACGCCGACATCAGCCTGCGCCTGCATGAGTCGCTGTGGCCGTCGCTGGCCGAGCGCAGTGGCCCGCGATCGGTGTACGAGACCATCGAGCTGCCGCTGCTGCCGGTGCTCTCGCGCATCGAGCGCACCGGCGTGCGCGTGGATGCGGGGCTGCTGGCCACCCAGAGCCGCGAGCTGGCCGAGACCATGCAGCAGCTCGAGTCGCAGGCCCACGAAGCCGCCGGCGGCCCCTTCAACCTGGGCTCGCCCAAACAGATCCAGGAAATCCTCTACGAGCGCCAGGGCCTGCCGGTGCTGGCCAAAACCCCCAAGGGCGCGCCCTCCACCGCCGAGTCGGTGCTCGAAGCCCTCGCCGCCCAGGGCCATGACCTGCCGCGCATGATCCTCGATTATCGCGGTGTCTCGAAGCTGCGCTCCACCTATACCGAAAAGCTGCCGGGGCTGATCAATCCCGAGACCGGACGGGTGCACACCTCGTACCACCAGGCGGTGGCCGCCACCGGGCGGCTGTCGTCGTCGGATCCCAACCTGCAGAACATCCCCATCCGCACGCCCGAGGGTCGGCGCATTCGCCGCGCGTTTGTGCCCACGCCGGGCTATCGGCTGATGGCGGCGGACTACTCGCAGGTCGAGCTGCGCATCATGGCGCATCTGTCCGGCGACGATGGACTGCGCCGGGCCTTTGCCGAAGGGCTGGACATTCATGCCGCCACCGCCGCCGAGGTGTTCGGTGGCAAGGCCGCGGCGGTCAGCGACGATCAGCGCCGTGCGGCCAAGGCCATCAACTTTGGCCTGATCTACGGGATGTCGGCCTGGGGGCTTGCCCGCCAGCTGGGCATCGAGCGCGGCGAGGCACAGAGCTATGTCGATCGCTATTTCGAGCGCTATCCCGGAGTCCGCGCCTTCATGGACGAGACCCGCGCCCGGGCCCACGAGCAGGGCTATGTCGAGACCGTCTACGGCCGCCGCCTCTATCTGCCCGAGATCAACAGCCGCAACAATCAGCGCCGCCAGTATGCCGAGCGCACCGCCATCAATGCCCCCATGCAGGGGACGGCCGCCGACATCATCAAGCGGGCCATGATTGTGGTGGATGACTGGATCACCGGCGAGCAGCCCGATGCGACCCTTGTCATGCAGGTCCACGACGAGCTGGTGCTGGAGGTGCCGGCGGGCGAGGAGGCCGCCATCGGCGAGCGGATCCGCGGTTTCATGGCCGATGCGGCGGATCTCGATGTGGCGCTGGAAGTGGAAGTCGGTGTCGGTGACGATTGGGATACCGCGCACTGAACTTCGCCGCGACCGGCGCTGTCATTACAGGTGCGTCAGTGCCCGGCGCGGCCCGCGACTCCCTCCCTTGAGCGCGGGTCAGTCTGATCCGGCCGTTTCCCCCCTATGGCCGGGTCAAACGTCCCCGGTATCCATCCCCCCCTGGATACCGGGGTTTTTTATGTCTGCAACCAGTGATCGAGCTGCTCGCGGGCGGCGTCCACGCCATTGCGCGTCTGTGCCGAAAACAACTGGACGGTCGCCATTTCGCAATGCTCGCCGGCATCGCGCCGGACTGCCTGCAGGGTGTTGCCCGCCGCGCCCCGGCGCAGCTTGTCGGCCTTGCTGAGCAGGATATGCACCGGCAGTTCGGCGGCATCGCACCAGGCCAGCATCTGCTGATCGAGCGGGCCCAGCGGGTGACGGATATCCATGATCAGCACCAGGCCGCGCAGGCTCTCGCGGCCTTCCAGATACTGCGGCAGCACCTGCTGCCAATGGCTGCGGACCGAGGGCGGCGCCTTGGCATAACCATAGCCGGGCAGATCCATGAGCCGGGTTGCGGCAACATCCCCGGTCAGCGGGAAGACGTTGATCTGCTGGGTCCGCCCGGGGGTCTTGCTGACCCGGGCGAGCTGCTTCTGGTCGGTGATGGCATTGAGCGCGCTGGATTTGCCGGCATTCGAGCGGCCGGCGAATGCCACCTCGGCCCCCTGATCAGGGGGCAGCTGCTCGAGCTCTGCGGCGGACAGAAGGAATTGCGCACGGCGGTAATCTAGTGTCATTGTCTCAACCAAGACCGCTGAATTGACCCCTCCGGGGGGCGTTGGTATAAAGCCATTCTATCCAAGAACTGTCGGACATCATGATCGTTAAGTTGTTATCCGCGCTTGCCGCGCTGTGCCTTATGAGCGGGGCGGCCCAGGCCCAGCTCGAAAACGCCGACCCGAAACGTGGCGAAGCTGCTTCGGCCACCTGCGTCGCCTGCCATGGTGCCCAGGGCAACAGCGTTGTGCCCAACTACCCCAACCTGGCCGGGCAGCACGCGGACTACATTTACGAGCACCTGCAGTTCTACAAGTCCGGCGAGCGCGAGAACGCCATCATGCTGGGCCAGGCGGCCGGTCTGGACAAGCAGACCATGGCTGATCTGGCGGTGTATTTCTCCGAGCTCGATGCCGAGCTGGGCGAGACCCCCGAGGAGTTGCTCAGCACCGGGCGCAGCATCTACATGGGCGGCATTGCCGAGAAGGGTGTGCCGGCCTGTGTCAGCTGCCACGGCCCCGGTGGCATGGGCGTGCCCAGCAGCGGCTACCCGCGGCTGAGTGGCCAGAAGGTGCAGTACACCGTCGAACAGCTGGGGCTGTACCAGTCGGGCAAGCGCTCCGGCTATGGGCAGGCCGGGATGATGAACGACATCGCCTCGAAGCTTGACGACGAAGAGATTCAGGCCGTTGCCAACTATGTGCGCGGCCTCTACCCAACGGATATTGCAGCCGAATAGTTCGCGACCGATGGCAAATCCCCCGTTGGCGGATGGTTAAACCGGCTTCCGACGCGGGGTACCATGGGATCCATAGCGAACAGGTGGGCATTCAATGGTCCAGAATGCTGCGACAGTGACAGACAGCCCCTCGGGGCCCAAGCGGCGCGACAAGCGGCGCTCCGGCAGCATATGGCTTGAATTCCTGGGGTCGATGAACCTGGCGATCACCCTGCTGGTGGTGGTCAGCATCGCCTCGATCATCGGCACCGTCCTGCCGCAGAACAATCCCTACAACGAATATCTCATCCAGTTCGGGCCGTTCTGGTTTGAAGTGTTCCGCATGCTCAACCTCTACGACGTGTATTCGGCGTGGTGGTTTCTGGGCATTCTCGGCTTTCTGATCCTGTCCACCGGCGTCTGCGTGAGCCGGCACATCCCCAGCGTCTGGCGCGAAGTCACCCGCTATCGCACCCATGTGCGCGAACGCTCGCTGCTGGCGCTCTCCAACCATCGCCGCTGGCAGGCCGATTGCGATGCCGAATCCGCCGAGATGCTCGCCGATTCGGCGTTCCGCGGCTATGGCTACCGCACCCGGCGCGAGGTGCGCGGCGACACGGTGATCCTGGCCGGCATGAAGGGCGGCGCCACCCGGGCGGGTTATGTGCTCACCCATGTCGCCGTGGTGGTGATCGCGGTGGGCGCGCTGATCGACGGCAACATCAACCTCAAGATTCGCGAAATGACCGGCGATCTGGCCATCGAGACCCGCGATCTGCCGGTCTCGCAGGTGCCGGGTGAGAGTTGGCTGCCGCCCGAGAGCGGCTCGTTCCGCGGCAATATCACCATCCCCGAAGGCGCCAACAGCGGTGTCACCTTTTTGCAGGTCCGCGATGGCTACCTGGTCCAGGAGCTGCCCTTCGAGATCTATCTCGAGGACTTTCGCATCGACCACTACCCCAACGGTATGCCCAGCAGCTACGAGAGTGATCTGGTCATCCATGACCCGGCGCTGGAAGAACCGATTCGCAAGACCATCTCGGTCAATGAACCGCTCACCCACCGCGGCCACACGCTGTATCAGGCCTCGTTCACCGATGGCGGGACAGCGCTGGATCTGACCGGGCACATCCTCGATGGCTCCGGCGCCTCCATGCCGGTGGATGGCCGCGTGTTCGAAAACCTGCGCCTGCAGCTGGGCGGCACTCAGCGAACGCTCGAAATCGACGACTTCCAGCTGTTCAACGTCAATCCCGACCCGCGGGCCGTCGAGCGGACCGGCGCCCGGGACGAGTTCCGCAACGTCGGGCCGTCGTTCAACTACACCATGCGCGACGACGCCGGCCAGGCGCGCGAATTTCACACCTACATGGCGCCGGTGGAAATCGACGGGCGCTGGTACTATCTGCATGGCGTTCGCAGCAGCCCCGGCCAGCCGTTCCAGTACCTGCATGTGCCGGCCGACGACGACGCCTCGATGGGGACTTTCCTCGACTTCTACGCCGCGCTGGATGATCCCAACCGCGTCGAACAGGCGGCCCGGCGCGCCGCCGATGGTCTGCTCTCGCAGATGGGCGTGGCCAACCCCGACCTGGGCGAACGGGTGGCGGGTACCGCCGATGACATGATCACGACTTTGCTTGACGGGGGCTTTGGCGCGGTCAACCGTCAGCTCGAGGCGCGGGTGGCCGGCTCCAATCGCCCCGAGATGCTGCTGGAGTTTTCCCGCTCGGTGCTTCAGCGCACCCTGTTCGAGATCTATCGCGAGGTGCTCGCCGCGCGGCAGGGCGTGCAGCTGTCAATGGTTCAGACCGATGCCGATCAGCGGGGTTTTTTCGAGGACGCGATGAATGCGGTCTCGACGATCTCGGATTACGGGGCGCCGGTGATCTTTAGCATCGATCACTTTGACCACCGTCAGGCCACGGGCCTTCAAATTACCCGCGCCCCGGGCAAGAATGTGGTGTATGCCGGCTCGGCAATGCTCACGATCGGGGTGTTTCTGCTTTTCTATGTCTCGCATCGGCGCGTCTGGGCGCTGATCACCCCGCGGGACAACGGGGGTGCCGACCTGCTGATGGCCGGCGCCAATCAGCGCCAGCCCGAGGCCTTTGCCAAGGAGTTCGGAGAACTGGCGGACGCGGTCGATCAACAGTTCGAGCGCGACAACACGGACCGAGGGTAGGGAAATGGTAGCGTCCCGCGAAGAAATGATGCGTCAGATGCGCCGGCCGCGTCTCTGGCAGCGGCTGACGGCGGGCGACTGGGCCTGGGCGGCTCTGGTTGCCCTGGCAACCGCCGGCACCTTCCAGGTGCTGGGCGATGTCATGAACGGCTACGAGGTGGTGATCACGCTGTTCACCGCCGGGATGATGATCGGCATCGGCTGGCACTGGAGCGCCTCGAAAATCTATATGGCCGCGGTCTGTGCGCTCAGCCTGTTCGCGGTCATGCGCTATCCGACGCTGGAGGTCGCGCAGACCGATTTCTTCTTGCAGTACCTGCTGGCCAGCCAGTCCGCGATCATGTGGATGAGCGCGCTGTTTCCGGCGGCAACGCTGGTCTATGGCATTTCGCTTTTCACCGGCAATGTCTTTACCGGCCGGGTCGCCTCGACGCTGACCTGGTTTGGCGCGGGTGCCGGCATGGTCGGCCTGCTGGTGCGCTGGCACGAAACCCATCTGTTTGCCGGCGGCATTGGCTATATCCCGGTCAGCAACCTCTACGAGGTGTTCGTGCTGTTCGCGGTCATCACCGCACTGATCTATCTCTATTATGAAAAGGCCCAGCAGACCTATTCCATGGGCTTTTTCGTGCTGCTGGTGATCACCGCCTCGGTGGGCTTTCTGCTCTGGTACCACTTTGACCGCGGCGCCTCGCAGATCGAGCCGCTGGTCCCGGCGCTGAAAAGCTACTGGATGAAGATCCATGTGCCCACCAACTTCATTGGCTATGGCTGCTTTGCGATCGCCGCCATGCTGGGTGTGGCCTACCTGATCCGTGCCCGGGTGCCCGATGACAGCAAGTGGGCGCAGCGCCTGCCCACGCTCAAGCAGATCGACGATGTGAGCTATCGCAGCATCGCGCTGGGCTTTGCCTTTTTCACCGTCGCCACCATTCTCGGTGCCCTGTGGGCGGCCGAGGCCTGGGGCGCCTACTGGTCGTGGGACCCCAAGGAGACCTGGGCGCTGATCGTCTGGCTCAACTATGCGGCCTGGCTGCATCTGCGCTACACCAAGGGCCTGCGCGGCACGCCCATGGCCTGGTGGGCGGTGATCGGTCTGTTCGTCACCACCTTCGCCTTTCTGGGGGTCAACATGTTCCTCTCGGGACTGCACTCCTACGGCGAGCTGTAGGATGAAGGCCTTCATCACTTTCAACGGAGCCGTATCATGCGATTGACCCTTTCGATGCGCCGTCTTGCCCCGGCGGCGCTGGTGCTGCTTGGCCTGGCGGCTGCACTGCTCACCCTGCCGGCGTCCGCCCAGCAGGGCTATTCGGTGCTCGATAACCCCCAGCCCACCGACGGCACCGGCGACGCGGTTCAGGTGCGGGAGTTCTTCTCGTATGGCTGCCCGCACTGCGCCGATTTCGAGCCGCTGCTGAGCGAGTGGGTGGCGGACAGTGAGGGTCGTATCGATCTGGTCCATACGCCCATCACCTTTGGTCGCGAGAGCTGGGCGGTGCTGGCCCGGGCCTATTACGCCGCCGAGGCGCTGGGCATCCTCGATCAGACCCACCGGGCCATGTTTGACGCCATCCACGAGCAGGGCCGGCGTTTTCAGAGCCATGCCGATGTCGCTGCCTTTTACGCCAGCGTGGCTGACGTCAGCGAGGCCGAGGTGATGGACGCCCTGAACTCGTTTGCGGTCAGCTCCAGCCTCAACCGTGGCGAGCGTCTGGCCGGTGCCTACGGGGTGCGTGGGACGCCGTCACTGGGCGTCGCCGGGCAGTATCTGGTGGATGTGCGCGAGGCCGGTGGTCAGCGCGGCATGCTGGACGTGGCCGACTCGCTGGTGGCCACCGAAGCGGGTGAAAGCTGAACGGCCCGGGGCCCGAGACCATGGATCGATTGCCGGCCCGGTTGCGGCTGATGAGCTTCAATATCCAGGCCGGCATCGAGACCCGTTACTACCATCAGTACTTTACCCGCGGCTGGCGGCACGTATTGCCCGATACCGCCCGCGTGCCCAACCTGCGACGCATCGCCGAGACCATCCGCGACTTTGATCTGGTGGGGCTCCAGGAACTGGATGCCGGCAGCCTGCGCAGCGGCTTTGTCGACCAGACCGCGTTTCTGGCCCAGACGGCGGCCTTCCCGCACCGCTATATCCAGACCAACCGGCCGCTGGGACGGCTCGCCCAGCACAGCAACGGCCTGCTCTCGCAATGCCCGGCCACCTCGGTGACCGAGCATCGCCTGCCCGGCCGCATCCCCGGGCGGGGGGCGCTGATGGTGCGCTTCTGCACGCCGGCCGATGACCTGGTGGTGGTACTGCTGCACCTGGCGCTCAGCCAGCGGGCGCGGCTCAACCAGCTGGCCTATATCGCCGAGTGCATCGCCGACGAGTCGCATGCCATCGTCATGGGGGATCTGAACTGCCACTCGAGCAGCCCCGAGCTGCGCTACCTATGCGCCGAGACCGGCCTGCGCGAACCGGCCAGCACCCAGCCCACCTATCCAAGCTGGCGCCCGGCGCGCAATATCGACCATATCCTGGTCACGCCCAGCCTGGCGGTGGAAACGGTCGAGGTGCTGGACGCGCCGCTGTCCGATCACCTGCCGATGACCATGACGGTCAGTCTGCCGCCGGGGCTGCGGGGTCCGATTCAAGCAGCGGAGCAAGCGCTGACCACACCGTCTCGAGGATGATCGGTTGGGCCTTCTGGTTGGGGTGAATGCCGTCCGCCTGCATCAGCGACGGGTCCTCGGCGACATCGGCGAGCAGCATCGGGATCAGGGGGACGTCGGTGCGCTCGGCGACATCGCGGTAGACTTGACGGAACCGCTCGATGAACGCGGTGCCATAGTTTGAAGGCAGCCGCACGCCCGCCAGCACCACCCGGGCGCCGGCGGCCCGGGACCGGTCGATCATGGCGAGCAGGTTCTCGCGCATGGCGGCGGGCGAGATGCCGCGCAGGCCGTCGTTACCGCCCAGGGCGATGATGACGATGGATGGCTGGTGACGCTCGAGGGCGTCGGGCAGCCGGGCCCGGGCGCCCGAGGTGGTCTCGCCGCTGATCGCCGCATTGATGACGCGCGCGTCGGGGCCGAGGCGCTCGGCCAGTCGCGCCACCCAGCCGGCTTCGGTGGGCATGTTGTAGGCGGCCGACAGGCTGTCGCCCAGGACCAGGACCCGCTCGTTGGCGGCGCCGGCGCCCATGGCCGGCCCCATCACCAGCAGGGTCAGCCACAGTAACCACGACGCATGCAGGAGTCGACCGCGTATGCCCCAACCCATGGAATCCTCCCGTCAGGAATCGCCGATGCTTGAAGCGAGCGCGCTGGCGATGCGCTTCGAAGCCCCGGAAGGCCGGATCAGCCTGTTCGAAAACCTTGATCTTAGCATTGATGCCGGCGACTCCCTGGCGATTCTGGGGACATCGGGATCCGGCAAGTCGACCCTGCTGGGCCTGCTGGCGGGGCTCGACCTGCCGAGCGGCGGTCGGGTGAGTCTGGCCGGCCAGGATCTGACCGCCCTGGATGAGGACGAGCGCGCCGCCCTGCGCAGCGGTCGGGTCGGGTTTGTGTTTCAGGCGTTCCACCTGCTGCCGGGCCTGACCGCGCTCGAGAACGTCATGCTGCCCGCGGAGCTCGCCGGCGAGCGTCAGGCCCGGCCCCAGGCCGCCGCGGCGCTTGAGCGGGTGGGACTGGCGGATCGCGTCGCCCACTACCCCGCGCAGCTTTCGGGCGGCGAGCAGCAGCGCGTGGCACTGGCCCGGGCGTTTGTCAGTCGGCCGCAGATCCTGTTTGCCGACGAGCCCACCGGCAACCTCGATCATCACACCGGCGAGCAGGTCATCGATCGGCTGTTTGCCCTCAATCGTGACTATGGCACCACCCTGATCCTGGTCACCCATGACCAGGCCGTTGCCGGGCGCTGTGCCCGGGTGCGCTACCTGCGCGATGGCGCGCTGGCCACGGAGGCCGGCTGATGCTGGCGCTGCGGCTGCTCTACCGGGACTGGCGCGGGGGCGAACTGCGCCTGCTGGCGCTGGCGCTGATCATTGCCGTGGCCGCCGTTACCGGCGTGTCATGGCTGGCCGACCGGGTGGCCGGCGCCACCGAGGCGCGGGCCGCCGATCTGCTGGCGGCCGACCGGGCGGTGGAATATCCCCGCGCCATTCCCGATGCCTGGCAGAGCGAGGCCGAGTCGCGGGGCCTGACCACGGCGCGCACGGCGGTATTCCCCACCGTGGTCCTCAATGATCAGGCCAGCCGGCTGGTCTCGGCCAAGGCCGTGAGTGACCGCTATCCCCTGCGCGGCAGTCTGCGCATTCAGCGCGGCCCCGGCGCCGAAGAAGTCGTCCCCGATGGCATTCCCGCCCCGGGCACCGCCTGGATCGAATCGCGCCTGCTGGGGCTGCTGGATGTCTCGGTGGGCGAGACCCTCGAGATCGGCGCCCATACCCTGGAGGTGGCCGGGATCCTGAGTTTTGAGCCCGATCGCGGTCAGGGCTTTGGTGGACTGGCGCCGCGGTTGATGTTCAACCACGCCGATCTGCCCGCCACCGAGCTGCTCGGCGAAGGCAGCCGGGTCCGGCATAAGCTGCTGCTGGCCGGGCCCCTGCCGGCGCTCGACGGGTTCACCGATCAGCTCGTGGCCCGCGAGGGCAATGCCGTGGAGATTGAACGGCCCAGCGAGCAGGGCCGCGGCGCCTCGGAGATCATCGAGCAGGCCAAGCGCTTTCTGGGCCTGGCGGCGCTGCTGACGGTGATTGTGGCCGGCGTGGCGGTGCTGCTGACGGTGCGCCACTACGCCGAGCGCCAGATTACCGGTGTCGCGGTGATGCGCGCCATTGGCGCGACCCGGCGCCAGGTGCTGGCGCTGATGATCGGCAAACTGCTGTGGCTGGGACTGTTCGCCGGGGCGATCGGCGCGGGTCTGGGTTATCTGCTGCACCTGGGCATGCTGGCGCTGGTCGCGGAGCTGCTCGACACCCGCCTGCCCCCGGCCGGCTGGCAACCGCTGGCCACCGGCTGGCTGACCGCGGCAGCGGCGCTGGTGGGATTTGCCCTGCCCACCCTGGCGCGCCTGCGCAACGCACCCCCCATGCGGGTGCTGCGCCAGGATCTGGGCAGCGGCCTGCTGGGTGCCGGTGTCCCGCTGCTGGCGGCAGCTGGCGTTATCGTCGCGTTAATGGCCTGGCAGGCCGGCGATCTGCGGGTCACGCTGAGTGTACTGGGGGCGGTGACGGCCACCCTGGCCATGCTGACCGCGGTGGCAGCGGCGGTGGTGTATGGCGCCCGGGCCTGGTCGCGGCGCGGCGGCAACCGCCGGTTGCTGTGGCTGACCGGCTTCACCCGCCGGCCGGTCACCGCCATCATCCAGATCGTCGCCGTGGGCGTGGGCCTGATGAGCCTGTTCCTGCTGGCGGTGGTGCGCAACGACCTGCTGAGCGCCTGGGAAAGCGAGATCCCGGCGGATGCGCCCAACCAGTTCCTGATCAACATCCAGCCGGACGAGCTGGACGGGGTTCGCTCGCGGCTGGCCGAGGCGCAGATCGACACGCGCTTCTACCCCATGGTGCGGGCGCGGCTGACCGCGTTGAACGATGCCCCGGTGCAGGCCGGCGACTATGACAGCGCCCAGGCCCGGCGCCTGGCGCGGCGCGAGTTCAACCTGTCGTGGACCACCGAGCTGCAGGCGGATAATCGCCTCGTCGCCGGCGACTGGTGGGGCGACGTCGACGATCCGCGGCCGCAGCTGTCGGTGGAAACCGATTTTGCCGAGGAAATCGGCGTCGAGCTGGGCGACCGCATGACCTTCAGTTCGGGCGGTCAGCGCGTCACCGCCCAGGTCACCAGCCTGCGCGAGGTGCGCTGGGAGAGCTTTAACGTCAACTTCTTTGTGCTGGCCTCGCCCGGGACCTTCGATGATCTGCCCGCGACCTGGCTGACCAGCTTTCATCTGCCGCCGGAGCAGGGCCAGGTGCTCAACGACCTGGTCCGCACCTATCCCAGCGTGACCCCGATTGATGTGAGCAGCGTGCTGCGGATCGTGCGCACCATTATCGATCAGGGATCGAGCGTGGTGGAGCTCATGGCGCTGCTGACCCTGGCGGCGGGTGTGCTGGTGCTGCTGGCGGCCCTGCAGATCACCGGCGAGCAACGCCGCTTTGAGAGCGCCCTGCTGCGGGCCCTGGGCGCCAGTGGCCGGCGCATCCGCCGCATGGCGCGGCTGGAGTTCTGGCTGGTGGGCCTGGTGGCCGGTGGTCTGGCTGGTCTGTCGGCCACGGCCGCCGGTATGGTGGTGGCCGAGGTGCTGTTCAGCCTGGATTATCCGTTTCGGCCGCTGACCCTGGTGGTCGGCGCGCTCGTCGGCCTTGTCACCGTCTGGGCCGCCGGCGCCCTGGGGGCGCGGCGCTACTACCGGGCGTCGCCGATGCGGTTGCTGCGGGAAGGGGGATAAAGACGGGGGCGCGGTGCGGTGGCGCTCCCGGTGCGGTGCCGCTTCCGTCCCCTTTCCCCGCGCTCACACGATGCGGGGCGCCTCGAGATCGCACGGTGAAAGGGGACGGAATCGGCAATCCCCGGATCGGGTGGCGCGCCCGGCATTGGCGATCCCGTTGCCCTGGATCGGGCGACCTCGGGACGCCGGGGTGTGTGGGATCCACTGCGTGAAGTGCCCCGCGTACCGCGCGAGCCCGGGCCAGGGCAACGGGATCGACACCGCACTGCAATGGAAGCGCCACCGCACCGCCTAATGGAACCCGGCCCGATGCCCCCGAGCCCAAAGGAATAGAGCGTCACGAAAGGAAGCGCCATGACACGACTGGACCACGCCTTCTCCGAGCAAGTCACCGATCCCGTCGCCTGGGATCGACTGTTGCATGCCCTGATCGGGCGCATGACCGGCGGGATCTCGCCGACCGCGCTGCAGCTGGCGTTTTTTGACTGGGCCGGCCATCTGGCGCTCAACCCCGGCCGTCAGGGCGCGCTTCAGGAAAAGGCCCTGCGCAAGGCGCTGCGGCTTGCCGCCTACTCCGGTCACTGCCTTGCCGAGGACGGGGAGACGCGCTGCATCGAGCCGCTGGCCGACGATCAGCGCTTCGAGGCGCCGGCCTGGGGGCGCTGGCCGTTTTCGCTGATCCATCAGGGGTTTCTGCTCCAGCAGCAGTGGTGGCATGTGGCGACCACCGGGGTGCCCGGCGTGAATCCGCATCATGAGGAGGTGGTCAACTTTACCGTCCGCCAGATGCTTGACGTGTTCTCGCCGTCGAATTTTCTGCCCACCAACCCCGAAGTGCTCGAGCGCACCGTCAACGAGCGCGGCGTCAACCTGCTCCGCGGTGGCTCGAACTGGCTCGAGGATGTGCAGCGCGAACTCGCCGGCCGGCCGCAGAAGGGTCACGAGGACTATCAGGTGGGCCGCGATCTGGCCGTCACGCCGGGCAAGGTGGTCCATCGCAACGCCCTCATGGAGCTGATCCAGTACGAGCCCACCACCGACACCGTCCACCCCGAGCCGGTGCTGATCGTGCCGGCGTGGATCATGAAGTACTACATCCTCGACCTGCAGCCGGGGCGCTCGCTGATCGAATACCTGGTCAATCAGGGCCATACGGTGTTCGTGGTGTCGTGGAAAAACCCCGGTCCCGAGGACCGCGAGATGGGCATGGCTGACTATCGGCGTCTGGGCGTGAACGACGCGCTGGATGCGGTGAACCGCATTATTCCCGATCAGAAGGTGCACGGCGTGGGGTATTGTCTGGGCGGCACGCTGCTGACCCTGGCGGCGGCGGCCATGGCGCGCGACGGCGATGATCGGCTGGCCACGCTGTCGCTGCTGGCCGCGCAGACCGACTTTACCGAGCCGGGCGAGCTGGATCTGTTTATCGACGAGTCGCAGGTGTCATTCCTTGAGGATGTGATGTGGGCGCGGGGCTATCTGGGCCGTGATCGCATGGCCGGCGCCTTCCATCTGCTGCGCTCCCAGGATCTGGTGTGGTCGCGGATGGTGCGTCACTACCTGATGGGCGAGCGCGAGGAGATGTTCGATCTGATGGCCTGGAACGCCGATGCCACCCGCCTGCCCTACCGCATGCACAGCGACTATCTGCGCGATCTGTTTTTGCATAATGATCTGGTGGAAGGGCGCTACGATGTCGGCGGACAGCCCGTGTCGGTGAGCGATATCCAGGTGCCGATCTTTTCGGTGGCCACGCGCAAGGACCACATCGCCCCGTGGCATTCGGTCTACAAGATCATCCGCCTGGCACGCACCGACGTGACCTTTCTGCTGACCCGGGGCGGGCACAACGCCGGTATTGTCAGCGAGCCGGGCCATCCGCGCCGGCATTATCAGATCAAGCATTTCAAGCCGCTGGAGCCCACCTATCCGGCGGAGCGGTTCGAGCGCGAGACGCCCAGCGAGGAAGGCTCGTGGTGGCCGGCCTGGCAGCAGTGGCTGGCTGGTCGCTCGGGTCAGGCCGTTGCGCCGCCGGCGATGGGCGCGCCTCAGGAGGGTTACGCGCCGGGCGTGGCGGCGCCGGGGGAATACGTACTCATGCCCTAAGGTAGTGCGGTGCCGCTTCCGTCCCCTTTCCCCGCGCTCACACGATGCGGGGCGCCTCGAGATCGCACGGTGAAAGGGGACGGAATCGGCAATCCCCGGATCGGGTGGCGCGTCCGGCATTGGCGATCCCGTTGCCCTGGATCGGGCGACCTCGGGACGCCGGGGTGTGTGGGATCCATTGCGTGAAGCGCCCCGCGTACCGCGCGAGCCCGATTCAGGGTAATGGGAGCGCCAATACCCCCGAATCGCACCGAGTATGCCGGCTAGCGCTCCTCCACCGGCAACCCGTCAAGCGCCGCCGTCCAGGGCCATTGCGGATCGCCGATCACCACAAAGTTGGGGTTAAGCGTTGACGGTTTGGTGTTGTAGCGCAGCGGCGTGCCATCGGGGCGGATGACCGCGCCGCCGGCGGCCTCGACGATGCATTGGGCCGCCGCGCTGTCCCACTCCGAGGTGGGGCCGAAGCGCGGATAGCAGTCGGCCTCGCCCTCGGCCACCAGGCAGAACTTGATGGAACTGCCCATGGAGCGGGTCTGGTAGGCGGGCAGGCGCTCGAGCAGCGCTTCGACCTGCGGATGGCGGTGCGAACGACTGACCACCAGGGTCAGGTCGGTGGGCGGCGTGCGCCGGGTCTGGATGGCGCGCTGGCCCTCGGCATCGTGGCGCCGCGCCCAGCCCAGGGCGGTTTCCCCGTCGCGGGCCGGGCGATGGACGGCCTCCCAGGTGCACTCGAGGACCGGCGCGTGGACCACGCCAAAGATCGGCCGACCGGCCTCGATGAGGGCGATGTTGACCGTGAACTCGCCATTGCGCTTGACGAATTCGCGGGTGCCATCCAGCGGATCCACCAGCCAGTAGGTGGTCCAGGCCCGGCGCTCGGCATAGTCGGGCAGGCCGCCCTCCTCGGAGACCACCGGGATGTCGGGGGTCAGCGCCTGCAGGCGTGCTTCGATCAGCGCGTGGGCGGCGTTGTCGGCGGTGGTCAGCGGCGAGTCGTCGGCCTTGGCCTGGACCTCGAAGCCGTTGGCATAGATGCCGAGGATCTCGCGGCCCGCGGCCTCGGCAATGGCGACGGCCTGTTCGGCCAGGTGGGGGAGTGTCTGATTATCCATGGACCCCAATATACAGGCTATTTGACACCGGTGAATCAGGGGGCTAGCCTTCGACCTACAAGCCCTTCCGGGCGATGTCCCCTTAGCCATTTTCATTGATTTGACGGGCGATCCGTTCGACCGGCCCGATCTCGATCAGCGACCGATACCCCTTTGGAGGAATGCTTCGTGAGCGACAATATCGTCCACGTGTCCGACGCCAATTTTGAATCCGAAGTCGTCAATGCCGACCAGCCGGTCCTTGTGGACTACTGGGCGGAGTGGTGCGGCCCCTGCAAGATGATCGGCCCGATTCTCGAAGAGATTGCCGGCAGCTACGAGGGCAAGCTTCGAATCGCCAAGCTCAACATCGATGAGAACCCCGAGACCCCGCCCAAGTACGGGATCCGTGGTATTCCCACGCTGATGCTGTTCAAGAATGGCGGTGTCGAGGCCACCAAGGTGGGCGCCCTGTCGAAGGCGCAGCTCTCCGCGTTCATCGACAGCAACCTTTAACCTGCGGGACCCCCTCGGGGTGCGTCCCCTCCCACCAAGGCAGCGGTCGTCCGTCGGGCGGCCCCTCTAGCAAAAATGAATCTCACCGAACTCAAGCATAAGCGCGCCGCCGAGCTTGTCGAGCTGGCGCAATCCCTCGGCATCGAAAACATGGCGCGGTCGCGCAAGCAGGATGTCATCTTCTCGCTGCTCAAGGCCCACGCCAAAAAGGGTGAGGACATCTGGGGCGACGGCGTCCTCGAGATCCTCCAGGACGGCTTTGGCTTTCTGCGAACGGCGACCAGCTCGTACATGGCCGGGCCCGACGACATCTACGTCTCGCCCAGCCAGATCCGGCGCTTCAGCCTGCGCACGGGCGACACCATCTCGGGCAAGATCCGCCCGCCCAAGGATGGCGAGCGCTACTTTGCCCTGCTCAAGGTTGATCAGATCAACTTCGAGAAGCCTGAATCGGCCAAGCACAAGGTGCTGTTCGAGAACCTCACGCCGCTGTTCCCCAAAGAGCGCATGACGCTCGAGCGCGGCAACGGTTCCACCGAGGATCTCACTGCGCGGGTGATCGATCTGAGTGCGCCCATCGGCAAGGGCCAGCGCGCCCTGATCGTCTCGCCGCCCAAGGCCGGCAAGACCATGCTGCTGCAGAACATCGCCCAGTCCATCACCTCCAACAACCCCGAAGCCTACGTCATCGTCCTGCTCATCGACGAGCGCCCCGAAGAGGTGACCGAGATGGAGCGCACGGTGCGTGGCGAGGTGGTGTCGTCGACCTTTGACGAGCCGGCCAGCCGCCATGTCCAGGTGGCCGAGATGGTCATCGAAAAGGCCAAGCGCCTGGTCGAGCACAAGCGCGACGTGGTGATCATGCTCGATTCCATCACGCGGCTGGCGCGGGCCTACAACACCGTGGTGCCCAGCTCGGGCAAGGTGCTGACCGGTGGTGTCGACGCCAATGCGCTGCATCGGCCGAAGCGCTTTTTTGGCGCCGCCCGCAATATCGAGGAAGGCGGCAGCCTGAGCATCATCGCCACCTCGCTGATCGAGACCGGCTCGCGCATGGACGATGTGATCTACGAGGAGTTCAAGGGCACCGGCAACATGGAGGTGCACCTGGACCGGCGCATTGCCGAGAAGCGCATCTACCCGGCGATCAACATCAACCGCTCGGGCACCCGCCGCGAAGAGCTGCTGATGACGCCCGAAGAGCTCCAGAAGGTCTGGATCCTGCGCAAGCTGCTGCATCCGATGGATGAGCTGGCGGCCATCGAGTTCCTGCTCGACAAGCTCAAGGATACCAAGACCAACAACGAGTTCTTCCAGGCCATGAAGCGCTAGTCAGTCGCGGGCTGGCGTTCCCAGACTTCAAAATCCATCGCCCAGGCATGCTCGGCATCCGCCGGGTGATGGGTGATCGCGGTGCGGGCCCAGTCCGGGCCCTCGAACAGGGGCAGCCAGGTGTCGCCCTCCAGCTCGGTGCGCACCCGGGTCAGCTCAATGCGATCAGCCCGGGGCAGGAACGCCGCGTAGATGTCGGCACCGCCGATCACCATCAGCTCGGCCACGTCCCCCGCCGCCGCGATGGCGGCTTCCATCGAATGCACCGTCTCCACCCCCTCGGCCGACCAGTCCGGCTGGCGGGTCATGACGATGTTGTGTCGCCGCGGCAGCGGCCGGCCGATGGACTCGAAATTGCGGCGGCCCATGACAATCGGCTTGCCCCGAGTCAGCGCCACAAAATGGCGCATGTCATCGGGCAGCCGCCAGGGCAGGTCGTTGTTCTGGCCGATGACGCGGTTTTCGGTCATGGCAACCACGAGGGTGATCTGCATGGGTCTACGCTCCTAGACGGCGATGGGCGCGGCGATGCGCGGGTGCGACTGATAGCCCGTGACGCGGATATCGTCAAAGCGAAAGTCGAACAGGTCATCGATGGCCGGGTTGAGCTCGAGGGTGGGCAGCGGCAATGGCTCGCGGGCCAGCTGGGTGTCGGCCTGCTCGAGATGGTTCCGATACAGATGCGCGTCGCCCAGGGTGTGGATGAAGGTCCCCGGCTTGAGCCCGGTGACCTGGGCCACCATATGGGTGAGCAGCGCGTACGAGGCGATGTTGAAGGGCACGCCCAGAAACAGATCGGCGCTGCGCTGATAGAGCTGGCAGGACAACGCCCCCTCGGCCACATAGAACTGGAACAGCACATGGCAGGGCGGCAGTCCCATGCGATCGACCTCGGCGGGGTTCCAGGCGGTCACGATATGCCGGCGTGAGTCGGGGTTGTGGCGGATCTGCTCGACCACCCGGGCGATCTGGTCGATCTGCCCGCCGTCGGGCGTGGGCCACGAGCGCCACTGCACCCCATAAATCGGCCCCAGATCGCCGTTGGCGTCGGCCCATTCGTCCCAGATATGGACGTCGTTGTCCTTGAGATAGCGGATGTTGCTCTCGCCGGCCAGAAACCACAGCAGCTCGTGGATGATCGCGCGCAGATGCAGCTTTTTGGTGGTCACCATGGGAAAGCCGTCGGCCAGATCAAAGCGCATCTGCCCGCCAAACACCGAGCGGGTGCCCACCCCGGTGCGGTCGGACTTTTCGACACCGTGGTCGCGGACGTGACGGAGAAGGTCGAGATACTGCTGCATGGCGGGGACAGACTCCTGATTGAGCTAGGACGAGGGGGTCGCGGCCGGGCGGCGCCAGGCCCAGGCCAGCAGCGCGACGCCGGCGATGATCATGGGCAGGGACAGCAACTGGCCCATGGTCAGCCAGCCGCCCCACAGATAACCGATGTGCGCATCGGGCAGACGCACGAATTCCACCATGAGCCGGGCGACACCGTAACCGGCCAGGAACAGCCCGGTGACCGCCCCCGTGGGCCGGGGCCGGGCCGAGTAGAGCCAGACCACCACAAACAGCACCAGCCCCTCGAGGGCGAGTTCGTAGAGTTGCGAGGGATGGCGGGGTTCGGGCCCCAGCGGCGGATAGACCATGCCCCAGGGCAAGGTGGTCGGCGCGCCCCAGAGCTCGCCGTTAATGAAATTACCCAGCCGCCCGGCGGCCAGGCCCGGCGGGATCAGCGGCGCGACGAAATCCCCCAGCGCCAGCGGCGTGATGCGGTGGCGCCAGGCGTACACCGCCATCATGACGATGACGCCGATCAGCCCGCCGTGAAAGGCCATGCCGCCTTCCCACAGGCGCAGCAGCGATAGCGGATCGGCCAGCAGATCGCCGCCGCTATAGAAAAGCGCATAGCCCATGCGCCCGCCCACCACGACGCCGATGGCGCCGAACAGCAGTAGATCGTCCATCTGCGCCGGGGCCACCGGACTGTCGGGGCGGGTCGCGCGGCGCCGGCCCAGCCACCAGGCCAGACCAAAGCCGATGGCATACATCACCCCATACCAGTGGATGTCCAGCGGGCCCAGCGAGATGGCGATCGGGTCGATGGCGGGATAACGGATCATGGGCGCATTGTGACCCAGCCGGCGGCGATGGCAAAGGCGCCGGGTGTCCTGCGGCCAAGGCGTCAGCTAGACTGGCGTATTACCAACTGACGGAAACACGGGGGCTTGGGTGCGGCATTCGAAACGGGCAACGGGTAAGGCGCTGGCGCTGGGCGGGCTGATGGCCATCGCCATGGCCGGCAGCGGCGTCGCACTGGCGCAGACCACGGCATATGTCACCGACGCCCTCGAAATCACCCTGCGCAGCGGCCAGGGCAATGACTATCGCATCCTGCGCCTGCTCGAATCCGGCACCGAGCTGGAGGTGCTGCAGCGCGGTGATACCTGGACCCGGGTGCGTGCCGGCAACGACGAGGGCTGGGTGCGCAGCGTCTATCTGCAGGCCGAGCCGGGCGCCGCCGCGCGACTCGAGCAGGTGGTGGACGCGCGCGATGCGCTGCGCGACGAAAACCGCGAGCTCACCGATCAGGTGGCCAACCTTGAGTCGCGGGTCGAGACCCTCGGCAACGAGAATGAGCAGCTGCGCGAAGACAATCAGCGCATGACCGAGCGCCTGCAGGAGGCCGACGAAGGCCTGGCCCTGGCCGACGAAAACCAGGCCCTGCGCAAGCAGGTGCTCGACCTCGAGCGCCAGGTCAACGATCTGAGCCGCGAGGCCAACCGCGCCGCCGATCAGGAAAGCCGGGACTGGTTTATCGCCGGCGCCGGCGTGATTGTCTTTGGCATGCTGCTGGGCATCCTCGTCACCCGCATCCGCTGGCGGCGGCGCAGCAACTGGAGCGAGCTCTAGGGGGCGCCGATCATGACCGACCGCCTTGACGCCTGGGTGGACTGGTTCCGCCACAGCTCGCCGTTCATCCACGCCCATCGTGGCCGCACCTTTGTGGTCAGCGTCGGCGGCGAGGCCCTCAGCGAAGGCACCGCCGCGGCGCTGGTCCACGACCTGGCGCTGCTGAACGGCCTGGGCATCCGCCTGGTCCTGGTGCCGGGCGCGCGACCGCAGGTGGAGGAACGGCTCAACGCCCGCGGCGCGGCCATTCGCTACGCCAACGGCCTGCGGGTGACCGACGCCGAGGCACTGGATGCGGTGGTGGATGCCGTGGGCAGCGTGCGGCTGGCCATCGAGGCGCTGTTCTCGATGGGCCTTGCCAACTCGCCCATGGCCGGCCTGCGGTTGCAGGTGGCGAGCGGCAACTTTGTCACCGCCCGGCCGCTGGGGGTGCGCGATGGCGTCGACCATCAGCACACCGGCGAAGTGCGGCGCATTGATACCGCGGCCGTGCGGCAGCGCCTGGATGATGGCGCCGTGGTGCTGATGAGCCCGCTGGGCGTCTCCCCCACCGGCGAGCAGTTCAACCTGTATGCCGAAGACGTGGCGGTGGCGGCGGCCCGGGGTCTGCAGGCCGACAAGCTGCTCTTTTTGCACGAGGGCGAGGGCCTGGTGGATGCCGCGGGTGCGCCGCTGGGCGAGCTGACGCTGGAGGAGGCCCGCGAGCGCTTCGAAGCGGCCCCGGCGGATGCCGGGCCGCGTGGGGCGCAGGTCAACCGGGCGATAGCGGCGTGTCGCGGCGGCGTCCCGCGGGTGCATCTGCTGCCCCGCCAGCGCGACGGCGCCCTGCTGGGCGAGCTGTTCTCGCGCGATGGCGTGGGCACGCTGATCACGCCCCGGGCCTTCGAGCGGCTGCGCCCGGCCGGGGTGGATGACATCAACGGCATCCTGGCGCTGGTGGCGCCGCTGGAGAACGACGGCACCCTGGTGCGGCGCCCCCGCGAGCGGCTTGAGACCGAGATCGGCGACTTTACCGTGATGGATCGCGAGGGGACGGTGGTGGCCTGCGCCGCGCTGCAACCCATTGACGCGACGGCGGCCGCCGAGATCGCCTGTCTGGTGGTGCATCCGGACTATCGCGACGGCCACCGTGGCCGCCAGCTGCTGGAGCACCTCGAGCGTGATGCCCTGGCGGCGGGCTGCGAGCAGCTCTTTGTGCTCACCACCCGCGCGGTGCACTGGTTCAGGGAACAGGGTTTCGCCCCGGCGGGGGTCGATGCACTGCCCGCCGAGCGCCAGGCGCTCTATCCGCCGGGGCGGGGCTCGAAGGTGCTGGTCAAGGCGCTCGGCTAGCGCTGGGCGACCCGCTCGGCGAGCGGCGTCAGGCGGACATTGGCCACCACCTGGCTCAACCGGTTGGTGGTGATCATCGCCCGTACCTCGTCAACGTAATCCCAGCCGCGCTGGGAGTAGTTCTCGAGCCCGCCGGTCATTTCCGCCGGGGTCATGACCCGGCCGGCGGCCTGGGCCCGGGCGCGCAGCGACCGGAACCGGTCATAGGCGTCGTGGGTATTGAGGTTGTTCAGATAGCTGCGCACCGATTCCCGCAGGTTGGTGAACCGCCGCACATAGTGATCGGCATCGGCGGCGGCATCCCGCGGCGACATGCCCTGGCTGGCATCCCAGGTCCACTCGCCAAACAGATTATTGCCCTGGCGGGCGAAGCGCGATGTGCCCCAGCCGCTTTCCTTGGCGGCCTGCGCCAGGGCCAGGGCCGGCGGTACGGTATTGACCCGGTTTTTCAGGCTGGCCGCGGTGGTGGCGGCCAGCGGGTCACCGTCAACGCCGTATTCCCGTGCCAGCGGGGCGATGATCTCGCGCCGGCGCTCATCGGTAAGGCCCGCCTGGGCGGCCCTGGCCAGCGCCTCGCGCTGGGCCTCGATGCGGGCGTTTTCCGCCAGCACCAGCGGCAGCAGGGTGCGAAAGAACAGCGACTTCTTGGTGTCGGTGGGCGTATCGGCCAGATCCGGCGGAAAGGCCTGGACGCTGACCGGTGGCACCTGCTGCGCCGGCCAGCCATAGTCATAGCCGGTAAAGGCACGCTCGAGCGCCTCGGCACTGCGGGTCTCGATGGGCTGCAGCGGCGGCACCTCGCCGTCGCTGTTGGCCACATCCGGCCAGCTCAGCCACGCCAGTGCCACGCCGAACAGCGCCGCGGTCAGCGGCAGGGCATCGATCAGGGCCCGCCCTCGGGTGGCGAGGGTGGGCGTGTTATCGGTTGTTGGGGTCATCCTGCTTTTCCATGTCGAGGATATGCTGCCACTGCGCCTCGGTGACCGGCATCACGGACAGGCGATTGCCGCGCTGGACCAGTCGCATGTCGGCGAGCGCCGGATCGGCCTTGAGCTCGGCCAGCGAGATCAGCCGGTCGAGGTGGCGCACATAGCGCACATCCACCATCAGCCAGCGCGGGTTGTCGGGATCACTCTTGGGGTCGTAGTACTTTTCGTCGGGGTCAAAGGCGGTGTGGTCGGGATAGGCCTCGCTCACTACCTCCATGACACCGACGATCCCCGGCACCTTGGTGTTGGAGTGATAGAAAAACGCCTGGTCGCCCACCTGGAACTGATCCCGGAACAGGTTGCGGACCTGATAGTTGCGGATGCCATCCCAGTGCTCCACCCCATCCGGCTCGGCGGCGAGATGATCGATGCCATAGACATCCGGTTCGGATTTCATGAGCCAGTAAGCCATTGCTGCGTCCACCCGCGGCGTTGATCGTCTGACCGACCATGCTAACAGACATGGACGGCGCGATCGGTGACCACTCGGTCGAGGCGCTGATCCCACCGGTCATGGGGAATGGCGGGCCGCTGCTGGACGGCATGGGCCAGGCCCACGCGCAGCGGGCGACGCCCTCGCCCGCGTCCCGCCAGGGTGCGGTCGTAGAAGCCGCCGCCCATGCCCAGCCGATGACCGGCGCCATCAAACCCCACCAGCGGCATGATCAGCAGATCGAGCCCCGCCAGGGGCTGCCGCGGCGCGCCGGCGGCGACTGGCACCAGCAGGCCAAAGCGGCCCCGGCGCAGCGGCGCCCCCGGCGTGTAGCGACGGAACACCAGATCGCCGGTGTGCCGGCGGATCACCGGCAGATAGACGCGCTTGCCGGCCCGAAGCGCGGCATGAATGAGCGGGCGGGTGTCGATTTCGCCATCGGTGGGCAGATAGACCGCCACATGCCGGGCGCGGCCCCAGGCGGCGAGTTGTTTCACCCGGCGGGCGGCCTGGGTGGCGGCGTGGCGCGCCGGCCGGCCGCGGATGCGGCGGCGTCGGGCCCGCAGCGCGCGGCGCAGGTCCGACTTGGTGTCAGGGTGGGCCCCCATCATGCCGTTCGGGCAACGCCCTTGAACCCTTTGGTTCAGGTCGGGGAGGTCGAATGACGTCTTAGGCTTTCCGCACGCGGCGGACCTGCACACCAACGGCATTACGCCACCTCCCCTGAGGCGCATGATTGTAGGGTCAAGAATGCAAAAGCCCGGTGTCGAACACGACAGGAACCCGCCACGCAGTCTGCCTACCGGACCGGCCTGCGTCTAGCGTCGGCGCAATTCGGCGGGGACATCGACATCGGCCAGATAGTCGCCGATGCGCGCCTCCAGCGCCTGCAGCCGATCGCCCAGCTCGCCATCGTGACGGGACTGCGCGCGGGCCTCGAGCAGCTCGTGCATCAGGTTGAGGGCGGCCATGATGGCGATGCGATCGGTGCCCACCACCCGGCCGCCGTCGCGGATCTCGCGCATGCGGGCGTCGAGCTGGCGGGCGGATTCGTGCAGATCCGCCTGCTGCTCGGGCGGGGCGGCCACCATGAAGTCGCGATCGAGAATATTGACCTTGACCGGTTCGCTCATCCGTCCTGCTCCAGGGCCTTCAGCCGGCTGATCATCGCCTCGATGCGGGCGCGGGCGGTTTCGTTTTTCTCGAGCAGGGCGGCGCGCTCGGCATTCAGTGATTCCTGGGCGCGCAGCAGCACCCGGTTCTCGTCACGCAGCTGTTCACAGAGCTGGATCAACCGCTCTACGCGCTGCTCGAGTCGGTCTGCCTGTTCGCTAACGGAATCAACCACTTGCCACGTCCCCTTGAACTGCCGTTGAGTCTAGCAGCAATGCTAGACTACTGCCCATGAACGAATCCGAACGCTATACCGATGTGGTCGCGGCGCTGGCGGGCGTCGAGGCCGAGATTTCCGCCGCCGAGGCGCAGGGCATGCTCTGCGGGCTTTTCTGCAGCACCGACACGCCCGAGGCGGCGCCGTGGATCGCCCAGGTGCTGGACGGTCTGTCGCCCAAGGGTGAGCCGGCCCGCGAGGTGCTCGAGGCGCTGACCGCGCTCTATCAGGACACCCGCGACCGGCTGGAAAACGACAGCCTCGAGTTTGAGCCGCTGCTGCCGGATGACGACGCCCCCATCGGCGAGCGGGCCGCGGCGCTGGGGCACTGGTGCGAGGGGTTTCTGTTTGGCATTGGCGTGGCGGGCAGCCATGACCCGGCGCAGTTGCCCCGCGAGGCCAACGAGGTGATCAGCGACCTGACCGAGATCGCCCGCATCGACCCCGATGCCGAGCTGGATGAGGACAACGAGATCGCCTACACCGAGCTGGTGGAGTACCTGCGTGCCGCCACCCTGCTGGTGCGCGAGCACACCGCGCTGCCCTCCTCCGCTCAGCCGGTGGACCCCGGGGACCGCGCCGATCCCGATGTGCTGCATTGAGCGGAGACGCCCACGCCATGGATGCCAGTGAATACGCCCGCCGCCGCGACGCCCTGATGGCCCGCATGGGCGATGACGCCATTGCGGTCATTGCCGGGGCCGGCGAGCGTCCGCGCAACCGCGATGTCGATTATCCGTTTCGTCAGGACAGCGACTTTCGCTATCTGACCGGGTTCATCGAGCCGGACGCTGTCGCGGTGATCGCGCCGGGGCGGGCCGAAGGCGCGTTCATCCTTTTCTCGCGCGAACGCGACCCGCTGCGCGAGACCTGGCAGGGGCGCACCATCGGCCAGGACGCCGCGCAGTCGGACTATGGCGCCGACACCGCCCACCCCATCGACGACCTGGATGCGCTGATGCCCGGCCTGCTCGCCGACCGGCGGTGGCTGTACTGCGCGCTGGGGGCGGACGCTGATCTGGACCAGCGCCTGATCGCGTGGGTCAGCGAGGCGCGCTCGCGCTACGGCGAGCGGGCGCCCCGGGCGCATGTCGCCATCGAGCCGCTGCTGCATGCCGAGCGCCTGATCAAATCCCCCGCCGAGATCGAGCAGATGCGCGCCGCCGCGCGGATTTCGGTGGCGGCACACACCCGGCTGATGGCCACGGTGGCCCCGGGGCAGACGGAGTATCAGGTCGAGGCCGAACTGCTCTACGACTTTCGCCGCCACAATGGCGAGCCCGCCTACCCGATCATTGCCGGCGGCGGCGCCAACGCCTGTGTGCTGCACTACATCGCCAACCAGGATGAACTGCGCGACGGCGACCTGCTGCTGGTGGATGCCGGCGTGGAGCAGGCGGGCTATGCCGCCGACATCACCCGCACGCTGCCGGTCAACGGGCGTTTCAGCGCCGCGCAGCGCGCCGTCTACGAGGTGGTGCTGGCCGCCCAGCAGGCGGCGCTCGAGCGGGTCGGGCCGGGCGAGTCGTTTGATGCCCCCCATCAGGCCGCCACCCGGGTGCTGGTCGAAGGCATGGTGGATCTGGGCCTGCTCGATGAAACGGTGGACGCCGCCCTCGAGTCCGGCGAATATCGGCGGTACTTCATGCATCGCACGGGGCATTTCCTGGGCATGGATGTGCATGATGTCGGCGGCTATAAGGTGGAGGGCGAGTGGCGGACGCTGCAGCCCGGCATGGTGGTCACCGTCGAGCCCGGCCTGTACATCCCGCCGGGCAGCCCGGTGGACACGCGCTGGCAGGGCATTGGGGTGCGGATCGAGGATGACTGCGTGGTGACGAGCGACGGACACGACAACCTGACCGCGGCGGTGCCGAAGACCGTCGAGGCCATTGAAGCGGCCATGGCCCATGGCGACTGACCCGCATTATGACCTGGTGATCGCCGGTGGCGGGCTGGTGGGCGCCAGCCTGGCGGTGGCCCTGCGCGACAGCGGCCTCAGTGTGGCGGTGGTCGAGCCGGTGCCCGCCCAGTCCGACCAGCAGCCGAGCTTTGACGAGCGTCACACCGCGCTGGCGCCCACCTCGCGGCGGTTCTTTACCCACCTGGGGCTGTGGCCCGCCATCGAGGCCGGCGCCGAGCCGATCCGCCGCATCCATGTCTCCGACCGCGGCCATGGCGGCTTTACCCGCCTGAGCGCCGAGTCCGAGGGCCTGCCGGCGCTGGGGCATGTCGCGCCCAACCGGGTGCTGGGTCAGGCTTTGCGACCGGCGATGCAAGCGGCGGCCACGGTCTACTGCCCGGCGCGCATTATCGACAGCCACCTGCAGTACGCCGGCGACGGCGGTGACGAGGCCGCCCGGCTGGTGGGCCGCAAGGTGCGCATCGCCGATGACCGGGGCGAGCACACGCTGACCACCCGACTGCTGGTGGTGGCGGATGGCATGCGATCGGCCACGCGATCGGCGCTGGGCATCGACACCCGCGAGCGCGATTATGGCCAGAGCGCGATCATCGCCAATGTCCGCGCCGAGCGGGCCCACAACGGCATGGCCTATGAGCGCTTCACCCCCGAAGGCCCGCTCGCCGTGCTGCCGGCGGCCGACGGGGCGGTGTCCATCGTCTGGCCGCTGCCCACCGAGACCGCCGAGTGGATGGCGCAGGAGGCCAGTGACCAGGCCTTTCTGGCGCGCCTGCAGTCCACCTTCGGCTGGCGCCTGGGCCGGCTGGAGGCGGTGGGCACCCGGGCGCTCTACCCGCTGACTGCGGTCACCGCCACTGAATTTGCCACCGACCGCGCCGTGGTGCTCGGCAACGCCGCGCATGCCCTGCACCCGGTGGGCGGCCAGGGGCTGAACCTGGCGCTGCGCGACGTCGCGGCCCTGGTCGAGGCGCTGGGCGGGGCGGAGGATCCGGGTGATGCCGACGTGCTGGCCGCCTATGCCCGCTCCCGCGAAGGCGATTATCGGCGCACCTATGCCTTTACCGACGGCCTGGTGCGGCTATTCAGCAATGACTGGCCGCCGCTGGCGGCGTTCCGCAACATCGGCCTGACCGCGCTGGATCTGATTCCGCCGGCGCGGCGGCTGCTACTCAAACAGGGCACGGGAGCGGCCGGCGATGTCCCGCCGCTGTGTCAGGACTAGGAGGCACGCATCATGAGCGAGATCCCCGCCGATCTGCGCTACGCCAGCACCCATGAGTGGGTGCGCGACGACGGCGACGGCGTCGTGACCGTTGGCATCACCGATCACGCCCAGGCCGAGCTGGGGGACCTGGTGTTCGTCCAGCTGCCCGGCGAGGAAGGCGCCGTCGAGGCCGGCGCCGCCTGCGCCGTGGTGGAGTCGGTGAAGGCCGCCTCGGATATCTACGCGCCGCTGGACGGCGAAATCGTCGCCACCCATGACGATCTGGCCGACGACCCCGAGCAGGTCAACACCGACCCCTACGGCGAGGGGTGGCTGTTTCGGCTGCGGGTGGTGGATCAGGCGGCACTGGATGAGCTGCTTGATGCCGACGGCTATGCCGAGCTGATCGACGAAGCGGGATAACGGGAGCGGCCATGACCACGGACGGCGACAATACCCCCTCCCTGCTGGATCGGGCCCGGGCCTGGCGCGATGCCGACCCCGACCCGCAGACCCGTGCCGAGCTGGACGCCCGCATCCAGCGCGGCGACGTGCGCGATTGCTTTGAGCCGCCGCTGGGGTTTGGCACCGCCGGCCTGCGCGGCCTGGCCGGCCCCGGTCCCGCGCACATGAACCACCGCCTGATCCAGCGGGTGACGGCGGTGCTCGCCGATCTGCTGCGGGCCGAAGTGCCCGACGCCGCCGAGCGCGGCGTGGTGATCGGCTATGACGCCCGGCATGGCTCCGCCGCCCTGGCCGAGACCGCGGCGCGGACCATCGCCGGCGCCGGTCTGGGTGTGCATGTGTTTGACACCTACGCGCCGACGCCGCTGGTGGCGTTTGCGGCGCTGGAGCTCAATACCGCCGCGGCGCTGGTGCTGACCGCCAGCCACAACCCGCCGGAATATCTGGGCTACAAGGTCTATGGCGCGCGGGCGGTGCAGATCGTCCCGCCCACCGACGAGCGGATTGCCCAGGCCCTGGGCGCCCTACCCCCGGGTGTCGAGATCCCGCAGGTGACCGCGGCCGAGGTGGCGGCCGGGAGCGAGGCGGCCGACGCGCCGGTCTGCCCGTACTGGCGGGTGCATGGCGAGCCCCTGCGCGCCGCCTATCGCGCGGCCATCGCCCGGCCGGCGTCCGCCGCGGGGGCGGAGACGCCGCTGCGGGTGGCCTATAGCGCCATGCACGGCGTGGCCGGTGAGCTGGTGCGCGAGGTGCTGGCCGAGCAGGGCGGGATCGAGCTCTGCGAGGTGGTCGAGCAGGCCGAACCCGACGGCGACTTCCCCACCGTGCGGTTTCCCAACCCCGAAGAGCCCGGCGCGCTGGATCGGCTGACCGCCCGGGCGGCGGCGGTGGAGGCCGATGTGGCGCTGGCCACCGACCCCGATGGTGACCGGCTGGCGGTGGCCCTGGCCGATGAGCACGGTGACTGGCAGGTGCTGATGGGCGATCAGATCGGTGCGCTGGTGGGGGATTACCTGATGGGCCAGGCGGAGACGTCTCACGGCTTTGTCATGAACACCGTGGTCAGCTCGCGCCTGCTGGGCCGGCTAGCGGCTTATCATGGCGTGGGCTACGAGCAGACGCTGACCGGCTTCAAGTGGTTGTGGAAGCGGGCGCTGGAGCGCGAGCAGGACGGCGATGAGCTGGTGTTTGCCTACGAGGATGCCATCGGCTTTTGCCCCACCCGGCGGGTGCGCGACAAGGACGGCATTGCGACGGCGGCGGTGGTCACCGAAATGGCCCGCGCCGCCAGGGCCGCGGGGACCACGCTGCATGATCAGCTGCAGGCGCTCTACCGCCGCCATGGGCTGTCGGTGAACCGGCAGGTCAGCCTTAAGCTGAGTGGCGACAACGCCCGCGAGCGCATGAACGAGCGCCTGCAGGCCCTGCGCCGCGAGCCGCCGGCGGCGGTGGCCGGCCTGGCGGTGGAGCGCGTGCACGACTATCGGGCCGCCCAGCGCCACGCCCCGGATGGCAGCGATGCCGAGCCCATCCCGCTGCCAGCCACCGACCTGATCCAGCTGGATCTGGCCGGCGGGTATCATGTCAGCATTCGGCCCAGCGGCACTGAGCCCAAGCTCAAGATCTATCTGGAGTATCTGGGCCAACCGGGCAGCAAGGATCTGGCAGCCGAGACGCGGCAGGCGGATGAGCGGCTGGAAGGGATTGGGAAGGACTTGGCCGAGCGGCTGACGGATTAAACGCAAGGAGAAGCAAGAGCAATGACCGACGAGCAAGGATCGAACGG
>CALGDM010000022.1 GCA_937884605.1 uncultured Spiribacter sp.
CCCAGTAATTCCGATTAACGCTTGCACCCTCCGTATTACCGCGGCTGCTGGCACGGAGTTAGCCGGTGCTTCTTCTGCAGGTAACGTCAAGACACCCGGGTATTAACCGAATGCTTTTCCTCCCTGCTGAAAGGGCTTTACAACCCGCAAGCCTTCTTCACCCACGCGGCATTGCTGGATCAGGCTTTCGCCCATTGTCCAATATTCCCCACTGCTGCCTCCCGTAGGAGTCCGGACCGTGTCTCAGTTCCGGTGTGGCTGATCGTCCTCTCAGACCAGCTACCGATCGTCGCCTTGGTAGGCCTTTACCCTACCAACTAGCTAATCGGCCGCGGGCTCATCCATCGGCATGAACTTGAATCAGAGGTCCACTTTGCCCCGAAGGGCGTATGCGGTATTAATCCGAGTTTCCTCGGGCTATCCCCCACCGATGGGCAGATTCCCACGCGTTACTCACCCGTCCGCCGCTCGCCAGCATCCCGAAGGACCTGCTGCCGCTCGACTTGCATGTGTTAGGCATGCCGCCAGCGTTCAATCTGAGCCAGGATCAAACTCTTCAGTTTAAGAGTAGTAGTCGGTTAAGCCGACAAATCTTGGCTCGACACAAGGCATCTCATTCTTGAGTTGCTCTGGTCGATATTTCTGCATCAAGCAGTTTATCGACACGAGCACCCACACAAGTTGTCTGGTCCATTTTGTTAAAGAGCGCCTGACCTTTCGGTTGGCTGAGCAGAGCATTGTGTAACGCTGTTCTGCTTGTGTCAACGCTTTTCTTGGAGCGTTGGTGGCGCTGTGCGCCGAGACCGAGAATTCTAAATTAGAATTTTTGGTCGTCAACCCCTGCCGTTCGGGCGGTTGGCTGACCTCGCCTTGACGAGAATGCGAATCGTACAGCACACACCGGGGCTGTCAACAATCTGTCACACCTTTTTGACGTTAACCCGGGCAAACCGCCGCTTGCCCACCTGGAGAACGTACGCTGCGCCCGGCTCAAGGGTGGTATCCCGCGACTCGACCCGCTCGCCGTCCACCCGTACCGCCCGCTGATCGAGCATGCGCAATGCCTCTGAGGTGCTGGAAACCAGGCCGGCATCCCGCAGGGTCATCGCCAGGGGGCGCCCCCCTTCGCCAGCCTCCAGGGCATGCTCCGGCATATCGTCAGGCATTGCGCCCTGCCGAAACCGGGCGACGAAGGATCCGTGAGCGGCCGTTGCCGCCGCCTTGTCGTGGAACCGGGTCACCAGCTCATCGGCCAGCTCGACCTTTACATCGCGGGGGTTGGCGCCTTCCTCCACTTCGCGGCGCAGACGGGCGATGTCAGCCAGCGGCCGAAAACTGAGCAGTTCGAAGTAGCGCCACATGAGCGTGTCGGAGATCGACATGAGCTTGCCGAACATCTCGTCCGCCGGCTCGCGGATCCCGATAAAATTGCCAAGCGACTTCGACATCTTCTGCACCCCGTCCAGCCCCTCCAGCACCGGCGTGGTGATCAGTACCTGCGGTGGCTGGCCGTACTCGCGCTGCAGATCCCGGCCCACCAGCAGATTGAACTTCTGGTCGGTACCGCCGAGCTCGACATCCGCGCGCAGCGCCACGGAGTCATAGCCCTGGATCAGCGGATACATGAATTCGTGGATCGCGATGGACTGGTTGGCCTGGTAGCGCTTGTGGAAGTCGTCACGCTCGAGCATGCGCGCGACCGTGTACCGGGCCGAGAGCTCGATCATGTCGGTGGCGCTCATCTCGCCCATCCAGGTGGAGTTGAACACGACCTCGGTCCGGTCGGGGTCGAGGATGCGGAAGATCTGCTCGCGATAGGTCTCGGCGTTGCGCACCACATCCTCGCCGGTGAGCGGCTGACGCGTCGCGCTGCGGCCGCTGGGATCACCGATGCGCCCGGTGAAATCGCCGATCAGGAACACCACCTGATGCCCCAGATCCTGAAACTGGCGGAGCTTATTGATCAGTACCGTATGCCCCAGATGCAGATCCGGGGCAGTGGGGTCGAACCCGGCCTTGATGCGCAGCGGCCGACCACTCGCCAGTCGCTCGCGCAGCTCGTCCTCGCGGATAATCTCATCCGCCCCCCGCCAGAGCGTTTCCAGAGCGGCGTCCACCTCGCCCATGTTGTTCTCCCCTTGTTATCGCCATTGGCCGTGGCGCGGGATTCTATCCTAATTGACCCGGATACGGGCCGGGGCTATTGTTCCGGCTCATGAACAAACGGCTAAAAACGGGATTGCTCGTCACCGGTGCAGCACTGATCGCGGCGGCGCTGATCGCTCCGCCATCCAACCCGCCGGAGCAACCCCAGGCCTCGCGCTCACTGGCGCTGCCCGACGCACCGGGTGTGCCGCCCGCATCGGCGCCGATGCGCACCACAACGTCCCTGCCCGATGCCGACACGCTGATGAATCGAGTATCCGACAACGGGCGGGACACCACCGACGGGTCGGGGCTCAGCGCCCGCGCCAACCGCCCGGTGGCCAGCACCCCGGCGCAACCCGCCGACACCCCCGCGCCCGAGTGGCGTGTTGAAACGGTGCGCAACGGCGATAACCTGGCGGCGGTGTTTCAGCGCGCCGGGCTCAGCGCCCGCGATGTCCATGACGTGGTCAACGCCGGCGATCCCGCCAACCAGCTGACCCGGCTTTTCCCCGGCGACGAGCTGTATCTGCAGGTCCGTGATGACGAGGATCTGGTGGGACTTCGCTATGCCATGAGCCCCACGCGGACCCTGCACATGACCCGGGACGCGACGGGCGACTGGCAGCCCCGCGTCGAGACCGTCGAGCTCGAGCGACGCACTGCCGAGGCAGAAGGCCGCATCGCCAGCTCGCTTTACAACGCCGGTATCGAGGCGGGCCTGAGCGATCGCCTGATCATGGAGCTGGCCGGTATCTTTGGCTGGGATATCGACTTTGCGCTGGATCTGCGCCGCAACGACTCGTTTGTGGTGGTCTATGAAACCCTGCACCGCGACGGTCAGAAGGTACGCAACGGCAAGATCCTGGCCGCCGAGTTCGTCAACCGCGGCGAGCGCTTCCGCGCGCTGCGCTACGAGACGCCCGAGGGCGAAAGCAATTACTACACCCCGGACGGGCGCAGCATGCGCAAGGCCTTTCTGCGCACGCCCACCGACTTCACCCGCGTGAGCTCGGAGTTCAACCCCGACCGGGTCCATCCGGTCTACGGCACGAAGCGCCCGCATCGGGGCACCGACTATGCCGCCCCCCCAGGGACACCGATCAAGGCCGCGGGTGACGGCAAGATCATCGAGCGCGGATCCAAGGGGGGGTACGGCAACACGGTGGTTCTCAAGCACGGCACGCGCTATACCACGCTGTATGCCCACATGCGCCGCTTTGCCAATGGCCACTCGGTGGGCGATCGCGTCAAACAGGGCGAAATCATTGGTTATGTCGGCAGCACCGGCCTGTCCACGGGTCCGCACCTGCATTACGAGTTTCGCGTCGACGGCACGCACCGCAATCCGCGAACGGTGGACCTGCCGGGTGCCCAACCCATCGCCGAGCGTTATCGGGACGACTTCGAGCGCCAGACCGCGACGCTGATCGCCAAACTCGACGGGCTGAGCCCCACCCGCGTCGCCCAGGCCGGCGACTAAGCGCGACCCCATGCGCATGATCGGCCTGATGTCCGGCACCAGCCTGGATGGTGTCGACGCGGTGATGGCCGACTTTGATGCCAGCGGCCGCCCCCGACCGTGCGGGCATATCCACTCCCCCTACAGTGCCGAGCTGGCGAGAACCCTGCGCGGCGTCAACGCCGACACGCCGCTGGCGCATACCCTGATGCTCGATGCCCGGCTGGCCGGCGTCTACGCGGCCGCGGTGGAGTCACTGCTCAAGGCTACCGGCAGCGCGCGCAGTCAGGTCAGCGCCATCGCCCTCCATGGTCAGACCTTATGGCATGCCCCGCGGGCCGAACCGCCCGTTACCTGTCAGGCTGGCGACCCCAGCCGGGTCGCCGAGGCGACCGGGCTGCCGGTGGTGGCGGATTTTCGTCAGCGCGATCTGGCGGCCGGCGGCGTCGGCGCCCCGCTGGCGCCGGTTTTTCATGCGGCGCTGTTCGGCGCCGACCAGCGCCGCTGCGTGGTCAATGTCGGGGGCGTTGCGAACCTGTCGGTACTCGCCGCCGGCGGGCGCGCCGAGCGGGGATTCGATACCGGCCCCGGCAATGCCCTCATGGACGCCGGCGCGCGTCGATACCTTGATGCGGCATTTGATCGGGACGGCGCCTGGGCCGCATCGGGACGGACGGATCCAGCGTTTCTCGCGCAGCTGCTGGCAGACGCCTACTTCGAGCGCCCACCGCCGAAGAGCCTGGACGTAAAAACCTTTGATCAGCACTGGCTGGACGGCCACACCGGACAACCGGCGCGCCCCGTGGACCGGCAGGCGACCCTGCTCGCACTGACCGCTGAGACCATCGCTTCTGCCATCGAGCGCTGGGGCGGGGAGCCGCGGGATGTGGTGATAACCGGGGGCGGCGCCGCAAACACTGCCTTGTGTCGGGCACTCAACCACCGACTGGGGGACGACCGACCGCTGCTGACCAGCGATGAGCTGGGCATTCCCGCGAGTCAGGTCGAAGCGCTCGGCTTTGCCTGGCTGGGCCGCGCCGCCCTGCGCGGCGAGCCCGTGGACCTGACGTCGATCACCGGCGCCCGGCGACCGATTATTCTGGGAGGGATCTATCCAGCCTGAGCGCCCTCAGACCCCGAACGACGAGCCGCAGCCGCAGGTGGTGCTGGCATTGGGGTTGCGGATCACGAACTGAGCGCCCTCGATGCCCTCGACATAGTCGATCTCGGCACCTTCCAGATAAGCACTGCTCATGGGATCGACCAGCAGCTTCACGCCGGCGTTCTCGACCATCGCGTCACCGGCCTCTTCGGATTCGTCGAACATGAACCCGTACTGAAAGCCCGAGCAGCCTCCGCCCGTGATGTACACCCGGAGCTTGAGGTCGTCGTTCTGTTCCTCGTCGAGGAGCTGACGCACCTTCGTCGCGGCGTTATCGGTAAATACCAGCAGTTCTTCCTGCTCCGCCACTTCACTCATGACCCTGACTCCTGTTCATCATCACCATCCTGATTCTCCTGCCTGTCCGACACCCCGTCAATCGCCGTTATGGCAGAACACTGATGCCCTCAAGTCCCAGTGTCTCGGGCAATCCCAGCATCAGATTCATGTTCTGCACCGCCTGGCCGGCGGCGCCCTTGACCAGATTGTCCTCCACCGCCAGGACCAGCGCCATGTCGCCGCCCTCGGGCCGATGCACGGCGATGCGCACCATGTTGCTGCCGCGCACGCTGCGGGTTTCGGGGTGGCTGCCGGGCGGTAGTACGTCCACGAACGGCTCATCGGCAAAACGCTGTTCGTAGACCGCCTGCAGATCCACGGCTGGATCGCGCAGGCGGCCGTAGAGGGTGGCGTGGATACCGCGGATCATCGGCACCAGATGTGGGACAAAGGTCAGTCCCACCGGCTGTGCGGCGGCTCGCTCAAGCCCCTGGCGGATTTCCGGCAGATGGCGATGACCCGAAGCGCCATAGGCATGAAAGTTTTCGCCGGCCTCGCAGAGCAGGGTATGCGGCTTCGGCACCCGCCCGGCCCCACTGGCGCCCGACTTGGCATCGGCGATGAGCGCGTCGGTCGCCACCAGGCGCGCCTCGAGCAAAGGCAGAAACCCCAGCTGCACGGCGGTGGGATAGCAGCCGGGATTGGCCACCAGGCGCGCCTTGCGAATCGCCTCCCGGCCATATTCGGGCAACCCGTAGACCGCCTCCGCTGCCAGCTCCGGGCAGGCATGCGCCATGCCATACCAGTGCGACCAGACGCCCAGATCGCGGATCCGGAAGTCGGCTCCCAGGTCGATCACGCGAACCCCCCGCTCGATCAGCGCCGGGGCCATTTCCATGGCGGTGCCGTTGGGTGTGGCAAAAAACACCACGTCGCAGCCCGCCAGCGTCTCGGGATCGGGATTGGAGAATGCCAGATCGACATGACCGCGCAGATTCGGGTAAACCGCGCTGACCGGCTGACCGGCCTGGGCGCGCGAGGTAATCACCTGCAGCGCTACCTGCGGATGCCCGGCCAGCAGGCGCAGCAGCTCGACCCCGGTATAGCCTGTTCCACCTACAATCGCGGCGGTAATGGTCATCATCGTCCCCTGAGCTGATCCAACACAGTCTGTATGATGCCAGACACGCCCGCCGGGCGCCGATGGTGAGCCATTCAGTGCAGACAATCCCGACACAGCGCCAGAAATACCGCCTGTCCATCGGTCGTGCGCCGGTTGTCATGGCCTTACTGGGCGTGATCACCGGGGCACTGACGGCGGCCGTGGTCATCGGCTTTCGACTGCTCTACGAAACCGCCCAGCGCGGACTGCTGCCCGACGGCCAGCTCGGCGACTACGAGGGACTGCTGGCCTGGCAGCGATTCCTGCTGCCCATTGCCGGCGCGGCCGTGATCGGTTTCTACATGCGGCATATCGCGGGCCGCGACCCGCGCACCGGCATCGGTTTTGTCATCGAGCGCACGGCCTACCACGAGGCCCTGCTGCCGCTGCGCAACGCCATTCACCAGTTCATCGTCGCCGCCCTTGCCATCGCCAGTGGTCACTCCGTGGGCCGCGAGGGTCCGAGTGTGCACCTCGGCGCCACCACCGGCAGCCAGATCGGGCAGCGCCTCGGCCTGCCGCACAACAGCCTGCGCACACTGGTGGCCTGCGGCACGGCCGCCGCCATCGGCGCATCATTCAATACCCCGCTCGCCGGCGTCGCCTTTGCCATGGAAGTGGTGGTCATGGAGTACACCATTGCCGGGTTTCTGCCCGTGATCATCGCCGGTGTCACCGCCACCGCACTCGCCCATCTGGTGTTCGGCGCGGGGATTGTCTTCACGATTCCCGCGCTGAGCATCCAGGGACTCCACGAACTGCCGCTGGTCATGTTCCTGGGACTGCTTTTGGGGGGGCTGGCCGCCGCCTTCATCCGGGCCCTGCGCCACAGCAGCCAGTGGCTCGCCAACTGGCCGGTGGTCCCGCGGGCGCTGACGGGCGGCCTGATCGTCGGCCTGATCGGCCTCGCCTATCCGCAGGTGATGGGCATCGGCTATGACACCATTGCCGCAACATTCGCCGGCGAACTGGGCGTTGCCCTGCTGCTGGGGCTTGTGGGGGCCAAGTTGCTGGCCACTGCCGCCATCATTGGCCTTGGCGTGCCCGGCGGACTCATCGGCCCCACCCTGGTGATGGGCGCCGCTGCCGGTGGCGCGGTGGGCCTGTTGGCCGAGTCATTGATCCCGCTGCCGCTGGGCGGTCCAGCCCTTTACGCACTACTGGGCATGGGGGCAATGATGGGGGCAACCCTGCGGGCGCCGCTGGCGGCACTGACCGCCATGCTCGAGCTGACCGCCAACCCCGGCATCATCATGCCGGGCATGCTGGCCATCGCGGCGGCCACGATCAGCGCCCGCGAGGTGTTTCGGACCGACTCGGTGTACCACCTCGAACTCGGTGAACGCGGTCTCGACCCGCGCCAGAACCCGCTGCTGCAGGCCGCCAGCCGGCTTGGCATCCTGCAGCTGGTCAACCCGCACTGCCGGACACTGCCGGCACAGGCCGACACGGCGGCGATCGACACGCTGCTGGCGGACACTCCCGACTGGGTGCTGGCAGCCCCCGGCGACGACGGCCTGCCAGACAGGGCCTGTCGCCTGGAGATGCTGCGCGCCAATCATGGGGCCCGACGCGCGCCGTTTACCAGCGCTGTCGCGCTGCTTCCCATTGATGAAAAGGCCAGTCTGCGGGATGCCTTCGAGCGCCTGCGCGGGGCCGGCGATACCGCGCTGCTGGTCACCCGGCCGGTGCGCCGGGGCGGCCGCGAGTGGACCGGCATCGTCACCCGCCAGGCCATTCACGACGCTTATCTGGGCTGATATCCCCGGCCGGACAGTTGCTATACTGGCAGTCAAAATCCTGCAAAGAGGTCTGCCGTGCGAAAAGAATGGTTAGTGGGCGTGCTGGCCCTGGTCATCGTCGGCCTGGTGGGCTATGTCTGGTTTGCCCCGCCGGCGCGCGAGCCGGCGCCCAACGTCGAACTGGAGCGCCTCGACGGTGCGCAGACCGCTCTGGCGGATCACCGCGGCGAGGCGGTGATGCTGGTGTTCTGGGCCACCACCTGTCCGACCTGCATCCAGGAGATGCCCGAAGTGGTCGAACTGCACCACGATCTCGGCGACGAGGGGCTGACCATTCTGGGAGTGGCGATGGACTATGACCCGCGCGAACAGGTCAAGGCACTGGTCGATCGCCGCCAGCTGCCCTACGACATCGTCCTGGATAACGGCGGCAGCATCGCCAATGCGTTCAACCAGGTTCGCGTGACGCCCACCACGGTGCTCATCGACCCCGACGGCGGCGTGGTCTGGCAGCGGATCGGCCCGATCGACTTCGAGCGACTGCGCGAACAGCTCCGGCCCATGCTCGCGGAGCGGCAATCGGCATGACAGCGCTGTGGATCAAGTCGTTTCACATCATTGCCGTGGTGACCTGGTTTGCCGCGCTGTTCTACCTGCCGCGGCTGTTCGTCTATCACGCCATGACCGAGGACGAACCCGGCCGCGAGCGCTTTCGGGTCATGGAGCGCAAGCTCTATCGCGGTATCATGAACCCCAGCGCGGTAGTGGCCGTGGGCCTGGGCGTGGCACTCATCGTGGTCCAGCCATTCTGGCTCGAGCAGGGCTGGCTGCATGTCAAGATACTGCTGGTGGTGGCCCTGATCGGCTATCATCTGTACTGCGGTCGATTGATGCGGGCCTTTGCCGAGGAGCGCAACACCCGCAGCCACCGCTGGTATCGTGTGTTCAACGAATTGCCCGTGCTGGTACTGATCGCCGTGGTGCTGCTGGTCGAGCTCAAGCCCTGGGCCTGAGGCGCGTCCTCGCCGGCTGTGGCGATACCGGCATTCCATGCTATCCTTATAGGGTACTGATTAAGTCCACAATGGTGTCCCGGATGACGTCTGCGCTGTTCTCCCGCCAACATGATGATTACGTGCGCGACCTGCTGCAGGGCGCCGGCCTGCGGGCGACCCGTCAACGCATGGGGCTGGCCGGGCTGATTTTCGGCCAGGGCGAGCGCCACATCACTGCCGAGGAGTTGTATGCCGAGGCCATCGATGCCGGCATGCGGCTGTCGCAGACGACGGTGTACAACACCCTGCACCAGTTCACCGAAGCCGGTCTGCTGCGCGAGATCCTCGCCGATCCACGCCGGATCTACTTTGACACCAAGGTCGACCCGCACCATCACTTCCTCGACGAGGAAACCGGTGAAATGGAAGACATCCCCCACAATCGCGTGGCCGTGGATGGTCTGCCGACACCGCCCCCCGGCAAGACCATCGAGGGTGTCGACGTCATCGTGCGGGTGCGCCGCCCGGGCTGAGGGCTACCACCCGGCCCGGATCAGTCCCCCCAGGCCGTAGCGGTCCATTTCGGCGTTGATCAGCCGCCGCACCTCGGCGGGCGTCTCGCAGACCAGTACGGCCTCCAGCAACACCCGCGCCGCTGAGTAGGGGATGGTGCGAATCACGCGCTTGACCCGCAGGATACGCCCGCTGCTCATCGACAGACTCTCCAGCCCCATCGCCATCAGCAATGGCGCGATCGCCGGCTCGCCGGCCATGCTCCCGCACAGCGAGACCGGCGTACCCAGCCGCTGTCCGACCTCGCCGACCGATGCCACCGCCCGCAGGACCGCCGGGTGCAACTCGTCATAGATCGATGCCACCCGACTGTTGTTGCGATCGACGGCCAGCAGGTACTGAGCCAGATCATTACTGCCAATGGACAGAAAATCGAGTCGCCGCGCCAGGCTTTCGGCCTGGTACACCGCCGCCGGCACCTCGACCATGGCACCGATCGCCGGGATCGCCGTCACCACCCCCTCCTCGGCCAGCTCGGCATGGGCGCGACGCAGCAGCGACGCGGCCCGTTCCGCCTCCTCGACGCGACTCACCATCGGGAACATCACCCGCAGATTGTCCAGCCCCACCGAGGCGCGCAGCATGGCGCGCAGTTGGGTCAGAAAGATCTCCGGATGATCCAGGGTCATGCGCACACCGCGCCAGCCCAGAAACGGGTTTTCATCGTGGGTCGGGAAGTACGGCAGCGGCTTGTCTCCGCCAACGTCCAGGGTCCGCAGGGTGACCGGAAGCGGAGCGAAGGCCTCGAGCACCTCGCGATAGCGCTCGATCTGCTCGTCTTCGCCGGGAAACCGCGGGCTGACCATGAACGGAAACTCGGTGCGATGCAGCCCGACGCCCGCACAGCCCACCTCCAGCGCCCGTTCGATCTCGGCGGCCAGACCGGTATTCACGGTCAGGTCAATGGAATGGCCATCCGGCGTGACGGCGGGTTCGCCGGCAATGTCCTCCAGCCCGGCGGTGATGGCCTCCTCCTCCACAGCCAGGCGCTGGTACTCGTCGCGCAGCGCCGGTGCCGGATCCACCTCGACCCGGCCACGGTAGCCATCCACGATCAACGCGCGTCCGTGCAGGCCATGCACCGGCAGCTCCCGAACCCCCATGACCGCCGGCACCCCCAGTGCCCGCGCGAGGATGGCGATGTGCGAATTGGCCGATCCGCCGGCGCTTACCACCCCCGCCAGCTTGTCCCGGGGGATTTCCACCAGCTGCGAGGCGCTCACCTCCTCGCCCACCAGAATGACCCGATCGGGCAGGGACTGATCCGTTTCTCCGACATTCAGCAACCGGGTCAGCAACCGCTGTCCGACATCCCGCAGGTCACTGGCGCGCTCGCGCAGGTAGGCATCATCCATGGCCTCAAAGCGGCGCGCATGCTCGGCGATGGTCAGCCGCACCGCAAACGGCGCCCAGTGGCCGGCATGGATATGCGTGACGATGCGCTGACGCAGGCTGTCGCCGTCGAGCATCTGCAGATACACATCAAAAAGCTGCTGCTCGGCCGCCGGCACCTGATCCTGCATGCGTGCCGCAAGCCCGCGAAGGTCGGCGCGGGCGGCCTCCAGCGCCTTGCCAAACGCTGTCTCCTCGGCCTCGACATGGCGGATGCGCCGATCCGGGATGCTATCGAGGCTGGCGGGGACGGTCAGGACATGCCCTTCGCCGATCCCCAGACCACTCGCCCCGGCAATGCCGTCCAGGCCCAGCGGATGACCGTCATCGGCGTCCCCCGGATCCGTGAGTTCGCCGCGCACGCGGGCATGGGCCATGACGCCGGCGAGCTGCGCGGCCATGGTGACCAGGAAGGCGACCTCGGCATCGCTGAATCGGTCGCGGGCCTGACGCTGGACCACCAGAACACCCAGCCGCGACTGATAATGGATAATCGGGACCCCCAGGAAGGAGTGGAAGCGCTCTTCGCCGGTTTCGGGAAAATACCGGAAACGCGGATGCCGGTCCGCATCGTTGAGGTTGATGGACTCCTCGCGCTCGGCGACCAGTCCCACCAGCCCCTCGCTGACCGGCAGGCGCACCTGACCCACGGCATCCGCATTCAGGCCGCGCGTGGCCATCAGGCGAAGATGGTCGCCATCCCCCTCGAGCAGGTAGACCGAGCAGACATCGCCACCGGTGGCCTCGGCCACACGCTCGACGATGATCTCCAGCGCCTGACGGAAATCGCCCGCGGCATTGACCGCCTGGACAATGCGGTGGAGCGTTTCCAGCACGCCGGCTAGCGCCCCTGGCCGGGTCGGGGGATGGCTGACGGCTGTCCGGCACCCGCATTGGCCGGCCGCGCCGGGGGACCTTCGGGGAACAGCAAGGGGGCAAGCTCGTCCAGGGCACGGGCGTAGACATCGCGCTTGAACGACACGATGGCCTCCAGCGGATACCAGTAGGACACCCAGTTCCAGCGATCAAACTCCGGGTCGGGGCTGGCATCGAGCCGCACCCGGGTATCCGCCGAGCGCAGCCGCAGCAAAAACCAGACCTGTTTCTGCCCGATGCAGGTCGGCCGCTGGCGGCGACGGATCAGGTGCCGGGGCAGTCGATAGTGCAGCCAGCCCCGGGTCGACCCCAGCACGGCGACATCCGCCGGCGCCAGCCCCACCTCTTCATTGAGCTCGCGATACAGGGCCGCCTCGGGGCTTTCATTGCGCTGGATCCCGCCCTGGGGGAATTGCCAGGCGTTCTGACCCACGCGGCGCGCCCACAGCAGCTCGCCGGCCTCATTCGCCAGAATCATCCCGACATTTGGACGAAACCCTTTTGAATCAATCACTTACTTCACCAAATCAAGAATCCTGTTGCGGGTTATTCTTCCACACCGCAGAATCAAGCGGCAATGCGACAACGGGATTAAGGCGTGCAGCTGGCGATTTTCGACCTCGATAACACCCTCCTCGAAGGCGACAGCGACTACCTCTGGGGCCAGCATCTGATTGAACAGGGTGCGGTCCAGCGCGACGAGTTCGAGGCCCAGAATCGGCGCTTCATGCGCGAGTACGAGGCCGGGCAGCTGGATATCGACGCCTTTTTGCAGTTTGCCCTGCGGCCCTTGGCCGACCACCCCGAATCAAGCCTGATGGCCTGGCGCGAAGCCTTCATCGAACGGCACATCCGCCCGCGGATGCTGCCCGCCGCCTGCGAACTGGTCGACGAGCACCGCCGGCGCGATCATGCACTGATGATCATTACCGCCACCAACCGCTTCGTTACCGCCCCGATTGCCGAGTTGTTCGATATCCCGGTGCTGCTGGCCACCGAGCCCGAGCGCGGCCCGGCGGGCTATACCGGCCGCCCTGCGGGCATCCCGACCTTTCAGGCGGGCAAGATCGACGCGCTTCGCGCGTGGCTGGACGAGCAGGAGCAGATCTTTGACACAATCCACTTCTACAGCGACTCGCGCAATGACCTGCCGCTGCTCGAAGTGGTGGACCGGCCAGTGGCCATCGACCCCGATCCGGTGCTCAAAAGTGCGGCCCGGGCCAATGGCTGGCCCATGCTGACGCTACGCGCCGGCGATACTCCCCAACCCCTTGCCTGACAGGAGCCCGAGCATGCCTCACACCCCCCGTCGCCGATTTCCGTGGTTGATCACCGCCCTGCTCGGCGCCGCACTGGCCGGCGCTGCGCAGGCCGAACTGGTCGTCGACAACGCCTGGGCCCGGGCGACGCCACCGGGTTTTGCCAAGGGCGCCGTCTACCTCGACATCCGCAATGACGGCCGGCGCAGCGACACCCTGGTCGGTGTGCACACCGACCGCGCCGGTCGCGCCGAACTGCATCGCACCATCGAGGAAGGCGGCAACAGCCGCATGGTTCACACGCCCCGGGTGCGCGTACCCGCTGACAGCAGCGTGACCTTCGAACCCGGCGGCCGGCACGTGATGATGATGGGCATTGACGAAGCGCTCACCGAAGGCGAGCGCTTTACAGTGGAGCTTGAGGCCGAAACCGCCGGCACCCTTCGAGTCGACGTCGAGGTGCTGGCACCGACGGCCATGGGCGTCGACTAGATCACGCGGGAGAAGCGCCGCTCGCCGCCGGCGGGCGCCAGATAGGCGTCGAACGGCATCGCCACGTTGCGCAGAAAGAACCGTCCCCGCGGCGTGACCTCGAGTGATCCGGGCGTCAGCGTCAGGAGGCCGTCATCCGCCAGCGGCGAGAGGGCCGCGAGGGCATCGCCGAAGTAGTCGGCAAAGTCGATCCCGTGACGCGCCTCGATGCCCGCGTAATCCACCCGTCCACGGCACATCACCGCCTGAATCACATCGCGACGCAGGCGATCGTCATCATCCATGGCCACGCCCCGCCATAGGGGCAGCTCACCGGCGCGGACCGCGGCGGCATGGCCCTCGGGGTCGCGGCGATTCTGCATGAAGGCGTCACCGATCTGGCCAATGGACGAGGCCCCCAGGCCGATCAGGTCCAGATCGGGGCGAGTGGCATAGCCCTGAAAGTTGCGATGCAGGGTGCCGTCATCGGCCGCCTCGGCCAGTTCATCGCCGGGCAGGGCAAAATGATCCATGCCGATGTACTGGTAGCCCTCGCCGGCAAGGCGCTGCATGGCCTCGATCAGCAGCGTGAGCTTCATTTCGGCGGCGGGCAGGGTCGCATCGGGGATCTGGCGCTGGATGCGGAACATCTGCGGCATGTGCGCGTAGTTGTACAGGGCGATGCGGTCAGGCCGCATGGTCATCACCGCATCCAGGGTCCGCGACAGGCGCTCCGGGGTCTGCAACGGCAGGCCGTACATCAGGTCCAGATTGATGGAGCGAAAGCCCTGGGCCCGGGCCTCTTCAACGATGTCGGCCGTGGCCTGAACGCCCTGGATGCGATTGATCGCTTTCTGCACATCATCATCGAAATCCTGTACGCCCAGACTCAGACGGTTGAAGCCCAGGGCGGCAAGATGGCGGATGCGCTGGCGGTCGACCGTGCGCGGGTCCACCTCGATGGAAAATTCGCGCCGCTCGGGGGGCGCCAGCGGAAAGCGTTCGGCGATGGCGTCAATCAGCGTCGCCAGATCGTCGTCGGTCAGATAGGTCGGGGTACCGCCGCCCAGGTGCAGCTGCTCCACCGGACGGTCGTCGGCAAACAGCGCCGCCTGCAGATCCAGCTCCTCGATCAGACGGGCCAGATAGTCCTGGGCCCGCCGGTAGTTGGCGGTAATCACCTTGTTGCAGGCGCAGTAAAAGCACACCGTGCGGCAGAACGGCACATGCACATAGAGCGACAGGGGCCGCGGGATGGGATCGCCGTTGCTCCAGCTGACATGGTCGCGATACTGCGCGGCATCAAAGTCTTCAGTGAACTGGGCAGCGGTGGGATAGGAGGTGTACCGGGGCCCGGTCACGTCGTAGCGACGCAGCAGGGCCCGGTCAAGAAGAAGATTGTCGGCCATGAACGCGCCGCTCCCGATGCAGTGTTTCGTGTCATCATAGGCGGAGTGCGACGTGCTCGGGTTGATCTGTGTCAGTCAGGCGCAAGGTCGGCGGAGGATTGATTTGAAGCAGGACGAGAATACCGGCTCGACGGGCCCCGAAACCCTGCGCGCGCGGCTGGTTCGGCGTGGATGGCTGATGCTGGCGCTGTTTTTCATCGGCCTCGGCAGCGTCGGGGCAGTGCTGCCGCTGCTGCCCACCACCCCGTTTCTTCTGCTCGCGACAATGTGCGCGTCGCGCAGCTCGCCGGCGCTGCATGCCTGGCTCTACAGCCACCCCCGGTTTGGCCCGCTGCTGCGGGACTGGCGGGACCACCGCGCGATCCGGCCCCGGGCCAAGATCACCGCACTGATTCTGGTCGCACTCAGTTGGGGGTGGATGTGGATCAGCGTCGAGCCGCTCTACGCCCGGCTGTCAGCCAGTGCGGTCATGGCTGGCGTGGTCACCTTTCTGGCCACCCGCCCCCACGGACCTAGGCGGTAGTCAGCCCCGCCACCGCGAACAGCCCCGGCACGCAGGCAAATGCACCGGTCCACAGAAGGCTTCGTAGCGTGGGGCGATCGGCAATGTAAGCCGCGCCATACCCCAGCCGCAGCAGCACAAACAGCACCGCCAGGGCATCAATCCACGCCTGCGCCCCGCCCAGCTGGTGGGCAATGATGACGGCGGCGGCAAACGGCGGGAAGGCCTCGAAGGTGTTGAGCTGCGCCCAGTGCGCCCGCTGGCGCCAGCCACTCAGGCCCGCCAGCCATTCCCGCGGCCGGGCGTTGTCGAACCGACCCCGGGATTTTGCCAGGCCCGCGAACACGAACGGCATGAAAATCGCGATCAGGACCATCCAGTAGGCCAGCGTCATGACTGCTCCGCCTGTAGCTGCGCATTGACGGCGCGAAAACCGATGTCGGCGCGCATGAAACGGCCCGGCCAATGCACGCCCTGCGCCAGATCATAGGCGGCCTTCTGCGCGGCCAGGATATCTTCCCCCAGGGCGCAGGCAGACAGGACCCGGCCGCCCGCGGTCACAATCTCGCCATGGGCGTTGGTGGCGGTACCGGCGTGAAACACCTTGCGGTCGTCGCCGTCGGCATCGGCGAGCCCCGCGATGACATCCCCCCGGGAATAGGCCCCGGGATAGCCCGCCGCGGCCAGCACCACACCCAGGCAGGGGCGCGGATCCCACTCGACGGTCTCGGCTGCCAGCCGACCATTCAGCGCGGCCTCGAACAGCGTGACCGGATCACTGGCAAGCCGCATGAGGATCGGCTGGGTTTCGGGGTCGCCCAGCCGCACGTTGAACTCAAGCACCCGCGGCTCGCCCTGCTCATCGATCATCAGACCGGCGTAGAGGAATCCGCGGTAGCCGCGCCCTTCGGCCACCAGCCCACGCACCGTTGGCCGGATCACTGATTCAAGGATGCGCGCATGGACGGCGTCCGTGACCACCGGCGCCGGCGAGTAGGCGCCCATGCCGCCGGTGTTGGGGCCCTGATCGCCGGCATCCCGGGCCTTGTGATCCTGCGAGCTCGCGAGCGGCAGCACCGTTTCACCGTCGACCAGGGCGATAAAGCTGGCCTCCTCGCCGGTGAGGAAATCCTCGACCACGATGCGCTCGCTGGCCGCGCCGAACGCCCCCTGGAGCATGGACGTGGCGGCCTCCAGTGCCGTGTCGATGTCATGGGCGATGGTCACGCCCTTGCCGGCGGCCAGGCCATCGGCCTTGATCACCAGCGGCGCGCCCCGCTCGCGGATATAGGCCAGGGCGGGCTCCAGCTGCTCGAAGGTCTGATAAGCGGCGCTGGGGATGCCGTGCCGGGCAAGAAACCCCTTGGCAAAGGCCTTCGAGGCCTCGAGCTCGGCGGCCGCCTGACCGGGGCCCAGGCACGCCAGCCCGGCCTGCTCGAAGGCATCGACGATACCGGCGGCGAGCGGTGCCTCGGGCCCGATCACGGTCATCTCCACCGCCAGCGCCCGGGCCTGTTCGATAAGCGCCGGAATGTCATCGGCGCTGACCGCAAGGTTACTCACCCCCGGCTCAGCCGCGGTGCCGGGATTGCCCGGCGCCACATAGACCTGTTGGCTGCGCGGTGACTGTGCCAGGCGCCAGGCCAGCGCATGCTCGCGCCCGCCGTTGCCCACGACCAGGATGTTCATCTGCAAGCTCCCCGTGTCCGGTCAGTGCCGAAAATGGCGCATGCCCGTCAACAGCATGGCGATACCGTGTTCGTCGGCCGCGGCGATCACCTCGTCATCGCGGCGCGAGCCACCCGGCTGGATAATCGCGCGAACACCCGCCGCCGCGGCCTGATCAATGCCGTCCCGGAATGGAAAGAACGCGTCCGAGGCCAGCACCGAGCCGGTCAGGTCCAGTCCCGCCTCGGCGGCTTTGCTGACCCCGATCCGGGCACTGTCGACCCGGCTCATCTGCCCGGCCCCGATCCCCAGCGTGCGGCCATCGCGGCCATAGACAATCGCGTTCGACTTGACGAACTTGGCGACCCGCCAGACAAAGTCCAGCTCGTCGGCCAGCGCCTCGCTCACCGGCTCGCGGGTCACGCAATGCAGCCCCGATTCGGCGGTCAGGGCACGATCCTGAGCCTGCACCAGCAGACCGCCGCCCACCGGCTGCAGGCGCCATTCCGACGGCTCGACCGGTCCCGCCGGCACCTCGAGCACGCGAACGTTGGCCTTGGCGGCGGTCACCATCAGCGCCTCGTCACTGACCGCCGGCGCCAGGATGACCTCGACGAACTGACGCTCGACGATGGCCCGGGCGGTGGCCGCATCAAGGGGTCGATTGAAGGCGATGATGCCGCCGAAGGCCGAGGTGGGATCGGTGGCAAACGCCGCCTCGTAGGCGGCCGCCGGCCCCTCCGCCACGGCCACGCCGCAGGGATTGGCATGCTTGACGATCACGCAGGCCGGCGCCTCGAACGCGCCCACGCAGGCCCAGGCGGCATCGCCATCGGCCAGATTGTTGTACGACAGCGCCTTGCCCTGGCGCTGGTGGTAGTCGGCAAAGCTGCCCGGTCGGGCCAGCGGGTCGCGATAGAACGCCGCCGACTGATGCGGGTTTTCGCCATAGCGCAGTTCGGCGGCCTTCTCCCAGTGGCGGTTGAGCTGACCGGGAAAGGCCGATACCTGGCCGTCGGCATCGCGGGCCGACAGATAGTCGCTGATGGCCGCGTCGTAGCGGGCCACATGATTGAAGGCCGCCACCGCCAGTTCGTAGCGCTGGGCGGCATCGAGACCGCCCTGTCCGGCTACGGCGTCGATAATCGCCGGGTACTGCGCCGGCGCCGTCACCACACCGACACCGGCATGGTTCTTGGCGGCCGCCCGGAGCATGGCCGGACCGCCGATATCGATGTGCTCGATGGCCGCTTCCAGCGAGCAGTCGGGATCGGCCACGGCCTGCTCGAAGGCATAGAGGTTGACCACCAGCAGATCAATGGGCGGGATGGATTGCTCGGCCATCACCGTATCGTCTTCACCGCGCCGGCCCAGCAGCCCGCCGTGAATGCGCGGGTGCAGGGTCTTGACCCGGCCCGCCATGATCTCGGGAAAGCCCGTGTGCTCGCTGACCTCCACCACATCGATCCCGGCGTCCTGCAGCAGCGCGGCGGTCCCGCCGGTGGAGAGGATCTCGACCCCGCGGTCAGCCAGGCAACGCGCCAGCGGCTCAATCCCGGTCTTGTCGGAGACGCTGATCAGGGCGCGGCGAATGGCAGGGGGCGTGGCGGCAGCGGACATGGCGGGACTCCGTGGTGGTCAGTCTTCGAGGCCGTAGTGGCGAAGCTTTTTGCGCAGCGTTCCGCGATTGATGCCCAGGGCGTCGGCAGCGCGCGTCTGGTTGCCGCCGCACTCGCGCATGACCACCTCCAGCAGGGGCGCCTCGGCCTGCTCGATCACCATTCGATGGAGATCGTGGCTGGCCTGCCCGTCGAGGTCGCGGAAATACGCCGTCACCGTCTCATGCACACAGGCACGGATCGGGCCGACGCTGGCGCCCCCGGGGGCAGATTCGTCTTCCATGGCGTGAATCCTTCGCGGAAAACCCGAAATCATAACGGCAACACCCCCACCATTAAACCGCCAGCCGCCGACCATCCAGCCGCACCCATTCATCGGCCCGCGCGACCGGCCCGAAACGACAGGCCGGTTGATACGCCGCCCGTACCGCCTCGGCCTGGGTTGCGAGCAGACCGGCCAGGGTCAGGCGGCCATCCACGGCCAGGGCAGCGATCAGTCGCGGCGCCAGTGACTGCAGAATACCCGCCAGAATATTGGCAAGCACGCGATCCGCCACCGGCAGGTTCGCCGCCGGCTCCTGCACCTCGAGCCGATCCTCTACCCCGTTGCGCCGGGCGTTGTCGCGGGTGGCGATCAGGGCCTGTGGATCATTGTCCACCGCCACCACCCGACGCGCCCCCAGGCGCAGCGCGGCGATCGCCAGCAGCCCCGACCCGCAGCCATAGTCGATCACCGTTTCGTCCACCGGCGGCTCGGCGGCCAGCGCCTCGAGGCACAGCGCGGTGCTCGGGTGCGTGCCGGTGCCAAACGCCAGACCGGGATCGAGCCGGATATTGATCGCCTCGGGCTCCGGCGGCTGCATGCCGCCGGGGACCACCCACAGCGTTCCGCCAAAGCACTGCGGCTGAAAATGCTCGAGCCAGGCGCGCTCCCAGGCCTGATCGGCAATCTCGGCGGTCCCCCAGCCCGACGGCTCACCGCCAAGGGCCTCAACCACCGCGGCATGCACGGCGTCGATGTCGCTGTCCCCAGGGAACAGCGCCTCGACCCGCAGCCAGTCCCAGAGCCGGGTCTCGCCGGGAGGCGGTTCAAGCACCGCCGCGCTGCCCGCTGCCTCGGCCCAGGTGATCGCCTCGGCGCCCGCCGCCTCGAGCACCGTGTCCAGATGCTCGGCCTGGTCGGCGGTCACCTCGAACGCGACCTGGCGGGACGCCATGGTCAGCGGTGTTCGCCGGGCTGCCAGAGCACGTCGCCACCGGCTTCGCGATTGGCATCGCGGGCCAGCACGAACAGATAGTCGGACAACCGGTTGAGATAGCGCAGCACGTTTTCGTTGATGGGCGTGGTCACTGCCAGGGCCGCCGTCTCGCGCTCGGCCCGCCGCGCCACGGTGCGGGCGTGATGCAAATGCGCGGCGGCCGGGCTACCCGCCGGCAGCACGAACGAGCGCAGGGTATCCAGATGGGCATTGACCCGGTCGATTTCCGCTTCCAGCCACTCGGTCTGGCCCTGCGCCACGCGCAGGGGCTCGAACGGTGGGTCGTCCTGCTCGGGCGTGCACAGATCGGCGCCCACATCGAACAGGTCGTTCTGGATACGGGTCAGGGCCGCTTCAAGGTCACCACCGGCATGAAGGCGGCAGATCCCCAGCAGGGCATTGAGCTCGTCGACCGTGCCATAGGCGGTGACGCGGGGATCGGTCTTGGCGACGCGGCTGCCGTCACCCAGACCGGTCTGACCGGTATCCCCGGTACGCGTGTAGATGCGCGTGAGCTTGACCATGCGGATCAGCCGCCAAACCGCTGGATGGAATCGTTGATCTCGGCAACGGCGGCATCACGCCCCTTCCAGCCGTTCACCCGTACCCACTTGCCGGGTTCGAGGTCCTTGTAGCGCTCAAAGAAGTGGCTGATCTGCTCGAGCAGCAGCGGCGGCAGGTCCTCGGGCGCATTCACGGCATCATAGATCGGCGTGAGCTTGCTGATCGGCACGCACAGCAGCTTGGCGTCCTCGCCGCCCTCGTCGGTCATCTCGAGCACACCCACCGGCCGGCAGCGGATCACCGAGCCGACCGCCAGCGGGAAGGGCGTCACCACCAGGGCATCCAGCGGATCGCCGTCACCGCACAGGGTGTCCGGGATGTAGCCGTAGTTGGCCGGGTAGTGCATCGAGGTGCCCATGAACCGATCCACCATGATGGCCCCGGAATCCTTGTCCACCTCGTACTTGATGGGATCGGCATTGGCCGGGATCTCGATGATGATGTTGATGTCGTCCGGCAGCTTCTTGCCGGCGCCGATGCCCTCGTAGGCCATGGAAACCTCCTGATGTCGGTGTTGCGAATGCCGGCAGTATACGCGGCACCCCGGTCCGGGTCAGTCCCTGAACGGCGGGCAGCGGCGCGCCACGCGCTCGCCCCGCAGATGGGCATGGTCGGGCAGTCCGTCGCGGTAGGGCGGATAGTCCTCGCCGGCGATCAGCGGGCGCAGATAGCGCAGCGCCGCCTCGGTCACGAACAGGTTCTCGGCGTCGATGTAGTCCGCCGGCATCCGCGCCTCGCGGTTGGCCACCTCGGCCAGTGGCACCTGACCGATGTGCCAGCGGTAGGGCGCATCGGCATCGCGCACGATGGTGGGCATGACCGCATTGTGTCCGGCCACGGCGAATTCCACGGCCGCCCGCCCCAGGGCATGGGCCTGCTCGACATCGGTGGCCGAGGCGATATGCCGGGCGGCGCGCTGCAGATAATCGGCGATGGCGTAGTGGTATTTGTAGCCCAGGCGCTCGCGCACCATGGCGGCGATGGCCGGGGCCACGCCACCGAGCTGCGCATGGCCGAAGGCGTCGCGGGTGCCCTGATCGGCGACGAACTGACCGTCGGCGGTACGCAGCCCCTCCGAGACCACCACCACGCAATAGCCGACACGCTCGACACAGTCGCGCACCCGATCCAGGAAGCGCGCCTCGTCCAGTGGCACCTCAGGCAGCAGAATGACATGCGGCGGGGCATCCGTTTGATCGCGGGCCAGCGCCGACGCCGCGGCGATCCAGCCGGCATGCCGACCCATGGTCTCGAGGATGAACACCCGCGTCGATGTCTCGGCCATGGACGCCACATCCAGCCCAGCCTCGCGGGTTGCCACGGCAATGTACTTGGCCACCGAGCCAAAGCCGGGGCAGGTATCGGTGCCGGGCAGATCATTGTCGACGGTCTTCGGCACGCCGATGCAGGTGATCGGATAGCCCATGGCCTCGCCCAGCTGCGAGACCTTGTGCGCGGTGTCCTGCGAGTCCCCGCCGCCGTTATAGAAGAAATAGCCGATGTCATGGGCCTGAAAGACCTCGATCAGCCGCTCGTACTCGGCGCGGTTCTCCTCCAGGCCCTTCAGCTTGTAGCGCGCCGAGCCAAACGCGCCGCCGGGGGTATAACGCAGTGCCGCGATGGTCTCGGCCGATTCCTGCGCGGTGTCAATGAGCTGCTCATCCAGCGCACCCAGGATGCCGTTGACGCCGGCATAGACGGTTTTGATGGCGTCCGGGTGGGCGCGGGCGGCTTCGATCACGCCGGCGGCGCTGGCATTGATGACCGCGGTAACGCCACCCGACTGGGCGTAGAAGGCATTTCTGGCAGGCATGTGGACTCCCCTTCCCCGTGTTTTGCGGGAGTCTATCAAGCGCCGGGCGCTGGGGCCTCATGCAGATAGTCGCGACACAGCGGGACCGCGGTCTGATCCATCGCCAGCTGGAACTGGAAGACCACCAGACCACGATGATGGAAGGCCGCCTCGCTGGCGGCCAGATAGAACTCCCACATGCGACAGAAGCGCTCGCCCTTCGCGGCCGCGACCCGCTCGCGCACCGCCTGAAACCGCTCGTACCAGGCCGCCAGCGTGTAGGCATAGTGCAGGCGCAACACCTCGAGATCGGTCACCCCGATATGCTGGCGCTCGATGGCGGCGCTGGTCTCGGATAGCGAGGGAATGTAACCACCGGGAAAGATGTAGCGACGGATCCATGCATTGGTCACCCCGGGTCGTCCGAGCCGGCCGATGGTGTGCAGCAGCGCCACCCCGTCGGTGGTCAGATGGTCACGCAGACCGGCAAAGAAGGTGTCGTAGTAGCGCGCCCCGACATGCTCGAACATGCCCACGCTGACGATGCGCTCAAAGCGCTCGGGCACGTCGCGGTAGTCCTGGATGCGGATTTCAACGCGGTCTTCGCAGCCATGCTCGCGCACCCGGTCGCGGGCCACCCGGGCCTGCTCCTCGGACAGGGTCAGCCCCACCACGTGGACATCGGCCTGCTCGGCCAGCTCGATGGCAAGGCCGCCCCAGCCGCAACCAATATCCAGCACCCACTGCCCCGGCCTGAGGCAGAGCTTGCGGCGGATCAGGGCACGCTTGGCCGCCTGGGCCGATTCCAGGTCATTGACCCCCGGCGGCCAGTAGGCGCACGAGTACTGCATGTCGGTGTCGAGAAAACAGCGAAACAGCCACTCGTCGATATCGTAGTGATGGGCAACATTGCGGCGACTTGCCGCACGCCGGTTCCACTGCTGGAGCGGCCGCAGCACCGAAGTCACCAGCCGCTTGCCACCAGCGGGCTCCGCGTTGGCGAAATTGCCCATCAGCACCGCCAGCACACGGCGCAGGTCCGGGGTGCTCCAGCCCGCCTCCATGTAAGTCTGGCCGAGCATGAAGTCGGGATCCGCCGGCACCCGGCGCTCGACCCGCGGATCGTGGATGGTCAGTCGCGCGGCAGGCTCGTCACTGCCGAACTGCCGGATCTGCCCATTGCTGCGCTCCAGCGTCAGGCTGCCCGTCTGAATCCCTTCGCCGAGTAGATGATCAAGCATCGACTCCCTCCCGCGCGACGCCACTCGAATTACTCGTTACCATGCATGCAACCGCAATCGGACGGTCGCCTACAAGCCCGCCGCCCTGTTCCGCCCGCGACGGACGAGTCAATCAGCATGTCACAGCGCACCACCCTGCAAACCCTGACCGCCCTCGTGCTGCTGCGCGCCGGGCCTCAGGACCTGCCGTTTTCGACCGGTTTGATGGGGGCGGCCATCGCCGCGACGGCCATCATCAACCTGCCGATCATCCAGCGCTTTACCCCCGACACCAGCGCCCTGCTGCAGATCACTCTGCTCGCGGGCTACAACCTCGCGTTTCTGGCCATCGCCCTGGCACTCACAGGCAAAACCCCGCGCCTGATCCAGAGTGCCACGGCCCTGTTCGGCGCTGATGCGCTGATTTCGCTGGTGGGCCTGCCGGTGCTTTTGCTCATGGGGCGCCCGGACGAAGCAAGCGCTCTGGGGGCGCTGGCCTTTCTGGGCCTGCTGGTATGGAACATTGCCGTGGTCAATCATATCTTTCGGGCGGCACTGGAATGGGCAACGCCCCTCAGCCTCGGGCTGACGCTGGGCTACATCTTTGGGGGCAGTGCGTTCGTACGCATGGCGGCCGGTCTATGAGCCATGTCCATATCCTCGGCATCGGCGGGACGTTCATGGCCGGTCTGGCGGTGCTCGCCCGCGAGGCCGGCTACCGCGTGACCGGTCAGGACGGGCCGCTGTATCCGCCCATGAGCGATGTGCTGGCTGGCGCCGGCGTTGAGGTGCATACCGGCTACGAGCGGCTCCTGCACGGCGATGACGCCGACCAGATCGTCATCGGCAACGCCCTGTCGCGCGGCAACCCGGCGGTCGAATCGGTGCTGGACCGCGGCCTCGACTATGTCTCGGGACCGGCGTGGCTGGCCCGGCATATCCTCGGCGGGCGCTGGGTCATCGCCGTCGCCGGCACCCACGGCAAAACCACCACCGCCAGCCTGGTGGCCTGGCTACTGGAAGCGGCCGGCCTCGAGCCCGGCTTTCTGATCGGCGGCGTGCCCGAGAATTTCGCGACACCGGCACGGCTTGGCCGCTCGCCGTTCTTTGTTGTCGAGGCGGATGAATACGACACCGCGTTCTTCGACAAGCGATCAAAGTTTGTGCACTTTCGCCCGCGAACCCTGGTCCTGAACAATCTGGAGTTCGATCACGCCGACATCTTCGCCGATCTGGCCGCGATCGAGCGCCAATTCCAGCATTTGGTACGAACGGTCCCCAGCACCGGCGGAATCGTGGTGAACGCCGATGATGCCGCCCTGGCGCGGGTGCTGGCGGCGGGCTGCTGGAGCGATACGATCCGCTTTGGCCCGACCCGCGACTGCGACTTCCCCCTGCATCCCGACCACGATGGCTGGCAGCTGGGTGACTGGCACTGGCGGTCGCCGCTGCCCGGTCGGCACAACGCCATGAACACCGCCGCGGCCCTGCTCGCGGCCCGCCATGCCGGCCTGGCCATGGCCGATGGCGTCACGGCGCTGGCCGGCTTTAAAGGCGTCCGGCGGCGCCTGCAAAAGCGCGGCGAGGCGGCGGGTGTCGAGGTTATGGATGACTTTGCCCATCACCCGACGGCGATTGCCGCCACCCTCGAGGCCCTTGCCAACGACGACCGGCCGGGGCGGCTGATCGCAGTGCTCGAGCCACGCTCCAACAGTATGCGCCAGGGGGTTCATCGGCAGCATCTGGGCAGTGCCCTCAAGGCGGCGGATCAGGCCTTCGTGCTGGCGCCGGCGGATCTGGGCTGGGATGTCGGCGCGGCACTCGCCCCGTTGGGTGGATGCGCCCATTGCAGCACCGACCTGCAAGACCTGATCGATCAGATCATGGCGGCTGTCCGGCCCGGTGATCGCGTGGTGGTCATGAGCAATGGCGACTTCGGCGGTATCCACGAGCGATTGCTCGCCGGCCTCGAGCGCAATGGGTCCACGACGGCCGGATCCGGCCGGTAGCGCCGCAGCCGCGGCAACAGAACCCCCGGCTTGATCACAGCCCGCTCCAGATCGATCAGCCAGACCCGCTTGCCGGCATCGGTGCGGGCCTCCCAGGCCCGCAACACCCAGCGCTGACGGGCATTGTCATCCACCCTGATCCAGACGCGATCCGGGCGACGGCCGGCATGCCAGCGCGGCAGCACCGGCAAGCGGGCGGCGTCGGGTCGGGGGCTGATCCAGCGCAGCGCGGTCTGCCAGCGCCAACTCGGCGGGGCTTTCCAGCCCTCCCCCGGAGGTTGCCAGTCAGCGCCCTCGATGACCGCGATGAACGGCGCTGCCGGACCGGCAAGCCCCAGCCGCTGACTGGCGGGCTCCAGCCCCTGTGATCCGGTCGGATAGGCGTCCAGCGGATCCGGCCGATCAAGCAGGGCGGTGCCGACCGCCGCCATGACCAGCACAGCCGCCGACAGGCCCACAGCGGCCGGAAACCGAGGCGGTCGGCGTGCCCCGGTGGCGACGACGGCGGGCAATGCGCCGAGCACCACGCCCAGACTGATTCCGCCCACCAGATCCATCGGCCAGTGGACTCCCAGCACCAGCCGCGAGCCGGCCACCGCCAGTACCAGCAGACCCGCGACCGCCATCAACCCGCGATAGCCACCGCGGGCCGGCATCGGCAGCAGGGTCAGCCAGGCGGTCACCAACGCGGCGATGGACGCGGCATGGACACTCGGAAAGGCACTCCCCCACGCGGCCGTGGCGCTCAGGCCGGCGGGCCGCGGCAGCCCCAGGCCATACTTGAGCCCCAGCCCCAGGCCAATGGCCAGCGACACACCCAGCAACGCATGGACGGCGCGGCGCGCCTGCCCCTGACGCATCAGCATCGCCACCAGGGCCAGGGTGGCGAGGGCAATCGGCAACGTGCCACCGGCCTGGGTCAGCCACCAGGCAGACGTTTGCAGCCACTCACCGCGCTGGGCATCAAACAGCGCGACAACACCCCGCTCCCAGCCCGCCGGTGACGGGGCCAGCAGTGCCCGGGACAGGGTGGCAAGCACGCCCAGCAGGGCCAACCACCACAGCCAACCCTCGCGATGGCGCAGCGCCCGGGTTGCCGCATGCGGCACATGCAGCCAGCGCCACCACTGTCCCGGCGGGGGATGGCGGCCAATCGCCCGGGCCACGCGACTGCCCAGCAAACGCAGCGGCCGGTCGATGCGCGGGATCAGCCAGCGCAGCAGCAGAACACCGCCAAAGGCCAGGGCCAGCCATGCCACCAGACGCCCCATGACCTCCATGGCCAGGGCCAGCGAGGCCCCGAAAACGATACCGGGGAGGAGATAGGCGGGCGCCCAGCCGATGGCCGATCCCACATTGGCCAGCAGGAACCGCCCGGGGGGCATGCCCAGCATACCGACCACGGCGGGGATGACCGGGCGCACCGGCCCAATGAAGCGACCCAGCACCACGCTTTTGCCGCCGTGGCGCTGAAACAGCCGCTCGGCCCGGTTCATGGCCTGGGGATAACGGCGGACCAGCGGCAGGGTTCGCAGCTCGTCCCGATAGTGTCGTCCCAGCCAGTAGCTGAGCGAATCACCGACAATGGCGCCGGCCATGGCCCAGAGCAGCATGGGCAGGATCGCAATGTTGCTGCCTCCCACCGCCGCACCGGCCAGAAACATGAGCACGGCGCCGGGGACGATCAGCCCCACCAGCGCCAGTGATTCGGTTAACGCAATCAGGCCAATGATCACCCCGGCCCAGCCGGGGTTGACCGAGAGCCACTCGAACAGCGGCTCAAGCGCTGATTCGAGCCCGCTCACAGATCGCCGAACACCTGCTCGGCGGCATCCAGGGTGTGGCGGAGCGCCGCCTCATCATGCGCCGTGGAGACGAAACCTGCCTCGAACGCCGAGGGCGCCAGATAGACCCCCGCCTCGAGCATGCCGTGGAAAAACCGCACAAAGCGATCACCGTCACAGGCGGCGACATCCTCGAAACCCACCACCGAATCACTGTCGGTGAAAAACAGCCCGAACATGGTCCCGGCCTGATGGGTCTTGAGCGCCACACCGGCACGGGCCGCCCGATCGCGCAGGCCTTCCAGCAACCGGGCGGTCCAGGCTTCGGCCGCGGCGTGCACGCCCGGCCGGGCCAGCTCGGTCAGGGTGGTCAGGCCGCTGGCCATGGCCAGCGGGTTCCCCGACAGCGTCCCCGCCTGATAGACCGGCCCGGTGGGGGCCAGCCAGTCCATGATTTCAGCGCGCCCGCCGAGCGCCGCCGTGGGCAGTCCGCCACCAATGACCTTGCCCAGACAGGTCAGATCCGGATCGATGCCATACCAGGCCTGGGCACCCCCCAATGAGGCCCGAAACCCGCTCATCACCTCGTCAAAAACCAGCAACGCGCCGGTCTCGTCACAGACGTCGCGCAGACCCTGCAGGAACTCGGGCAGCGCCGGCACACAGTTCATGTTGCCGGACACCGGTTCCACCAGCACCGCCGCAAGACTGTCGCCGTATTCGGCGACCAGCTGCCGGACACTCTCGATGTCATTGTAGGGGGCCGTCAGCGTGGTCTCGGTGACCGCCGCCGGCACGCCGGGCGACCCGGGAATCCCCAGCGTCAGTACCCCTGAACCGGCCTCGACCAGCAGCGCATCAACGTGGCCGTGGTAGTTGCCGCGAAACTTCAGCACCCGGTCGCGGCCGGTGTAACCACGGGCCAGACGCACGGCGCTCATGCAGGCCTCGGTGCCGGAGTTGACCATGCGCAGGCGCTCCATGCCGGGCATGATGGCCTGGACCTTTTTGGCCAGCTCGGTCTCGAGCTCGGTGGGCGCGCCAAAACTGGTGCCATTCGCGGCCGTGCTCGCAATGGCATCGACCACCGCCGGGTGGGCATGACCGATGGCAAGGGGGCCGTAGGAGAGTACGTAGTCGACGTACTGCTTGCCATCGACATCCTCGATCCATGCCCCCTGCCCGCGACGCATGAACACCGGCGTGCCGCCGACGGCCCGAAACGCGCGCACCGCCGAGTTCACGCCCCCGACCAGGTACTGGCTCGCCTCCTCGAAAAGCGGTTCGGATCGACTCGTCATGAATTGTCCCCGTGTGATTGGGTGGGTTCAGGCCGCCGGGCCAAAGCCCCGGGCAATCAGCGTGGCGGTAGCGGCCTCGATGTCCGGCGCCGCCGATACGGCTTCGACCACTGCCACGGCGTCGGCGCCCGCGGCGGTCACTTCGGCGATGTTCCCGGCGTTGATCCCGCCGATCGCCACCAGCGGCAGCTCGGTGAAGGCCCGCGCCTCGCGGAACACCGACAACGGCGCCAGCGCCGAGTCGGGCTTGGTCGGCGATGGATAGATGCTGCCAAACGCCAGATAGTCGGCGCCGGCCTCAGCGGCGGCGCGGGCCCGATCGAGATCGGCATAGCAGGACACGCCAATCAGCCGGTCCGGCCCCAGCGCCGCGCGGGCCGCGGCCACATCACCATCATCCCGGCCCAGGTGGACGCCGTCGGCCGCTACCGCCCGGGCCAGAGCCGTATCGTCGTTGACGATAAAACAGGCCCCGGCGGCCCGGCACTGCGCGGCCAGCGCCGCCGCCTCGTGCCGCCGCCGCTCGGCGTCAGCGGATTTGTCGCGATACTGGACAATCCGCACCCCGCCGCGCAGCGCCGCGGCCACCGCGGTCTCCACGGGCACGGGCGGCGGCCGACGCGCGTCAGTCACCATATAAAGCCCGGTAATCGGACCGGCCATGATCAGATCTCGATCATCTCGAAATCGGACTTGCCGGCCCCGCACTCGGGGCAGACAAAGTCATCGGGGATGTCTTCCCAGCGGGTCCCGGGCTCGATGCCCTCGTCGGGCAGGCCGTCTTCTTCTTCGTAGATCCAGCCGCACACCACGCACATCCAAGAGCGGTATTCCATCGCACCAGTCTCCAGTCGTTTCTGAGTAGATCACCCAGCGTATCAATCCATCGGGACGCGAACCACGTCCGTGTCGATCCCGCCATCGGCGCGCAGATCCAGCCAGCGAAACCCGGGGGCCGCGGACACACTCGTAAAACGTCGGGCACCGGCCAGGAACTGCGCCGCGGTGGCCGGCGTGGTCAGCATCCGTCGGTCATGCCAGCGGCCATTGAACGGCGTATGCACATGCCCGCAGACCAGCCCGCGTATGCGCGGGTCGGCCGCAACCCGCTCGAGCAGCGCGTCCGGCTCCGCCAGACCGATGGCATCAAGCCACGGCGTTCCGACCGGCAAGGGCGGGTGATGCAGGGCAATCAGGCACCACGGCGTGGCCAGCCCGGCCAATGCCCGGTCCAGCGCGGCCAGCTCATCGGCGCTCAACCGGCCCGGCACCTCGCCCACCTGCAGCGAGTCGAGGCTGATCAGCGTCCAGTCCCCCACCCGCAGGGTGCGATCGGTGCTGAACGCACCCGCGGCAAACACCGACTCCAGCGGCTCACGCGCGTCGTGGTTACCGGGCATCACCCGGCCCGGCCGGTCCAGGGCGTTCAACCGATCGCGCAGGCGCCGGTAGGCCGCCAGCGTGCCGTCATGCACCAGATCGCCGGTATGCACGATCGCCTCGGCGGACTCGAGCCACGGCTGCAGGGCGGCAATCACCGCCTGCAAGCGCGCCTCGGGGATCACACCGGCATGCTCGGCGGCGGGGTCCGCAAACAGATGGGTATCGGTGATCTGTAGAAGGCGCGGACCATTGGCCGGCGCCACCGTCATGTCCCGCCGTCTCCGTAGACCCACAACTGGCTGAACCAGAAATAGCGCCCCTCGCCGTCCGGCGCGGTGCAGTTATAGCGGGTCCGGCCCACCGGAATCGGCGCCTCGCCCTGCACCTCGAAACGCTGATCGGCCTCGAGCCAATCGGGGGTCAGCCGCTCGCCGCGGTAGTAGCAGGCCAGTTGCCCGGCCCGCAGACCCGGGGTTGGCGCCAGGGTGATCGCCAGCGCCGGCGCCGCCCGGGACGAGCGCACCGGATCCAGCGGCGCCTGCTCGATCACCGGCAGCGCCCGCGAGTGAACCTTGACCCGAAACCGCTCCAGCTCGGCATAGCGCTCGTTGAACGAGTACCGGGGCAATGCCAGCGAATTGGAGTGGAGGCCGATGGCGCCGGACTGCTGGCCAAACGCCACAAATCCCAGCTCGGCAACCTGATCCATCAGTTCGAGACTGTATTCGCCATAGGGATAGGCCAGCAGCGGCGGCGACTGATGAACGGCCTCGCCGAGCTCGTCCCGCAGACTGGCCTGGGCGTCCATCAGGTCACCACGCACCCGATCCCGCCAGCGCGGCCGGGTCTCGCCATCGCGCCGATGGAACAGCGGGGTGTGCGATCGCGAGTGATTGGCGAAGCGCACCCCGTCCGCCGCCAGCTCGCGCATCCGGTCCCAGCTCATGTGGCCTGCCTGACCGGCATTCACCGGCGCGGTATTGACGAACACGGTGTAGGGCCAGTCCCGGGCCTCGAGCATGGGATGGGCGGTCGCGCCGACGCTGTAGTAACCATCGTCAAAGGTGATGGCCACCGTGCGCGGGGGCAGCGGCTGGTTGCGCTCGAGTGCCTGGACGACCCGGGCCAGCGGCACCACGTTGAAATCCTCGGCCTCGAGGTAATCCAGATGCGCCCGGAACTGGGCTCGGGTCACGTTGGTGCTGGGATGATCGGCATTGCCGACGCGGTGGTACATCAGCACCGAGGCCACGGTCTCCGGTGTTGGTGCCGGCGACTGCGCCGCTGCCGGCGTCAGGCCAGTGGCCAGCATCAGCGCCAGCGCCAGGCACCGCAGCCCGCCCGCTGGCCCGCGCCGGCCGGCGCGCTCAGAACTGCAGGTTGAATCCGGCAAAGACACCATCGTCAAAGTCCCGGTCAGGGCCCGCATCGTCAAAACTGAGCTCGATCTTGCGGTAGCCGAGGTAGACGTTGGCATCCTCGAGCACCTTGAACTCGCCGCGCACCGAGTACTCCTGATAGCCGTCGATATCGCTGACCGTCGTGGCCGACGGCGCAAAATAGACGCCACCGGCGACCGCCGCCCGGTTGTACATCGGCAGCGTCCAGCGTGCCTTCGCGCCCAGCGCCAGCGCCGCACCGGTGGCATCGCGCGGATCATCGCGGGCATACGCCACCTTGCCACCGACGCCCAGCAACAGGGCATCGCGACCGGGCTCGGGCTGATCCACCAGGTGCAGATTGGCTTCGGCAATATCGCCATCATCGTCGTGATGCAGCAGGGCGGCACCGGCCTCGAGCCCCTCCGGCGGCAGCATCCGGGTGTAGCCCAGCTGGGCGGCGTCGCTGCTGATATTGACGTCCAGCGTGTCGGCGGCCACCGGCAGGCTCAGGGCCAACCCGATCAGCACGCCCGGAATCCCTTTACGCATCATCATCGATCCTGTCCTTCGGCTTGGTTGTTCAGGCGTCAATGATACACCCAGAATCGCGCCTCGACAGGGGATTGTCATGGTCGCGCTGGCGCCGTAGTGGGATAATGCGGTTATGACGATGATCGCAACGCTCCAGCAGCAACTCGGCGATGACGCCGTGATCCTTCCGGGCACGGCGATGGCCGGTTATCTCGAGGAACGCCGCGGGCTGTTTGCCCAACGGCCGGCCCAGGCGGTCGTGCGCCCGGCAAACACGCGGGAAGTCGCCGCGACCGTGCGCATTGCCGCCGAGCATGGCGTTGGCATCGTGCCACAGGGCGGCAATACCGGGCTTTGCGGCGGCGCCGCCGCAACCCATCCCCAGACACTGATCCTGTCCCTCGAGCGGCTTGACCGCATCCGCGACGTCGACGCCGACAACTTCACCCTGACCGCCGAGGCGGGCTGCACCCTGAGCGCGCTGCAGACCGCCGCCGCCGATGCCGGGCGGCTGTTTCCCCTCAGCTACGCCGCCGAAAATGACTGCCAGATCGGCGGCAATCTGGCCACCAATGCCGGCGGCATGAACGTGCTGCGCTACGGCAACGCCCGCGATCTGGCCCTGGGGCTCGAGGTGGTGCTGGCCGACGGGCGCATCTGGGACGGACTGCGCACCCTGCGCAAGGACAACAGCGGTTACGACCTCAAGGATGTTTTCATCGGCGCCGAGGGGACGCTGGGGATCATCACCGCCGCCAGCCTCAAGCTGTTTCCGCCGGTATGCGAGCGGGCCACGGCCATCGTCGGCCTGGAAAGCGCCGCGGCCGCGGTCTCGCTGTTCGGCCGGTTGCGAGCGGCCAGTGGCGATACCATCACCAGCTGCGAATTGATGGGCCGCGAGCCGTTGGGACTTGCGCTGGAGCATGCCGCCGATTGCCACGAGCCACTGACCCGGCGGTTTCCCTGGTATCTGCTCGTGGAGCTGACCAGCAGCGCCGCATCGGCGGAGCTGGACGCTCGCCTCGAGCAGGCCCTGCGCCCGGACGACGCCGGGGTGGGCGATTACCGGATCGCCCCCGACGCCGCCACCGCCGCGGACTTCTGGCGGCTGCGCAACAGCATCCCCGGCGCCCAGAAAGGCGCCGGGGCGAGTATCAAGAACGACGTCTCGGTGCCGGTCGCGGACATCCCCGCCTTCATCGAAGCCGCCAGCGCGGCGGTGACCGAGGCCTGCCCCGGGGTGCGGCCCTGTGCCTTCGGCCACATCGGTGACGGCAACATCCACTTCAATCTGACCCGGCCCACCGACGCCAGCGACGACGCGTTTCTGGCGCAGTGGGGACCTTTAACCCAGCGTGTGCACGACATCGCCATGCAGTATCGCGGCTCGTTTGCCGCCGAGCACGGTGTGGGGCAGCTGAAACCCGAAGAGGTGGCACGGCTGAAATCGCCGGTGGAGCAGGATCTGATGCGCCAGCTCAAGGCCGCCTTCGACCCGGCAGACCGCCTTAACCCCGGCAAGGTGGTGCCGCCGGCGGGCTCGCTCAGCCCGAGGATTGACGGCGCCGCATCAGCCGCGCCGCATAGAAGCTACCAATCGCCGGGGCAAAAGTGAGTGCCGTGGTCAGCCAGATCACCGCGTTGCCCGGGTCGAGCAGCAGGCCGATGGTCGCCGGGCCGATTTTCATCCACAGTGCGCCGACGCTGATCAGCACAATATTGAGTGCCAGGGCCAGGAACACCCAGCCCAGGGTTCGCAACACACGCGGCAGATCATTCATGACAGGGCATCCTCCAGTGCCGCGACCACCGGGTCGCCCAGCTTGATCCGACCCGGCTCCACCACCCGCGCAATGATCCCGCCGTGCCCGCGCATGGCGTTATAGCCCCCGGCACCCAGCGACTGCTCCATGAACGAGCAGGGATCACACGTGCCGGTGCCCTCCAGGCGCACCTCGCCCACCCGGAACGACTCGCCACGCAGGGCATACAGGTTGATGCCGCTGACCACCAGATTGCGCCGGGTGATGGCCGGATCGATGGCGGGGTGGCCGCTGAGCGCGGCAATCACCGGCAAGTGCTCGGCCTGGATGAGGGTGACCGCGCGTTTGCCGTTGCGCCCGGCATAGCGATCGCCCGCGAGCCCCGTGGCGTTCACCGCCACCGACTCGGGCTTTTCCATGGGCGCATGCCGGGCCGGCCGCAGACCAATCCAGTCGAGCCGCCCCGCCCGGGGGTACTGGCTCATGAGCGTGCGCAGTGTAATCGCCATGCGCGGATCATACCCCGATTGCCGGCGAGCCGTGCAGGGCCGCCAGGTCGCGGGCCAGCGCGACGGTGGCCGCCGGCGGAATCGGGCCAATGGGTGCCAGATTGATGTCCAGCGCCGGTGCGTCGCGCCCGTGGGCGTGCTGATGGGTCACGATCCGCGCCCAGGCCCGCCGGATCTGCTCGAGCGAGCGGGCCAGCACCTGCGCATCATCGGCGGTCAGCCAGTCGTACAGCGCATCCGAGACACTCACCCCCAGCCACAGCAGAAAGCGCAGATTGCGGGCGTTGCGGATGGGGCAAAACGCCAGCAGGATTTCAGGCGGCAGCTGCCCGCGGGCCGCGAGTGTGTCCAGCAGGGCGATGAAGGCCTCGGGTTCGTAGAGGATCTGGGTGGTGAAAAAGTCGGCGCCGGCCGCGGTCTTCCCGGCGATCCGCTCCGCCTCGTTGGCTCGCGAGGGGATGCAGATGTTGCCAATCCGCAGCGCCTCGACCCGACTGCGATCCCGCAACAGCTGGTTGGCCCGGGTAACGCCGGGGCCCGGATAGCGCACCGAATGGCGCCCGCCGCCCACCAGGACAAACCGCCGGATGCCGTAGTCCTCCCAGGTCTCGTTGACCCAGTCGATCAGCGCCTGCTCGTTGGCATGATGAACCACCACGTGGTTGATCATGGACTCCACGCCCAGACGCTCGTGCAGCACCCGGGCCAGATCCCGCGGCGCCAGGCGCGGCGCGAACGGCTGCCGGCGCTCGCCCTGATCGCTGCGCGAAGGCTCTTCGTGGATTTCGGGGATGTTCACGACATCAATGGCGCAGTCGGCCTGCACCCGGGCCACCTTCTCGACCACGGCCTCGATCCCGGCTTCACCCCGATGGAGCTCGGGCGGAACGGCCTCCAGAACGGTTTTCACGAATCACTTCCCTGGCTGATGCGATCAATAAACGGCCAAGCAGTCTCCGGTGCCCCCCTGTTTGGCGTCAAGTCGCGGCCGTTCGCCCGGCGCCCGGGGATGTTAATCTGTCCCGCGTCACAACGAGGATTCAAACAATGCATCGAATCACACGCAGCCTGCTGCTGATCGGTCTCGTCACCCTGCTGGCCGCCTGCAGCCAGGGCACCCAGAACCTGCGCCTGTCGCCGCAACCGCCGGCCACCGAACCGGTCACCGAGGGCGATCGCGATATCGCCCTGCAGGTCATCGACAATCGCAGCCAGTCGGATCTGGGCATTCTCGAGAACCCCAACCGCAGCCTGATTCGGCTGGTGGCAGCGCAGGATCTGGCCTACACCGTGCAACTGGCCGCCGCCGAGGGCCTGCGTGGCTACGGCTTTACCCCGACACTGTGGGATAGCGCCCGCGAGCCGCGTCTGGCAATCGGCATCGAGACACTGAGCCATGATGTGGCCGTTGGCGTGCCCTACGAGCTGACCACTCGCATCACGCTGGACGCGGTGGTCGTCGCCGGGGGCGAGCGCTTTACCAGTCAGGCCCAGACCACCCGGACCCGGCAGCGCGTCCTGCCGCCCAACGCCAAGGCCAATGCCGAGGCCATTGATGCCGCGATTACCGAAGCCCTCGGCCGGTTGCTGAACGCCGAAATGGCCGCGTTTATCGCCAATGGTGGATAACCGGGCGGAGATGAACCGGTGCGACGAGCGCGCGGCGATGCTGCCGACGCCGCGCGCCGACTGGGCGCTGTTCCTCGACTTTGACGGGACGCTGGTCGAGATCGCCGATCACCCCGAGGCGGTACAGGTGCCCGGGGCCCTGATCGGCCTGCTCGATGCCCTGGTGCAAAGCCTGGATGGCGCAGTGGCCATCGTTTCGGGGCGCCCCCTGGAGGGGCTCGATGCCCTGCTGGGCGGGGCGCTGCCGGCAATGGCCGGGCTGCATGGCCTCGAGCGCCGCACCCATAGCGGCCGGGTGCACCGCCCGGTGGACCAGCGCGCTGAACTGGATGGGCTGCGTCGCGCACTGGAAGCCTTCGCCGCCGAACACCCCAGTGCCTACGTCGAGGACAAGGGCAATGCCGTCGCCCTGCACTATCGCGGCGATCCCGCCCTCGAGCGCCCGGCGCGGGCCCTGGTCGAGCACCACTGCGAATCCCTCGGAGAGTCATTCCGGCTGCAATCCGGCAAGCAGGTGCTCGAAGTGGGCCCGGCCGGCCACGACAAGGGCACCGTGATCGAGGCGTTCATGGCCGAGCCGCCCTTCCAGGGCCGAACCCCCGTCTGTCTGGGGGATGATGTGACCGACGAGGATGCCTTTGCCGCCGTCAACCGCCTTGGCGGTCACTCGATCCGCATCGGCACCGACCGACCCACCGCGGCCAGCCATGCGCTGGCATCTGTCAACGAGGCTTATCAATGGCTGAACCGACTGCCCCGGCACCTGCGCCCGATTCGATAGATCTCGAACTGGGCATGATCGGCAACGGCCAGATCAATGCCCTCATTGATCCCATGGGCCGCCTGGTCTGGGCCTGCCTGCCGCGATTTGATGCCCAACCCGCCTTCTCGCGGCTCGTCGACTCGCAGGATCGTGGCCACTTCAGCATCGAGCTCTGCGACCAGTGCGCGGTCAGCCAGTCCTACCATCCCAACACCGCCGTGCTGTGCACCGAACTCACCGACCGCTACGGCGCCGTCCTGCGCATCACCGACTTCTGCCCGCGGTTTCGCCAGTACGAGCGCACCTACCGGCCGGTCATGATCATCCGCCGGATCGAGGTCGTGCGCGGCCATCCCGTGGTGCGCACCCGGCTGCGCCCGGTGAGCGGCTGGGATGCCAGCGCCCCGACCACCACCCGCGGCAGCAATCATGTCCGCTTTCTGCGTCACGACCAGATCCTGCGGGTGACCACCGACGCACCGCTGACCCATGTCCTCGACGAGACCCCATTCGTGGTCGACGCCACCATGACCTTCATCCTCGGCCCCGATGAAAGCGTCAAGGAATCGGTGGAGGCCATGGGGCGACGCTTTCTGGAGCAGACCGAGAGATACTGGCGCGACTGGACCCGCTCGCTGGCCATTCCGTTCGAGTGGCAGCATGCGGTGATTCGCGCGGCCATCACCCTCAAGCTCTCGGCCTACGAAGACACCGGCGCGGTGGTCGCCGCCGCCACTACATCGATCCCCGAGGCGGCGGACAGTGGCCGCAACTGGGACTACCGCTACTGCTGGCTGCGGGATGCCTACTTTACCGTGCATGCGCTCAATCGCCTGGGTGCGACCCGCACCATGGAGGGGTTTCTGCGCTATATCATCAACCTGGTGGCCGCCACCGGCGACCACCGCCTGCAGCCGCTCTACGGCATCGGCGGCGAGCGCCGCATCGAGGAGACCACCGCCGACACGCTGGGCGGCTATCGCGGCATGGGCCCGGTGCGGGTGGGCAACGCCGCCTACTATCAGGTCCAGCACGACGTCTACGGCACGGTCATCCTCGCCGCCACGCAGGCATTTTTTGACGCCCGCCTCGAGCAACCCGGCGACCAGGCCCTCTATCAGCGGCTCTGCGCCCTCGGCGATGAGGCCATCCGCCGCTACGATCAGCCCGATGCCGGCATCTGGGAATACCGCGGCCGGGCCCGCGTCCACACCTACTCGGCGATGATGTGCTGGGCGGCCTGTGACCGGCTGCGCCGCATCGCCGAGCGGCTCGGGCTGGACGCCGACGCCAACTACTGGTCGGGCCAGGCCGCCACCATCCATGCCACCGTCTGCCGCGAGGCGTGGAGCGACACCCGTAATGCCTTTGTCGAGAGCTTCGGCGGTGACAGCCTCGACGCCAGCCTGCTGCTGATGCACGAGCTGGGCTTTCTGCCCGCTGATGATCCGCGCTTCATCGGCACCGTCGAGGCCATCGAGGCGCATCTGCGCCGGGGTGATCATCTGTTCCGCTATGCCGCCGCCGATGACTTCGGTCAGCCCGAGAATGCCTTCAACATCTGCACCTTCTGGTTCATCGACGCCCTTCAGGCCATTGGCCGCCAGGACGAGGCGCGGCGGCTGTTCGAGAACATGCTCGGCCACCGGACCCGCCTGGGCCTGCTCTCGGAGGATCTCGACGCGGATCACGGCGAACTCTGGGGCAACTTCCCGCAGACCTACAGTATGGTGGGGTTGATCAACTCGGCGATGCACCTGAGCCGCAGCTGGGAGGAAAGCCTTTGAGTCGACTGGTTGTTGTCTCCAATCGCGTTCCGCTGCCGCAGCCCGGCCAGCCCCAGGCCGGCGGACTGGCGGTGGCGCTGTCGGATGCGCTGTCGCGACGCGGCGGCCTGTGGTTCGGCTGGTCGGGCGAGGTCAGCGATGCCTCCGATTCACCCCCCGATATCCGGCACCACCAGGGCATCGACTACGCCACACTGGCGCTGAGCCCCGAGGACTACGACGACTTCTATCTGGGCTATTCCAATGCGGTGATCTGGCCGGTCTTTCACTTCAACCTGGGGGCCATGGACTACCAGCGCCGCTACTCCCACGCCTACACCCGGGTCAATGCCCGCTTTGCCGATTGCCTGGCGCCGCTCATCGAGCCCGATGACATCATCTGGATCCACGACTATCACCTGATGCCGCTGGCCCGCGAGCTGCGCGAGCGCGGCCTGCGCAACCGCATCGGGTTTTTCCTGCATATCCCCTTCCCCGACTACGACGTGCTGCGGGCCATGCCCGGCCATCGGGCCCTGCTCGAGGACCTGTGCCGGTTTGATCTGCTGGGCTTTCAGACCGACAACGACCGGCACGCCTTCGAAGAGTCCGCCACCCGGGCCATCGGCGCGCTGGTGCGATCCTCGGGGCAGCTGCGTCACCGCAATCGGGATCTGCACACCGGCGTCTATCCGGTGGGGGTGGATGTGGCCGCCCTCGCCGATCTGTCCGCGCAGACCCTGACCACGCCGGCCGTCCAGCGGCTGCTCGACGGGCTTGGCGAGCGCGACCTGATGATCGGTGTCGACCGCCTCGACTACTCCAAGGGCCTCGAGCAGCGCTTCCGCGCCTTCGAGGCGCTGTTCGATGATTACCCCCACCGCCGCGGGCACACCGTGCTCATGCAGATCGCCAGCCCCTCGCGCGGCGACATCGCTGAATACGCCGATCTGCGCCAGCGTCTGGAGGGGCTGAGCGGCCATATCAACGGCGTCTACGGCGATCTCGACTGGGCGCCCCTGCACTACCTCAATCGCACCTTCGAACGCGGCGCCATCATGGGGCTCTACCGCGCCGCGCGGGTCGGCGTGGTCACCCCCCTGCGCGACGGCATGAACCTGGTGGCCAAGGAATTCGTCGCCAGTCAGGACCCGGACAGCCCCGGCGTGCTGGTGCTCTCGGATCTGGCCGGCTCGGCGGCCGAACTGAGCGATGCGATCCGCGTCAATCCCTACGACACCGACGCCATCGCCGCCGGGCTCAACCAGGCACTGGCGATGCCGCGACCCGAGCGCCGCCGGCGGCACGAGCGCATGATGGCGGTGCTCGAGAGCAACGACATCGGCGCCTGGGAGCAGCGCTTTCTGGATGACCTCGGCGGCCCCCGCGACTGATCCCGGCCCCCCTGCCGCGGTGCGCATCATCATGCATGTGGACATGGATGCGTTTTTTGCCTCGGTGGAGCTCAAGCGCCGCCCCAGCCTCCGGGGCCAACCGGTGATCGTCGGTGGGCGCGGCGATCCGGCCCGCCGCGGCGTGGTCTCCACCGCCACCTACGAGGCCCGGGTCTTTGGCATCCACTCGGGCATGCCGCTGCGTACCGCGGTACGGCTCTGCCCCGATGCGGTGTTTCTGCCGGTGGACTTTCCCGCCTATCACGCGGCCTCGGCACAAGTCTTCGAATGCCTGGCCGCGGTCAGCAATCGCCTGCAGGCGGTGGGCCTGGATGAGGCCTATATGGACATCAGCGACCGCGATGACGACCCGCTGGCTGTCGGCCGGGCCCTGAAGGACGACATCCACGCGGCCACCGATCTGGTGGCCTCCGTCGGAATCGGTCCCAATCGACTATTGGCGAAAATCGCCTCGGATCTGGAAAAGCCCGACGGGCTCACCCAACTGCGCCACACCGACGTGCCCGAGCGGGTCTGGCCCCTGCCGGTCCGCACCCTGCATGGCGTCGGCCCGCGCACCGCCGAGCGGCTCGCCGGTCTGGGAGTGGAAACGGTCGGTGATCTGGCCCGGCTGGGCCCGGATCGGCTGGCGGCCGAGTTCAGTCCGCGCCATGCGCAGTCACTGAGCGAGTCCGCCCACGGCATTGACGAGCGTCCCGTGCAGACCGAGCGCATCCGCAAGTCCATCGGTCGCGAGCGCACCTTTCAGCAGGACTGCCGCAGCAGCGGGCGACTCGATCACGAGGCGCGGCTCATGCTCGATGAAGTGCGGGGGCGGCTGACGGCCCGTCAGCTGGGGGCCCGGACCGTGACGGTCAAGCTGCGCTATCGCGACTTCACCACCCATACCCGGTCACACAGCCTGGCCACGGCGACCGATGATCATGCGGCGCTGGCGGCGCTGGTCCGCCAGTGCCTGTTCGCGCACCGGCTGCATCGCGCGGTGCGCCTTCTGGGCGTTCAGCTCTCGGGGCTGACGCCGCTCTAGAGTCCCAGGTCGTCGCGCACGATGGTCACGGCGCCGGTGCCCTCGACGTTGGTCACGCCTTCAAGCCAGCGGTTGAGCAGATCCGGGTTTTCCATGATCAGCGTCTGACCGGCCTCGATGGGGGACATTTCATCATTGATGACGTAGCCGCCCGCCTGGCTCTGCTCCTCGACGGTGTAGGCGTACTGCTCGAGCAGTCGGCCGACGTTGCTGCAGCGCTCGCTGTAGCCAGCCGTGGCGATGGTGTAGACCGTGGCGCCGCCCTGATTGGGGCCGAAGTACTCGGCACCGCCGGTCAGATAGCGCATGTCGATGTTGATGTTCATCGGATGCGGCGCCCAGCCCAGAAAGGCGACCCACTCGTCGCGGGGCACCGAGCGCTGGACCTGGGTGAGCATACCGGCTTCGGAGGACTCCATGAGCTCCCAGTCGCCCAGCCCGAAGGCACCGTCGTCAATCATTGACTGGATGGCGGCATTGCCGTCGTTGCCCGCCTCGATGCCATAGATGCGGCCCTCGAAGCGATCACGGTAGTCATCCAGGTCGGAGAAGTCGCGAACGCCGGCCTCCCAGACATAATCCGGTACCGCCAGGGTGTACTTGGCGCCCTCGAGATTGGCCGCCAGCTGCTCGATCTCGCCGTCGTCCAGATAGGGCCGGATCATGCTCTCCTGAGTAGGCAGCCAGAGACCCAGAAAGGCATCACGCTGGCCGTCGGCCACCGACTGAAAGGCGATCGGCACGGACGCCGTGGTCAGCTCGGTCTCGTAGCCCAGCGTCTCGAGCAGGTACTCCATGACCTCGGACTTGATGGTCACACCGGTCCAGTTGACGTTGGCAAGGCCCACCGACTGGCAGCTCTCGGGCTCGTTGGCACTGGCGTTCATGGCGGACAGGGACACCAGCGCGGCACCGGCCACCGTCGCGATCATTCGGGTCTTCATAGAATCTCCAGATTTTCCGACTCGGGTTGAGTGGTCAAAGCAGACCACAACCTTGATTGAGTGGTCAATCAATGAAGATTAGACTGTCGCCCATTCGGTCGTGAGGATTCGCCATGGCGCGCAAAGGAATGGAGACGGTCCGTCGCCGGCAATTGATTCAGGCGACCCTCCAGGTTATCCATGATCAAGGTCTGCAGGCCACCACGCTGGGCCGGGTCGGCCAGCAGGCCGGCATCTCGCCCGGGCTGGTGGCCCATTACTTTGGTGACAAGCGCCACCTGCTGGCCTCAACCTATCTGTCGCTGGTGCGTTCGCTCGAGCAGGAATATCGCGTGGCGCGGGCTGGCACCGCCGCCGGCCTGCCGCGGGTGCGCGCCATCATCGATGCCAACTTTGCCGCCAGCCAGTCCGATGCCGTCACCGTCAGCTGCTGGCTGTCGTTCTGGGCACAGGTCAACCACGTGCCCTCCATCGCCCGCATCCAGCGGGTGGTGACGCGCCGCCTCGAGAGCAACCTGACCCACGCCCTGGCGGGCTTTCTGCCGCGCGCCGAAGCGGTGCGGCTGGCCGAAGGCCTGGGCGTGATGATCGATGGCCTGTGGCTGCGCGCCAGCCTGCGCACCGGCGGGCTGGATGTGGACGCGGCCCGCGCCCTGGCCCATCGCTATCTCGACTCCGAACTCCATGCACTCACCGGAGGCCCGCATGTCCAGACCGCCTGAACGCCTGCTGTGGATCGACAACACCCTTGTTGATGCCCAGCGTGGACAACGCTTTATCACTGCCAACCCGGCCACCGGCGAGCCCCTGGCTGAGGTCGCCGAGGCCGATGCCGACGACGTCGATGCCGCCGTGCGCAGCGCCCGGGCCGCGCAGGTCCACTGGGCGGCACAGACCGGAGTCGAGCGCGGGCGCGTCCTGGCGGCCGCGGCCGCGGCGGTGCGCGCGCATCGTGACGAACTGGCCCGGCTCGAATGCCTGGATGGCGGCAAGCCCATCGCCGAAACCCCCGAGGCCGACGTCGATTCGGCGGCCGACTGCCTGGAATACTTTGCCGGTCAGGCCGGCAGCCTTCAGGGCGAGTACCAGGACGTGGACGGCGGATTCTTCTACACCCGCCCCGAGCCGCTTGGCGTCTGCGCCGGCATCGGTGCCTGGAACTATCCGCTCCAGATCGCCGCCTGGAAAAGCGCACCAGCCCTCGCCGCCGGCAACGCCATGGTCTTCAAGCCCGCCGAGCTGACCCCGCTGTCGGCCCTGCGGTTTGCCGAGATCCTGGCCGAGGCGGGTCTGCCGGCGGGGCTTTTCAATGTCGTCCAGGGCGCCGCCGAAACCGGCCAGGCCCTGACCCGGCATCCCGGCATCGACAAGGTCTCGCTGACCGGCGAGGTCGGCACCGGCAAGGCGGTGATGCGCGATGCCGCCGACACCCTCAAGGCGGTCACCATGGAGCTGGGCGGCAAGTCGCCGTTGATCGTGTTTGACGATGCCGCGCTGGATGATGCCGTCTCGGGCGCGCTGCTCGGCAACTTCTACACCCAGGGCGAGATCTGCACCAACGGCACGCGGGTGTATGTCCACGAATCGGTGATCGACACGTTCATCGACCGGGTCCTGGCCCGCACCCGGGGGCTGACCATTGGTGATCCGGCCGATCCGGACACCGATATCGGTGCACTGATCTCGCCCGCCCACCGCGAGCATGTCCTCGCCTACATCCGCCGCGGCGAGGCGGAAGGCGCCCGGCGCCTGATTGGCGGCGAAGCAGTGGCGGTCGCCGGCTGTCCGGGGGGTGCCTTTGTCTCGCCGGCGGTGTTCCGGGTGGACGATGATGACTGCGTGATCGCCCGCGAGGAGATCTTCGGCCCGGTGATGACCATCCTGCCGTTTCGCGACGAGGCCGAGGTCATCCGTCGCGCCAACGACACGCCCTATGGGCTGGCCGGCGGGGTGTTCACCCGCGATCTGTCCCGGGCCCACCGGGTGGCGGCGGCGCTGCAGGCGGGCGTTATCTGGGTCAACCACTACAATCTGACCCCCATCGAAATGCCGTTTGGCGGCATGCGCCAGTCGGGCATCGGCCGCGAGAACAGCCGCCGCGCCCTCGACCACTACACCCAGCTGAAAAGCGTGTTCGTCGCCAGCACCGGCGTCGACGCCCCCTACTGACGGATCGCGTATGCACACAGAAACCTTCGACTACGTCATTATCGGGGCCGGCTCGGCCGGCGCCGTGCTGGCCCGCCGGCTGACCGAAGATCCCGACTGCCGGGTGCTGCTGCTGGAAGCCGGCCCGATGGATTACAGCCTCTGGATCCACATGCCCTCGGCCTTCGACAAGCCCATGGGCAGCAAGCGCTACAACTGGGGCTACGCCACCGAGCCCGAGCCGGCCATGGACAACCGACGCATGGACTGCCCGCGCGGCCATGTGCTGGGCGGCTCATCGTCAATCAACGGCATGGCCTATGTGCGGGGCAATGCCCTCGACTACGAGGGCTGGGCGGATGACTTTGGCCTCGAGGAGTGGCGCTACTCCAAGGTGCTGCCGTATTTCCGCCGCGCCGAGGACTTTGACCAGGGCGAAAATGACTACCACGGCAGCGGCGGACCACTGCATGTAACCACCGGGGCCATGCGCAATCCGCTCTATCGGGCCTTCGTGGATGCCGGCGTGGCGGCAGGCTACCCCGAAACCGATGACATGAATGGCTATCAGCAGGAAGGCTTCGGGCCCATGTTCATGACCACGCGCAACGGGGTGCGCTGGTCCACCGCCAACGCCTACCTGCGCCCGATCATGCGCCGACCCAATCTGACCCTGCGCACCGGGGCGCTCACCGAGACCCTGCAGTTCGAGGCCGACCAGGTCGTCGGCGTGCGCTACCGCTACCGGCGCGAGACCCGCGAGGCCCGCGTCGATGGCGAGGTGCTGCTGTGCGCCGGCGCCATCAACTCGCCGCAGATCCTGATGCGCTCGGGGATCGGGCCCGCCGCCACGCTCAAGGCCCATGACCTGCCGGTCCGCCAGGACCTGCCCGGGGTGGGCGAAAACCTCCAGGATCACCTCGAGGTGTACGTGCAGTACGCCTGCCGCGAGCCGATCACCCTGTTCAGTGCCCTCAAGCCCTGGAATCAGGCACGCATCGGTCTGCAGTGGCTGACCACCCGCGGCGGACTGGGCGCCACCAACCACTTCGAATCGGGCGGTTTCATTCGCAGCGAAGCAGGCGTGCCCTATCCCAACCTGCAGTACCACTTCATGCCCATCGCGCTCAGCTATGACGGCAGTGTGTCGGCCGACTGCCATGGCTTTCAGGCGCATGTCGGCCCCATGCGACCCGAAAGCCGCGGCCGGGTCACCCTGTCGGGCGCTGACCCTGAGGCGGCCCCACGAATCGTGTTCAACTATATGGCCAGCGAACGCGACCGGCGGGAAATGCGGGCCGCCGTGCGCCTGACCCGCGAGGTCATCGAACAGTCGCCCATGGATCGGTTTCGGGAGCGCCCCCTGTCCCCGGGCCCCGAGGTCCAGAGCGATGCCGACATCGACGCCTGGGTGCGGGCCAACGGCGAGAGCGCCTATCACCCCAGCGGCACCTGCCGGATGGGGACGGCCAGCGATCCGCAGGCGGTGGTCGATGGCGATGGCCGGGTGCACGGCGTGGCGGGCCTGCGCGTGATCGATGCCTCGATCATGCCGCGCATCGCCAGCGGCAACCTGAACGCCCCCACCATCATGATCGCCGAAAAACTCGCCGATCGCCTGCGTGGTCGGGCCAGCCTCGACGAGCCACAGCCCTGGTACCAGCCGGACGACTGGTCGACCCGGCAACGCTGACCCGGCCCGCCGGAAGCCGGTGGGTCGTGCCCGCCGGCTGAACCCGATGGTCCCCATGTTCACAACCGAGCCGGTGTTCTGCGTTACAATGCTGCTATGCAACATAGTTTCAGCAGGAGTTCAGGCCCATGACAGTCCGCAACCTCGATGCCCTTTTCAAGCCGCGCTCGATTGCCATCGTCGGCGCCAGCCGCCGGCCCGGGTCAGTGGGGGCGGTGCTGGCCCGCAACCTGTTCAACGGCGGCTTCGACGGCCCGATCATGCCCGTCAATCCCAAGCACCAGTCCATTGAGGGGGTGCTGAGCTACAAGTCAATCGACGAGCTGCCGGTGACACCGGATCTGGCGGTGGTCTGCACCCCGCCCAAGACCGTCCCCGAGGTGGTCCGCCAGCTGGCCGAACGCGGCACCCGCGGCGTGGTGGTCATTACCGCGGGTTTCGGCGAGGGCGACGATGACGAGGGCATGGCGCTGCGCCAGCAGGCACTGGATGCCGCGCGCCCATACCTGACCCGCATCATCGGCCCCAACTGCCTGGGCATTCTGGTGCCCGGTTTCGGGCTCAACGCCAGCTTTGCCCATCTGGCACCGCCGGAGGGGCGCATCGCCTTTGTCACCCAGTCCGGCGCCATCGTCACATCGGTGCTGGACTGGGCCGAGCGCCGCGGGATCGGGTTTTCGCACATGATCTCGCTGGGCGACATGGCGGACGTCGATTTTGGCGATACCATCGACTATCTGGCCAGTGATCCCAACACCCGCGCCATCCTGCTCTACGCCGAGGCGATTACCGATGCCCGCAAATTCATGTCGGCGGCGCGGGCAGCGGCGCGCATGAAACCGGTGATTGTGGTCAAGTCGGGCCGGCATGCAGCGAGTGCCCAGGCCGCGGCCTCCCATACCGGCGCCCTCGCCGGCTCGGACAAGGTTTATGACGCGGCCTTCCGGCGCGCCGGCATGCTGCGGGTGGACACGCTCGGCGAGCTGTTCGCGGCGGTGGAAACCCTCGCCACCACCGGCACGCCCAACGGCGACCGGCTGGCGATCCTGACCAACGGCGGCGGCATCGGCGTGCTGGCCACCGATGCGCTGATCGGTCATGACGGCAAGCTTGCCACCCTGCCGGATCAGACGGTGGAGGCCCTCAACGAGGTACTGCCGCCGACCTGGTCCCATGGCAACCCCGTGGACATCATCGGCGACGCGCCCGGTAAGCGCTACGCGGACTCACTGGCGGTGCTGGCGGACAGCGATGCCGCCGACGCCATTCTGGTGCTGAACTGCCCCACGGCGGTCTCCGACAGCATGGATGCCGCCGAGGCGGTGATTGCCGAGCAGAGCCGCCAGCAGGCCCAGCCGGGACGTCGCGACAAGCAGCCCAAGCTGCTGACCTGCTGGGTGGGTGAGCACACCGCGCAGAATGCTCGCCGGCGTTTTTCCGAGGCGGACATCCCCAGCTATACCACCCCGGAAGGCGCCGTGCGGGCGTTCATGCACATGGTGGCCTATCGGCGTAACCAGGAGCAGCTGCTGGAGACACCGCCGTCGGTGCCGGAGCTGTTCACGCCGGATTACGAAACCGCTAATCGCCTGGTCGAACAGGCCGCCGCCGAGGATCGCGAAATCCTCAGCGAGCCCGAGGCCAAGCAGCTGCTGGCGGCGTTCGGCGTCGAGGTGGTTTCCACCGAGGTGGCCGAGTCTCCCGAAGCGGCGGCGGCGGCCGCCGAACGGCTGGGGTTTCCCGCCGCCATCAAGATCCTCTCGAAGGACATCACCCACAAGAGCGATGTCGGCGGCGTCGCGCTGGATCTGGAGGATGCCGACGCCGTCCATCGCGCCGCCGAGGCCATGCGGCGCCGGGTGGCGGAGACCTACCCCGATGCCGATCTGCAGGGCTTTAGTGTTCAGCCCATGGTCAAGCGGGCCGGTGCCTGGGAGCTGATTGCCGGGTTTACCGAAGATGCCCAGTTCGGGCCGGTGGTGCTGTTTGGCCAGGGCGGCACCGCCGTCGAGGTCATCAAGGACCAGTCCCTGGCCCTGCCACCGCTCAACATGAAGCTGGCCGGTGACATGATCGAGCGCACCCGGGTGTACGATCAGCTGCAGGGCTATCGCGACCGCCGGCCGGCGGACCTGGACGCCATCGCGCTCACCCTGACCCGCATCTCCCAGATTGCCGCCGATATCTCGCGGGTCAAGGAGCTCGACATCAACCCGCTGCTGGCCTCGGCCGACGGGGTGGTGGCCCTGGACGCCCGGGTGCGCATCGGCGAAAACGGCACCGGCACGCGGCGCCTGGCGATCCGGCCCTACCCCCGCCAGCTCGAGAAGACCGTGGTGGCCGATGACGGCGCCGAGTACCTGCTGCGGCCCATCGTCCCCGAGGACGAGCCGGCCCTGCACCGGGCCTTTGCCCACCTGACGCCCGAGCAGATCCGGCTGCGGTTTTTCGCGCCCATGAAACAGATGAGCCACATGGCCGCGGCGCGGTTCACGCAGATCGACTACAACCGCGAAATGGCGCTCATCATCACCGATGCGGACAAGGTGCCGGGCGAGGCCGAAATGTACGGCGCGGTGCACATCCATGCCGACCCGGACGATGAAAAGGCCGAGTACTCGATCATCGTCCGCCACGACCTGACCCGCCAGGGGCTGGGCCGGCTGCTCATGGAGCATGTCATCGACTACGCCCGCGATCGCGGCATTGGCGAAATCGAGGGTGATGTCCTGCGCGAGAACCAGCCCATGCTGGCGCTCTGCAGCCAACTCGGCTTTGAGCAGCATACCGACGCCGAGGACCGGGACATTGTCCGGGTTTCGCTCACGCTGTGAGGATCAGCCGCGGTATTTCATGATCTCCATGAGCTCGTCCACGATCACGTCGGCATCGCCCCGTTCGCGGGCGCTGGTGACGTGGTGGTGGAGGTGGCTGCGCAGGACTGTGTCGCCGACCTTCTCCAGCGCGCCGTCCACCGCCTTTAGCTGGCGCAGGACATCGACGCAGTAGACGTCCTCGCGCTCAAGCATTCGGACGATGCCTTCGACATGCCCGCGAATCGACGCCAGCCGCTGGCGGGCGGTTTCGCGGACCGCCGGATCAAGGGCGAGATGACAGTGCTCGACGGAATCGCTCATGAGGCGGCCTCCGTGACGGCCGACGCCGGCCGAAACCGGCGCAGGCGCAGTGAATTGGTGAGTACGAACAGGCTCGACAGGCTCATGGCCGCAGCCGCGGCCATGGGATTCAGCAGCCAGCCGGTGAGCGGAAACAGCAGTCCCGCCGCCACCGGTATCAGCAACACATTGTAGCCATAGGCCCAGACAAAGTTGCCCTTGATTGTGCGATGGGTGCGCCGCGCCAGTGCGACGGCGTTGAGCAGCCCGTTGAGATCGGCACGCATCAGCACCGCATCGCCGGCCTCAATGGCCACATCGGTCCCGGTGCCAATGGCGATGCCCACATCCGCGCGGGCGAGCGCCGGCGCGTCGTTGATGCCGTCACCGACAAAGGCCACCCGACGGCCCTCGCCCTGCAGGCGCTGCACCTCGCGGGCCTTGGCATCGGGCAGCACGCCGGCCATGACCTCATCAATCCCCAGCCGATCGGCCAGGGCGTGGGCGGTGGCGGCCTGGTCACCGGTGACCATCGCCACCCGCAGGCCCTGGTCGCGCAGCGCGGCGATGACTGCCTGGCTCTCGGGACGCGGCGGATCGGCGATGGCGACCACCCCCAGCAGCTGGCCGTCGACGGCGGCATAGACCGGGGTCCTGGCCGCCTGCATGAGCGCCTCGACCTCGTCCTGTACGGCCGTTATATCAACGCCAAGCCATTCCATGTAATGCGCGGCACCAATATGCACATAACGCGCATCAACCCGGGCATGCACCCCGTAGCCGGTCACCGCCTCGAACCCCGTGGCGGTGGGCCAGTCGAGCTGGCGATCCCGCGCGGCGGCGACCACCGCGTCGGCCAGTGGGTGCTCGCTGTGGGATTCCACCGCCGCCATCAGGCTGAGAACATCATCATCGCTGCCGGTGGCGCCGATCTGGTCGGTCACCTGCGGGCGGCCGAGGGTGAGCGTGCCGGTCTTGTCGAGCACCACGGTATCGGTGCGGGCCAGCGATTCGAGGGCGGCCCCGCGACGCAGCAGCAGACCGTTCTCGGCTCCCTTGCCAGTGGCCACCATGACCGCGGTGGGCGTGGCCAGCCCCATGGCGCAGGGACAGGCGATGAGCAGCACACTGACCGTCGCCACAAAGGCATAGGAGAGCACCGGCTCGGGCCCGACCGTCAACCAGATGGCGGCGGTCAGCAGGGCCACCACCAGCACCACGGGCACGAACACGCCGGCGATGCGATCGGCCATCTGCTGGATCGGCGGTTTTTCGGCCTGGGCCTTCTCGACCATGCCGATGATCTGCGCCAGCACGGTGTCCGCCCCCACCTCGGTGACAGTAGCGGTCAGCGATCCCTGGCCATTGACGGTGCCGGCCACCAGACCATCACCGTCGGCCTTGGCCACCGGTACCGGCTCGCCACTGATCATCGACTCGTCCACGCGGGACTGGCCCTCGGTGACCCGGGCGTCCACCGGAATGCGCTCGCCGGGGCGGATCATGACCGTCTCGCCGCGCTCGACGGCGTTGATCGCCACTTCGGTGGGGCCGTCGTCGCGCACCACCCGGGCGGTACGCGCCTGCATGCCCAGCAGGCGCTTGATGGCCATCGAGGTGCGGCCACGGGCGATCTGCTCAAGATAGCGCCCCACCAGGATCAGGGTAATGATCACACCGGCGGCCTCGAAGTAGCTGCCCGCTGTGCCCGGGGGGAAGATCGCCGGCACCAGCAGCACCAGCAGCGAGTAGCCATAGGCCGCACCGGCCCCGATCATCACCAGACTGCTCATCGCCGGTGCCCGATGGCGCATCTCGATGACGCCCTTGCGAAAGAAGTCGCGACCGGCCCAGAACACGATGGGAGTCGCCAGCAGCCACTCGACGGCAATCCAGGCGCGCTCGGGCAGCCACTGGGCAAACCATTCCGCGCCGCCGGGGAGATGCCGCCCCATGGCGATGGCCACCAGGGGCACCGCGAACGCCGCGGCGATCAGCACGCGCCGGCGCAACACGGCCTGCTCGCGGGCCGCTCCGTCCTGTCCCGCCGACTCATCGCCGGCGTCGCCACCGCGCCGCTCGGCCCCATAGCCGGTGGCCTCAACGGCGTGGATCAGATCGCGGCTATCAACGCTGCCGGCGATCACCTCCACATCCGCCGTGCCCAATCCCAGATTGACGCTCGCATTGCGCACCCCGGGCAGGGCATTCAGGGCGTTTTCGACCGTGCGCACACAGCCACCGCAGGTCAGCCCACTCAACGTGAGCTGGATGGATTCGTGACGCGTGGGATAGCCGGCCTCATCGAGCTGGCTGTCCACCCGGTTCAGCCCTGCCGCGGTATCGTGGCTTTGATCGAACGTCACATGGGCGCGGGCAGTGGACAGGTTGACACTGGCCGTCTCAACGCCGGCTACGGACTGGATCGCGCGCTCGGCGCGGTTGACGCAGCTGCCGCAGTTCAGGCCGGTCACCTCCAGGTCAAAGGTGTTTGCGCTCATGGCAACCTCGGTCATTACTGGATGATGGCTCAAGGCTATCCCTCCCCCCGGGGGGTCGGTCAAGCGCGACGGCCGCTCCTTCCCGGCACAAAAAAAAGGGGGCCCGAAGGCCCCCTTTGGTTCATCCAGGCAATGACTGCGCTGGATTACATGCTCTCACGCCACTCGGCAACGAGCTCGTCGTAGGGCACGGTCTGGCCCTGCGGCTTTTCGTTGTCCAGCGGAGGCTTCGGCGCGCCGGGCTGGTCGTACCAGTACTCCGCACTCCGCTCCTCGTTCAGACGCGGTCCGCAGACTTCCTGCACACCGGCCCGCTCGAGGCGCTCCATGACGCGATCCTGCTCGGCGGCCAGATTGTCCATGGCAGCCTGCGGGGTCTCTTCACCGGTCACGGCAGCGGCCACGTTGGACCACCACAGCTGGGCCAGGCGCGGATAGTCAGGCACGTTGGTGCCGGTATCCGTCCACAGCTCACGGGCCGGGCTGCGATAGAACTCAACCAGACCACCGAGCTCCGGCGCCCGCTCCGTCATCGACTCGGACATGATGTCCGACTCGCGGATCGGGGTGAGGCCCTCGTTGAGCTTCTTCAGCGACACGACCTTCGAGGTCACGAACTGGGCATACAGCCAGGCGGCCTTGCGGGCGTCCGGATCGGCATGCTTGAAGAACGTCCAGGAACCGATGTCCTGATAGCCGACCTTCATGCCCTCTTCCCAGTACGGGCCGTGGGGCGAGGGGGCCATGCGCCACTTCGGCGTGCCATCCTCGTTGACCACCGGCAGGCCCTCTTCGACCATCGAAGCGGTGAAGGCCGTGTACCAGAAGATCTGCTGCGCGATCTGACCCTGGGCCGGGACCGGGCCCGCCTCCGAGAAGGTCATGCCCGAGGCAGACGGCGGCGCATAGTCACCCAGCCAGTCGATGTACTTGGTCAGTGCATAGACAGCGGCCGGGCCGTTCACGGCACCGCCACGGGTCACATCGGAACCCACCGGATGGCAGTCCTCGACACGGATGCCCCACTCGTCAACGGGCAGACCGTTGGGCAGGCCCTTGTCGCCGGCACCGGCCATCGACAGCCAGGCGTCAGTGAAACGCCAGCCGAGGGACGGGTCCTTCTTGCCGTAGTCCATGTGGCCGTAGACCTCACGACCATCCAGCTGACCCACGTTCTCGGTAAAGAACTCGGCGATGTCCTCGTAGGCGGACCAGTTCACCGGCACACCCAGCTCATAGCCATAGATGTCCTCGAACTGCGCCTGCAGGTCTTCGCGCTGGAACCAGTCATAGCGGAACCAGTAGACGTTGGCGAACTGCTGGTCCGGCAGCTGGTACATGTTGCCGTCCGGCGCCGTCACTGCATCGAGACCGATGAAGTCGTCCAGATCCAGATACGGCGACGTCACGTCGGCGCCTTCGCCTTCCATGTAGTCGGACAGCGAGACCACCTGACCATAACGGTAGTGGGTGCCGATCAGATCGGCGTCGTTGATGTAGCCGTCGTAAATGCTCTCACCGGACTGCATTTCGGTCTGCAGCGCCTCGATCACATCACCCTCACCGATCAGGTTATGGGTAAGGTTGATCCCGGTGATCTCGGAAAAGGCCGGGGCCAATACACTCGACTCGTACTCATGGGTCGCAATGGTCTCGGAGACCACCGAGACGTCCATGCCACGGAACTCTTCCGCCGCATCGATGAACCACTCGAGCTGCTCGAGCTGCTCTTCGCGGGTCAGTGTCGACGGCTGGAACTCGTCGAGATACTGCTCGGCAACAGCCATCTGCTCGTCGGTCGCCGCCTGGGCATTGCCCAGCCCGCCAACACCGAGGGCAGCAGCCACGGCCAGTGCAGTCAAAGGACGCATGGCGTTTTTCTGCTCTGTCATGCTTTTCTCCTCCAGGAAGGGGTCATCACCCCATTACTCAAGGACAGTGGCACTGGCCAATCCAGTGCTTGTCCACTTCTAGCCCCAACGCAGCATCACCGCGGCGTACACCACAGAGATACCCGAGGCAAACAAAAGGCTCGCGTCCGAAAACGCCAGCCAGATGAGATGGATAAAGGCCGCCCCCAGCAGGCTCATGAACAGACGATCCCCGCGGGTCGTCGGCACTGGCAGGAAGCCCCGCCGCTCGTAGGTCGGCATCACAAACTGCAGGACGCCGAAGACCACCAGCATCACGGCGATGGCGATAAAGAAGATCGCCACCGGCTGGGTCCACGCCATCCACGACAGGTTGAAGCTGATTCCTTCGTTCATCGTTCCAAACTCCGATTACACGCGGCCGAGGGCAAAGCCCCGGGCGATGTGCTTGCGCACAAACCAGATCACCAGTGCGCCGGGCACGAGCGTGAGGATGCCGGCCGTGGCGAGCAGGCCCCAGTCAAGCCCCGAGGCACTGACCGTCCGCGTCATGGTGACCGCGATCGGCTTCGCCTCGACGGACGTGAGGGTCCGCGCCAGCAGCAGCTCGACCCACGAGAACATGAAGCAGAAGAACGCCGTCACACCCACGCCGGAACGAATCAGCGGCAGGAAGATCGTGATGAAAAACCGCGGCCAGCTGTAACCATCCAGATAGGCCGTCTCATCGATCTCCTTGGGCACGCCGGACATGAACCCCTCGAGGATCCAGACCGCCAGCGGCACCGTGAACAGCGTATGCGCCAGGGCCACCGCGATGTGCGTGTCATACAGCCCGACGCTCTGGTAGAGCTCGAAGAACGGCAGCAGGAACACCGCCGGCGGCGCCATGATGTTGGTCAGCAGCCAGAAGAACAGATGCTTGTCACCCAGAAAGTTGTAGCGGCTGAACGCATACGCGGCCGGCAGTGCCACGGTCAGCGAGATCACCACGTTCATCGCCACATACAGGGTCGAGTTGATGTACCCCGGGAACCAGGTGGGGTCGGTGAAGATCTTCACGTAGTTGGCCACCGTCAGGTTCTCCGGCCACAGCGTGAAGGTCGACAGGATCTCCTGGTTGGTCTTGAGCGACATCATCAGCAGCCAGTAGATCGGCAGCATCAGGAAGATCAGCCACGCGGCCAGGAAGATATAGCGTCGTTTCGAACCCACGGCCTAGCCCTCCCGGTCCATGTTGAGAATGGTCAGATAGAACACATAGCTGAACAGCAGGATGATCAGGAAGTAGATCAGCGAGAACGCCGCTGCCGGTCCCAGATCAAACTGGCCGACGGCCATGGTGGTCAGGCTCTGACTGAGGAAGGTGGTCGCATTGCCCGGACCGCCGCCGGTCAGCACGAACGGCTCGGCATAGATCCGGAAGCTGAAGATAAAGCGCAGCAACACCGCGATCAGCAGGACGCCCTTCAGTTTGGGCAGCTCAATGAACCGGAACACCGCCCAGCGGGACGCGCCATCAATGCGCGCCGCCTGATAGAACGCATCGGGAATCGCCTGCAGACCGGCGTAGCAAAGCAGGATGACCAGCGATGTCCAGTGCCAGACGTCCATGACCAGAACGGTCAGCCAGGCATCCAGCGAATCACCCGTGTAGTTGTAGTCAAAACCGATGCCGTTGAGGATGACGCCCGCAAAGCCCACGTCCGGGCGGGAGAACACCTGCCAGATCGTGCCCACCACGTTCCACGGCACCAGCAGCGGCAGCGCCAGCAGCACCAGCGACACCGACACCCACGGGCCCTTCTTGGGCAGGCACAGCGCAAGGCCCACGCCCAGCGGGATCTGGATGAGCAGCACCGCCGCCGAGAACAGCAGCTGCCGGATCAGTGCCCCGTGCAGGGCCGGGTCGCGCAGCACCTCGGTAAACCAGGCGGTGCCGACAAAAAACCGGGAATTGGGCCCGAAGATGTCCTGCAGCGAGTAGTTGACCACGGTCATCAGCGGCATGATGGCGCTGAACGCCACCACCAGCACCACTGGCAGGACCATCAGCCACGCCCATTGGTATTCGCGCTTTTCCACGTTTCCTCCCCTTAACCGACGAGCTTGTCGTCGGCATACAGCAGCGCGTTGTCGACGGGGAACACCACCCGCAGACCGTCGCTGTCGATCTTTTCGGATTCATCCAGCCGGACGTGGACCTCGTGCTCGCCCAGGTGTCCCGTCACCAGCACGTAATCGCCCAGATCCTCGACCTTGTCGACCTTGATCAGGTGCCCGGTCTCGTCGGCCGCGGCCGGACGGATCAGCTCGGGGCGGATACCCAGCTGCAGATCACCCCCGGCCAGACGGGCAGCCTCGGCCATTGCCGGGTCGACGGCGATCCGCTCGTCCCCGACCACGGCCTCATTGCCCTCGACCGAGCAGGCCATGAAGTTCATGCCCGGACTGCCAATGAAGTACCCGACAAAGGTGTGTTCGGGGCGCTCGAAAAGGGCCTGCGGCGTGCCCACCTGCAGGACCTGTCCGGCCAGCATCACCACCACCTTGTCGGCAAAGGTCAGTGCCTCGGTCTGGTCATGGGTGACGTAGACCAGCGTCAGGTTGAGCTGCTCATGCACCTCTCGCAGCTTGCGTCGCAGCTGCCATTTCAGATGCGGGTCGATCACCGTCAGCGGTTCGTCGAACAGTACCGCGGCGACGTCCTCGCGCACCAGCCCGCGTCCCAGCGAGATCTTCTGCTTGGCATCGGCGGTCAGGTTGTTGGCCCGACGCTTCAGGACGTCTTCGAGCCCCAGCATGGTGGCGATATGCGTCACCCGCTGGTTGATGTAGTGCTCGTCCATGGAGCGGTTACGCAGCGGGAAGGCCAGATTGTCGAACACGGTCATCGTGTCGTAGATGACCGGAAACTGGAAAACCTGGCCGATGTTGCGCCGCTCGGGTGACAGATTGGTCACGTCGCGCTCGCCGAACATGACCTTGCCCTCGGACGGCTGCACCAGCCCCGAGATGATGTTGAGCAGCGTGGTCTTGCCGCAGCCGGAAGGCCCCAGCAGCGCATACGCGCCGCCGTCTTCCCAGACGTGCTGCATGGGCTGCAGGGCATAGTCACCGCCCGGTGCGTACTGATGGGCGAGGTTGTTGAGTTCTATTCGTGACATGTATCTACCCGCGTTACTGCTGCGGCGCGGCCACGAGCTGGTCCGCGCTGTCGAATACGTAGGCCCGGTTCAGGTCGGCGTGCACGTCAAAACGCTCACCGGGATGAACCACGTGAACGCCGCGCTCCTCGACCACCCAGTCATGGCCGTTGACCGCGAGATGGACGTAGGTCACCGACCCGGCCACTTCCGCCACTTCGACCTCGCCCTGCATGGTGATGCGGTCGTCGCCGGGCGTGACATAGAGGTGATGCGGACGCACGCCCATGGTGTAGCGCCCCGGCACCAGGTCTTTCATCTGTGCCGGCAGCGGCTGATCGAACAGTCCCTCGACCTTGACCCGACCGTCGTCGACCTGGATGGGCATCAGGTTCATCGGCGGGTCGGCGAACACCTGGGTGACCGTGGTGCTGGCGGGGTGCCGATAGCATTCCGCCGTCACGCCGTGCTGAACCACCCGTCCCTCGTGCAGCACCGTGGTCTTACCCCCCAGGACCAGCGCCTCCTCGGGCTCGGTGGTCGCGTAGACCACCACGGTGTCGCGGTCGGCGAACAGATTGCGCAGTTCCGAGCGCAGCCCCTCGCGCAGCTTGTAGTCGAGGTTGACCAGCGGCTCGTCGAGCAGCACCAGCCTGGCGTCGCGCACCAGTGCCCGCGCCATGGCACAGCGCTGCTGCTGGCCGCCGGACAGCTCCGAGGGCAGGCGATCAATGAGGTGGTCAATGCCGAGGCGCTCGGCTTCGGTGCGCACCCGGCGATCGATCTCCGAGTCGGACAGCCGCGCCAGCTTGAGCGGCGAGGCGATATTGTCGTAGACCGATAGCGATGGATAGTTGATGAACTGCTGATACACCATGCCCACGGAGCGCTTGCGCACCGGGACCTTGGTGACCTCGTTGCCATCTTCGAGGACCCGGCCGGTATTGGGATGATCCAGCCCCGCCATGATCCGCATCATTGTTGTTTTGCCGGCCTCGGTCAGGCCCAGCAGCACATTGAACTCGCCCCGCTGGAAGGTGAGATTCACATCTCTGAGATGCGTCTCACCGCCAACGGTGCGATTGACCCCCTCCAGGACGAGACTCATTACGCAGTTGCCCTCTTTTTCTCATGCCCCGTAAACCAGGCGTTGACCCGCTCGCGCTGATCGGCGTCGAGCATCAGGCCCAGCTTGCTGCGCCGCCAGATTGCGTCCTCGGCGGTCATCGCCCATTCGTGCTCGGCCAGATAGCGTAGCTCGGCCTCGTAGCAGTCGGACCCGAAATGCTCGCCCAGGTCGTCCAACGACCGGGCCTCCCCCAGCATGGTCTCGACCTGGGTGCCGTAGTTGCGCACCAGCCGCCATGCCATCGCCTCGGGCAGCCACGGCCGCTCGCGCCGCAGCCGCTCGAGGTAGCGCTCGAAATCGCCATCCGGAATATCGCCACCGGGCAGGGCCTCGTCGCCGGTCCAGTCCTTGATCGGCGCACCGAGCAGCGGCGCGACCTGATCGACCGCCTGGCGGGCCAGCGTGCGGTAAGTGGTGATCTTGCCGCCGAACACCGACAGCAGCGGCGCGCGCTTGTCGTCCAGATCCAGGCTGTAGTCGCGGCTCACCGCCGAGACGTCTTCCTCGTCCGACTCGTCATACAGCGCCCGCACCCCGGAGTAGGTCCAGACCACGTCCTTCGGTGCGATCTCGTGCTTGAAGTAGCGATTGACCGCGTCGCAGAGGTACTGGATTTCGTCGTCGCTGGCAGTCGCCTCGGCCGGATTGCCCTCGTAGGCGACATCCGTGGTGCCGATCAGCGTGAAGTCCTGCTCGTAGGGGATGGCGAAGATGACGCGGCCATCGGTGTTCTGGAACAGATAGGAGTCGTCATGCTCGAAGATCTTGGGCACGACGACATGGCTGCCCTTGACCAGATGGACGTCCTTGCCGTCGTTCATGTCCATGGCGTTGCCAAGGAACTTGGCCACCCACGGCCCGGCCGCGTTCACAACCGAACGCGAACGAACATTTCGAACATCACCGCTCACGGTGTCGGTGAGCTGCACGCTCCATTCATCGTCGCCGCGCTCGGCGCCGGTGCAGCGGGTGCGCGGCAGCACGGTTCCACCGCGCTGCTCGACATCCATGCAGTTGAGCACCACCAGGCGCGAATCCTGCACCCAGCAGTCGGAATACATGAAGCCCTTGGTGACGCCATCCTTGAGCGGCTCGCCGGCGTAATGGGTGCGCAGATTGAGCCCCTTCGAGCCGGGCAGCTTCTTGCGGCCGCCGAGATGGTCGTAGAGGAACAGCCCCATGCGGATCATCCACGCCGGGCGCAGCTCCTTGACGTGCGGCATCACAAAGCGCAGCGGCCAGATGATGTGCGGGGCAATGCCCATCAGCACTTCGCGCTCTTTCAGCGCCTTCTGCACCAGCCGGAATTCGTAGTATTCGAGATAGCGAAGGCCGCCGTGCACAAGTTTGGTGCTGGCGGAAGAGGTGTAGTTGGCGAGATCGCCCTGCTCGACAAGCAGTACCCGCAGCCCGCGGCCCGCCGCGTCACGCGCTATGCCTGCCCCGTTGATACCGCCGCCGACGACCACCAGGTCGTAACGGTCGGTCTGCTGACCTTCAGAAGCCACAGGTGCCTCTCCTCCGTTTCCAATGTTGGCGACTATACTGCCGCCTTTTAATGTTCGGTTTCAAACATACCACTGCGCCGGTCGGAGTCAAGCGAACCCGGCGTTCCGCTCGCGGCGTCGGTCACCATCAGGCGGCCACCGTGCTCGTTCATCACCCGGCGCACATACGCCGGCGGCTCGGCATCGGTATGCAGCTCGTCGATCTCACCCAGGCTCGCCACACGCACCATCGCGTTGCGGCCGAACTTGCTGTGATCCGCCCCCAGCAGGGTCGAGCGGGCGTTGCGCATGATCGCCTGGATGACGCGCACCTCGTGGTAGTCAAAATCCAGCAGCGTGCCGTCCGCTTCGATGCCGGAGATGCCCAGCACGGCATAGTCGACCTTGAATTGATTGACAAAATCGATGGTCGCTTCGCCGGTAATGCCGCGATCGCGCTGGCGGACCACACCGCCGGCCACGATCACCTCGCAATCCGGGCTGTCGGCCATCGCGGTGGCCACATTGAGGTTGTTGGTGATGACCCGCAGCCCCTGATGCTGGCGCAGCGCCAGGGCCACTGCCTCGGTGGTGGTGCCGAGGGTGATGAATACCGACGCCTTGTCCGGGATGCGCGCGGCAATGGCGGCACCGATGCGCGCCTTGGCCTCGGGCAGCAGGATGCGGCGCGCCTGATAGTGGACGTTCTCGACGCTCGAGGGCAGTCCGGCCCCGCCGTGGTAGCGGCGCAGCAGCCCGGCCCCGCAGAGGGCGTTGATGTCGCGCCGGATGGTCTGCGCCGTCACCGCAAAATGCTGCGCCAGCGCCTCCACCGAGACGAACCCCTGCTCCTGGACAAGATCGAGCATGGCCTGTTGCCGGCCATTGAGCCCGATGGGTAGATCCTCCGCCGCGATCAACGCGCGCCTCCTCCGTTCGGTTTCGAGCACCAAACTTGACATTTTTCTTCTGCGTTCGATCATACCGCCTAATCAGAACGGCGCAATCATATCGAGGAGAGAGCGACATGGCCGACAATAACGGCATACTGGCCATTGACCAGGGGACAACCAGCTCGCGGGCCATCGTTTTCGATCTTGAAGGCCACATCGTGGCAACCGCTCAGGAAGAATTCTCCCAGCATTACCCGCACAGCGGCTGGGTGGAGCATGAGCCCCAGGACCTGATCGACACGACCCTCGATACCAGTCGCCGGGCCCTCAAGGCAGCCAAGGCCGCCGGCGTCCATGCCTGCAGCATCGGCATCACCAACCAGCGCGAGACCACCATTGTCTGGGACCGGCAGACCGGCGAGCCGGTGCACAACGCCATTGTCTGGCAGGATCGCCGCACCGCCGAGCGCTGTGCCGCGCTCAAGGCCGCCGGCCATGAGTCGATGGTGGCCGAGCGCACCGGGCTGCTGCTCGACCCCTACTTTGCCGCCACCAAGATCGCCTGGATCCTCGATAATGTCCGCGGCGCGCGGGAGCGGGCCCGCAAGGGTGAGCTGGCTTTCGGCACCGTCGACACCTGGCTGCTCTGGCGACTGACCGGCGGCCGCAGCCATGCCACCGACGCCACCAACGCCAGTCGCACACTGCTTTTCAACATCCACCGCCAGGCCTGGGACGACGAGCTGCTCGGCCTGTTCGATATCCCCGCCGCGATCCTCCCCGAAGTACTCGACAGTGCCGATGATTTCGGCACCACCGACCCCGAGCTGCTCGGCAGCGCCCTGCCCATCGAGGGCATCGCCGGTGACCAGCATGCCGCGGTGGTGGGCCAGTGCTGTTTTCGGCCGGGGATGATCAAGAGCACCTACGGCACGGGCTGCTTTGCGCTAATGAACACCGGGGAGACCGCCGTCCCGTCGCAGAACCGCATGCTGACCACCACGGCCTATCGCATCAACGGCAAGCCCACGTTCGCCCTCGAAGGGGCGATCTTTATTGCCGGAGCCGCCATTCAGTGGCTGCGCGACGAGCTGGGCATCATCGCCCACGCCTCGCAGAGCGAGGGTCTGGCCAATGATGCCGAGGCCGAGGGGCTGTACATGGTGCCGGCCTTCACCGGCCTGGGCGCGCCCTGGTGGGACCCCAACGCCCGCGGCGCGATCTTTGGCCTGACCCGCAACACCGGGGTGGCCGAGTTTGTGCACGCGGCACTCGACTCGGTGTGCCTGCAGACCGGCGACCTGCTCGAAGCGATGGCGGACGACTCGCAGACAAAGCAGGCCACCCTGCGCGTCGACGGCGGCATGGTGGCCAACAACTGGCTGCTGCAGCGGCTGGCGGATCTGACCGGGCTGGATGTCGAGCGCCCCAGGGTGATCGAAACCACCGCCCTGGGCGCCGCCTATCTGGCCGGGTTGCAGCACGGCCTGTACCAGTCGCTGGAGAGCCTCGAGTCGCAGTGGTCGCTGGATGAGCGCTTCAAGCCGGCCATCTCCCACTCGTCACGTGAACACATCGTCGAGGGTTGGCACGACGCGGTCCGTCGGACCCTGACGACCGGGCGCTGAAAACGCTATTATTAGAGGACGCACTCGTTCTGTCGGAGGATAGATGCAGTACCTGCACACCATGGTCCGTATCAGCGATATCGATGCCTCGCTGCGCTTTTACTGCGAACTGCTGGGCCTCGAGGAGATCAGCCGTCAGGACAGCGAAAAGGGCCGCTTTACCCTGATCTTTCTGGCCGCGCCGGCGGACCGTGACCGGGCCCGCTCGAGCGACCGCGCGCCGATGCTCGAGCTGACCTACAACTGGGACCCCGAGACCTATGCCGGTGGCCGAAACTTTGGCCATCTGGCCTACCGGGTGGACGATATCTACGCCACCTGCCAGCACCTGATGGACAACGGCGTCACCATCAACCGACCGCCCCGGGATGGCCACATGGCCTTCGTGAAATCCCCCGACGGCATCTCGGTGGAGCTGCTGCAGAGCGGGGAGGCATTGCCCGCGCAGGAGCCCTGGGCCTCCATGGCCAACACGGGGAGCTGGTAGTGCCCACAGCCGGCGCACGGCCCATGGACAATCGGCGCCGCGACCGCTGGGGGCTGGTCGGCTGGACACTGCTGGTGGTGATCACCGCCATGGGCGGCATTCTCAGCCCACCCGGTGACTGGTATGCGGCGCTCGACAAGCCGCCCCTGACGCCCCCGGATCTGCTCTTTCCGATTGCCTGGACACTGCTCTACGCGCTGATGATCGCGGCGGCCTGGCAGGTCTGGCGACGCATTGGCCTGCTGGCCGGCCTGGCCGTGCTGATCCCGTTTGTCGCCCAACTGGGCGCCAACGGGCTGTGGAGTATTCTGTTCTTTCAGTGGCATCGCCCCGATCTGGCGCTGGTGGATCTGGTGGTGCTCTGGGCGCTGATCGCGCTGACGATGCTGCGCTTTCGCCGAGTGCATCCGCCGGCCGCGTGGCTACTGGCGCCGTATCTGGTCTGGGTGACCTACGCCGGGTATCTGAATATCGGCATCATCCTGCTGAACGGGCCGGCGCCACCGGCCTGATCAGCCGCGCTCGATCCGCTCGCGCCATTCCGCTTCAGTAAACTCGATGCCCTCGCGCTCCCACGGCGGCACCGGCGTGAACACCTCCACCAGAAAGTCGACAAACGCCCGCACCTTGCGTGACAGATGCCGGCGGTGGGGATAGAGCAGAAAATACGCCGAGCGCTCGTGGGGATACTGCGGCAGCACCGGCACCAGATCGCCGCGGCGAATGGCCGGCATCACCAGCCACGTGGAAAGCCGCGCCAGACCAACACCGGCCAGCGCCGCCTCGTACAGGGCGTCGGCGGTATTGGCGCGGAAGTTCCCGCCGACATGCAGGGTGCGATAGCCGTGGCCGGGATCCTCAAAGGCCCAGTCGTTGAACTGCGATACCTCGTAGAGCGTCAGGCAGTTGTGCGAGAGGAGCTCCTCGGGCGTTGCCGGGGCACCGTGCTGCTCGATGTAGTGGGGCGAGGCGCAGATGATGCGGCGATTGACGCACAGCCGCCGGGCGATCAGTGATGGGTCATCCATCTGCTCGCGCCACTGAATGGCGACGTCGATCCCCTCCTCAATCAGATCCACCTGGCGGTCGGTCAGCTCGAACTCGATATTGAGCTCGGGATAGCGCTCGAGAAATTCCTGAATCCGGGGCAGCACCTCAACCCGGCCGAACGCCACGGTGGCCGCCACCCGGAGTGTCCCCCGCGGATTCTCGTTAAGCGCCGTGACCGCCTCTTCGGCCTCCTCGATCTCCTGGATGATCCGCGCACAGCGCTCGTAATAGGCATGCCCCACCTCGGTCAGGCTGACCCGTCGGGTGGTGCGATTGAAAAGCCGCACGCCCAGCCGATCTTCGAGACGCCGGATCTGCTTGCTCACCGCCGACGGCGTGAGGTCGAGATCGCGGGCCGCCGACGAGAAACTGCCCCGGTCCACTGCCCGCACGAACATGTGCATCTCCGCCGCCCGATCCATCGCTTATCGATGCCTCTATATCACTAATTAAGTGCTGAAATGAATGATTACCTCTTACGGGGAACAGCATACAACCCAATACGACGCCACCATAGCCCGGGCGATCGGCCCCGCCGCGATGGACCGGCCCGCGCCCGCTAGGCAGGGAGCAGCGCCCGCAGGCTCCACAGCGCGATCATGCCCAGGATCAATGTCGGCAGGGTGGCCCGGGTTTTCCAGGCCACCAGCCCGGCCACCGCGCCAGCCAGCAGCCGTGGCGCGTCGACACTGCCATCCCCCTGCCACTGCACCAGCCCCGGCAGCACCAGCGCGGCGAACACCGCCGGCGGGACATAGCTGAGCCCGCGGCGGACCAGATCGGGCATCTGCAGCCCGTGGCCGAACACCAGAAACGACCCGCGCCAGAGGAACGTACCCACCCCAATCGCCGCCACCATCCACCACAGCGGATCAACCACGACGCCGTCCCTCGGCCATTACGCCGGCAATGATCCCCGCGAGCGAGGCCAGCGTCAGCCCCAGCCCAGCGGGCAGATCGCGCCCCAGCACCGACAGTGACCCGGCCACCAGCGCGGCAATGACACCCGGGCGGCTGCTGATCGACATCACCAGCAGCGCCAGAAAGATCAGCGGCACGATAAACCCCAGCTCCCAGGCCGGCGGCATCGCCGTACCCGCCCAGTAGCCAAACGCCGTGGCAAGCTGCCAGACCCCCCACAGCGGCAACGCCACGCCAAAATAGAACCAGTGATTGAAGCCATCGCTGCCCCGGGTCATCACCCGGGAAATGGTCAGGGCATAGGCCTGGTCGGTGAGGATATAGGCCATCAAGGATCGACTGCCGGCACCCAGATGCTGGAAATGCGGCGCCAGATGGGCGCTGTACATGAGCATGCGCAGGTTGATGATGAGCGCGGTCAGCACCACCAGCGGCGCGGCGGCACCGGCGTCGATCAGCTGGATGCTTGCCAGCTGCGAGGCACCGGCGAACACGATCAGCGACATCCCCAGGGTCAGCGCCGCACCCAGCCCGGCATCCAGGCCCGCCACCCCCGCGGTCACGCCAAACGGGACGATGGCGGCGACCATGGGGGCAACGGCCCTGAGGCCGTCACTGAATGCCTGACGACGGGGTGCGTGCATACCCGGGGCCGTCAGTGAGCCGGCGGTGCCGTGGCGGCGAACGACGACCGCCCCAGCAGGCGATCCAGCCAGGCCCCGGCCGCCGGCTGCGCGGCGCGCCACGGGATCTCGTCGCCAAAGCGCAGGTCCACCCAGTCGAGGGCCACGGCCGCGGCCAGATCGCCCAGATCGGGATCATCCGCCAAGGCCGGCGCCTTCACCCCGGCCGCCACCGCATTGGCGGCGCGCTGCAGGGCCTCGAAACGGCGCCGGGCCAGGGGCGTATCGGGGTCGCCGTGACGGCGCTCGGTAATCACCCCGGCGCCGTCATCGATACAGCCAAGCGCCTGTCCCAGACGGGCATGCACGCCCTCCACGGCCTCGCGCGGCATCAGGCGCGGCTCGGGATAGCGGCGCTCGAGAAACAGCACGATCACCGCCGCCTCGCACAGCACCTGGCCACTGGGCATGACCAGCGTGGGCACCCGCGAGTTGGTATTGACCTCGAGCAGTTCCGCCGGCGATGCCCAGGGGTCGACAAAACGATAGTCCACGCGATCCTGGAGCTGCTTTTCGAGCAGTGTCACCCGCACCAGGCGCGCGTACGGCGATGTTGGCGATGTAAACAGTTGCATACGGTTCTTCCCCCCGATCAGCCCCGGTGGCCAGCATAACGCGTCAACGCCTGACGCAGGTTATCGCCGAGCATCAGCAGGCACGGCGTGAGTATCAGGGTGAGCACCGTGGCAAATGTGAGGCCGCCGGCAATGGTGGCCGAGAGCTGCGCCCACCACTGGGTGGACGGGGCATTGAACTCGATGCTGCGACCCAGCAGATCCACGTTGAGCTTGAGCACCATGGGCATCAGCGCCAGCACCGTGGTCACCGAGGTGAGCAGCACCGGGCGCAGACGCTGCAGGGCGGTGCGCTGAATGGCCTCGAGTACCGGTCGGCCCTCGGCCCGCAGGCCATTGTAGGTGTCGATGAGCACGATGTTGTTGTTCACGACGATGCCGGCCAGGGCGATCATGCCAACCCCGCCCATGACAATGCCGAAGGGCCGCTGGGTAATCATCAGCCCCAGCAGCACACCGGCACTCGACAGCACGATGGCCGAGAGTACCAGCAGCGTCTGGTAGAGGCTGTTGAACTGGGTGAGCAGGATGACACCCATCAGTGCGATGGCCACCACAAAGGCCGTCGACAGGAATGACTGGGCCTCGCGCTGGTCCTCGTCTTCGCCCTTGAACGCCACGCTGACACCGGCCGGCAGCGGATCGTCGGCAAGCGAGGCGCGCAGCGCCCCGACCCGATCATCGACCAGCCGGCCGGACTGGACATCGGCCTTGATGGTCAGAACGCGCTCGCGATCGATCCGCTCCAGGGTGCCGGTGCGCGGCATGGGTTCAAAGTCAACGAAATGGCTTACCGGAACCTGGCCATAGCGCGTCGGCACCCGCAGCTCGCCCAGACTGCCCAGGCTGCGATCCTCGAGCGGATAGCGCACGCGGATATCCACCTCGTCATCGGCGTCGTCCGGGCGATAGTCCGCGATCAATATCCCGTTGGTCACCAGCTGCACGGCATTGCCCACGCGCTGGACATCGGCGTCGTATCGCGCCGCCCGCTCGCGATCCACCTGCAGGGCCCACTCGATGCCGGGCAGCGGGCGGTTGTCCTCGACATCGGCAAAGCCGCCCAGGCGGCGCATGCGCTCACGCAGCGCCTCGACCCCGGCCGCCAGCTGATCCTTGTCGCCCGAGACCTGCAGCTCCACCGGCTTCGACTGCCCCGGCCCCTGGGTCTGTTCGGCAATCTGGATGCGAATGCCGGGGATATCCCCGAGCGCCGCGCGAATGTCCCCGATGATCGCTGCGGCGGGTCGGCGTTGGGTCCAGTCGACAAACTCCAGCTGCACCACGCCGATGGCATCACGGGCCAGCGACTGCCCGCCGGTACGGGTGGGATCGGCGAAGGTGCGGGCATAGGCAAAGTCCACCTCGTCGAATCCCGCCAGACGGGCCTCCACCGCCTGCACCAGGGTGTCCTTTTCGTGGATGGACAGATCCCCGCGGGCCTGGATCTGCACCCGGGCATAGTCCGGCTCGGTGGACGGGAAGAACTCCACACCCACACCGAAGCGGCCATAGGCGATCCAGGTCGAGACCACCACCGCCAGGATCACCAGCAGCACCGTGCCCGGCATGCGCAGTGCCCCGCTCAGCAACCGGTGATAGCCGCCGGCCATGCCTCCGAGGGTGGCGAGATCGCCGGTCTCGGCGATTTCAATGCGGCGATGATGCGCGCCCCGGGTGGCCTGACGGCGGCCCAGCCAGCCGCCCAGCACCGGGATGAATACCAGCGCCATCGCCAGCGATGCGGTCAGCGTCACGATCACCGTAATGGGCAGGTACTTCATGAACTGACCGACCAGTCCGCCCCAGAACAGCAACGGCACGAACACCGACAGGGTGGTGGCGGTGGCCGCAATGATCGGCCAGCTCATACGCCAGGCCCCATAGCGGTAGGCCTCGCGGGGCGACGCGCCCTCGGCCAGGCGGCGTTCGGCCAACTCCACCACCACGATCGCCGCGTCCACCAGCATGCCCACCACCAGGATCAGACTGAACAGCACGACGATATTGAGCGTATAGCCCATGGCATTGATGACCAGAATGCCGGCCAGAAACGACCCCGGGATGGCCAGGCCCACCAGCAACGCCGGGCGCCAGCCCATGACCGCCACCACCACGATCATCACCAGCACCACGGCGGTCAGCACGTTGTTCTGCAGGTCGCGCAGCATGGTGCGGATATCCTCGGAGCGATCCTGCAGATAGGTCACCTGCAGGGCGGCCGGCCAGCGGTCGCGCTCGGCCGCAACAATCTCGCGGATCCGGTTGTTGACCTCGATGATGTTGGCGCCGACGCGCTTGGAGACCTCCAGCGTGACCGCCGGCTCGCCATTGACCCGGGCAAACTCGTCGACGTCCTTGAAGGTGCGGCGCACGCTTGCGACATCGCCAAAGGTGACCACCCGATCGTCGCTTACCTTGACTGGCAGGCCGAGGACATCGTCCATGTCCTCGATCACCCCCGGCACCTTCACCGACAGCCGCCCGGCACCGGTGTCCAGCGCGCCGGCGGCGATCAGGCGATTGTTGCGGTCGACCCGCGCAAAAAGATCGGCGTAGGACACGTCATAGGTCTGCATGACCTGATCGTCCACCGACACCTCGAGCAGCTCTTCACGGTTGCCGCCGATATCGGCCTCGAGCACGCCGGGCAGTGATTCGATGCGGTCCTGCAGGCTTTCGGCGGAATCGATCAGCGCCCGCTCGGGGACCGCGCCGGACAGCGCCACCGTGAGCACCGGAAACAGCGCCACGTTGACCTCGTCGACGCGCGGCTCCTCGGCGCCCTGGGGCAACTCGGCCCGGGCGATGTCCACGCCCTCGCGCACGTCATCCAGGGCCCGATCAGCGTCAAAGCCGGCATCAAACTCCAGCAATACCGAGGCAAACCCCTCGGTGGCGGTGCCCTTGATCTGGTCGAGCCCTTCGATGCTCGAGAGCTCGCGCTCCATGGGACGCACCAGCAGGCGCTCGGCGTCTTCGGGCGAGATCCCCTCGTAGGCCATCGACACGTAGACCACGGGGATATTGACGTCGGGCTCGGCCTCCTTGGGGATGGTCTGATAGGCCACCAGCCCCAGGCTGAGGATCAGCAGCAGGACCAGCGTGACCGAGCGGCTGCGGCTTAACGCGGCATCAATCAGCGCACGCATGGGTTCAGCCGCCGTTGGCGGGAGCGTCAGCCGGGACCGGATTCACCGTGTCTCCCGGGCGGACAAAGCCCTGGCCCACGGTGATCAGGCGCACCCGATCCGGCAACCCGGTCACCCAGACGCCATCGCGCTCGGTGCGCACGATGTCGACGGGGGCAAAGGCCACCTGATTGGCGTCATCAACCGTCTTTACGCCCACCTCGCCCGACGCCGCCAGCGCCAGCCAGGCCGGGCTCAGGAAGTGCGCGCGCACCGAGTCCAGCGGGATACGCAGCGTGGCACTGACGCCCGCCGGCAGGCCCTCGGGGTTGGCGGCCTCGACCTCGACCCGAAAGGTGCGCGACCCCGCCTCGGCGGCTTTGCCGATGCGCCGCACCGTGCCGGTCAGGGTGTCGCCGGTGGCCAGTTCGATGCGCACCTCGCGACCGGTTTCGACCTGGCGGATGGACTGCTGGGCGACATGGCCGATGGCGACCAGCGGGTCGATGTCAATGATCCGCACGACCTGCTCGCCCGCGGCCAGATAGTCACCGGTATCCACGTGGCGCGATTCCACGTCACCGGCGATGGGGGCCGTAATGCGGGTGTTGGCGATCTCCTCTTCAATAGCTGCACGCCGGGCCCGGGCCGATTCCAGGGCCGCGCGCGCCTCAGTGACGGCGATCTGCGACTGAAAGCCATCGCCCGAGAGCTGACGGGCGGCCTCGAAATCCGCTTCGGCCTGGGCCACTCCGGCCTCGGCCTCCGCCCGCCGGGCCTCGCGATCGCCCATGGCAAGCCGCACGATGGGATCGCCCGCGGCGACGGTATCGCCGGCTTCGACCTGTACCGCCGCCACCTGGCCGCCGGTTTCAGCGCGCAGCTGGACATCGCGGTCGGCCACGGTGTCACCCTGGCTTTCAAGAAAGCGCTCGACGCGTTCGGCGTGCCGCTCAGTGACTTCCACATCCATGACCGGCGTTGCCGATGCGGTGGTCTGATCAGCCGACGGAGGAGCCGCCTCGCGCCCGCCGAGCCCGCCACTCAACAGCCAGGTGCCAACGACCAGCGCGGCGGCCAGGGCGATCAGGTACGACTTGAGGTTCATGGCTCGAAGTGATGGCCAAACTTGGCCGCCTTGGTCTCGAGATAGGCATGATTGTGCGGGTTGCGCCCGGCGAGCAGCGGCAGCCGCTCGATCACCTGCACCCCGGCCGCGGCCAGCCCCTCGACCTTGGCCGGGTTATTGGTCATCAGCCGCACGCGTGTCACGCCCAGCGCCCCGAGCATGGACGCCGCCACGCCGTAATCGCGGGCATCGGCGGCAAAGCCCAGCACCTCGTTGGCCTCGACGGTATCCGCGCCGGCCTCGTCCTGAACGCCATAGGCGCGGATCTTGTTGAGCAGACCAATGCCCCGGCCTTCCTGGCGCAGATACACCAGCACCCCCTCACCCGCCTCGCCAATGCGCTGCATGGCCGCCTCAAGCTGGGGGCCGCAGTCGCAACGCTGACTGAACAGGGCATCACCGGTCAGGCACTCCGAGTGGACTCGCACCAGCGGGGCCTCGGCCGCGGCCGGATCCCCCATCACCAGGGCCACATGCTCGCCGCCGTTGTCGGCCTCAAAGCCATGGATGCAAAACGTCCCCCAGCGCGTCGGCAGACGCGCCTGGCCGGTTTCGTGGGCGGTGGATTCAGCGGCCATGCGGCGCATTCAGATCGATGACCGGGCCGGCCGGGATGACGCCGGTGGGATTGATCATCGGGTGGCTGGTGTAATAGTGCCGCTTGATGTGATCAATGCTCACCGTCTCGGCAATCCCCGGCTGCTGATAGAGATCGCGCAGATAGCCGCTCAGGTGCGGATAATCGTCGATGCGCCGCAGATTGCACTTAAAGTGCCCCACGTACACCGGGTCAAAGCGCACCAGCGTGGTAAACAGCCGCCAATCGGCCTCGGTGATGGCATCACCGGCCAGATAGCGCTGATCACCCAGCCGCGCCTCGAGCTCGTCCAGCGCCGCAAAAAGCTCGCCCACGGCCTGCTCATAGGCGGTCTGGGCGGTGGCAAAGCCGGCCTTGTACACGCCATTGTTGACGGCGTGGTAGACCCGCTCGTTGAGGGCGTCGATGGTCTCGGCCCGGTCGGCGGGATACAGATCCAGGTCGCGGGCCACCCCGGGCAGATCGTTGAAGGCGCGGTTGAAAATGCGCACCAGGTCCGCCGACTCGTTATTGACCAGCGTGTCGCGCTGGCGGTCCCACAGCGCCGGCACCGTGACCCGGCCGGTGTAGTGCGGATCAGCCTTCTGGTAGAGCTGATGCAGATAGTCCAGGCCGAACAGCGCATCGGCGGTGGCGCCGGGGTAGCTGTCATCAAAATGCCAGCCCCCGCTGCCCATGTAGGGGTGAACCACCGAGACCCCGATATGCGGTTCGAGGCCTTTCAGCCGCCGCACGATCAGTGCCCGATGGGCCCACGGGCAGGCCAGGGACACGTACAGGTGATAGCGGCCCGAGGCCGGCGGGTGATCGCCCTGCGGGTCGATCGGGTTGCGGAACACCGTCTCGGGCCGCTCGAAGCGCCCGCCGGTGGATTCGGTGTCGTACCACTGGTCGTGCCAGACACCGTCAACGAGCAATCCCATCGCATTGGCTCCTAGGTTGCGAGGCGCGCGGCGATCTCCGCCACATGGCGCCCCTGAAAGCGGGCAATCTCGAGTTCGTTGTCGCTGGGCTGGCGACTGCCATCGCCGTCGGACAGAGTCGTCGCACCGTAGGGCGTGCCGCCGGTGATCTCGTCCATCGTGGTCAGCGCCTGGCAGGAATAGGGCACGCCCACCACGACCATGCCCTGGTGGAACAGCGTCGTGTGGAACGAGGTGAGCGTGGTCTCCTGGCCGCCATGCTGGCTGCCGGTGCTGGCAAACACGCTGCCCACCTTGCCGATCAGCTTGCCGCCGGCCCACAGGGCGCCGGTCTGATCGAGAAAGTTACGCATCTGCGCGGCCATGTTGCCAAACCGCGTGGGGGTCCCGAATAGAATGGCATCGTAGTCGGCCAGTTCATCCGGGCTCGCCACCGGCGCGGCCTGATCCAGCTTGGCGCCGGCGGCCCGGGCGACATCCTCGGGCATGAGCTCGGGCACGCGCTTGACGACCACCTCGGCACCGTCCACCGATCGTGCGCCCTCGGCAATGGCACCCGCCATGGTCTCGACGTGCCCCCAGGTGCTGTAATAAACCACCAGAATACGGCTCATACCCTTGATCCTCTCGTTATCTCAAAAAAGCGCGTCGGGGTCGTCATCCGTCCCCAACGCTTTGCCGGCGGCCCGCGCCATACCGCGAATCACGGTCCATTCCGCGTGCACACGGCGCAGACTCCGCTGCCAGGCCGCGCGGGCCTCGTCACGACCCGCCACAGGCCGGTCTGACCGCTCGGCCCGGCAGCCCTCGTAGAGCGCCAGCGCCCGGTCCACACAGCTGGACAACGAATACGCGTTCGCCGTTTCCGCCAGTGCCTGGCGCATTCGTGCCCGGGCCGATCCGCTCAGTGCCAGCATGCCCCGCAGCGCCTCGGCAAACGCGGCCGGCGACGCATCGCTATCCAGCAATCGTCCATTATCCCCCTTCACCACCTCGCGTGCACCCGATGCATCGAGGGCGACCACCGGGACGCCGGCGGTCATGGCCTCGGCCAGCACCAGCCCCTGGGTTTCGGTCAACGAGGCAAAGCCGAACACATCCATCGCCGCGTAGGCGTCGGCCAGTGCCGGCAGGGCCAGGGCCCCGGGGCGCACCAGTCGATCGGCCAGGCCGGCGGCGGCAAAGCGGGCATCGATGTCGGCGCCGGCCGGTCCGTCACCGACCACCAGACAGGTCACGGCGGGATCCTGCCGGGCCGCCTCGATCAGCGCCCGGGCCAGATAATCCAGATTCTTCTCCTCGGCCAGCCGACCGACATGGCCGATCACCCGCGCCTGCGGATCAATGCCCAGCTGCTGGCGGCCGGCGCGGGCGTCACCGCCACCGAATGCCGCCCGATCAATGCCGGTGGGCACCACCGCCAGCGGTGATTTCACCCCCCGCTCACGCAGCAGATCGGCCACGCTCTCACTGGGCGCGAACACCTGATCGGCACTGTTGGCGTAGCTGGTGGACAGCTCCACCACAAACCGCTTGAGCGCGGTGGAATCGCCGGGGACGTAGTGGGTATAGGCCTCGTAGAGGGTGTGATGGGTGAACACCAGCGGGCAGGCCCGGCGTGCCGCCACGCGCAGGGCCGTGGAGCCAATCAGAAACGGATGATGGGCGTGGATGATGTCGGGCTCGAAGGCATCAAGCGCCTCGTCGAGCTTGCCCGGCACCGGCAGCACCACCGAAAAGTCACTGCCGTTGAAGTTCTGGATCGCCGGGATGCGCACCACATCGGGCTCATCCGTCGGGGTATCGGGGAACACCGGCGCCACCACCAGCACCCGATGCCCGCGGTCGCGACAGCCTTCGGTAAGGGCCGACACGGCCCGCGCCACGCCGCCGACATGGGGCGTGTAGGTGTTGGTCATCATGACGATGTTCACGCCCGCGCCTCCGCAATCCTTGCCGACCGGCAGTCGCCGGCGCAGTCGATCGGCGCGTACCCCGGCACCGCCAGCCGTATCCAGGCCGGCCCGGCGCCGTCGATCTGCCAGTCCACGCGATGACCATCAGTGGTCGGTTCAAAACGCAGGCTGAGCGTGCCGAAGGCCGTGGGCGTGGGGCCAAAGCCAAAACCGCTCCCCGCCGCCAGCCAGCGCGGCTGGATGCCGGCGCCAAGCACCAGGCCGTCGCCCTCCTCGCGGGCAAATGCATTGCGCATCATCGACACCCATTCGGCCGCCGCCCAGACATGCTGGCCATCGCCCATGCAGCCGCCACCGGTGCGCGGATGGATGGCCTCGGGCCATTGCCCGGTGGGGCTCGCCAGTCGGGCCACCGCGTCCATCAGTGTCAGGCCATCGGCGTCGCCGGCACGCAGCAGCACCTGGGCGAGGTGCAGGGTCAGATAGGCATTCACGCCCGAGTGGATCATTTCCTGGAAAAACCCGCCGTTGACGCGATGCGCATCGAGCAGATGGCGGACCGTGCCCAGCAACCGCTCATCGTCGCCGGCCAGGGTCTGCAGCGGAAAGCCCGCGGCAATCGAGCCGATCGCCCCGGCATCCATGCGCCGCCGCGGCGAGGCGGGCATCACCGGCCGGCCCAGACGCTCGCCATCGGCGGCGTAGGCCCGCTCGAGGCTGGCCGCCAGATCCTCGGCCTCGTCATCAATCCAGCCGGCCAGTTCCGGCTCGGCGTCGGCGCGCAGGCGTTCGGCCACCGCCCGCAAACCGCCATAGGCCCACTGATCGTCCCAGTAGTAATAGTCGTTGGGGCCCAGATGCTCGGCGCTGAAGCCCGCCGGCAGCAGCCCGGCCTCGGGCCGGTCGCTGTCGCTGGGCAGTCGCTTGCGCGCCACCCACTGAACGCCGCGGCGTATGACCCGCAGCCACTCGTCGCGATCCGCGCCCGGGGGCCATTCACCGGTCAGGGCATGGTGGCGGGCGATGATCCACAGGGCCTGGCCGTTGGAATCCCACTCGCCCTCCTGGCTGTGGAAATAGCCGGTGGCGCGGGTCTGGCGCGCCGGAAACCGGGCCAGCGCCCGACGTCCACGCTCGAGCAGCCCCGCGTTGAACAGCCCGTGAATAATGAATGCCGCATCCCGAAACCAGAACCGCTTGTAGGTGTAGGGCCCCGGGTAGATATCCTCGACGGAATGCATCAGCAGGGTGCGCAGCGCCGTGTCGTAGAGCGCCTGATAGTCGGCATCGGGGACATCCAGCTGCGCCGCCGGGGCCAGTGCCTCGGCCCATGACGCCGGGGCCACTGGATCGGCGGGTGCCGGCAGGGGCACCGACAGCGTCACGCTGCGCGACTCCCCCGGCGCCAGATCGAACTGCGCCGCTGCAGTGATCAGCCCGGTGTCGCAATCGAGACGCCCGGGAGCGGCCGGGGCATCAGGGCGGTCGGCGGCATCGCCGGCGAGGCGCTGGGCGACATCCCCGGACTCGTAATCCGACACGTCGATCCGCTCGGGGCGGGTATCAAAATCGACCGGCGCGGGCTGCACCACATGCTGTTCGTCATACACCCGCCACTGCCAGGCGGTGCCCGGCGACTCGCCCGGCGCCTGATCAAGCCGCTGGATAAAACTGATGCCCTCGGGATTGTAGGGGCGCAGCGCCAGCGCCAGGCGCCCACCCGCCGGCGCGGTGGCGGTATAGCGGCACTCCAGGCGATGGCCATCGCCGGCCGCCACCACCCGGGCGCGACTGACCAACTGTAATCCGCCGGTTCCGGCCGCCGTGGTCACGCTCAGGTCATCGTCATCGCGATCAAGCCGCTGGTCGACGGCGGGCAGACGCGAGGGCACCAGCCACTGGCCGTCCGCGCCCAGCACCCAGGCATCCACCGACCCACCATCGGTCAGCGGCGTGACCAGCCCACGAGGGTCAACGATGGGCAGGGCGGCGCAGTCCGGCCGACCCACCGCGGTCCAGTTGCGGTGGGTCAGGTTGACATGGGTAATGCTGAACGCCCGGGGCAGAAAGGCCGGGCTGTGCGGATCAAACTGCTGCTCGATCCAGTACGGCCAGATCCAGTCCAGGTTGTGCTGGATGACCCGGGTGTTGATCAGCCCCCGGGCGTGAAAGATCATGCCGGCGCGCAGCAGCTCGATGGGCTCGGCCACCTCCGAGGGCTGACCAAAGCGACGCAGCCGCGCCATCACCGCCAGGGGGTCCATGAACCCCTGCGACCGGGCCGCCCGGCGCACCACCCAGCGCCACGGCAGCCACCTCATTAACGCCATCAATCGCATCTATCGGTGCCCTATCGGTCGAATTTCTGAAACAACTGTGTAAAAGTTCTGTCCGACTCGCCGAATAATCCCCAAGACTTTCATTCGAACGGAGATCGTTGATGAATCCGGATCTGGACCATCACTTCGAGCAGATCATCACGGGCCTGGGTGAAGACCCGAGCCGTGGCGGCCTGGAAAAAACGCCCTATCGCGCGGCCCGGGCCATGGAATACCTCACCCAGGGCTATCATCAATCGCTCGACGAACTGGTCAACGATGCGATGTTCGAATCCGACAATGACGAAATGGTCATTGTTCGTGACATCGAATTCTACTCGCTCTGCGAGCATCACGTCCTGCCCTTCTTTGGCCATGCCCAGGTGGGCTACATCCCCGACGGCCGGGTGATCGGGCTGTCCAAGATCGCCCGCATCGTCGACATGTATGCCCGCCGCCTGCAGATCCAGGAAAACCTCGCCCGCGAAGTGGCCGAGGCCATCCAGCAGGTCACCCAGGCCCAGGGCGTCGCCGTCCAGATGGATGCCCAGCACATGTGCATGATGATGCGCGGCGTGAGCAAGCAGAACGCCGAGATGAGCTCGTCGGTCATGCTCGGGACGTTCCGCGAGTCGGTCTCCGCGCGCAATGAATTCCTTCAGCTGATCCGTCGCCGGCCGGCATGAGTGGCGATATTCAGCGGCCCCTGTCGTGCATCCGGGTCAAGGACCTGCGTCTGCGCACATTCGTTGGCTTTAACGACGAGGAGCAGCGCAAACGCCAGGATGTGGTGGTGAACCTGCGCATCGATTATGACGCCCTCGCCGCCGCCCGCGGCGACGTGGTGGATGAGGCGCTCGACTACAAGACCATCACCAAGCAGATCATTGCCCATATCGAGGACAACCGGTTTCTGCTGCTCGAAAAGCTGGTCAATGACCTGGTGGAGCTGATCATGGCCCATGGGGCCGTGCAGTACGCCGAGGTCGAGGTCGACAAGCCCCACGCCCTGCGCTTTGCCGATTCAGTCTCGCTGACCATGACCGCCCGGCGGGACTGACTCCGCCGGCGGCCTGCCATGACCGTCAGCGCCTGGCTGTCACTGCTGGCCATCTGCGTGCTCGGGGCCATGTCCCCGGGCCCCAGTCTGGCGCTGGTGGTGCGCAACACGGTCAACCGGGGACGCGGTGCCGGGCTGATCACCGCGCTCAGCCATGGCCTGGGCGTGGGGGTGTATGCGGCGGCGACGGCACTGGGTCTGGCAGCGGTGATCGCCACCCATCAGACCTTGCACAGTGCTGTCACTTTGGCGGGAGCGGGTTATCTGCTGTGGCTGGGCGCCAGCGCCATGCGCGCGGGCCATCCCGCCACCCGGCCCGACGCCGACCCGACCCCGCCCGATCCAGTACCCGGCGATCGATCCGCGGCCGCCCGCGACGGCCTGGCCATGGCGCTGCTCAACCCCAAGATCGCGGTGTTCTTTCTGGCCCTGTTCAGTCAGTTCGTCACACCCGGCGCCGGGGCCGCGACCATCGTTCTGCTGGCTGGCACTGCCACCGTGGTGGATGCCGGCTGGTATGCGCTGGTGGCCACCGGGCTGTCGGCCAGCGGCGGCGCGGCCTGGCTGCGGCGGCGACAGGTCTGGATCGAGCGGCTGACCGGGGCGGTGCTGGTGTTTCTGGCGCTCAGCACCGCCGCCACCGTGCTCGGCTGACCGGTCAGTGCGAGAGCAGCACCGGCAGGGTCATTTCGCCCAGAATCCGGCGGGTCGTGCCGCCCATGACCATTTCCCGAAACCGCGAACGCCCGTAGGCCCCCATCACCAGCAGATCGGCATCGGCGTCGGCGGCCGCTGACAGCAGCGCATCGGCCACCGGGATGTCGACACTGCCCTGATGGGTCGCGGTGACCCGCACACCATGGCGGGCCAGATAGGCAGCGACATCGGCACCGGGCAGATCCCCGCCCGGCCCGCGCAGGCCCGCCGCGTCGGTACCAATCACCGCCACCTGCACCTCGTCGGCGCGACACAGCAGAGGCAGGGCGTCACTGACCGCCCGGGCCGATTCGCGGCCACCATCCCAGCCGATGATCACCCGGCGCCCCACCGGGCGCCGCTGCCAGGCATAGGGCAGCGCCAGCACCGGACGGCCGGCCATCACCGCGGCCTGACCGGGCAGATCGGACGGCACCAGGTCGGCGGGCCGGTCGGGGTCGACCTGGCCGAGCACCAGCAGATCGGCATAGCGCGCCTGCTGGGCGACGACGTCCACGGTGCTGCGATCGACGCGCAGATCCTCCACCGAGCGCCATTCGGTGTCCACCGCATGGTGCGTCACCTCGGATTCAAAAATCGCCGCCAATCCCGCGTTGCGCGTCTGCCAGGCCTCGCGGTAGCGATCGAGGGCCTCGGGGGGCAGGTATTCGGCGTGGGCGGCCAGCGGTTCGGCCACCGCCAGCCCGATCAGATGGGCCTCATGGGCGCTCGCGAGCTCCGCGGCGGCGGCGACGTGGTCGGCCTCGTGACCATCCTTGTGCAGATAAAGCAGGACGGAGCGAATCATAACCCCCTCTCCCTTGTCGTTTTGTTGTCACGGACAGGCTAAGTCGGCGGGCACGCCTGATACAATCACAACTTTTACGCCAAGCAACTGTCGGTCAGTCATGAAAGTTTTTATCCGTCTGCTTATTGCCCTGCTGCTGCTGGGTGGGATCTTCGGTGGCATCTTTGGCTACAAATACTTCGTGCAGATGCAGGCCGGCGGCCCAGGCGGCCCGCGCCCGGCCAACATCACGGCCACCACCGTCGCCACCGAGCAGTGGCAGGGCGAGCGCAGCAGCGTCGGCAGCCTGACCGCGGTGGATCGGGTCGCAGTGAGTACCGAGGTGGCGGGCACCATCGAGTCGCTCAACTTCGAGTCGGGCGAGCGCGTCGACACCGACGATGTACTGGTTGCCCTGGACACCGATGTCGACGAGGCCGAGCTGCAGGGCCTTCGGGCCGAGGCGGAACTGGCGCGCATCGAGTTCAACCGTGCCCAGGATCTGCTGCCCCAGCGGGCCATTTCGCAGTCCGAGTTTGACGAGGCGCGGGCGCGGCTCGACAGCGCGACCGCCGCGGTCAACACCCAGCAGGCACGGCTGGCGCAGAAGACCATCCGCGCGCCCTTCCCGGGCATTCTCGGCCTGCGCACCGTGAGCGTGGGTCAGTACCTGGCGCCCGGCAGCGACATTGTCGAGATCCAGCGCCTCGACCCGATCTATGCCGACTTCACCCTGCCCGAGCGGTTTCTCACGGACCTTGAGCCGGGCCAGTCCATAAAGGTGAACACCAGCGCCTTCGAGGACACCTTCAGCGGCACCATCACCGCCATCGACAGCGCCATTCGCGAAAACACCCGCGCGGTGTCGGTGCGCGCCACGCTGGACAACCCCGACGGCCGGCTGCGACCCGGCATGTTCGCCGAGGTGACCGTCCTCGAGCCCATGCAGCGATCGCTGCTCACCATTCCGCGCACGGCGGTCAGCTTTAACACCTACGGCGACTTTGTCCTGCGCATCAACAGCACCGACAACGGCCCAGTGGCCGAGCGCGTGCAGATCGAGACCGGCGAGGTCCGCGACGGGCGGGTCGAAGTGACCAGTGGCCTCGACAAGGGCGATCGCGTGGTGGCTGCCGGGCTGGTCAAGGTCCGCCCCGGCCAGCCGGTGACCATTGACAAGACCAACACGCTGAATCCGGACGAGGTGACCGGTCGATGAAATTCACCGACATCTTCATCCATCGCCCGGTGCTGGCGACGGTGATCAGCCTGCTGATCCTGTTGGCCGGCGTGCGCTCGCTGGACCTGCTCGAGGTGCGGCAGTACCCATCCACCGAGAACACCGTGGTCACCGTCACCACCGCCTTCCCAGGCGCCGACAGCGAGCTGGTGCAGGGCTTTATCACCCAGCCCCTGCAGCAGGCCATCGCCGAGGCCGGCGGCATCGACTACATCACCTCGGAAAGCCGCCAGGGCCAGTCCACCATCGAAGTGAACATGGCGCTCAACTACGACGCCAACGCGGCGGTTTCGGAGATCCAGGCCAAGGTGGCCAGTCAGCGCAATGTGCTGCCCGCCGATGCCCAGGATCCGGTGATCGAGTCGAGCACCGGCGATCAGACCGCGCTGATGTACCTGGCCATCTACAGCGAATCGGTCAAGATCCCCGAAATCACCGATTTCGTGAATCGCGTCATCCAGCCCCAGGTCCAGGCGCTGGAAGGGGTGGCCAAGGCGCGGGTGTTCGGGCGCTCGCCGGCCATGCGCATCTGGCTCGATCCCCAGCGCATGGCGGCGCTCAACGTCACCGCCAGCGAAGTGCGCGACGTGCTGCGCGCCAACAACTACCAGGCCGGCATCGGTAACACCAAGGGGCCGTACACCCGGATCAACCTGTCGGTGACCACCGACGTCAGTGACCCGGACGCCTTCCAGCGACTGGTGATCCGCGAGGAAAACGGCACCGTGGTGCGCCTTGATGATGTGGCGGCCACCAACTTTGGCTCCGAGACCTATGCCTCGGCGGCCTGGTACAAGGGCCAGCCCTCGGTGTTCATCGCCGTCGAACAGGCGCCCGGTGCCAACCCGCTGGATGTGGCCGGCGCCGTCCGGCAGACAATGCCCAGCCTGCGCAGCCAGCTCCCGCAGGACATGCAGCTGGCGCTGCCGTATGACGCCAGCAAGTTCATCGAGGACTCCATCAACGAGGTGTTCAAGACCATCGCCGAGGCGGTGCTGATCGTGCTGGTGGTGATCTTTCTGACCATCGGCTCGATCCGTGCCGCCATCGTGCCATCGCTGGCGGTGCCACTGTCCCTGGTGGGCGCGGCCACCATCATGATCGCGCTGGGCTATTCGCTGAACCTGCTCACGCTGCTATCGATGGTGCTCGCCATCGGTCTGGTGGTGGATGACGCGATCATCGTCGTCGAGAACATCCATCGTCATATCGAAGAAGGCTATTCCAATGTTGATGCGGCGATCATGGGGGCCCGCGAACTGGCCGTGCCCATTATTGCCATGACCACCACCCTGCTGGCGGTCTACGCGCCCATCGGCTTCATGGGCGGGCTGATCGGGACGCTGTTCACCGAGTTCGCCTTCACCCTGGCGGGTGCGGTGCTTATCTCGGGCATCATCGCGCTGACCTTCTCGCCCATGGTCTCGGCGGCCGTGCTCAAGCCCGGCGGCCAGGCGGGGCGGTTCGAGAACTTTGTCGAGCGGATGTTCAACGGTCTGGCCGCCGCCTATCAGCGCAGCCTGCACAGCCTGCTCGACACCAAGAGCGTGCTGATTGTGTTTGGCGTGATCGTGCTGGGCTCGAACTACTTCATGTTCACCACCAGTCAGAGCGAGCTGGCGCCCACCGAGGATCAGAGCATTCTGTTCTTCCAGGGCACGGCGCCGCGTACCGCCACCTTCGACTATCTGGCGGAATTCGCCGAGCGCTACCAGACCGCGGCGGAGACTATCCCCGAGTACAGCGAGACGTTCATGATCCTGGGCGGCCTGTCGCCGGATACCGTGTTCGGCGGCGTCAAGATGGTGCCCGTCAGCGAACGCGAGCGCAGCCAGACCGAGGTCCAGCAGGAAGTGACCGCCAAGTTCACGCCCAACCCGGGACTCGACACGGCGGTGTTCCCACGGCCCAGCCTGCCCGGCTCGGGCGGTGGGTTGCCGGTGCAGTTTGTCCTGACCACCTCGGCCGGCTACGAAGCCCTGGATAATGTCGCCACCGATTTCATCGGTCAGGCCATGGGCAGTGGCAACTTCCTGTTCCTGCGCAAGTCGGTGGAGTTCGACCGGCCGCTGACCACGGTCAAGGTCAACCGCGACAAGGCCGCCGACATGGGCATCAGCATGGAGCAGCTGGGTAGCAGCCTGTCCGGGATGCTGGGCGGCGGTTACGTCAACCGCTTCAACCTGGATGGGCGCAGCTACAAGGTCATCCCCCAGGTGGATCGTCCGTTCCGGGCCAACGCGGCCATGCTCGAGGAGTACTACATCGAGACACCGCAGGGCGAGTCCGTGCCGCTGTCGAGCCTCGTCACCCTCGAGGACTCGGTGGTACCAAGCTCGCGCAACCAGTTCCAGCAGCTCAACTCGGTGACCCTCGAAGGCATCCCGGCGCCCGGCGTGCCACTGGGTGATGCGCTCAACTATCTCGCGACCACCGCCGATCAGGTCCTGCCGGCCAGTTATAACGTTGATTACACCGGCCAGTCGCGACAGTTTGCCGACCAGGGGGGCGCACTGGTGCTGACGTTCTTCCTGTCGATGCTGGTGATCTATCTGGTGCTGGCGGCGCAGTTCGAGAGCTGGCGCGATCCGGCGATCATCCTGGTTTCGGTGCCGCTCAGTATCGCCGGGGCGCTGGCGTTCATCACGCTGGGCTTTGCCACGGTCAACATCTATACCCAGGTGGGGCTGATTACGTTGATCGGCGTGGTCGCCAAGAACGGCATCCTGATCGTGGAGTTTGCCAACAACCTGCAGATCAAGCAGGGACTGGGCAAGCGCGCGGCCGTGGAAGAGGCGGCGACCATCCGCCTGCGGCCGATCATCATGACCTCGCTGGCGCTGATCATGGCCATGGTGCCGCTGCTCATCGCCACTGGCGCGGGCGCAGTCAGCCGGTTCCAGATCGGGCTCACCATCGCCACGGGGCTCGGCATCGGCACGATCTTTACGCTGTTCGTGCTGCCGGCGTTTTATGTGGTGCTGGGACAGGACCATAACGCCCACAAGTCGGAGGCCGCCGCGGCCTGATGGCGGCGGTAACCGCCCGGGGCCTGACCCGGACCTATGGCACGACGACGGTGGTCGATGGCATCGATCTGGATATCGAGGCCGGTGAGTGCTTTGCCCTGCTGGGGCCCAACGGCGCCGGCAAGACCACCACCCTGCGCATGCTGCTGGGGCTCACACCCCCCAGCAGCGGCGAGGTGACGGTGCTCGGCGAGCCGATCCCGGAGCGCGCTCGGGCCATGCGCGAGCGGGCCGGGATCGTGCCTCAGTTCGACAACCTGGACCCCGACTTCAGCGTGCGCGAAAACCTGATCACCTACGGCGCCTACTACGGCGCCCGGCGCAAGGCGGTGGAGGCGCGAATGGACTCGCTGCTGGCGTTTGCCGAGCTGACCGAGCGGGCCGATGATCCCATCCAGGGGCTATCCGGTGGCATGAAACGCCGCCTGACGCTGGCCCGGGCACTGGTCAACGATCCCGAGCTGCTGGCGCTGGACGAGCCCAGCACCGGACTCGACCCCCAGGCCCGTCAGCATATCTGGGAGCGCATGCACACCCTGCGTCGCCAGGGCCGGACCCTGTTGCTGACCACTCACTACATGGAAGAGGCGGAACGGCTCTGCGACCGCGCCGCGATCATCGATCACGGTCGCATTGTCGCCTGCGACAGCCCGTCGGCGCTGATTGCCGCGCACATCGAGCCGCATGTGGTGGAGCTGCGCGGCGATCAGGCCATGCAGTGGATGGGGCGGATGAACGCCGCCGGCGATATCGACGCCGAGGTGCGTGGCCATGCCGGTGCTGGCAGCGGTCTTGAGCCTCTGACCGCGGCGGGGTTTCGGGTGGAGCCGGTGGGTGAGACGGTGCTGATCTATGGCGATGATCGCGATGCCCTGATCCAGCGCATCGAGGCGCTGATCGGGCCAGGCTATTTGTACCGGCCGGCAAGCCTTGAGGATGTCTTTCTGCGCCTGACCGGACGGGAGCTGCGCGACTGATGAGCGCGAGTGTGGGTGATCACCTGAAGACCGGCCCGCAGCTCAGCCTGCGGTTCATCGCCGTGTGGCTGCGCAACCTGCGGGTCTGGCGCAAGCTCATGCTGCCGTCGTTGCTGGGCAACTTCGGCGAGCCGGTGCTGTATCTGCTGGCGCTCGGCTATGGGCTGGGCCAGTTCGTCGGCGAGGTCGAGTCCATGCCCTACATGGTGTTTCTGGCGAGCGGCATTGTCTGCTCGGCGGCCATGACCGGTGCCACCTTCGAGGCCCTGTACTCCGCCTACACGCGGCTCACCCAGCAGCAGACCTGGGCGGCCATGCTCGCCGCGCCCATGAATGTCGATGATGTGGTGCTGGGCGAGATTGCCTGGGCGGCTACCAAGGCGCTGATCAATGCCAGCGCCATTGTGCTGGTCGCGGCCGTGCTGGGCCTGGTCGCGGGTCCCGAGGCGCTGCTGGTGCTGCCGGTGATCCTGCTGGCGGGGTTCTCGTTTGCGGGCATCGCGATGATCGTCACCGCGATTTCACCGAGCTACGACTTCTTTCTGTACTACTTCACGCTGGTGATGACGCCCATGCTGCTGCTCTCGGGCGTGTTCTTTCCGCTGTCGGGGCTGCCCGACGCCGTGGGGATCGGCGCGCAGTTCCTGCCCCTGGCGCATGTGGTCATGCTGGTGCGCCCGCTCATGACCGGCACCACCGTTGATGCGCCGGTGCTGCATCTGGCGGTGATTCTGGGTTATGCGGTGGGCAGCTACTGGATCAGCGCGGCCCTGGCGCGGCGCCGGCTGATTCGCTGACGCGACGGCGGCTGATGTGCGGCCGCTTGGGGCGTCAGTACTGGATCAGTGAATGCACCGGCGCGTCGGTCATGTGCTCGCGGGCGTTGAGAAAACCCAGCTCGATGACAAAGCTGTAGCCAAGCATTTCCGCCCCCAGCCGGCGCAGCAGATCGCCGGTAGCGCGGGCCGTCCCGCCGGTGGCCAGCAGATCGTCCACGATCAGCGTGCGGGCGCCCTGACCCAGCGCATCGCGATGCACCTCAAGCGCGTCGGTGCCATATTCGAGCTGATACTCGCAGGCGTAGACATCCGAAGGCAGCTTGCCGGGCTTGCGCACGGGGATAAAGCCGGCGCCAATGCGGTAGGCCAGCGCGGCGCCAAAGATGAACCCGCGCGACTCAGTGCCGACGATGTATTCCGGCGTCGGGCCCTGCAGGTCTTCGGCCAGTAGATCCACGGCGGCTTTAAAGCCCTCGGCATCGCCGAGCAACGGCGTGATGTCCTTGAAAATGATTCCGGGCTTGGGGAAGTCGGGGATGTCCCGGATCAGCCCCTGCACCTGGGCGACGGCGGCGTCCCGGTCCTCGATCACGGCAGTCACGAATAGCGTCTCCTCAATGCTCGGGAGACTGCATGATAGCGGGAAACCGCCGGAGTGTCGTCACGCGACAGCGCCAGCAGGCAGGCGCGACACAGGCAGTCGTCATAGGTGGCGGCCACGGCCTCGCGCATGTCATCGCTCAGGGTGATGTCGACACACTGGCAGCGATGGATGGTGCCCAGCCGGCATTCGAAGTCGTTACCGCAGCGGGGGCAGCGCTTGGGCTCGTGATCAGGCATCAGTGGCGGGGTTCTGGCCGGCTTTTGGGCTGGCATCGAAGGCATCAGCCGCCAACCAGCCGCCATTGGCGGCCTCGCGCTCGAGCCGGTCCATAATGGCAAGGCGCTTGTCCTCGGGATAGTCCCGCCACTCGACGATCTCGGTCTCGGTGCGTCCGCAGCCGATGCAACGGCCGTTGTCGACTTCGCAGATGCTAACGCAGGGTGATGATGCGCTCATGGATCCTCCACAACATGTTGGGGTGTTGTTCTACCAGAAACCCAACTTGAAGGACAAATCAGGGTGGGCGCGTGGTGTTCTTCATGACCCGCAGATGCGAGCGCCCATAGCGGTCACGCCGCGCCAGGCGCAGGTCGTAGTCCATCTGCAGCCGCATCCAGAACTCCGGCGAAGTCTCGAAATACTCCGCGAGCAGCAGCGCCGTGCGCGCCGTGATGCGTCGCTTGCCGGCCATGATATCGGTAATCCGGTTGACGGGCACATGCATCGCCCGGGCAAGGGCCGTGGGGCCGATGTTAACCCGAACCATGAACTCGTGGCCGAGCACCTCGCCGGGCGGAATCGGGGCTTCAAATTCATCGACGGTGCGTGGGTCCGGGCGCAACGGCGGGGTTTCGGTAATCACGCGCCGGGCGCCTCGTCCAGGGCGACGCCACGGGCTTCGCCGCCGGTAAAGCGAAACAGCAGCCACCAGCCATAGCCGACGCGCAGGGTATAGCGGTCGTGGTGGGGATTGGGGTCGGGGACGGGGTCATGGTCATGGTCGGGGTCGGGGTCGGGGTCCGCGTCAGGGCTGGGATCGGAGTCAGGGCCCGGGGCGGGATCATCGAAAGGGACCGACTCGTCGATCATGGGCTGCAGCCGGTCGCCGCAGGCCTGGCGCAGATCATCAAGATTAATGGCGGCGTGCAGCAGCGCCAGGTCGCGGCGTAAGGCAAAGGCAAGCTTCGGCGGCGTGGCGTGGGAGGGGCGGCCGAGCCAGAGGAGGCGCAGACGGGGCGAGGCGAAGGTTTTCAGCATGGGGAGGGGGATTCCTTTCCGGGGTGGTGCGGGGTGGCGCGACGCGGCGCGGTGCCGCGCGGTGCGGTGCGGCGCGGTGCGGAGCGCCTATCCAAGCATGGCCCGTCGCGATGCAGGCGACCGCCGATCGGACGGCACTGCGATCGGGGATGCGCGGTGTGCCAAGGCGGATGGGCGGAAAGGATGTGGCGGGAATGTCACGGGAGTCCGCGTGAGTCGGGGAGAGAGCGTTGTGGGGTCTTTTGAACCCGTGTTGACGCACGACGGAGTGAGTGAGGACGTCCATCGTCTTGCGTTACTTTTCGCCTGCCGGCAAAGGCCCTCGCTGGCGCGTCATCGCCCACTTGTCGAACGGTTTAGGCCGTTCAGATTATTCGGCGTCTGGAGGGCAAAGGACGCATTACGTTCTACGTCGTGCGTCAGGACGGAGTGCGTCAACCCAAGCAAAAAAGACCCGACAACGCTCCCCTGGGCGCGCCGATAGGTCGCGCCGACCGCCCATGCTAATGTCCACGCCCATGGACAACGACGACATCGACATCCCTCACTTTCGTCAGCGGCTGCACGAAATGCGCGCTGAAATCGAAGGGCAGACCCAGGCTCGTGACGACTCGCGGGCGACCGTCGAGCTGGATCAGACTCGCGTGGGAAGGCTCTCGCGGATGGATGCGCTGCAGCAGCAGGCCATGGCCGAGGCCACCAACGAGCGCGCAAAGCTCGCTTTAACGCGCATCACCTCGGCCCTGCAACGCTGCGATGATGGCACCTACGGCGAATGCCTGCGCTGCGGTGAGCTCATCAACCCCCGGCGGCTCGAAGTGGACCCCGCCGCCACGCTATGCATCGACTGCGCCGACTAGCTCAGGAACAACCCGTACGCCGGATTATCCGACTCGTTGCGATACGGATAGCCCAGCTTGTCGAGGCTTTCCTCAAACTTCTCCCGCTGCTCCGGCGGCACCTGAATACCCACCAGTACCCGGCCATAATCCGCGCCATGGTTGCGATAGTGGAATAGCGAGATGTTCCAGCGCCGTCCCAGGCGCTTGAGAAAATTCAGCAGCGCGCCCGGGCGTTCCGGGAAGCGCACCTGATAGAGCACCTCATGATCGACGTTATGGCCACGCCCGCCCACCATGTGGCGGACATGCACCTTCGACATCTCATCATCGGTCAGATCCAGCACCGGATAGCCCTTCGCCGATAGCGCCTCGACCACCTCGTCGCGCTCAGCCAGGCCATCGTTCAGACCAATCCCGGCAAACACATGCGCCTCGTCGGCGTGGGCAAAGCGATAATTGAACTCGGTGATGGCGCGATTGCCGATGGTCTCGCAGAACTCCCGGAAACTTCCCGGGCGCTCGGGGATGGTCACCGCCAGCACCGCCTCGCGATGCTCGCCCAGCTCGGCGCGCTCGGCCACATGCCCCAGGCGCGAGAAGTTCATGTTGGCGCCGCAGTTGATCCCCACCAGCGTCTGACCGGTCACGCCGCGCTGCTCGATGTACTTCTTGATCCCGGCCACCGCCAGGGCGCCCGCCGGCTCCATCACCGTGCGCGTGTCCTCGAAGATATCCTTGATGCCCGCGCAGATCTCGTCGGTGCTCACGAGCATGCACTCATCCACCAGCTCGCGGGCAATGCGGAAGGTCTCCTCGCCGACCTGGCGCACCGCGACGCCGTCAGCAAAGATGCCCACCTGATCCAGCGTGACCCGCTCGCCGGCGGCCATCGCCCGCTCGAGCGTGGGCGCATCCTCGGGCTCGACCGCAATGATGCGGATATCCGGGCGCAGCTGCTTGATGTAGGCGGCAATCCCGGCGATCAGACCGCCCCCGCCCACCGGCACGAACACCGCGTCGATGGGCTGCGGATGCTGGCTCAGGATCTCCATGCCCACCGTGCCCTGCCCGGCGATCACGTCCGGGTCATCATAGGGCGGGATAAACGTCAGCCCCCGCTCCTCGATCAGCTTGGCGGCATGGGCCTTGGCGGCATCGTAGTTATCGCCGTGCAGCACCACCCGGCCGCCGAAGTTGCGCACCGCATCCACCTTGATGCTCGGCGTCGTCCGCGGCATGACAATCGTCGCCTTGATGCCGAGCTTTTGCGCCGAGATCGCCACGCCCTGGGCATGGTTGCCCGCCGACGAGCAGATCACGCCCTTCTCGCGCTCGGCCTGACTCAGGCTCGCGATCTTGTTGTACGCCCCGCGGATCTTGAACGAGAACACCGGCTGCATGTCCTCGCGCTTGAGCAGGATGTTGTTATCCAGACGCCGCGACAGGTTGGTAGCGGTGACAAGCGGCGTCTGCTCAGCGACATCGTAGACACTCGCTGTCAGAATACGTTGAAGATAGGATTGCATGCCCGACCGGGAAATTGCCCCAAAGGGTGACAGTGTACAGGAGACACAAGCCATGAGCGTCGAAGCCCAGAAACGCGCCGCCGCCGCAGCCGCCGTCGAGGCCATTGAGCCCGGCAGCGTGATTGGCGTGGGCAGCGGCTCCACCGTCGATCAGTTCATCGATGCCCTGGCCGCCTCCGAAACCCGCATCGAGGCCGCCGTCGCCGCCTCCGAGGCCAGCGCTCAGCGCCTGCGCGACCACGGCATCGAGGTGCGTGACGCCAACAGCGTCAGCGAGCTCGCCCTCTATGTCGATGGCGCCGACGAGGTCAGCCGGCATCTGCAGATGATCAAGGGCGGCGGCGGCGCACTGACCCGCGAGAAGATCATCGCCGCCATCGCCCGACGCTTTCTGTGCATTGTCGATGAGAGCAAATGGGTGCGGGCGCTCGGGGACTTTCCCCTGCCCGTCGAAGTCATCCCCATGGCCCGCTCGCATGTGGGTCGCCAGCTGCTCAAACTCGGTGGCCGACCCGAGCTGCGCGAGCACTTCACCACCGATAACGGCAACGTCATCCTCGATGTCAAAAGCCTCGACTGCTCCGAGCCGATCGCCCTCGAGCGCCAACTCAACAATATCGCCGGCGTCGTCACCAACGGCCTGTTTGCCGATCGGCCCGCCGACGAGCTGCTGGTGGGCACCGATACGGGCGTGCAGCGCTTTACCGCCGCCTGATCAGGCGGTGGCGCCCAAGAGCTGAGCACCCATGCAAAAAGGCCTGATCGCCCTCGGCATCGCGATCCTGATCATCGGTCTGCTCTGGCCGGTGATCAGCAAACTCGGCCTCGGTCGACTGCCGGGGGACATCATCATCCGCCGCGAGGGGTTTACCGGCTACTTCCCGATCACCACCTCAATCATCGTCAGCGTTGTCGTCTCGCTGATCATCTGGTGGTTCCGGCGCTAGGGCGCGGCGGCAATCCACACCGCGATGCCCAATGCTCAATCGGTGCGGTAAACCGCATAAAGCCCGTCGAGACGACCACGAAGCGCATGGAGACGCAAAGAAGGGTGAAACGGATCCGCCTCCAGTAGGGCCAGGGTCTTCAGGTACTGCCGCTTCAGATCCGGGTGCCGTTTGAGCCATTTTGCAGCCCGCCGGTTATAACTCTGCGTAAAGACGAGCTGATAGCTCACTCCTCACCACTCAACCGCTCGACATGGGCTTGCGCTGATTCCCGAACAAAGCGCCCGGCCTCGCGATCCGCGCGTGACTCCGCGAGCGCTGCCTCGAGTTCACACTCGCGCAAATGCGTGTACTGGGTCATGTCCATGACCACGTACCGTCGCTCGCCACGCACTGAGACCATCGCCTCATCGTCACTCTTGAGCGCCTCTTCGATGGCGGAAACGCCACGGATTTTCAATTCGTTGGCCGTGAGTTCACTCATTATTCAACCCTCGTCCTATTGATAGTACTTACAGTAGCCCGCTTAACCGGTCGGTTTACGCCCGACTTGACGTCTCTACCTCCGCCCCCGCAGCCAGGCCCACAGACGACCCAGGTATTCGTGCCAGGCCGCCTCGGTGGTGCGCAGGTCATCGGCGCTGGGGGCAAAATCCGTGGGCCGGTCAAAATGCCGCGGATGGGCGCGATACGCGGTAGGCGCAGGCAACGGATCCAGCCCCTCGCCGCGGAAGTAAGCGATCGCCCGCGGCAGATGGCTTGCCGAGCTCACGACAACCGGCGCCTCAAGTCCCGGCCGTTCACCGGCCGCTGCCACATCCCGGCTATAGGCGGCGGCCTCCTCCTCGGTATTGCGGGCCTCGGGCAGGCGACGGACACGGTCCGCCGGGATACCCAGATCAATGGCGAGATCCGCGGCGATGGCCGCCTGCGACCGTCCCCGCGACAAGGCCCCGCTGGTGACCAGCAGCGCCTCCGGATGCTGGCGCCACAGCCGGATCCCCTCGATCAACCGCTGCAGCGAAGTGGCGGAAAGCTGGGCGGTCAACGGCAGCGAGGGATCATCGACGCCGCCACCGCCCAGGACCACGATCGCGCCGGGCGCCTGCTCCAGTGCGGTCACCGGCGGGTACTGGCGCTCGAGCGGCGCGATCAGGGTATTGGCCACCGGCCAGAGGCTGATGGCCCCCAGCCCCAGGGTGGCCAGCGCGATCACCGTCAGCCCGGTGCGTCGATAGCGCGTGACCGCAGCCAGCAACAGCCCCAGCAGCAGGGCGGCGATGATCAGACTGAGGGGTTTTAAAAGCGCGCCGGCCAGCTTGGTGAGAAAGAACATGCCGCTCAACCTCGATCATGCACTGGGTAAGGCACACGGACATCCGGCAACCTCGCCGGGTTGGTGTCGAACAGCGCCTTCACCGCTCATCCCACTCCGAGCGCATCTCCCGCTGATAAGCGAGGCCGCCGGTACTGGCCTTCGGACGATCGCGCCATAGTCCAAAAGCGGCATCATCGCCGATTGCCGGCTGATGGGTGTCGATGTAGGCGGCAACGGCGCGACGAATGAGCTCGGCACGAGACGCCCGCTCACGCTCGCCGAGCTCGCGCAGGGCCGCGATTTGAGCATCCGGCAGATCAATGATCGTGCGCATGTTGTGCCTCCCAATGGCCATTCGGGGCCTCAGTGATGGCCGGCTCCAGCCCGCCCTTTCTCCTCGCTACAACAACTGCTCGATGGCGCGTTTGAGCTTGTCCGACCCGGGTCGGGTCATGGCGCCAAACACCTCGACCACTTCGCCGTCGGGACTGACCAGATACTTGTTGAAGTTCCAGCGCGGGGCGCGCGACTGACGGGCCAACTCGGCAAAGATCGGATGGGCGTTGCCACCGCGCACCGGCACCGTCGCCATCATGTCAAAGCTCACACCAAAGTTGACGAAGCAGGTCTCGGCGGCGGCCGCCTCGTCATCGGCCTCCTGGTTAAAGGAGTCCGACGAAAACCCGATCACCTTCAGCCCCTGGTCGGCGTATTCCTGATGCAGTGCCTCCAGCCCCTCGAACTGCCCGGTAAAGCCGCAGTGGCTCGCGGTATTCACCAGCAGTACCGCCGGCGCATCGGCGGCGAGGGCCTTGATGTTGGCGGTCTCGCTCGAGTGCAGGCGACGCATGTCGTGGTCCAGCCAGTCATTGGCGGAGGCAGTGGTGGCCATCGCAGCCCCTCCCAGAATCAGCGTGATTAAAAGCGTGGCGAGGTTAACGGGTTTCATGGCGGAGTCCTTGGTATGGGTATCCCTTCCTCAATAGTGATACCGCAGCTGTGCGATCACCAGTGTGCCGTCGACAAGCTTGTAGACCATGCGGTGTTCGTAATCGATCCGCCTCGACCAGTAGCCTGCAAGCCCGTGTCGCAGTGGCTCGGGTTTTCCCGGCCCATCAAAGGGCGCTCGCAGCGTCGCCTTGATTAGCTGATTGATCCGCTTCAGCGTCCGACGATCCGTTTTCTGCCAGAACAGGTAGTCGTCCCAGGCGTTGCTTGAAAAACAGACACTCATTCAGCCAGCGGATGCTCTTCACCACCCCCTGCTTCCAGTTCGGCCACCGATTCGAGCAGCCGCCGGGCATTGGCGGGCGAGCGCAAGAGCCAGGCCGTTTCCTGCAGTGATTCGTAGTCTTCCAGCGACATCATGACCACCGACGATGAACGCCCCCGCGTGATCGTGACGGGCGCATGGTCCTCGCATACCTGCTCCATCGTGCCCGCCAGGTTCGCCCGTGCTTTTGTATAACTGATCGCGTCCATATTCCCTCCCGGTCTGTACGCGATATTGTACTTGAAAATGGCGTTACGGTCAGGGACTTTTGCTTTTGCTAGATCAATCTAGTAAAAATAATAGATCGACCTAGTAAAATACCTCGCCATGAAAACAGACTTCCAGCGCGCCTTCGTTCCCTTCCTCGACAAGCGGCTCGACGAACAAGCACCGCTCATACAGGTGCTCGTCGGGCCAAGACAGGTTGGAAAGACAACCGGCGTCAAGCAACTGATCGCGCAACGCGACTCGCCGACCCACTATGCGAGCGCCGACGATATCCTCACCAGCGACCGTACCTGGCTGCTCGAACAGTGGCAGCAGGCACTGCTGCTGGGACAACGGGCCATCCTCGTGATCGACGAGATCCAGAAGGTGCACAATTGGCCGGAGACAATCAAAGGTCTCTGGGACCGCCAGGCGACTCGGCCCCCGGATAATCGTCTGCGCGTCATTCTGCTCAGTTCTAGCGCGCTGCAGATCCAGGACGGCGTGACCGAGAGCCTGGCGGGCCGCTTCGAGTTGACCCGGATTGACCATTGGGGCTTTCACGAACTCCAGCAGGCATTCGGCTACGATCTTGATCAATACCTCGCATTCGGCGGATATCCGGGCGCCGTCGCCCTCGAGCATGATCCCGATCGCTGGTACGCGTACTTGAAGGAGTCGATTGTCGAGACCGTCATTGGCCGCGATATCCTCCAGTTCCATCGGATCGGCAAGCCCGCCCTGTTCCGTCAGGCCTTCGAGATCCTGTGTCACTACCCGGCGCAGGAGATTAGTTACACGAAACTGCTCGGACAGCTCCAGGACCAGGGCAATACCGATCTGATCAAGCACTACATCGCGCTCTACGAAAGCGCTTTCATGCTCAACGCCCTCGAGAAATACTCTGCCAAGGCCTGGCGTCGACGCGGCTCCAGCCCGAAGATTCTGCCGGGCTGCCCGGCGCTGTACCGGATGAATGCGAGCCGGCCCACCATCGACAACGCCGAGGAGCGTGGACGCGTATTCGAACTGGCGGTCGGTGCCGAGCTTGCTCGCCTACCCGGCAAGCTTTACTACTGGCGTGAAGGCAATGCGGAGGTGGACTTTATCTACCAGCACCGAGGCAAGCTGTACGCGATCGAAGTCAAGTCAGGGCCGCGAAAATCCCGGAAAGGGCTGGATGCCTTTTGCGCGCAAGTGCCCCACGCCATCCCGATCATCGTCACGCCTGAGCACTTCGCACAGTTCTCGGCCGACCCGGCAGACTATCTGAGCCGTCTGGAATATTAATCGCGAATTTCGCGCGCCGCGTAATTGGCTTCGATCCACTCGCGGTAGGCGCCGCTCTGCACGCGCTGCACCCATTGGGGATGATCGATGTACCACTGGATCGTCTCGCGCAGCCCGGTCTCGAAGCTGTGGGCCGGCCGCCAGCCCAGCTCCGATTGGATGCGACGGCTGTCGATGGCGTAGCGCCGGTCATGCCCGGGGCGATCGGTGACAAACCGGATCAGGTCGCGATGGCTCTGGGGGCCGCCGGTGGCCTGGCCATCCCGCTCGTCCAGGGCATCGCAGAGGGCTTCGACGACCTGCAGGTTGGTGCGCTCGGCGTCGCCGCCGATGTTGTAGGTGCCGCCGATTTGACCCTCCTGCAGCACCTGCCACAGCGCCTCGGCGTGGTCATCGACATGCAGCCAGTCACGGATCTGGCCGCCATCGCCGTAGACCGGCAGGGGCTTGCCGGCGAGTGCATTCAGGATCATCAGCGGGATCAGCTTTTCAGGAAACTGATAGGGCCCGTAGTTGTTCGAGCAGTTGGTGATCACCACGGGCAGCCCATAGGTGCGATGCCAGGCGCGCACCAGATGATCACTGGCGGCCTTGCTCGCGGCGTAGGGTGAGCTGGGCGCGTAGGGGGTCGTCTCGTGAAACGCGGGGGCGTCCGCCGGCAGGTCGCCGAACACCTCGTCGGTAGAGATGTGATGAAAGCGAAAGCGCCCGCGCGGGCTGAGCCCACTCGCGTCGGGCCGGTCGTCGAGGCCTTCCCAGAAGTCGCGGGCCACATCGAGCAGGACCTGCGTGCCCACCACATTGGTGTCAACGAACACCCCCGGGCCCAGGATCGAGCGGTCGACATGGCTTTCGGCGGCCAGGTGCATCACCGCATCGGGGCGGTGGTCACGAAACACGCGCTCAAGCGCCTCACGATCACGGATATCAACGCGCTCAAAGCGATACCCCGGGTCATCGGCCAGCCCGGGGAGGGATTCCGGGTTGCCGGCGTAGGTCAGGGCGTCGACGTTGACGATCTCGGCGCGTTGCCCGGCCCGCAGTTGCCGGATCAGCGCCGAACCAATAAAGCCGGCACCGCCGGTTACAAGTATTTTCATCGCCGAAACTCTAGCAAAACGAGCGACACACGATCACACCGAGCTTTCAGTGTTTTCAGTAGCGCTCGGTCTTTCGCGCCCGACGCATGAGCAAACCCGCATCCTCATCGGCCACCGGCATTTGATCAGTCAACGCACGCAGCCTTGCCACTTCAATCGGTGTTCTTTTTTGGGTGTCGGTCATCATGCTTCCAATAATACCCTTGTTCTGGAAACGTTAGGCACCCTCGAAAGGATCGATCATGGACAACGCCTGCCGGACCGAGATTGAGCAGGGCATCGCCAATGCATTGGGATCGGCGCCCGTCGCCCTGCAATGGACGCCGATCGGCGGCGGCGATATCAATGCCGCCTACCGGCTGACCGGCGAACGGGGATCGTGGTTTATCAAGCTCAATCGGGCCGAGCGCCTCGCCATGTTCGAGGCCGAAGCCGAGGGCCTGCAGGCGATGGCGGCAGCGGACGGCCCCCGCGTGCCCGCTCCACTGACCTGGGGCGTTGCCGGTGGGCGCAGTTACCTGGTGATGGAGTGGATCGAATTGCGCTCGCGCGGCGACGCTGCGGCGCTGGGGACGCAGCTGGCGGGGCTGCATGGCCGGACGGCCGAGCGCCACGGCTGGCATCGCGATAACACCATTGGCACCACCGACCAACCCAACCCGCCGGATCACGACTGGGTGCGCTTCTATCGGGATCAACGGCTGCGCTTTCAGCTCGAGCTTGCCGGTCGTAACGGACTGGACCAGCGGTTGCAGGCGCGGGGCGAAGCACTGGCTGAGCGGATGGCGGCGTTTTTCAGCGGCTACACGCCTGTTCCGTCACTGCTGCACGGCGATCTGTGGACCGGCAATGTCGGCTTTGACTCAGCCGGCCAGCCGGTGCTCTACGACCCGGCTGTGTACTTTGGTGACCGGGAAAGCGACATCGCCATGTCCGAGCTCTTCGGGCGATTACCGGCGGCGGCCTACGAGGCCTACAACGCCGCCTGGCCTCTGGATGCCGGCTATCCGGTGCGCCGCGATCTCTATCAGCTCTACCACGTCCTCAACCACGCCAACCTGTTTGGCGGCCCATACGCTGGCGAAGCGCTCGCGATGATGGATCGGTTGCTGGCGCAGGTTTGAGTGGCGCCGAGCACAAACTCGCTAACCGCGATCATCACAAGAGACATCAACCGATTGCCTGCCCAATTTCATTAATCGTCAGCATGAGGGTCATGTCGTCGGTCGGCGAGTCATAAAAGCCATGCTTGAGATAGAACGACCTGGCCTGCTCGTCGAGCGCATGCACAAGCATCGCTCGAATACCGATGTGTTCTGCCGCTGTGTGGACCCGCAGGTAGGCGTCCTTCAGCAACGCGCGGCCGAGGCCCTGGCCGCTATGGCGCGCGTCGACTGCCAACCTCGCCAAAAGAACAATCGGTACGGGATCAGGGGTATTGCGACGGACTCGACTGGCCGTGCTGTCCCGGGTGATCGCCCCCGAGGCAAGCGCGTAGTACCCGATCACGCGCTGATCGGGGTCACAAGCGACATAGGTTCTGGCAGAAGCGCCTAACTGGGTCGCCTTCAGGGCCCGCTTTTTTAACCACTCATTCAGTGAGGCATGGCCACAATCGAAATCGTCGACACCGTCATCCTCGGTCAGCAGAGCCGGTGCCCGGATCACTCCCACGGGGCGCGGTGTTTCAGTACGTTCTGCAGGCGCTGGTTGGTCGCCGGCGGCGCATCAAGCGCGTCGATAAATTTCTGGAAGCGCTCGGGCGAGACAGAGATCAATGCTTGCTCCGATATAACGGACTCAGCGCGTTGCACCGCCGCCTCCAGCACAAACTCGGTTCGATTCTGATGGGCCAGCTCGGCTGCACGATCAATGAGACTGCGAACCTTTGGTGCAGCTTTCATGTTCATTGCCACTGAATCACTCATGATTGACTCCTGACCGTGTATCTTTCGTGTATTTATATTCACATATCCAATATGTACCTACAAGAACCGGAAGCGCGTGCAAAGGGTCGCGAACCGATTCCTTGTACTGATGCGCCGCCTGGCGTCGTTGAGGCAGGGGCCGTGCCGGCTGGTCCAGCGCTCCCATTATGCGCTCAAACGCCTCGCGGCTCGTATTAATGTGATCGACCTGCCTGCCCGTAGAGCAGATAAATCACAGGTCATCGCCATCCAACCACGGGTTGATCAACGCAACGCCAGTCGGCTCAAAATCAGCGACATTACGTGTTGCGACGCCCATGCCGTGCACGAGGGCCGTTGCCGCAATCAGTGCGTCGCGCTCGCTCCGTCGATCAGGCACATGCAACCGAGCGCAGCGAAGAGCGACGGCCGTGTCTACAGGTAATACCCGGTCGGCGAATTCGGGTAGCACGTGCGACTCGAGCCAGATCCGCAACATCGAGCCCTGCGCCTCATCTCGGTGCTCGGCCGCTGTCACTCCGAGCTCAATCTCCATCAGCGTGATCGCCGAGAGGTACAGGGTCGTTGCGTCGACGCTCGCCGCCCATGCGGCGACGTTCGGATCCGCTTTGCCGGCTCGGACCTTGCGCAGCTCCGACACCACGTTGGTGTCGAGGATCACCATCACGACAGGTCAGCCGTCCGGGGTTCAAGGTTGATGCGCGGCGGGTCGAACTCGATGTCGGCGACTCCCGGCATGGCGAGCGCATCCGCGATGTTGCGCTTACCGCCCGTCAATCGCTGGTATTCCTCGATACTCAACAGGACGTGTGACGGCTTGCCGCGGTTGGTAATGAAGACCGGGCCGAGTCCTGCGGCTGTTTTCGCGCGACTCACATCCTGGTTCAGTTCACGACTCGAGAGTGTTGTGATCGTCATCCTTCAGACCTTCCTGTATCGCCCAAAGCTGCATTGTAGCAACGTTGCTACAAATAAACGACCGGGTGATAGGCACTCGCCCCGTGCCCGGGGTTACGAATAGCCGGTGGGCCTGGAGGATGCGCTGATCTGATTGATATCGAGGACGGCATCCGTTACCCGAGCGTGCGCGATCCCGAGGGCATCTGTGCGGCGGTATTCCGTCCCCGGTGTCTCGTCCCGCCGGCGATCCAGACGCAGCACTACGGCTATCATTGGGACGGCCAGGCGATCACCGCTGTTATCAAGTTATCCGAAAGCGGTGTTCAGCCACATCCGAGTAACGAATAAGTCGGGAGGGCACGGCGCCAGGCGCACCGGGAATATGCGGCCATTGGCAGCCTGATCAACCAGTTAGGTCGTCATACCCCGCCGGGTTCTGCCGCTGCCAGTTCCAGGCATCGCGCATCATGGCCTCCAGATCATGCTCGGCCTGCCAGCCAAGCTCATCACGGGCGCGGGTGGGGTCGGCGTAGCATTCGGCAATATCACCCGGGCGGCGCGGCGCCAGGCGCACCGGGATCGTGCGGCCACTGGCCTTTTCGAACGCGGCAACGGCCTCGCGCACCGAATAGCCCCGGCCCGTGCCCAGGTTCCAGACATGGCAACCGGCGCCAAGGTGCTCCAGCGCGCGGACATGCCCGCGGGCCAGATCCACCACATGGATATAGTCGCGCACCCCGGTGCCATCAGCGGTGGGATAGTCATCGCCGTACAACGACAGCGCCTCGCGCCGGCCCACGGCCACCTGGCTGATGTAGGGCACCAGATTGTTGGGGATGCCCTGAGGATCCTCGCCAATGCGCCCGCTCGGGTGGGCGCCCACGGGGTTGAAGTAGCGCAGCAGACCCACCGACCAGCGCTCATCCGCAGCCACCAGATCGCGCAGGATCTGCTCGATCATCAGCTTCGAAGTGCCGTAGGGGTTGGAGGGCTGGCCCGTGGCGGCGGTCTCGGGAATGGGCACGCGATCGGGATCGCCATAGACCGTGGCCGATGAGCTGAATATCAGCCGACGCACGCCGGCGGCGGCCATGGCCTGGGTGAGCGCCAGTGTGCCGCCGATATTGTTCTCGTAATAGGCGAGCGGTTTTTCGGTGCTCTCGCCCACCGCCTTCAGGCCGGCGAAGTGCATCGCCGCGTCGAACGGCGCCTGCCCGTCCTGCCCCGTCAGTAGATCGGTCAGGGTTTCACGATCCCGGACG
>CALGDM010000023.1 GCA_937884605.1 uncultured Spiribacter sp.
GCCATTTAAAGTGGTACGCGAGCTGGGTTTAGAACGTCGTGAGACAGTTCGGTCCCTATCTGCCGTGGGCGTCGGAGATTTGAGAGGATCTGCTCCTAGTACGAGAGGACCGGAGTGGACGAACCTCTGGTGTTCCGGTTGTCACGCCAGTGGCACTGCCGGGTAGCTACGTTCGGAAGGGATAACCGCTGAAAGCATCTAAGCGGGAAGTCCACCTCAAGATGAGATCTCCCCGAGGACTTGATCCTCCTGAAGGGACGTGGAAGACGACCACGTTGATAGGCTGGATGTGGAAGTGCAGTAATGTATGAAGCTAACCAGTACTAATTTCCCGTGAGGCTTGATCATATAACCCCAAGAGGGCTATAGGACATTGGTCCTGCATGCCATCGACAACGTTCCTGACGCCAATGGCGCGGTCTGCGCGCCACTGGTTACCGGTTTGCCTGGCGAAAATAGCGCGTGGGAACCACCCGATTCCATTCCGAACTCGGAAGTGAAACTGCGTAGCGCCGATGATAGTGCCGCCTCGCTGTGGTGCGAAAGTAGGTCATCGCCAGGCTCTTACAGCAAAACCCCCGCCGGTCTCATGACTGGCGGGGGTTTTTTTTGGGCGCTCGGTTGGCGCGCGATTGAATCTATTCCAGAGGGCGTTTCCATCATGTCTCGACCCATTGAGTGCTACGCGTCCAACGCCGCTAACCGATCGGCGCGGCTGAGACTGGCCCTTGGGCAACAGTGGGCGGCCGTGCCGATTCATGTTTTCGAAACCCTCCCCAGCACCAGTGGTTGGATGGCGGATCGAGCCCTGAATGAGCCGACGCTAGTGATCGCCGACGAACAGACCCAGGGGCGGGGCCGTCAGGGGCGCGCGTGGCATTCGCCGGCCGGTGGCATCTATTTCAGTATCGGCTTGCCCATCCCTGCCAGCGCCCGTCCACCCGATGCCCTGTCGCTGGCAGTAGGATTGCAGCTCGCCGAGACACTCATCGCCGCCGGTTTCTCGGGAATTGGCATCAAGTGGCCCAATGATCTGGTTGTTGACGACGCAAAGCTCGCAGGGTTGCTGGTCGAGCGGTTTCCGAATGCCCTCGTCGTGGGGGTGGGCGTGAATACCGAGTCCTTGCCCAACAATGCGGCTGTGGCAGGCCGGCCGATCGTCGGGCTGCGGCAGCTGGGTGACCGGACCATCGATGACGCGCTGATCGGAAGACTCGCGGGAGCGGTTCTCGATGTCACCACCTGGACGGCGATGCAGGTAGAGTGGGTGTTGCAGTCCCGGTGGCCGGTGTTCGATGCTCTCGCCGAACGCACCATTGTCGTTGAGCAGGCCGACGGTGCTCGGTTGCAGGGTCGAGCGCGCGGTGTGACGGCCGCCGGCAACCTGCGTTTGCAGACCGGGACTGGTGAGCACGTGTTGTCCGCCGGCGAATGTCATATCGGCCGTCGTAGAGGAGCCGCATCGTGACCGACCTGTTAATCGATGCCGGTAACAGCCGTATCAAATGGGCGCGGGCACAGGACGGCCAGGTCGTCGGCGCCGCCCGCGCGACATCCCATGAGGCAATAGGGGACCTGCTTGACGAGTGGCAGGCGATGTCCACGCCGCCGCGCCGCGCGCGGATGGTCAATGTGGCCGACGCCACCATCGCCCAGCGGCTGGCGGAATGGCTGAGTACCCACTGGGCGATCGGTCTGGAGACCGTCGAGACGCCGGCGGTGGGTGGCGGTGTCCGGGTGGCCTATTCCCGTCCGGAGCAGCTGGGTACCGACCGGTGGCTGGCGATGGTCGGTGCTAAAGCGGCCGGCTATGCCCCGGCCTGCGTGGTGGACTGCGGGACGGCGATGACGGTTGATGTGGTGGCGGCCGACGGCACGCACCAGGGTGGATTGATTGCCGCCGGCCTTTCCGCCCAGCAGATCGGTCTGGCACATCTGGCCCCGGCATTGCCGACGGTGGAGTGGTCCACGCGGGCAGCGTTCTTGACCGCCAATACCCAGGACGCCCTGGTCAGTGGTTACCTGCACGGCACCGCACTCGCGATCCAGGGTATCGTCCGACGCTGCATGCAAAGCAGCGATGCCCGACTGACGCCGGTACTGACCGGCGGGGATGCACCGCTCATCGCGCGTTATCTCGATATGGACGTCTGTCTGCGTCCTGATCTGGTGCTCGAGGGCCTCGCCCAGTTGCCGTGACGCGCCTCCCTGCATTGCCCCGGTGCGCTCGGCCGGTTACCCTTTCAACGGCTATTCCAGAGCTGGCGTAGCTCAGTCGGTAGAGCAGCTGATTTGTAATCAGCCGGTCGGGGGTTCGAATCCTCTCGCCAGCTCCAATTCCATCACGGTCCCCCCTCCTCCTGTATCGCCGTAATGCGCCCTCACCACCTGCCGGGGAGCGGGCGCCATGTGGAAAACCACAATTTTCCCGCCGTCATGCCCTTCGTACCATTGCTGGACGAAAACTTGTGCGTCGGAGGAAAGATGTCGCTCACTATTGGCACAATGATGGCACTGTCGTTTGTGGTGTCGCTCATTGGCCTTGCCTTTCTGATCTGGGCGGTCGCATCAAAGCAGTTCCGCGTCGACCAGTCGGACGCCGAGGTCATTTTCTCGGGCGCCGAGGGCGAGGACCACGCGCCCGACGATCCCACCAGCTTTGGCTTTCAGCGTGACGCCGAGCCCGGCGAGGGCACGGATACCCGTCATCGCAAGTTGATCTTTGCGCTGATCGGATTCGGCACCTTCTGGCTGGTGCTGGGCTCGATCTTTGGCGTGATCGCCTCGCTCAAACTGCATCTGCCGGACTGGCTGACCGGGTCGGCACCGCTCAGTTTCGGGCGGATTCGTACGATGCACCTCAATTCGGTGATCTACGGCTGGCTGTCGCTGGCCGGCATCGGTGTCGCCATGTTCCTGGTGCCGCGGCTGTTCAAGACACCGTTGCGCGGCGTCAATCTGGCCTGGGGCGGGCTCGTGCTGTGGAATATCGGCGTTGCCGTCGGTGTCTATGCGATCGCGACCGGCTGGACCGATGGGATGGAGTGGCTCGAGATTCCCTGGCAGGTCGATATTCTGCTGGCGGCCGGTGGCGCCTGCTTTGCCGCGCCACTGGTTCTGACGGCAATCAATCGTAATGTCCACCACATTTACGTGACCGCCTGGTACTACCTGGGAGCGCTGGTGTGGTTTCCGGTGCTTTTCGTGATCGGTAATCTGCCGATCCACACCGGTGTGCAGGGGGCCACCGTCAACTGGTGGTTTGCGCACAATGTGCTGGGTCTGTGGCTGACCCCCATCGGGGTCGGTGCCGCCTACTATGTTCTGCCCAAGATCATCGGTAAGCCGATCTACTCGTACCGCCTCTCGCTGCTGGGGTTCTGGGCGCTGGCGCTGTTCTACAGTCAGGTGGGCATGCACCACCTGATCGGCGGTCCGGTGCCCACCTGGGTGGTAACGCTGTCGGTGGTGCAGTCGGTGATGATGTTCGTGCCGGTGATCGCGGTGGCGATCAATCAGCATGTGCTCTGGGGTAGCAATCTCTGGGCCTTCAAGCAGTCGCTGCCGCTGCGATTCGTGGCCTTTGGTGCGGTGATGTACACCCTGGCCTCGTTCCAGGGCTCGATGGAGGCGGTGCGCGCCGTCAATACCGTCACGCATTTCACCCATTACACCGTGGCGCATGCCCATCTGGGGGCCTATGCCTTTGTGTCGCTGGTGCTGTTCGGCACGGTCTATTACCTGATGCCCATCCTCACGGGTCGGCTCTGGCCGGCACCGCGATTGATCGCCCTGCATTTCTGGCTGGTGGCCATCGGTTTTGGTGTCTACTTTTTCTCGCTCACTATCGGCGGCTGGCTGCAGGGGCTTGCCATGCTGGACGCCAGCCGCGACTGGCTGGAGTCGATGCAGTTGACGCAGCCCTACCTGGAAGGGCGCTCGGTGGGCGGCACGCTGATGACACTGGGCCACCTCCTTTTTGCGATCAATCTGCTGTCGCTGGTGTTTGCCGCGCGCCGATCCACCGATGCCGTGGACACGGCGACGCCAGCCACAAGCGCCAGCTGAGGAGCCATTCATGAACAAAGTCTTACCGCTGGCCGTCCTGGCGTTTGCCATCCTCGCCTTTGCCACGCTCATGCTTGTGATCCTGCCCGCGGCGCAGTTCCGTACTGTTGAGCCCGCCGACGGGCTTGAGCCCTACACGGCCGCCGAGGAGCGGGGTCGGCAGCAGTATGTCGATCTGGGCTGCTATTACTGCCACTCCCAGCAGCCGCGCAGTCCTGACCAGGCCCCCGACCTGCAGCGCGGCTGGGGACGGGCCACCACCCCCGCGGACTATGTCTATGACGACCCGCATGTGCTTGGAACCATGCGCACGGGACCGGATTTGATGAATGTCGGCGCCCGGATGCCCAGCCAGGGCTGGCACTTGACGCATCTCTATCAGCCTCGAGCCATCGAGGAGAGCAGCATCATGCCGGCCTATCCATTTCTCTTCGAGATCAAGCAGAACCCGGGCGAGAACGATGTTGTGGTCCCGGTGCCAGCTGAGTACGCCCCGGCGGATGGTGCTCAGGTGGTGGCGCGCCAGAGCGCTCTGGATCTGACCGCTTACCTGCTGTCGCTCGACCGCACCTATCCGGCCGATGACCTCGAGCTGCGGGATCTGGGCTATGACCGCACGGAGGCGCGTTAATGAGTGAGCAGAACCAGTCGCGGCCCGAGCCGCAGCGCAGCCCGCTCAAGGAAAGCCGGTTCGAGCCCTACGAGGTCAACCGCCCGATACCGGTTTTTGTGCTGGCAGTCGCAGTGGCATTGATGGCGTGGGGTGTTTATACCCTCTGGTCCGGCTCGGGGCCTGCCACTGAGACAGCCGCGCGCGAGGAAGCGCCCACGGCGGGAATGGCCGGCGACACGGACGTCGCGAATGGGCAGGGATCACTGCTGAGCGTTGGCGCATCGCTTTTCGAATCGAACTGCGTGACCTGTCACCAGGCCAACGGCTCAGGGGTCAGCGGCGCCGTGCCGCCATTGGCGGGGTCGCGTTACGTGACCGGGCCCGCCGACGCGCCGGTCCAGATTCTGCTGCACGGCATCAGCGGCGCCATCGCCGTGGCCGGCAACGAGTACGACGGCCGCATGCCGCGGTTTGGTGAGACTTTGAGCAATCGGGAAATCGCGGCGGTTGTGAGCTATATCCGCCAGCAGTGGGGCCACAACGCCGGGTCGGTAACGCCAGCGTTTGTTGATGAACAGCGTGGCCGCTTTCCCGCCGACCGGAGTCCCCTGAGCGGTGGCGCCGAGCTTGAAGCGGTCACCGGGATATCGGCCCGGTTGACCCGCACGGCCGCAACGGAGGCATCACAGTGAACATGAAACGTCTGAGCACGTGGTTCGCGTCGGCCCTGGTGGTCGCGCTGGCTTTGCCGGCGGGGGCCCAGAAGGTCGATGAGGATCTCCCCGACGAGAGCTACGCCGCCGAGATTTACGCCGCCGAAGCTGCGGAGGTGGACCCGGCCGACTACGCGACGTTGGCCCGCGAGGGTCAGGGCGATGTCTGGTCGTGTGCGAGCTGCCACGGTGCCAAGGGCGAGGGCAATGGCAATATCCCGCGGCTGGCCGGGCTTTCCAGCGGCTATATCGCCAAGCAGCTCAATGCCTATGCCGAGGGCGTGCGCATCAACCACAACATGCAGTACGTCGCCGACAAGTTGACCCAGAAGGAAATGCTGGGCCTGGCCCGCTATTACGCCGAGATGGAAGCGCCGAGCGCCGCCGATGCTGAACTGGACGGTGATCTCGAGCGTGGCCGCGAGCTGGCCAATCACGGCGACTGGGATATCGAGGTGCCGGCCTGTTACAGCTGTCATGGATCATCGGCCTGGGGTGTCGAACAGGCCTTTCCCAGCCTGGCGGCGCAGCAGCCCAGCTACACCTATGGCCAGCTGGCGGCATGGACCGATGGCCGCCGCAAGAACTCGCCGCTAATGCTGATGCAAGGCATTGCCCACGCCCTGTCCGATGCGGACAAGCGGGCGGTGGCCGACTATCTCGCCACACTGCCGGCCCCGCCGGCGGAGGACTCCATCAATGAGTGAACACGACAGCAATGATCGGCCCCGTAAGGATCCGGGGCGGACCACGCTTCGCCGCGCGCTGATCGCCGTGGCTGTCGCCGCCGGGCTGGTGGCTCTGGGCGCCGGTCTGTACGCGAGCGGCATTTATGCGCCCATCGCCCAGTCCCCGGATCGCGAGCCCGATGTGGGACGCGAGCTGGCTGAAGCGGCGGCGGAACGCCGCGAGGAGTGGCTCGCCGAGCGCCAGGAATATACCAACGATCCCGATGCCAACCCGCCGGCACTGCCGGTGAGCGAGGAAGGCTACTTCATCCCCAACGATGTGGCTGACGCCCCGGATAACGAGTTTGGCGATTCAGTGCGCCGCGGCTACGAGGTGTTTACCAACACCCAGACCAACGCCTCGCAGCATGTCGGCAACGGGATGAACTGCGCCAACTGCCACCTGGGCGCGGGGACCGTCCCCGGGTCGGCGCCCATGTGGGCGGCGGCGGTTGAATACCCGGCATTCCGCGGCAAGAACAAGATCATCAATACCATGGAAGATCGCATCCACGGGTGCTTTACCTACTCGATGAACGCTCAGGGGTCGCCCAGTGGCAGTCCGCCGCCGCGGGACGGGGACATCTACAAGGACCTGCAGAGCTTTTTCTACTACATGGCAGAGGGCGCGCCGCTGGAAGGTAACCTGCCCGGTCGGGGTTATTCGACACCGCCCGAACCCGAGCAGGGTTATAGCATCAGCCGCGGCGAGACGGTGTTCGAAAACAACTGCGCGGTCTGTCACGGCACCGATGGCGGCGGCCGGCAGGACCCCAACGGCCGGTGGATCTTTCCGGCACTGTGGGGGGACGATGCCTTTAACTGGGGCGCCGGCATGCATCGCATCAATACCGCCGCGGGCTTTATCAAGCACAACATGCCGCTGGGTCAGGGCGGGTCGTTGACCGACCAGCAGGCCTGGGACGTGGCTGCCTACATCAACAGCTGGGAGCGGCCGGCGGATCCGCGCCAGTTCCGCGACGGACTGACCCTCACTGAGACCGACGAGCAGTTCCACGAGCACACCCCCAACTGGTACGGCGATGTCATTCGGGGCGACCTGCTGGGTGACGGTGTGCCGGGCGAACCCACCGAGCAGCCGCCGTCGGCGGGTGCGCCCCGGCATCGCGATCAGGCCAGTCGCTAGCGCCCGCGCATGAGTACCGCGACGGCGACGCTGTCCCGGGCTGAAATGGCCGCCCTGGCCCCTGCCGGGCGCGGCCTTTTCTCGATCGAGGGGATGTGGTGCCCCAGTTGTGCGGCCGCCACTGAGCGGATCATCGCCAGGGTGCCGGGAGTCACACGGGCGCGGGTGAGCTTTGCCACCGGCTCGGCGCTGGTGGACTGGGACCCCGATCGCATCGACCTCTCGGGCCTGCTGCGGGCCGTCGAACGGCTTGGCTATGCCATTGGTCCTCCCCGCGCCCCCGAGGACACCGTCGCTGCCATTGATGGCGAGCTCAATCGCCTTGGCCTGCGATTGGCGGTGGCCGCATTTTTTGGCATGTGGGTCATGGTGCTGGCGATCATGCGCTATCTCGAGCCGGCGGCGCTCGGGAACACCCCGGTGGGGCACACGCTGTCGATTATCGCCATGGGGCTGGTGACACCGGTGGTTGGGTTTTCGGCGGCGCCGTTCTTTGTGGCCGGCTGGCGGACCTTGCGCGCGGGTATCCCGGGCATGGATGCGCTGGTCAGCATCGGCGTGATCGGCGCCGGCATGCTGTCAGTCATTGAGCTTGTCCAGGGTGGGGCGCATGTCTATGCCGACACGATGGTCATGCTCATCGTTTTGCTCTCCATTGGTCGAATGGTGGAAATGCGCACGGTGCGCCGGGCGGCCACGGCCATTGGTGCGCTGGAGCGCGAGGTGCCCGAGCGGGCCTTCCCGGTGGAAGGGAACGGGCCCGTGGATGCGGCCGAGGTGGCGGTCGGCACATGCATCCAGGTGGCGGCGGGTGCGCGTGTGCCGCTGGACGGCGAGTTGCTGGAGGGCGCCACGCGGGTCGACGCCAGTCTGCTGACCGGCGAGTCCACACCGGTATCGGTTGCGGCCGGTGGCGCGCTGCAGGCCGGCACCATCAACCTGGATGCGCCGGTGACCGTGCGCGTGACCGCCGCGGTGGGCAATCGGCAAATCGATCGCATCCTTGGTCGCATGGTCGAGATGCAGGGCAATCGCAGCGAGATCACTCGCCTGGCGGATGGCCTGGCACGGGTATTGGTTCCCGGCGCACTGGCCCTGGCGGCCATGGTCGCGGTGATGGGAACCGCGTTCGGGTTGGGCCCCGAGGAGTCGCTGCTGCGTGCCTTGTCGGTGGTGGTTATTGCCTGTCCCTGCGCGCTCAGCGTGGCGGTACCGGTGACTTTTCTGAGTTTTGCCGAGCGCGCCATGGGCCGCGGGGTTCTGTTTCGCAGTCCGGCCACCATGGAGCAGGCCGGGCAGCTGCGCGATCTGCTGATCGACAAGACCGGCACTCTGACCCGGGGTGAGCCGGCGGTCATCGAAGCGGTGTCCGCCGATGGCATCGAAGAGACTGAGCTGCGGGCGCTGGCCGCTCAGGCCGAGGCGGGCATTGATCATCCCGTGGCGCGGGCGCTGCAGGACCCCGCTCAGGTGCCGGATCGTGGTATCCATCGTCGCCGCGAGGGGCGCGGCGTGATCATGACCGGCCCCGATGGCAGCGAGGTTCGGGTGGGGTCGCGGCGCTGGCTGCACGAGGCCGGCGTTGAGGTGCCCGTGCTCGCAACACCGTCAAGCCATGCGGCAAGCCGAGCCACCCAAATCCACGTCACCCGCAATGGCGACTGGCTGGGCTGCTTTGCACTGGGCGATCCGCTGCGCCCTGCGGCGACTGCCACCGTCCAGTCGTTGCTGGCCAGGGGCTTCCGGTTACAGATGGTGACCGGCGACAGTGCCGAACCGGCGCACCGGGTGGCCGCCGAGGTGGGGCTGCCCGAGGGCGCCGTACGCGCGGGCTGTCGACCCGAGGAAAAGGCCGATCACGTTCTGGCTGCTCAGGCCCGCGCGCCGACGGCCTTCATTGGTGATGGCATCAATGACAGTGTTGCCATGGCCGCGGCGGATGTTGGCGTGGCGATCGACGGGGCCAGCCACGCGGCGACCAGTAGCGCCGGGCTGGTGGTGGCGCGGGGCGGGTTGCCGGCTCTTGGCGACGCGCTGGGGCTGGCCCGCTCGGCGCGTCGGCGCATGCGTCAGAACCTGGCCCTGGCCGTGGTCTACAACGGCGCCGCCATTCCGTTGGCCGTGGCGGGTGTCATTCCCCCATCGGCGGCGGCGCTCGCCATGCTCGCCAGCTCGCTGAGCGTCATGGCTAACGCGGCACGGCCGGGGGATGATCGGTGGCCCGCGCGGGCTTGACAACAGTGGCCCGATCGAGCATCGTCTCGCGTTGTTTCGGAGGGATACCCAAGCGGTCAACGGGGGCAGACTGTAAATCTGCTGGCACAGCCTTCGGGGGTTCGAATCCTCCTCCCTCCACCAGAACAGATAACAGCGCCGGGCCGCACCTAGCCGCCCGACGTCTGTCCCGCGGCCGACGCGGGCGCGGGCACGCGGGTGTAGTTCAACGGTAGAACCTCAGCCTTCCAAGCTGATGATGTGGGTTCGATTCCCATCACCCGCTCCAGAGCAAAAGCCCATGTAGCTCAGGGGTAGAGCACTCCCTTGGTAAGGGAGAGGCCGGCGGTTCAAATCCGCCCATGGGCTCCAGATCCAGTGAACTTTTCAGGGGGTAACCACCGTGGCCAAGGCGAAATTTGAGCGCAGCAAGCCGCACGTAAACGTTGGCACGATTGGTCATGTTGACCATGGCAA
>CALGDM010000024.1 GCA_937884605.1 uncultured Spiribacter sp.
GAAGGTACCGATGCACGGCATCAGGACCTCGTCGACCCCCGTGTCCAGCAAGCGCTGACCGCTCTGCGGCCCGAGCGCCTCGGCACTGACCGGCATGGCATCCTCCAGAAGATTTGTTCCCACACGCCGTTTCGTTTGCGATTCCTGCTGTTTATCGTCCTTGTGCTGAAGTATCGAGATCGAGCGCCGCCGGCGTGAACGCGTCTGCGTGGATGTCCTCGCGCAGCACGCCGCGCGCGCGCAGGAGCGGGATTACGGCATCGACCATGGCCGGTGGGCCGAACAGGTGTGCACAGTGACCGCTCAAATCGTCATGGCGGTCGGCGATGACCTCATCCGGCGTGCCGGTCGCGCCGGACCAGTGCGGTTCCGGCTGCTGCAGAGCGATGAGCGGCGTCAGGGCCGGGTCTTCCTCTGCAATGGCATGGACTTCTTCCATCGGGACGAGGCTTTGCGCGTTCGCGTCCCCGTGAATCAGTTCGATCGGGCGGCGCACACCGCTGCGGCGCATTCCGAGAATGATCGCCCGCGCAGGGCCGAGGCCGGTGCCGCCGGTGATCAACAGCAGTGGTCGCGGATCGTGCGGCCTTACCCAGGCATCGCCAAGGGGGCCCTCGAATTGCCAGCGCTCGCCGAGCCCAAGCGTGCCGAACACGTATTCGCTGAAGTCCCCGCCGACGTGGCGCAGCCACAGCGTGATGCGAGCGTCGCCGAGGTCGGGACTGGCGATCGACAGATCGCGGCGTCGCCCGTCCGGCATGACGATGCGGATGTATTGACCCTCGCGGAAGCGAAAGTCGCTCCCGGCATCGACGTCCAGGGTGACGCCACGGGTGCCCGGGGCGAGGTCCTGAATCGCGCTTACCGTGCAGGGGTGGAGAGCCCGCCTCGGGCGAAAGTCGATAGCTGACATGCGATATCCGAACATGTAATCATATTTTCAAAGTACATGATTCGTTGTGGTGCCCGCCATAGAGTCAGCGGAGGTGCGCGGTACCGTCGATCGCAAAGCCAGCCGCTGTGGAGACCTCATGACCGGAACCCGAGACGATAGGCTGCTCCAGAGCCTGATCCGCGCGACTGGCGAGGACTGGTCCGACTACGTGAACCACGCTTTCGTGAGCGAACTGGCAGCGGGGACGCTGCCCGCGGCCAGCTTCCGCCACTACCTGATGCAGGACTACGTGTTCCTGATCCATTTCTCGCGGGCCTGGGCACTGGGCGTGTACACGGCCGAAACGCTCGCCGATATGCGCGGCGCTGCCCAGTGCTGCACGGCCTGATGGGTCACGAGATGGGGCTGTCCAGTACCGCGAGAGCTGGGGGGATCGATCAGGTAGCGCTGGAGCGCACAGAGGAAGCGGCCGGCGTGAACATCTTCTTAAAAAGCGACCAGTGCAGGAGCAGCGCGCCGCCGAAGAATGTGCGGGCCATGCCGACTACGAGGCCTCCAGGGTAACCATGAAGGTACTGGTATCCCGGCCACCGCGGCGTACGGCGCGATTACGCTGTTCCTGCCTTCCTGATCCTGCTGCAGCGGGACGCGCCGCGAGAGCTGGGGGTTAGATGGCGTTGCCGCGGCGCTTGGGCGGCGAGACAGCGGTCGTCATCCAGGAGCCGGTGAGACTCCCCTCGGAGACCTTCTCAAGGCTCCAGCGGTAGACGAGTACCGGCCCATCCCGGGCGAAGACGGTTACCCGGAAGACGGCCGCAGCGTCGCCTCGCCGGATTGGCTCGATCGCGTGCTGGCGATGGTTGAGCAACGGCGCGTAGGCGGGACTATTGAGCATTTTAGTGAAACGCTCGATTGGCCCGGTTATCTTGCGGTTTGCGGGGTGGGCAAAGCGCCAGGCAAGCCGGATGCCGGCATCGGGCCTGGGCTCGTCGTTGCGCTGCAGCGCGGCGAGCTGGACCTCGACGACGCGTTCGGCGGCAAGATCGGGGCTGGGTTCCGGCGCTTGCTGGGCGGCTGCCGGGGCGGAGAGCAGCATCAGGCTCACGAGCGCGGACACGATCCGGCCCGGGTAGCGCAAGCTTAGAGCCGGATCCGTGCAGGCCCGTGGCCAGCGGCTGAGCCAGCGGACCACCATCAAATCGAGAAGCACCATGTCGGTGCGCGGCGTTACGTGTTGTCTAAAAAGGTCCATTGTCCCGAATTCGCAGCATCCGAGCACACCGATTCTGCCTGCAAATCATGCCTCCAAAGGCGCGTCGTCGGGGGTGAGACCGGCGCGTTCGGTAAACGGTCGTTCCGGCGGCTGACGGGAATTCAGAGGAGGCCAGTGAACAATCGGGGATACCCCGTTTATGCGGGAAACCCAGCTCGGAGCCAGGTGCCAGGGGCCATTCTGGCAGACCGCCGAATTGCAGGCCGAGCATGGGGGCATGCTGGGATTCGGCGCCGCGGGAGGTTAATCTTTGGCTTAACCCGCTGCGGGGCGGATAGCGTGCGAGCGCGTCATGGCCGAGCCGATGTTGCGTGTTGGCATGAGAAATGATGGTAATCTGCAATGACTGCCGGTCTGCACACATCCCGCGCGCGAGGTTTCACTCTCGTGGAGTTGATCGCGGCCATCGTTCTGGTTGCAGCGCTCGCGGCCATCGCGCTGCCGCGTTTTCTCGATCTGCGCGAAGAGGCCCGTGTGACTACGCTCGAGGGGATTGCCGGGAGCATGCGCAGCACGGTCCTGCTTGTCCAATCGAAGGCCCGTGTCAGTGGCCTGCAGACTTCCGTGTCGAATCCCGGCGGCAACACTCAAAGCGATTACGTCATCGATACGGCCTTCGGGAGCAGCGAGGTCGATTGGGCCAACCTCTGCCCGGAGAGCCGGGCCGAGCTCGACGACGAGCTCACGATGCTCGATTTCACGACCATCCGGGCCGGCACAGGCGGTTTGCAGACCGATTTCGATAATCGCTACACGCGGGTCGGCTATGATCTCCCACCGGGACGATGTTATGTCGAATACGACTCGTTCGGAGGTTCCAGTGGTAGTCGTATCGGTGGCGAGTCGCCGTGCATAATCACGGTGGTCAGTGATGGGTGCGCCAACTGACCCCCGGGACCGGTTGGACCGGCGTATTTGCAACGCCGGTGGATATTCGCGAACCTTGAACAGGAAGCGAGAGCAGACTTCTGACCGTCCACCAGTGGCGCTGCGCGGAAAGCGCTCTCGCCAGGCCGACCATCAGGCACGCGCCCCGGCGTTTCGGATGCCCGCGCACTGCCCAACAGGAGGTGCATCATGAATGATTGTGCCAAAGAAAAGCACTACGGCGCCGCGGTTAAAACCGCGCGCGATTACTACAACAGCGAGGATGCGGACAATTTCTATGCGCTCGTGTGGGGCGGCGAGGACATTCACGTCGGGCTCTACGAGCAGCCGCAGGAGGATATCTACACGGCAAGCGTGCGCACCAATGCGGTCATGGCCGGACAGGTGCCCGGGCTGGGCGCGGATACGCGCGTCATTGACCTGGGGTCCGGCTATGGCGGGGCCCTGCGCTACCTCGCTCGCGAGTACGGCTGTTCCGGCATCGGTTTCAATTTGAGCGAGCGCGAGAACGAGCGCGGCCGGCGGCAGAATGCCGAGCAGGGTCTCGACGACCGCGTCGAGATCGTCGACGGCAATTTCGAGGACGTGATCTACGATGACGCGAGTTTCGACGTCGTCTGGTCGCAGGAGGCATTTCTCCACAGCGGTGACCGGCGCCGCGTGATGGAAGAGGTCGTGCGCATCCTGCGCCCCGGGGGCACGTTCATAGTCAGCGATCCCATGCAGGCAGACGACAGATCGAACGAGGGGCTGCAGCCCATACTCGATCGCCTGCACCTCGATACCCTCGGGTCACCGGCGTTTTACCGCGATACCCTGCGTGAACTCGGCCTGGAGGAAGTCGGCTTCGACCAGCGCGGCGAGATGATCGCCGCCCACTATGGTCGCGTGCGCGAGGTCTTGGTCGACGAGCAGGACGAGGTCGGTCGACATGTCAGCAGCGAGTACATCGAGCGCATGAAGCAAGGCCTGCAACACTGGGTTGATGGCGGTAACCGCGGCGACCTTACCTGGGGCATTTTCCTGTTCCGCAAGGCCTGACGCGTCGGCCCGCACCCCGCCAGTGGCGCCGCCGCAGCCTGTTTGGCTCCCGCGGCGCAGCCCCCTGGCGGCTTGCCTTTGCCGATCAGCCCTTGCCGCGGACGAGGCCGATGATCAAAAGCAGGATTACTGCGCCGATCACGGCACTGACGATGGCGTCGATGATGCCCGTCCCAACCGCGACACCCAGTTGACCGAACAGCCATCCGCCGATGACCGCGCCAACGATGCCGACGATGATGTTGATAATGATGCCCTGACCTCCACCCTTGACGATCAGACCGGCGAGCCAGCCGGCGATACCACCGACGATCAACCAGATCAGTACACCTTCCACGGGAGCCTCCAGGGGTTCAACTGAACCCTGTTGCTGATATTCGGGGGTCGTGATATTCGGGGGTCGGAGTAAGTGGCGCCAGACACGCTGAGCTGCTTGGCGGTTATTTCGCCTACGATCCCAGGCGGCCTGTTCGCGCACTGTCGTTCTCGAACAGGCCCCATAGTTCCCGCGTCGTCCCGGTCGCTTGCCGTTAGGTCTACGTCACGCCCTCAGATAACTGGAATCCTGGATACCTGCAGGCCATATCCGAGAATTCAGCGCGCGAATTGTTGTGACGCAATTGGAGTGTGAGACCTCGCTCGTGTTTCGCGATTGGGTACAGCAGCTCCGAGGCGGCCGATGGGGATTTTTACTCCGATTCGGGATCCGAAGCGTGTGCTTGTGTGTGCCAGTCCCCCGTTTTCAGGATCTGGCCATTGAACGCGTTTTCTCCGGCATCAAGAAGCGCCTTTGCCATGGCCCGGGCAACGGTTTCGCCACTCCGTGCTTCGCCGTTGGTCAGGGCGCCGTCCAGATAGTCGACATGCGGTAAGCCGCACTCCCGGGCCAGCCGGCAGTGCTCGCGCAGACCCTCGGTGTCGACGACGCCGGGCCGGAACATGGCCACCTGCGGCGTGTTGGCGGTCTCGGCGGCGAAGTCCACGAGCATCTGTTCAAAAAGCCGATGTTGTGCCTTCTTGCTGATGCCATAAGTCCCCGTACCGGGCTGGGCCCGATCGGCGATGCCGGCGCCAATCAGCAGTATGCGCGCGGGCCCACCGGCCGCGCGCAGCAGTGGCAGCCACCCCTGGGTCAGGACCAGCGGGGCGAGGACATTCACCGCCAGTGCCTGCTCCAGATCGCCCGCCGCCATGTTGGCAAGATCGGGGCTCGGCGGACCGACACCGGCGTTGTGCACGAGGTAGCGCAGCTCGCCGCCTTCATTTGCGATCGCCGCGCTCACTCGCCCGATCAGCTGTGCGCGCGCCGCGGCGCTGCCCAGGTCGCAGGGCACGCACATGGCTGCTCGCGGATCGGGCAGACTGCGCCGTGTAGTCTCCAGCGCCGCTGCCCGGCGGCCGACCAGGATGGGGCGGCAACCGCGCCGCGCGAGCTCGATGGCCAGCGCTGCGCCGATGCCGGACCCGGCGCCGGTCACCACGGCCCATGAGGGTGGCTTTGTCATGATGCCCCGCGTGAATGCCCTGCGCGGCCGTTACGGCCGACCTTTCCGGCGCCGCCCTGTAACGGCGCGTTCCTTCGCGATGATCGGGTCGCCGCGATTTGTCCATGCGACTTCGGGTTCGTCGCAGGCTGTCCGCCGGATGATCGACGATGGCACCGCCACCTGCAATGGTTTGACCGTGGCCGCTTGTCGACTACTCTCTGGGCAGTCGCCTGCTGACGGATTGCCCCAAACCATGTGGAGCGGGGCCATGAGAATGGTCATGAGCAGGTCAAACACGCCGAAGTCCGCCATGGACTTCATGGTCAGGTACCCCGCGACGCGATGCGCCGCGGTGGCCCGGTGTGCGGCATTATGCGCGGCGTTCACGTGGTCCGTTCAGTGTTTGCGACGATCGGGTACATGGGTGGCGTTGCCAACAACAGGGGGACGGGCGCCAATGCCCGTTGCACCGGAGAGTCAACGATGAGTAGCTTTACCGAGCGCGTGATCGGCGCGGCCAGCCTCGATCCCGGCATCTACGAAGAGCTCGAGCACGACACCGGCGCGATGGGCCAGGCTGTGGGCGTGGTGCTGCTGTCGAGCGTCGCCGCCGGCATCGGCAGCATGCTGTACATGGATCTCGGGACCGCCCTGGTCGTGGGCAGCATCGCCGCGTTGCTGGGCTGGCTGATCTGGGCGTTTCTGACCTGGATCATCGGAACAAAGCTGTTGCCGGAACCGCAGACCGAGGCCGACATGGGGCAGTTGCTGCGCACCGTCGGTTTCGCCTCCGCGCCGGGTATGCTGCGTTTTGTGGGCGTGATTCCCGGCATCGGCGCACTCCTCGTGCTGGCATGCGACATCTGGATGCTCGCCGCCATGGTCGTTGGTGTCCGCCAGGCCCTCGACTACTCGAGCACCTGGCGCGCGCTGGGGGTCTGCATTATCGGTTGGCTCGTGCTGATCGCGGTGCAGGCGGCAGTGCTCACCATGGTTGGCGCGCCCGGGACGGGCAGCGCGTAAACCATCTCCTGCTCAGGCGCCGGTCCGGGGTATCTGGCGCTCGATGGCAGTCACGACCGCGGTCTGTCGCGGTCTTGTATGCGAACCACGCGCGAATGCGCACTAACAGCGTTCCCGTCATCGCTGCTCGGCGACCCGCGAGCGGTCCGATTCTCTGCCAGAAGCCTTGCGCGGCTCTTCCGCCCGTGTGCTGGCACCCAACCAGCGCTGACAGTAGACTCGCCTGCGGAGCGGGGAAACGGGCCCGCGCGGGCCTTCACCCGCC
>CALGDM010000025.1 GCA_937884605.1 uncultured Spiribacter sp.
CGCATCAAGGAGCTGGAGCAGAAGATGCACCAGCACGCCCGCAACCTCGAGTTCGAGGAGGCGGGCAAGCTGCGCGACGAGGTCAAGCGGCTGCAGCGCCACGCCCTGGGTGAGCCGGACCGGGACAGCGCGTGATGACAGGGATCAAGTCGCGCCGGTAAAGGCGTCCAGCATTGCCTCGATGTTTGCCGGGTCGATGCCACGGGTGATGAAAACCAGCCGGGTGCGGTGATCCTCGCTCGGCCACTCATCAAGGACATCGATGGGGTGGAGGATATGCTGCACGCCATGGATGACCACTGGGCGAGCGTAGCCTTCGATATTGAGAATGCCCTTCACCCGCAGCAGGTCCTCGCCAAGCGTCGCCCGGAGGATATCGAGCCAGGTCTCGAGGACCATCACCGCGATGGGGGCATCGCGCACGATACTGAACGCGCGGATGTCGTCACTGTGACGGTTCACATCGTGGTGGTGATGATCGTGGGCGTGATGGGCGTGGTCTATCGCCGCGTTCTGGTCCTGCAGCCAGCGCTGGACCTGCGCCGACTTGGTGTCCGGGTCGTACAGCCCCAGCGCCAGTACCGCAGCCGGATCGACATCGCCATGCAGGGCAAGAACGCGCCGGGCGAGGGGATTGAGCGAGGCAAGGCGACCGCGCAGCGATTCCAGTGCGGCATCGTCGGCCAGGTCGGTCTTGCTGATCAGCAGGGTATCGGCCACCGCCGCCTGCTTGATTGATTCCTCGTGAGCCTCAAGGGTGGCTTCGCCATTCGCCGCATCGACCACGGTGACCACCCCCTGCAGCTCGAAGCGCCGGGCGACGCTCGGCTCCGCCATCAGGGTGTGCAGAATCGGTGCCGGATCGGCGAGGCCGGTGGTTTCGATGACCACCCGGTCGAACCAGCACTGACCGTTACGCGCGAATCGACTGGGCGCATAGCGAAGTGTCTCCACCAGATCGCCGCGGATCGAGCAGCACAGGCAGCCGCTCGACAGCTCGACATAGGTGGCATTCTCACCGCCTTGCGTGACGAGATCATGGTCGAGTCCGATTTCACCGAACTCGTTAACGAGCACCAGTGTTCGGTCCATGGCGGGGCGCTGCATCAGGGTATTGAGAACGGTGGTCTTGCCGCTCCCGAGAAAGCCGGTCACGACGGTTACCGGAAAGGCGTCGCGGGTTTCGCGCATGGGGCAATCCTGCCTTGACTGTCGAACGATGAGTGTTACGTTATAACATAATTAATTCTTCGGACGGGAACGCGCATGGCCCTCACACCCACCCGCTCAAGTCTGATCTGCCTGGGTGGCATGGCGCGCTCACTGTTCGCCATTGGCGCCGCGGCCCTGTTGTGGACGGGCTTTCTCTGGGCCACGGGACGGCTGGGCAGCCTGTGAGCGCGGCGGTGCAGTTCCGGAATCTGACCCTTGGGTATGACCGTCACCCCGTCGTCCATCACCTCGACACGGCCATCGACAGCGGCAGTCTGACCGCAATCGTGGGACCCAACGGGGCCGGAAAGTCGACCCTGCTCAAGGCGATGATGGGCACGCTTCGCCCGCTCGAGGGCAGCATTGGGGTCGATACGCTTGCGCCGGCGGACATTGCCTATCTCCCTCAGCAATCGGCGATCGATCGGGCATTCCCGATTGCGGTGGCCGATCTGGTGGCCATGGGGCTGTGGCGTGAGACTGGTGCGTTGGGTGGTCTGCGCAAAACGCAGCGGCACCGCCTGCATCACGCCATTGCCGCCGTGGGGTTATCGGGTTTTGAGCGACGGCCCATTGGGGCGCTGTCCGGCGGGCAGATGCAACGCGCGCTGTTTGCCCGATTGCTGTTGCAGGACGCGCGGCTTTTTCTGCTTGACGAGCCGTTCACCGCGATCGACGCCCGCACCATGAATGATCTTCTGGGTGTGATCCGGCGCTGGCACGGCGAGGGGCGCACCATTCTGGCGGTCCTGCATGACTTTGAAACCGTTCGCGCGCATTTCCCCAACACGTTGATGATTGCGCGCGAGCTCATCGCCCATGGCAGCACCGAGGCGGTGTTGACGGCGGCCAACCACCTTCGGGCGCGCACGATGGCCGAGGCGCCCGACCCGGGTGCCGCCGTGTGCGACCGGAGATCGGCATGATCATCGAGGCGGTCATCCAGCCATTTGCCGAGTTCGGCTTCATGCGCCGCGCATTGGTGGGATGCCTGGCCATCTCCCTGGGGGCAACGCCCGTGGGGGTCTTTCTTATGCTGCGGCGCATGAGCCTGACCGGCGATGCCATGTCGCATGCCATTCTGCCCGGCGCGGCCATTGGTTATCTCATCGCTGGACTGTCGCTGGGCGCCATGACCCTCGGCGGGCTGATTGCGGGGATGCTGGTTGCGCTGGTATCGGCGTTCATTTCCCGAGCCACCGCGGCGGGTGAGGATGCCAGCCTGGCGGCGCTTTACCTCATCTCGCTCGCACTGGGGGTGCTGATCGTCTCCACGCGGGGGAGCAACGTGGATCTCATGCATGTGCTGTTCGGCACCGTGCTTGCGCTGGACGATGGCGCGCTGGTCCTCCTGTGTTCGATTGCCAGCCTGTCGGTGATCACGGTGGCCGTGCTGTTCCGGCCCCTGGTGCTCGAATGTGCCGATCCACAGTTCCTGCGCTCGGTCAGCCGCCTGAGTGCACTCACGCATTTCACTTTTCTCACGCTCGTTGTCCTCAATCTCGTTGGCGGCTTTCACGCGCTCGGTACGCTCATGGCGGTGGGCATCATGATCCTGCCGGCGGCGGCCGGCCGCTTCTGGGTCAGCAGCCCCGGCGCGCTGGTGGGCATCGCCGTGCTCATCGCCATGCTCTCGAGCATGAGCGGTCTGCTGCTTTCCTATCACTACAGCTTCCCTTCCGGCCCGGCAATCATTCTGGTGGCGGGCCTTTTCTACACCCTGTCGCTGGTCATTGGGCCGTTTGGCGGGGTGTTGCCGCAAATGATCCCGCGCAAACATCTCAAAGCCTGAAACAAGGAGCATTGCATGCGTTACAGAAACCCACTCGCACTGGCCGCGACGGGCGTCGCCCTGTCGCTGCTCGGTTCGGCCGCTGTGCCGGCCCAGACACCCACACCCGTGGTCGCGTCGTTTTCCATCCTCGGGGACATGGCCGAGCGCATTGGCGGCCCGCAGGTGGATGTCGTCACGCTCGTGGGGCCGGGCGGTGATGCCCACGTCTATCAGCCCACCCCGCAGGCGGCACAGGCGGTCTCCGACGCCGAGCTTTTCATCGTCAACGGCCTGCAGTTTGAGGGCTGGCTGGATCGTCTGGTGGATGCCTCGGACTTTACCGGTCAGCGCGTAGTGGTCACCGACGGCATCGAGCCCATTGCCTTTGGCGAGGCCGCCGACGCACCGGCGGGGCATGGTGACCATGGCCATGACGATCATGGGCACGATCACGGGCACGATCATGGCGCTTCCGACCCGCACGCCTGGCAGAGTGTCCCCAACGCGGTCACCTATGTGGAAAACATTACGGCCGCACTGGTCGCGGCCGACCCGGCGCATGCCGATCGCTTCGAGCAGCGGGCCCAGCGCTACATCGCCGAGCTGGAGGCGCTGGACGAGCGGATTCGGGCGACGATCGAGTCACTGCCAGCGGATCAGCGCACCGTTGTCACCTCCCATGACGCCTTCCAGTATTTCGCTGACGAATACGGGGTGAACTTCTTCTCGCCGCAGGGGGTGAGTACCGAGTCCGAGGCGTCGGCCGGGGACGTGGCCGCGCTCATCGAGACCATGCGTGAGCGCAATGTCTCGGCGGTGTTTTTCGAGAATATCACCGACACCCGCCTGCTCGAGCGTATCGCCGATGAAACCGGTGTCCGCATTGGCGGCACGCTCTACCCGGGCGCGCTCTCCGAGTCCGATGGCCCCGCCCCCAGTTATATCGAAATGATGGAACACAACGCCGAGACCCTTGAGCAGGCGCTCGGCGCTGATCACGAGGAGTCGCAGTCATGAACGGCAAGGTACCAGTCACGGTTCTGACAGGGTTTCTCGGTGCCGGGAAAACCACCCTGCTCAATCGCATTCTCACCGAGCAGCACGGCAGAAAGTACGCCGTGGTGGTTAATGAGTTCGGGGAGACCGGCATTGATAACGACCTCGTTGTCGATGCCGACGAGGAAGTCTTCGAGATGAACAATGGTTGTATCTGCTGCACCGTGCGCGGCGATCTGATCCGCATTCTCGGCGGTCTGATGAAGCGCGCGGATTCGCTGGACGCCATCCTCGTCGAGACCACCGGGGTGGCCGATCCGGCACCGGTGGCGCAGACCTTTTTCGTCGATGACGATGTCGCCGAGAAGACCCGGCTCGATGCGGTGATTACGCTGGTCGATGCCGCGCACTGCGAGGACCAGCTCGAGCACAGCCACGAGGCGCCGGAGCAGGTCGCCTTCGCCGATATCGTGCTGCTCAATAAAACCGACCGGGTGGACGCGGCGACGCTCGCCCGGATCGAGGCGCGCCTCCGCGCGATGAATCCGTACTGCCGGATCATTCCCACCGATCGCTGCGATGTGCCTCTCGATCAGGTGATGGGCCAGAGTGCCTTCGACCTCGAGCGGGTGCTCGAGATCGAGCCGGACTTTCTCGACAGCGATCATGACCACAGCCATGACGACGCGGTCACTAGCGTGACAGTCCAAGCGGATCGGCCGCTCGACCCCGATCGCTTCCAGCGCTGGTTCTCAGCGCTTTTGCAGGAGCACGGCCAGGATATCCTGCGCTCAAAGGGCATCCTCGATCTCAATGGCGAGTCCCAGCGCTACGTTGTGCAGGGGGTGCATATGCTCATGGAAAGCGATTTCATGGGGCCCTGGCCCGCCGGCGAGGCCCGTCGCTCGCGGTTGGTATTCATTGGTCGCGGCCTGGAGCAGCTTGATCTGGAGAAAGGATTTGCGGCATGTCAGGCGGCGTAGAGCGCGTGGATGGCCTCGACGGCGGATTTCCGAGCAGTCAGCTCGAGCACGACGGGGAGCTGATCCGTACCGGCGCGCCGGTGACCGGAGTGGTCGGGCTGGGCGAGGTGATCGTGACCGCCCATGGCGATGGCGGGTTGCGGTTCTTTGGTGCCGATCAGCCGCCGGTGATCGCGCCCGTCCATGACGGCGTCATTCTCTCCATGGCCCGTGCCGGCGCGGATCGCGTCGTCACCGGCGGCGAGGATGGCGCGTTCCGCGAGACGGCGACCGACGGCACAACCACGCTGATCGCCCGGCTCGGCAGGCGCTGGGTGGATTGTGTGGCGGCGCATCCGCGACGTGGTCATAAGGCCTGCTCCGTGGGTGGTCGGGTCTCGGTGTGGATCGGGGCAGCGCCCGAGCCTGTCGAGCTCGAGCATCCAAGCACGGTGGCCGGGCTGGCCTTTGATCCCACCGGTAAGCGGCTGGCGGTGGCCCACTACGGCGGGGTCACCCTCTGGACCCGAACGGGGACGGGCTGGCGACCGGATCGGCTGGAGTGGGCGGGCTCGCATGTCTCCGTGGCATGGAGTCCCGACGGCGCCTATGTCGTTAGCGCCATGCAGGAAAACGCCCTGCACGGTTGGCGGCTGCAGGACAGCCTGCATATGACAATGTCGGGCTATCCCGCCAAGCCACGGGCGAGCGCGTGGGTCGGCTCGCGGCCCTATCTGGCAACCAGCGGCGCCGATCAGATCGTGGCCTGGCCGTTCGACGGCGAGGAGGGGCCGATGGGTCGGGCGCCGCTTGCAGTCAATTACGCGGGCCCCGCACTGGTGTCGGCGGTGAATGGCCTGCCGGGGACAGCGGTGGTGTTCGCGGGGCTCGATGATGGGGCGGTGTTGATGAGTGACCTCGAGGCGAAACCCCAGGCCCTGGTGCTGCGCGGGACTACCGGCGAGGCGGTGACCGGTGTGGCCGCTACGCCCAGTCTCTCGCATCTGCTGGTCGGTGATTCGGCCGGTACGGTATTGTGGGCACCGCTCAAGGCCTGACATCAATCGCCCGGTGCGGTACAGACGAAAGGAAGACCGAAATGGGAAACGACAACGACGCGCATGCCGAACACCTTCGCCAGCAGCAGGACCACTATCGTTGGCGGCAGGAGCACCGCACGGCGCTTGCGCTATTAAAGCGCGCGGAGGCCAAGATCCTTGATCACGAGGCGGTGATCCTGGCCCATGAGGCCGAGATTGCCCGCCACGAAGAGCAGATCGCCCATGGTGATGCCCACGCCGATGCGCCGCCGGCGGGCGAGCATGGCGATTACACCGCGCGGCACGACGGCGGTTCGGAAAACCACCAGGGCCTGCTGGATGCCATCCGGCGGATCGAAGCCTATCTTTAGGCGCCGGGTTTGACGCTGAACTCCGGGGCGAGCCCGGCCACGGTCGATCTGACGGCGGTCATCGTCGCGATGATCGATGGCGAGCCCTGCATTCTGACGGTCCAGTCCGGGGCAAATGACCGGGATACCCTGCCGTGCGGGCCCCTGCAGCCTGATCACCGCACGCTCCAGGCCGGATTGCGCAGTTGGGTGGAGTATCAGACCGGGCTCAGGCTCGGTTACATGGAGCAGCTCTATACCTTCGCCGATCGCAATCGTGCTGGCGGCGATGACGGCCCGGCGGACCAGGATGTCCGCCCGGTCTCAGTGGCCTATCTGGCGCTCGTCCACGACGCCAATCCGCAGACCGGCCGCGCGACGGCCTGGCAGCCCTGGTATGACTATCTGCCCTGGGAGGACTGGCGCACCGAGCGTCCGCCGGTGGTCGATCGCTTGCTGGCGGATCTCGGCGACTGGCGGGACCAGGCACCGAGCGCGGCCAAGCGCCGACGCCGGGCCGAGCGACTGCGCCTGACCTTTGCCAGTGGCTCGACGCCCTGGGACGAGGAGCGCTCGCTGGAGCGCTACGAATTGCTTTACGGCGCGGGGCAGGTGGCGGAGGCCTGGCACGATCAGGGCCGCGAGCCACCCGCCGGTATTCTAGGCCGCAGCGATCGCTCCATGGCGACGGACCATCGCCGTATTCTGGCAACCGCCATGGGCCGGCTGCGCGGCAAGATCAAATACCGTCCGCTGCTCTTTGAACTGATGCCGCCGACTTTTACCCTGCTGCAGCTGCAGCGCACCGCCGAAGCCCTGTCCGGCACACGGCTGCACAAGCAGAACTTTCGGCGCCTGGTCGAGCGCCAGCAGCTGGTCGAGGCCACCGGCCAGCACGAGACCCGCACCGGCGGCCGGCCGGCACAGCTTATGCGCTTTCGCCCGGCGGTGACCCTCGAGCGTCCGGCACCGGGGCTGGGCATTAAGGCGGGGGGTCGCAGCACCCGTCGCGCTTGATTGAACTTTGCCCGTGGGCTTATGCTCGAACTCAGCATAAGTGGAATTTTGTCGACGCCATTAATGCTCAGTTCGAGCATAAGGAGCGGATTCATGGCAGGGGTAATGGAGCAGACGGCCGCCGCTGAACAGCGTTTAAAGGATGTCATTCCGCCCATGGAGTGGCCGGCGCTGGAGCCCGACATCGACGCCATCCACCGCCTCAAGGCCGAGCGCAACGCGGTGATTCTGGCGCATAACTATCAGACGCCCGAGATCTTTCACGGCGTCGCGGATATCGTCGGCGATTCGCTGGCGCTGGCACGCAAGGCGGCGGAGAGCGAGGCCGATGTCATCGTCCAGGCCGGCGTGCATTTCATGGCGGAGACCTCGAAGCTGCTCTGCCCGGAGAAAACCGTCCTGATCCCGGACCTCGCCGCCGGCTGCTCGCTGGCCGAGTCGATTACCGCCGCCGACGTCCGCGCCCTGCGTGAACGCCACCCCGGGGTGCCGGTGGTGACCTATGTGAACACGTCAGCGGCGGTGAAGGCGGAATCCGATATCTGCGTGACCTCGGGTAATGCCGTGGCGGTGGTGGAGTCGCTCGGCGTTGATCGCGTGATCTTTCTGCCGGATGAGTATCTCGCCCACTATGTCGCCCTGCAGACCGATGTCGAGATCATTGCCTGGAAGGGTCACTGCGAGGTGCATGAGCGGTTCACCGGCGACGAGATCCGCGAGTACCGCCGGGCGCATGACGATCTGATGGTCATCGCCCATCCCGAGTGCCCGCCGGATGTGCTGGATGCCGCTGACGAGGTGGGCTCGACCGCGCAGATGATCCATGCCGTCACCACCCGTCAGCCGCGACGGGTGCTCATGGTGACCGAATGCTCGATGAGCGATAACGTTGCCGCCGAAGTGCCCGAGGTGGAATTCGTGCGGCCCTGTAATCTGTGTCCGCACATGAAGCGCATTACCCTGCCAAAGATCCGCCATGCGCTCGAGCAGCTCGCCCCGCGGGTCGAGATTGATGCCGGCGTGGCTGATCGCGCCCGTCAGGCCGTGACACGGATGCTGGCGGTCCGATGAGCCGGGCCGCAACGACGACGCCCCCGGTGATTGTCGTGGGGGCGGGGATCGCCGGATTGGCGACGGCCCTGCGTCTCGCGCCGTTGCCGGTGCGGGTGCTGAGCGCGGGGCCCCTGCGCGAGAACACCGCCACGGCCTGGGCACAGGGGGGGATCGCCGCCGCGGTGGGCGACGACGATGCCCCGGCGCTGCATCAGGCCGATACCGAGGCCGCCGGGGCTGGACTGGTGGACCCGGCGATCGCCCGGGCGGTCACGGCGGCGGCACCGGAGTGCCTTGAACAGCTCGAGCGGTGGGGCGCGCGGTTTGATCGCAACCCGCAGGGCGATTGGGCACTGGGTCTCGAGGGCGCGCATCAGCGTCGCCGGGTGGCGCATGTCGGGGGGGATGGCAGTGGGGTGGCCATTCTCAATGCGCTGATTCAGCGGGTTCGAGCGACGCCGTCGATTACCGTGTGCGAACACGCACCCGTCACCGGACTGCTGAGCGGCGCGAATGGCGTACACGGCGTCCAACTACCGAGCGGCACGGTGCATGGACGCGCCGTGGTGCTGGCAACGGGTGGACTGGGCGGGCTTTACGCCGAGACCACCAACCCCCTCGGCGCCGTTGGTCAGGGGATCGCGATGGCCGCCCGGGCCGGTGCGAGCGTGACGGATGCCGAGTTTGTTCAGTTTCATCCCACCGCGATGGCAGTGGGGCGCGATCCCATGCCGCTTGCCACCGAGGCCCTGCGCGGCGAGGGCGCGACCCTGGTCAATGCCGATGGCGAGCGGCTGATGGCCGACACGCCGGGCGGTGATCTGGCGGCGCGCGATGTGATTGCCCGGCAGATCCACGCCGCGCTCGATGCCGGCGGTCGGGTTTACCTCGATGGTCGCCGGTCCATTGGCAGTGCCTTCGCCGAGCGCTATCCATCGGTGCATGCAGCCTGCCGCGCGGCGGGCATCGACCCGGCCACCCAATTGATCCCGATCCGTCCAGCGGCGCACTACCACATGGGCGGCGTTGCCGTTGATGATCAGGGCCGAACCGGGCTTCCCGGCCTGTGGGCCTGCGGCGAAGTGGCATGCACCGGACTGCACGGCGCCAATCGGCTGGCGAGCAATTCACTGCTTGAGGGACTGGTCTTTGCGCGCTGGATTGCCGAAGACATTGCCGCCTCGACCATCAGGCCCTCCACCGGTTCGCGCGAGGCGGCCAGGCCGATCGCACCCACGGCGCCACGGGTCGCGCCCTGGATCCGCGCGTTGATGAGTCGTTCGGTGGGGGTGGTCCGCGACAACGATGGCCTGGCGCGGGCAATCGATGCACTCTCGGCCGTGGCCTTTGATGCGCACGATCCCCAGGCCAACCACGCGCTCACGGCCCTGTTGGTCGCAACGGCCGCGCAGCGACGTTGCGAGAGCCGGGGTGGGCATCTGCGCCGGGACTACCCGCAAGCCCAATCACCCATTCCGTCGAGAACGACGCTGACGCTGGATGAACTCAAACCGCAATGGCCGGCGGCGTCTGAGCTGGTACGTGCGGCAGGAGGCAAGTCGTGACCGAGCGCCCGGAAATGCCACGCCCGCAACTCGAGCCACTGATTCGATCGGCGCTGGCCGAGGATCTGGGCCGGGCCGGCGACATTACCAGCCACGCGGTGATCCCCGCCGGTACCTGGATGGAGGGCGTCGTGCGCAGTCGCGAGGCCGGGCGCATCGCCGGTGTCGACGCCGCGGCACTGGCATTCACGCTGATGGATGACGCGGTGGACGTGGCGATTGCCCATCCTGATGGGGCGGTGGTCCAGGCCGGCACCACAGTGCTGTCGGTGAGCGGCCCGGCCCATGCAATCCTCGGCGCGGAGCGTGTCGCCCTTAATCTGCTCTGCCATCTGAGCGGGATTGCCACCGCGACGGCCGCGCTGGTGGAGGCGGTGGCGGACTATCCCGCCCGCATTGCCTGCACCCGCAAGACCACGCCCGGGCTGCGGTCACTGGAAAAGCAGGCCGTGCGCGCCGGCGGCGGAGTCAATCATCGCTTTGGTCTGGATGATGCGATGCTCATCAAGGACAACCACATCGCGGTGGCCGGCGGCGTGAGACCGGCACTGGCGCGGGCCCGCGCCGCGGCCGGGCACCTGGTAAAAATCGAGATCGAGGTCGACACCCTGGATCAGCTCGATGAGGCGCTTGCTGGACAGGCCGATGCCTTGTTGCTGGATAACATGGATCCGGCCACGCTGGCTGCGGCGGTGGAGCGTGTCGCCGGTCGCGCTGTCACCGAGGCCTCGGGGCGGGTCAGCCGCGACACCGTGGCGGCGGTGGCCGCCAGCGGTGTCGACATTATCTCGGTGGGGGCCCTCACCCACAGTGCCCCGATCCTCGACCTGGGGCTCGATACCGAGCCGTCTGAGGCTTGATCAGGCCTCGGCGGGCTTGCCGTAGTAGGGATCGCGCGGCAGTTTGCCGACCCCGGGGTTGAAGGTGTTGGTCGGATCGAGCTGGCGGTAGAACGCCGCCAGTGCCGGTTTTGCCGGGTACAGATGCCCGACATTGTGCTCCGCCGGATATTCCGCCCCACGCCGGTCGAGGATCTCGAGCATCGTTGCCTTGTGGGCCGCCACATCAGCGCCCTTGCGGAATACGTAGTCCTGGTGGAAGACGTTGCAGAAGAAATGCCCGTAGTAGAGCCGGTGCACCAGATCCCGGGTAATGGACTCGGGCAGTTCCTCGAACCAGTCGCGGTCATTGCGCTCAAGGGCGATATCCAGCGCCAGGATGTCCTCGACCTCGTCGTGGTGGATGGTCTGGTAGCGCACGCCGGCACCGGCTGCCGCAAAGCGGTGGAGCATCGCCCGCTCCGCCTCGTCCGCGGTGCAGCGGAACCAGGCATCGGGAAAGCACTCGTCGAGGAAGGCCTCGGTTTCCTCGGCCATATCGCCGTTGACCCGCAGGATCAGGTGATGCTCGAAGCGCTCCCGCCATTCGACCACTCGCTCGGGCAGGGGATCCGGGACCAGCCGGGCGAGCCGCTGAAGGACATGATCGGTGATCGGATCGGGCAGCAGCGGGATACGGCGAAAGAACCCGTCGATTCGGTTTTTCAGGGCAAAGGCCTTGGGCAGCCGGGCTGTGCCGAGTTTTTTGATGATCAGGAAGCTGTCCTTGCCATAGCGTCGCGCCACATCGAACAGCTCGCGGTGGAGGTACTCGGCGGTAATCGGCAGCCGGCTTGCCTCGCGCAGAAAGCGCGCCCGGAACTGCGCGAGCCGATCGGTCTCGTTGCTGCCGATGTAGTAGGTGCGCACGTCCGACTCCTGCTCGAAGGTATCCATGCGCACCGCAAAGACCATGACCTTGCCGGCGCTGCCCGAGACCCCGTGGAGCAGCCGCGGATCGTTGTTGAACCGCGCCGCGCCAGGCTCGTCGGCTCCGCGCATGATCGCGGGGTAGCCGTCGTCGCTGGCCTTGCCGGCCTGCCAGTCGATGTCCTCGCTGCCATAATCGCCCCGCTCGAGGCGATCGAGGATGGTCTCGGGCGTGTCGCCAAGGGCGATGCCCAGCTCGTTGATCAGCTCAAGCTCGCCGTGGGCATTGACGCGGGCATAGACCGCCAGCTCGGTGTAAGCGGGCCCGCGTCGGCACAGGGCGCCGCCCGAGTTGTTGCACACACCGCCCACGACGGTCGCGCCCAGCGACGTCGACCCAATCACCGAATGCGGCTCACGGCCGTAGGGCGCAAGAGTCTGGGTGAGCTCAAAGAGGGTCGCACCGGGCAGCGCGATGGCCTGCTCGGCATCGCCGAGTAGCTGCAGGCCCTTAATGCGCATGGCATTGATGGCAACCGCCGGGCGGTCGTAGGTGTCCTTGGGGGTTGAGCCCTCGGTCAGGCCGGTGTTGGCCGCCTGGGGGACGATCACGGCACCTGCCTCGACGGCGGCCTGCGTGCATTGCCAGAGCTCGACCAGCGAGCCGGGGTGCACCACTGCTACGACATCCCCGGTGCCCGAGCGATAACCGGTGCGATAGGGACGGGTGGCGGTCTCGTCGGTCAGGACTTGATCGCTGCCGGCAATGCCGGTCAAGCGATCGATCAGCGCAGTTGGCTCGCTCATCAGTGACTCCTCCTCAGCGTGCTCAGTCGGCCCAGCGACCGGCAAAATCCTCGGGCACATGCAGAATATTGCGATCCACGGCATTGATGTCGCGATGGCCGCAGAGTGCCATGGTGGTATCCAGCTCCTTGTGCAGCACCTCGAGGGACCGGGTCACCCCTTCCTGGCCCATGGCACCCAGGCCATAGACCCACGCCCGGCCGATCATGACGCCGTCTGCGCCCAGCGCCAGGGCCTTGAGAATGTCCTGACCCGAGCGCACGCCCGAGTCGAAGTACACCTCCATGCGGTCGCCCACCGCGGCGATGATATCCGGCAGGACCCGAATGCTGCTGAGGGCACCATCGAGCTGGCGGCCACCATGGTTGGACACCACGATGGCATCGGCACCCAGCTCGGCGGCGCGTTCGGCATCTTCCCGATTCATGATGCCCTTGAGCACCACCTTGCCGCCCCACATGTCCATGAGCTGCTTGACGCGATCCCAGTCGAGCGAGTGATCGAACGCCTCGGCGGTCCACGATGACAGCGAACTCGAGTCGGTGACGCCCTGGGCGTGGCCGACCACGTTGCCGAAGGTCCGGCGTTTGGCGCCCAGCATTTCCAGGCCCCAGGACACCTTCGTGGCCAGATTGGCAATGGACTTGATGGTGAGCTTGGGAGGAGCGCTCAACCCGTTCTTGAGGTCCTTGTGGCGCTGGCCCTGAACCTGCAGATCAAGCGTAATGACGATGGCCGAGCAGTTCGCGGCCCGGGCCCGTTCCATGAGCCGACGCATGAAGTCGTCATCGGACAGGGTATAGACCTGAAACCAGAACGGTCGGGTCGTCTCCGCGGCCACGTCCTCGATCGAGCAGATGGACAGGGTCGAGAGCGTGAACGGCACGCCGAAATCCTCGGCCGCCTTGGCGGCCAGGATCTCGCCGTCGGCGTGCTGCATGCCGGTCAGGCCCACCGGTGCGAGGGCCACCGGCATGCTCACCTCCTCGCCCAGCATGCGGCTGGCGGTGGTCCGCCGGGTCATGTCGATCGCCACCCGCTGACGAAAATAGATCGAGCGGAAGTCGCTGCTGTTCTCCTCGAACGTCTGCTCCGTCCAGCTGCCGGTCTCGCAGTAGTCGTAGAACATCTTCGGCACTCGGCGCTTGTAAATGCGCTTTAGATCGTCAATGCAGGTGATAACCGCCATGTCATCGGCCTCCGCGGTTGGTGAGCATGAATGCCAACGCAATCCCCAGAAAGCCGAGCCATCCGGCGTACCAGCCGTTCGTGCCCCCGGTGATGATCGCCATCCCCAGCAGACCCGCGGCGATCATGTAATAGGCCATGGGGATCAGCGTCTTGCGGATCACATCGCCTTCCCGGCCGAGCAGGCCCACGGTGGCCGACGCGGCGACCACGTTGTGCACGGTGACCATGTTGCCACCGGCGCCGCCCACAGCCTGCAGCGACACGACCATCGACGCGCCGAACGAGCCCAGGCCGATCTGCTCGGCGGTGGAGATCTGGAAAAACGAGAACATCATGTTGCTGATGGTGTTGCTGCCCGCCAGAAAGGCGCCCAGGCCGCCCACCGTCGGCGCAAACAGCGGCCAGAGCTGCCCGGTCAGTGCCGCTACGCCCTGGGCAAGCATCTCGGGCATGCTGGCGACCTGATTGAGGGTGCCCAGCGGGATACCACTGGCGAGCGAGGCCTGAATGGCAGAGACGGTGTCGTGACCGTCGGGGGCGGAGTTGATGAACACCTGCACCATGGGCACGGCAAAGATCAGCGCCGAGCCGGCCGATACGATGGTCCGACCGGCGGTCTTCCAGGCACGCCCGTAATCACCATGGGTCCACATCTTGTGCAGAAAGTAGGTGATCAGCGAGGTGACCAGCAGCACAAACCCCGGCAGGTAGAGCGGCTGCGAGGCGGCGGTAATGCCCGATCCGAAGACGTTGGGGATCGACAGTGTGACCGCATCGGCCCGCAGTGCCTCGGTGACCGGCGGGATCACCCGGGTGATCACCAGCAGGCCGGCGACGATGATGTAGGGCATCCACGCCTGCAGCTGCGAAAGGGGCTGGTTTTCATCACGCGTGGGCTGGACCGAGTCCTGCAGCGAGCTGATCCACTCGGGCTGCCAATGCTCGCGGGGCTCGAAATCGAAGGTGTCCCTGGGCAGGAACCAGCCGCGGCGCGCTGCCGGAATCACAATGCCAAGCCCGATCAGCCCGCCGATCAGTGCCGGAAACTCCGGGCCCAGCAGCGCCGCAACAGCGTAGTAGGGCACGACAAAGACAACGCCCGCGAACAGGGCGAACTTCCAGGCGCGCAGGCCTTCGACGAACGAGCGTTTCGCGCCGAAAAAGCGCGTCAGCATGCCCACCATGATCAGCGGGATGAATACGCCCACCAGCGCGTGGAGCAGCGCGACCTGCATGCCGATCTGATCGAGGTATTGCGCGTAGGGAACCCCGGCGGCTTCGACCATGCGGTCGGTCACCGACTGATCCGACAGTCCGGCGTTGACGCCGACGATGATCGGGGTACCGATCGCCCCGAATGACACCGGTGTCGACTGGATGATCATCGCCGAGACGACTGCCGCCATGGCGGGAAACCCGAGGGCGACGAGCAGCGGTGCGGCGATGGCCGCGGGCGTGCCAAAGCCGGAGGCGCCCTCGATCAGCGCGCCGAACAGCCAGGCGACAATGATCGCCTGCACGCGCCGGTCCGGCGAAATATCCTCGAAGCCCTTCTGGATCACGCTGATCGCGCCACTCTCGCGCAACGTGTAGAGCAGCAGAATGGCGCCGAAGACGATGAACAGGATATTCAGTGCCGTGACGACGCCATTGACTGACGCGCCGGCCACGATATTGAGGTCCGTGCCCCAAAAGCCGAGGGCCACGGCCACCGCCACCGCGTAAGCGAGCGGCATGGCGTATTTGGCCGGCCACCGCAGCATGACCAGGAAAACGGCAACGGTCACCAGCGGCAACAGTGCCATGAGAACGATCAGTGCCAGATTCATGGCCAATCTCCTCCAGTCAAACGTTTGCTTTATTGTGCTTGGTTCGTGCTCGCGGGGCATGTCGCCGTGTCCCACGCGGCATAGTCTGCAGATCCTGTGCGGGGGCTGCAATTCCTGGCGATCGATCGCTCACATCGGCTTGTCATCATCCGGATCGAGCTTGCGATAGAGCGTTCGCCGGCCAATGCCCAGGATTTCCGCCGCCTGTCGGCGGTTGCCGCCCACAGCGTCCAGAACCCGCCGGATATGACGGGCCTCGACATCAGCAAGGGTTGCCAGTGCGGGTTCGTCGTGCGGTCCGCTGAGCGCCTCGGCGCCTGCCCCCTGACTGATCCGCCGGGGCAGGTCGGCCACCTCGATGCCATCGCCGCTGGCAAACGTCAGCGCGCGTTCCATGGCGTTGGCCAGCTCGCGCACATTGCCCGGCCAGTCATGGGCTGCCAACGCCATTGAGGCTTCCGGGGAAAGGGTCGGAGGCTGGCGGTTCTGGCGGGCGGCGGCGGTCGCGAGAAAACCCACCGCCAGACGCGGGATGTCTTCGCCGCGATGGCGCAGGGGTGGGACAGAGATCGTGAAGGTGTCGATGCGGTAGAACAAATCCTCGCGAAATGTGCCGTCCGCCACGCATTGCTCGAGATCCCGGTTGGTGGCGGCAACCAGACGGACGCTGACCTGTCGCTCGGTATCGGCGCCCACCGGTCGCAGCGACCCGTCCTCGAGCACGCGCAGCAGCTTGGCCTGCAGGGCCAGTGGCATGTCGCCGATCTCATCAAGAAAAAGGGTGCCGGTATCGGCCGCCTGGAGCAGACCCGAGCGGGCGGTTTCCGCGCCGGTGAATGCCCCGCGGACATGGCCAAAGAATTCACTTTCGAGCAGATCCGCCGGCACACCGGCGCAATTCACCGCCACAAAGGGTCGATCGGCGCGAGGGCTTTCGGCGTGTAATGCCCCGGCTACCAGTTCTTTGCCCGTCCCGCTCTCACCCTGTATCAGTACTGGGCCGTCGGTGGCTGCGATGCGCTCGATACTGCGGTAGAGCTGCTGCATGACCGGGCTCTGGCCGAGCATGCCGTGAAAACTCTCGCGCCCATGCAGCGCCTCGAAACCGCGCAGTCGCCGGCGCAGTCGGATGTGCTCGAGGGCCCGCTCGACACTGACCGCCAGGTGATCCAGGTCGAGGGGCTTGGTGAGAAAGTCATCCGCCGCCTTTTTCAGCGCCTCGACCGCCTGCTCGATCGAGCCGAATCCGGTGATGACGATGAACCCAGTTTCTCGGCCATTCGGCCGCTGACGGACATGCTCGAGCAGCTGCATTCCGTCGCCGTCGGGCAGGCGCAGGTCGCTGACGACCACCACTGGCGCGAACTGCTCGAGCGCCGCGCGGGCCTGAGTCTCACCGTCGGCCGTCACAACCCGATGGCCTAGACGCTCCAGCTCCTCCTGCAGCAAGGCGCGAAGGCTCGCGTCGTCTTCGACCACCAGAATGGTCGTGCTGGATGGATGGGTCATTGCGGTGCCTCCGTTTCGCGTCGCGGCAGCCGCAGCACAAAGCAGGCGCCGGGCAACTCGCCGGTCGCCAGCGCCAGGTCGCCGCCGTGGCTGCGCGCGATACCGTGGGCAACGGCCAGCCCAAGGCCGGTGCCCGAACCCACAGGTTTGGTGGTATGGAACGGCTCGAACAGCCGGGCGCGTTCAGCCTCCGGGATGCCCGGGCCATCGTCTTCGACCCGGATGCGGCAGAACGCATCATCGTCGACCAGAGCCACCCGAATCAGCCCGTGGGGAGTCGCCTGGGCCGAATTGGTGATCAGGTTGCAGATCGCCTCCTCAAGACGGGGGCCATCGACGGCCAGAATCGGCTCGTCGGCATCCTCGGCCGGTGGCGACCAGTCAATGCGAACGTCCCGGGCGAGGGGATCGGCACGGGTGCGCTCGACGGCACTGCTCACCAGTCGGGAGAGTCGGGTCTCGCGGCGCTGGACGGGCTGTTGGCGGGCAAAATCCATTAGTTGCCGCACGGTCTGGCTGATCCGCTCGACTTCACTGCGCATGGCCGTGACGCTGTCCCGGGTATCGGCATCAAGGTCGTCGCGGCGAAGCAGGCGCTGGGCGCGGCCGTCGATCACCGCGAGCGGTGTGCCCAGTTGGTGGGCGATACCGGCGGACAGCTCGCCGATCGCGGCGAGTTTGCGTGACGCCTGTAGATCGGCCTGCAACGAGGCCTGGGCGCTGCGGCGCTCGGCGATTTCCTCGCTGGCGTGTTCGATGCGATCCAGCATGGCGTTGAACCCCTGGCCCAGGGCTCGGGTCTCGTGGGGGCCGGTGGGCGTGATGCGATGCTCGAGCTGGCCGTTGGCGACTCGGCCCATCGCCTGTGACAGGGCGCCTAGCGGGGCACCGATGGCCCGGCGATGGCCCAGCACCACAATCAAGGACAGCAGCAATGCCAATCCCGCGAGGCTGACCACGCCGGTCACCCGAATGCGCGTGAGCATGTGTCGCAGGCTATCCGGCTGACGGGTGATCTGGAGGATGGCGGCAATTCGCCCGCCCTCGGTCGTCAATGGCATGAAATAGGCGTAGGTCGGCTCATCGGCCAGTGTGGCATAGCCTTCGCTGCGTGGTTCAAGGCTATCGAGGGCCTCGGCACGCTCGGTGCTGAAGCGGCGCTCCCCGACGCCGATGCCGGCAAGCAGATCGCCGCCGCGAGCATAGATATGGGCGCCGTAGACCCGCCCGAAGTCAAACGCCGAGCGCAGTGACTCCTCCAATAGTACCGGCTCGCCCTGTCGAATGGCCTGATTGAGCGGCTGCTGGAGGGCGCGGGCGATCAGCTCAATGTCCTCACGCATGCGCGCCTCCGCCTCGCGCTCCAGCCAGCTGATCCCCAGCCAGCCGATCGCGCCGACGGTCACGGTCACGGGCAGCACGATGAGCGCGATGATGGTGGTGCGCAGGCGCACCGCCCCGGCGCTGGGCCATCGTGGCCGTGTCAGCATGGCAGTAACTGAGTCATTCTGGCACCTCTCGATGGGCTGCGTTGGGCTCATGCGGCGTTATTGCCGTCGCGGCCATGTTGGCAGGGTGTTTGCAATGAATGGACCACCCGAATGATCGGGCCAACAATGACTGACAGCAAGGAGTCTCAACATGCAGATCAAGACCCCGTTGATGAGCCTGAGCCTGGCCGCCCTTCTGATGGCGTCGATGGGCGCGAGCGCCCAGAGCACCGAATTCTCGGACGAGCAGCTTAATCAGTTCGTCGAGGCCCAGAGTGAGGTCATGGAAATCCGCAACGAGTATGTCCAGCAGATCGAGTCGACCGAGGATCGCGAAGAGGCGATGGCACTCGAGCAGGAGGGCAACGAGATGATGATCGAGGCCGTCGAGGACACTGGGCTCAGCGTGGATACCTATAGCGCTATTGCCCAGGCCGCGTCGGATAATCAGGATCTCGCCCAGCGGATCGAGTCGATGATGAATTGATGTTGTTTGCTGTGGAGTGATCCCATGCCTGAAAACCACCGTTTATCTGACACCCGCCACCATCGCTGGCTTGCGCCGGTGTTGCTGGCTGCAATGATCGGTCTGCCGTCGCTGGCAATGGCCCAGGAGGGGCTGGTCGAAGACTGCGAGATCGATGAATACGAGTACGAAGCCGTCCAGAACCGCATGTCGATCAGCGGCACGGCGACCTGCAGCGAGGCCCGTCTCGAACTCACCGTCTACGATGACGAGTCGGGCGACGAGCTTGCGAGCGATTTCACCTATATCGCCGATGGCGAGTTTCAGATTACGCTCAACGCCGAGCCTGCCGAGACGATTTACGTGGAGTACACCATCGAGTAGCGGTCGGGCGGGTGATCAGTGCGGGATGAGCGTCTGAAAGGCGAACATCCCCATGAACGCCAGCACGATGACAATCCCCACGCCGGAGGCCGTCAGGCCCTTGTTGGCATCGGGAATCATTTCGGCGAATACCATCCAGATCATCGCGCCGGCGGCGAGTCCCAGGCCGATGGGCAGAAACGGCTCGAACACCGAGACGAACAGATAGGCGGGGATGGCCATCAGCGGCTGGGGCAGGCTGGAGAACACCGACCAGGCGGCGGCCTTCCATACCGACACGCCGCGGGGGACCAGTACCAGCGCAATGGCAAGGCCTTCCGGGATGTTGTGAATGGCGATGGCGGTGGTAATGAAAGCGCCCAGCTGCTCGCCGCCGCCATAGGCAACGCCCACGCCAACCCCTTCGGCGAATGAGTGAATCGTCATAATGCCCACGATCATCAGCGCCTTGCGGGCGTTGGCGCCCTGCAGATCACCGATGTCGGGCGTATCGTGCTGATCCACCCAGCGGTCGGCCAGCACGACCAGCACCAGACCACTGCCAATGCCGATCAGCGTGCGCCAGGCATCAATCGCGTTGCCTTCGGAGACCAGACTATGACTGGCGGCGAGCATCAGTCCGCCGGCCAGGGCCGCGCCAATCGCCAGCCAGCGATCCCCCACCCGGGCCGCAAAGGCCAGCGGCAGGGCGCCAAATCCCGTGGTGATGGCGGTAATCAGCGCGGCGATGAAAACCGTGAGCAGCGAAACCTCGACCGTCATGAAGCCGGAACCCCTTCAGTCTGAAACAATTTCAAACATTGTAACGACGGGGGCTGGATCGCTTCGTGATGAAGTCACAGAGCGATGAAAAATCCCGGTCCGGTCTGCTCGAACGCGCCGGCGGACTGACGCAATCGCAATGACCCATCGAGGCGCGCGCGGTAGATCAGATGGCTGTCGCCCTCAATCGTGGCCGCCGGTGCCATCAAACGTGATGCCCGGCCGCTGACCTCGGTGACCGTGGGGTGGATGGCCACCAGATCCACGGCAAAGTTGACCGCCGAGAGTTGCTGGCGAAGGGTCTCGAACTGCTCGCCGGTCTCGAGGGCGACGCGATGCAGGCCCTCGAAATCCCGTGATTCGGTCAGCGACAGGTAGTAGGCATCCCGAGCATTGCGGGTAGTCCGCACAGGGACTTCGCCCTCGATGACCACACGCAGCCCACCATCCACCGTGTCGCGCGAAAAATCCGAAATCTCCACATACTCCTGAAGCACACTCCAGATGTCGTCGACCTGCGCACTCTGCCGCGTATTGAGGGGCTCGGGGTGAGTAAACACCGCCCGAAACGGCACCAGCACCTCGTTGCCCGCGGCCGCCGAGCGCAGGTCGGTGGTGGTGATCTGCAGCTCGACCTCGTCCGCCTTGCAGCCAGCGAGCAGGGCCACAAGGGCAGTCAGCAGGGCGAAGCGGGCGATGCGTCGATAAAAAGTCGTGAGCACGGTTTGCCTCCTTGAGGGTCTGTCGCCCAATGGACCACACCCGCGCCATTGTGACTCATCGGTGCCGCTCTCGTACGCATGAAGGTCGCGGGGTTATGATGCCGGTTCGATTTGCCGAGGAAGCTGCCCGTGACTTCTACCGACCCTGCCCGCCGACTCGCCACCCATGAGCGCCAGGCGGTGCTCGAGGCAACCACTCGTCGCTTCATGCTGCCATCGCACAGCCCGCATGGACCCGATCACTGGCACCGCGTGCGCCATAACGGTCTGCTGCTTGCGGCAATCACTGGCGCCAACGTCCGGGTGATCGAGCTGTTTGCGTTCTTCCACGATAGCTGCCGCGAGACCGATGGCTGGGACACCACCCACGGCCCACGGGGCGCGGATCTGGCCCGCGAGACGTTTGCCCGCGGGGCGTTGCCCGCCAGCGAGGCGGAGCTCGATCTGCTCGTGATTGCCTGCCAGGGGCATACCACCGAGCGCACCCATGCCGATGCCACCATCGCGACCTGCTGGGACGCCGACCGGCTGGATCTGCCGCGCGTGGGCATTACCGTGAATCCTGATTACTTGTGCACTCAGGCGGCCCGGCATCCGCAAGTGATCGCCGAGGCACACGAGCGCGCCTGCCGCCGCGAGATCCTGCCATCCGATTAGCTCTGCTCGCCGCCCTTTGCGGGTTGCTGGGCATCGGGGCGCTGGCCGGTGGCACTGCGGGCGCAATGGGGCTTGCGCTTGATCGATCCGCCATTCGCGACGCACCCCGGGTGCCCGATCCCGCGCCGAGTGTGTACACGCCCACGCCGCATCGCCTTGTGACACCGGATGGTGCCGCCCTGCCATTGCGGCGCTGGGGGCCGGCGCCCGAGCGCGGCGAGCCCCCCGAGCGGGTCATGCTGGGACTGCATGGATTCAACGACCACGCCGGGGCGTTTGTCAGTACCGCGGCGGCACTCGCCGGGGCGGGCATCGCCGTTTATGCCTATGATCAGCAGGGTTTTGGCGCCGCGCCCCGGCGGGGCGAATGGCCGGGCACCGGGGTGCTGGTATCGGATGCCCGCTGGGCGCTGGGGGAGCTGCGGCGACGTTATCCCGAAACGCCCATCGGCGTGATCGGTTTGAGCATGGGCGCGGCGGTGGCCATGCTGGCGCTGGATGACTACCCGGCGCTCGATCTCGATGCCGCGGTGCTGGTTGGCCCCGCGTTCTGGGGGGAGGCGTCGATGCCCGTCTATCAGCGGCTTGCCCTTTGGACCGCCGAGCAGATCGCGCCATCGCTGAGCGTGAACAACGAGTGGATCGGCATCGAACCGAGCGATGATCCCGCGGTGCTGCGGGCCCTCGAGCGCGATCCACGCTGGATTGGCGCGCCGACGGTCAAGGCGATCGCCGGGGTGAGCGGGCTCATGGACCAGGCGCTGCGCCGTGCATCGAATTTTAACGGCCCGCGCACGCTGATCCAGTACGGTACCGCGGACGAAGTGATTCCGCCGACGGCGGTCTGTGATCTGCTCACAGCGCTGCCCGCCGACGCCCCGTGGCGGGCCGCCCTCTATCCCGATGGCTATCACATGCTCACCCGTTACACGGGGGCCGAGACCGTGCTCGAGGATCTGCGGCAGTTTATTGTCGCGCCGGGCAAGGCGTTGCCCTCGGGCCGGGCGCAGACCCCGGCCGAAGCCCGTGACACGGTCTGCGGGCTGGCGGGACGGTGACGGGCTGTCGGTCAGAATCGCTCGGCGCGCAGTACCTGGCAATCCGTCACACTGACCACCCCGATATGGCGGTCGACGACTTCGAAGGCGGCATCCAGCAGCGGATCCACACGCTCGGGCCGGACGATGCAGACCACATTGACCATGCCGCCGATGCGGCTGACCTGGCCTTCGCCGCTCCAGTGCCCCGAGCGCCCCGATCCGCCCAGCACTGGCAACACGCTGAAGCCGGTGACGCCGGCTTTGATCAACGCCGCGCTCAGGCGCTCCTCCATGATCGATTCGATGATGATCTCGACGCGTTTTGCCTCATGGGTCTGCATGGCATCAGCCTCCGGTCAGGGCCTGCGATAGCGCCAGGTAGATGGGGATCCCCAGCGTCAGATTAAACGGGAATGTCACCCCCAGCGAGAGGGTGAGATAGACGGAGGGGTTGGCCTCGGGCAGCGCCACGCGCATCGCCGCCGGCACCGCGATGTACGACGCGGAGGCCGCCAGCGTCATGAACAGCAACACGCCGCCGGGACTCAGCCCCAGAGCCAGACCGGCCCCTAGCCCGAACAGCGAGCCCACCAGCGGCATCACCACGCCAAAAGCGAACAGCCCGGCCGTGAGCACGGATTTGGCCTCGCGAAGGCCGCGACCGGCGACCAGCCCCATATCCAGCAGGAACAGGCAGAGCACGCCCTGGAATGGTTCTTCGATGAACGGCGCGATCATCTGCATGCCCTCATCGCCAGTGATCCCGCCGATCAGGAATGAACCGACGAGCAGCACGATGGAGCCGTTGAGCAGGATCTCGCGGACCAGACCTTCCTCCATCGCGCCGGCCTGCTGGCCCGAGCGCGCGATAATCCACAGCGCCGAGAGGATTGCCGGGGCTTCCATCACCGCGGCAACCGCCACCATGTAGCCCTCCGGCGACAGGCCCGCCGACTCCGCCACCGAGGTGGCGGCGACAAAGGTCACAATCGAGATCGAGCCGTAATGCCCGGCTACGGCCGCCGCATCGGTCACCGACAGCCGCGACATCACCCGCAATAGCCCAAAGGCAATCAGCGGGAGCACGAACGACAGGATGATCCCCGCGATCAGTGACAGCACCAGCGTGGCATCCACGCCGTGGGCGGCCACACTGGCCCCGCCCTTGAAGCCGATGGCAAAGAGCAGATAGATGGATAGCCCCTTGGCGATCGCCTCGGGGATCGAAAGATCCGATCGCGCAAATGCCGCGGCAACGCCGAGCACAAAGAATAGGATGATCGGTGATGTGAGATTGTCCGCCGCGAGCGCCAGTGTGCCTTCCATTTCCACCCCGTTGATTCGTGACCCTGCAGTGCCTGATTCAAGACGTCGCAAAGACTACCCGAATCGCGGTGGCGCGCCTACACAGGAACGGGGTGTAGCGGCGGTCAAGTGATCGGTTGCCTCTGGCTTTGCTGGCTGCAATGCACCTGCTTTACGTACGCTGGGGACTATGGGGACTCGAATGGCTTGAGCGACCAGGGAGCAGATGATGGATGAACCGCGTTACAGCAGGGCCGTGCAGACGGCGCGCGATTATTACGATAGCGAGGACGCCGATAATTTCTATGCCCGGGTATGGGGGGGTGAGGACATCCATGTCGGCCTGTATGACCATCCTCAGGAGCAGATCGACGCCGCAAGCCGTCGCAGCAATCGGGTGATGGCCGAGCAAACCCCGGGGCTTGCCGCCGAGACGCGGGTGATTGATCTGGGGTCAGGCTATGGCGGCGTCGGCCTCAACCTGAGCGTCCGGGAGAATGCCCGCGCGCGCCGGCTGAATGCCGAGCAGGGCCTTGCCGGACGCATCGAGATTGTCACTGGCAATTTCGAGGCGGTGCCCTACGACGATGCCAGTTTCGATGTGGTGCGCTCGCAGGAGGCGTTTCTGCACAGCGGTGACCGGCGCCGGGTCATGGAGGAGGCCGTGCGGCTCCTGCGCCCGGGCGGGACGTTGATCTTTACCGACCCGATGCAGGCCGATAACGCCGCGAGTGAGGGGCTGCAGCCCATCCTTGACCGCCTGCATCTGGAATCGCTGGGGTCACCGGCCTTCTACCGCGAGACGCTGACCCGGCTCGGTCTCGAGGAGATCAGCTTCGATCAGCGTGGTGAGATGATCGCCACGCACTACCGACGAGTGCGCGAGGTCCTGGTGAGCGAGGAATCGCAGATCGCCCAGTGTGTCAGCCGTGAGTACATCGAGCGCATGAAGCGCGGGCTCCAGCACTGGGTCGACGGGGCGCGTCGTGGTGATCTGACCTGGGGGATTTTCGTCTTTCGCAAGCCGTGAGGGCCCGATGTTCGGGCTGGCTCCGTCAGACCAGGCGGCTGCCATTGGGGACGGGCGCATCCGGGGCGCATAACACGATGGCCCCGTCTTCGCGGTGAAAGCCCGTGACCAGGCATTCGGACATGAACGGGCCGATTTGTTTGGGCGGGAAATTGACCACGGCCATCACCTGTCGTCCAATCAGGCTGTCAGGGTTGTAGAGGTCGGTGATCTGAGCGCTGGACTTGCGCATCCCGATTGCCGGGCCAAAGTCGATGCGCAGGCGCCACGCCGGGCGGCGCGCCTCGGGAAATGCCTCGACGTCCACGACAGTGCCGACACGCAGGTCGACCCGGGTGAAATCCTCGAATTCGATGGTTTCCATGGTGGGGTCCTGAAGTGTGGTGCTGTCATTGAATACCGCAATACCAGAGCTGTTATGTCACCCATGATCAACAATCGCAATGTCTGGCTGGGCCTTCTGCTGGGGGTGCTGGGGGCCGTTCGGGTCTGGGTAATGGCCACAACCGGGACTGCCGCGCTGCCTCACATCCTCGCGGCACTGACGTTGCTGATCCCGCTGGTCATCTTTGGCGTGCTCACCCGCAGTGTCTGGCCCGCGGCGGTCGGGTTGCTGGTCGTGGTGGTCATCGAGCTGTCGCTGTCGTGAAGCTCTTTGTCTATGGGCTCCTGCGGCCTGGCTTTGAGGGGGCGGAGCTGTTGGGCGACGCCCGCACGCTCGGTGCCGCAACCACCCGCGGTTGGCTCTATGAGCTGGGCGGCTACCCGGGGCTGATTGCCGGCGAGGGCACCGTCCATGGCATTGTCTGCGAGATTGATGCGGCGCGTCTGCCGGCCATCGATGAGTTTGAAGGGTATGACCCGCGGGATCCGGCCGGTTCCCTCTATCTTCGCGAAACGCTCACCGCATGGTGCGTTGATACCGGAAAAGCCGTCATCGCCCAGGCCTATCGGTACAACCGGCAAGCGCCTCCCGCCGGATGGATTCCGGGCGGTGAATACTGCCGCCATTCATTCGCCTGACGGAACCAACCCGTGTCCGTGTATGAGCGCCTCAGTGCCGAGGCACAGTCCCTTCGCAGGCAACAGACCCAGTGGCTGGCCATGGTGACGCTGCCCGTCGTGGTCGCGGCCTATGGTCTGGCGGACCGCGCCGGGCCGGGGCTGCTCTATGCCGCTCTGGCGATGCTGATCACGCCTGCCATCGCGCATGGGGTCTTGCGGCGGGTATCTCAGCGGTATCAGGCGGCATGGCGGCGCGCATCGGTTGTCCGCGCCCGGGTCAAAAGACTCGAGCGGGCACTGGCCGCGCGCTTCGACGCGTTCCGACCCCGCCGCAGGGGCGAGTCGTTCAAAAAGGCGTACGGGCTTGCCGGGCGCGATGTCGCGAGCCTGGAGGAGGCCCTGGCCGTGGGGATGCACCGCGAGGGCCGCGAGGTCTTTGTGACGGCGTTCATGCGCGCAGGCGTCGTCGTGCGGGCAACGGCGTCCATCGGGTCGCTGTATCGCTGCCGGCCGGCCGATGATCCAGCCAAGTGGCGCGACCACATCAATCGGCTTGGCTGCGACGAGGTCCGTCAGTACCACAATCATCCCGTCCATACCGGCGAGACCGCGCCCTCGGCGGGTGATCTTAAAAGCAGCCGGCAGCTCAGGCAGTTGCTCGGGCGCCACGCGCCGCTCATGCGCTCGTTCATTATCGTCTGGAACCGCCACGGGGAATGGCGGGTGATCGAGTATGACGATCGGGGCGGTTATTGGCGGCACTTCGCGTTTGATATCGCCCGCGCCGTTGCCGCCCGGGAGGCGGCCGGCGTCAGGGCGGAAAGGGGCTGACCACGCTGACCGTGCCGTCGGCTTCGGGGCGCACGATCACCCCCTCGCCGGAGCGCACGCCCCGCCCGGTCACCGCGCGGACATTGACCTGGTGGGTGACAAGCACGGCGGCTGACCCATTGGCGAGCTCACCAAGCAGCTCCCGCAGATCGGCGACAATCTCATCGCGCTGCTCGCGGTTCTGGAAAAAGCTGTTCAGACCGGGGTGGGGCTGCGGTGCGGTGAGGGCCATTTCCTCCGCCGTATGCCGGGACCGGCACCATTGGCTTGTGTAGACCTTGGCGTCGTCGAGGCCCTCGGCACGCAGGCGCGCGCCAATGGCACGGGCCTGTTCCCGGCCTTGTTCGGAGAGGTTGCGCTGGGTCGCGCAGTCACCCAGTTCAAAACCCGCGGGATCACCAAAGCCGGGCGCGATGGCATGCCGAAGCAGCAGGACGTGGCCGCCGTTACGCAGGGCGTCAAAGCCGTCGGCCTCGGCGAGGGCGGCGGTGCCGGGCAACAGCAGCACCAGCAGTGCGATCAGATATTTCATGGCCTGATCATGGGGGAGGGGCGAAACGGCGGCAAGCCGGGTTTGCGCAAAAAAAACCGCCGATCAGTGACCGGCGGTTTCAGGCGCTCCGGACTGGGTCCGGTTGAGCGTTTTAGCTGGCCTTGGTGGCCTTCTTAGCAGCCGAAACAGTCTCCGTGGCGGCCTCCGAGGCGCTCTGGGCGCTGGACTCGACAAGCTTGCGGGCCTCGTTGGCAAAGTCCTGGTTCAGGGCAACCACCTTTTCGCCGTCGGCCTTGACGCGCTCGCCCAGATCCTTGGCAGCTTCCTGCTGCTTTTCGGCGTACTGCTGAAGCGCGCTGGGGTCCTTGATGTCCAGCGCGGCGCGGGCCTGCTGCATACCAAGATCAGTGTAGGTGCGCGCCGCTTCCATCTGCGCGTCAATCAGCTTCTGGGTGTAGTCCATTGCCAGCTTGGCATAGCTGCGGGTGGGCGCCATGAAAAGGCTCTCGGCCTGCTCGGTGTACTTGGCAAACATATCGTTGTTCATGATGTCGTCCTCATCGATTGGTTGATTCGGCAAGGCGGTTTGTCCGTCTTGTTGCGATGCAATATATCAACGTCTCTGATGCAGTGCAACATCTGAATGATCATCCGCGTCGGCCGGGCCGTTGTCCCTATCGCTCGCGGCCGACAACGCCCTCCCGGCGCGGATCGGCCGCGCCCCGAATCGCGCCACTCGGCAGGCGCTCGATGCCATGCAGTCCGCTGGTCATGGATTCGACTTCGACGGCGTGACCCAACGCCCTGAGACCGGGCGCCAGTGCTTCGGCATCGGTATCGGCTTCCACCTGTGTCTTGCCATTGCGGTTGACCCGATTGCCGGCCTGGATCGCCGCTTGAACGTCCTCACCGCGCATCAGCACATCGGCAACGCGCTGGGCCACATACCCAATGATGCGCGTCCCACCCGGCGAGCCAATGATCAGGCGCGGCTTGTCGTCCGCATCGAGCGCAATCACCGGAGACATGGAGGATAGCGGCCGTTTGCCGGGCTGAACCCGGTTGGGGTGGGGGCGTCCATCGGCCGCCGCGGGGTCAAATCGAAAGTCCGTCAGCTGATTATTAAGCACAAATCCGCCCACCATCAGCCGCGAGCCGAAGGGCATCTCAATCGAAGTGGTCATCGACACGGCATTGCCCTGGGCATCGCGCACACTGAAGTGACTGGTGGAATGATTGATGGGCTTTGCACCGCTCATGGCACTGTCCGGATCGTCGAGGCCCGGGCGTGCCTGGCCCATGGATTGCGTTGGCGAGATCAATTGAGCTCGCCCGGTCAGATACGGCTCGCTGAGCAGCGTTTCCACAGGCACATCGACAAAGTCGGCATCGCCGAGGTATTCATTGCGATCCGCAAAGCCAAGGCGCGAGGCCTCGAGCAGTAAATGCGCCCAGGTGAGTGCGCTCGGATCGTTGACCTCGGTGCTCGCGATCTCCAGCAACCGCAGGATCTGTAAAACGGTCATGCCGCCGCTGCTTGGCAGGGGCATGCCGCAGACAGCGTGATCGGCGATGGGCCGGCAGATCGGCGTCCGCTCCACGGCCTCGTAAGCCGCCATGTCCTCGCGGGTGAGCGTGCCGCCGTGGGCCTGGACGGCGGTCACGATCGAATCGGCAATGGGGCCTTCGTAGAACGCATCCGCGCCCTGATCTGCGATTTGGGTAAAGGTTGCCGCGAGCTCGGGATTGGTCAGTGCTTCGCCGGCGCTTACAGGCTCGCCATCCGGGAAGAAATACCCCGCCATGGGCTCGAAGGCATCCAGTGGCAGGTCAATGCGCAGCATCTCGGCAAGCCGCGGCGTCACCACAAAACCCCCTGCGGCCAGCCGGATCGCCGGCTGGAACAGGGTTTCCCAGGGCAGCTCGCCATGCGCCTGGTGGGCCATCTCGAGCATGCGCAGGGCCCCGGGTACGCCCACTGCCTGCCCGCCGGGGACGGCGTCGAGAAAGTCCATGGGCGTCCCGGCGTCGGTCAGGAAGTGGTCGGTCTCGATGGCCGCCGGGGCCGTCTCCCGCCCATCGTAGGCCTGGACGCTGGCCGATGCGCTGTCGTAGTGCAGCATGAACGCCCCGCCGCCGATCCCGCTCGACTGCGGTTCCACCAGGGTGAGCACGGCCTGTATGGCGATCGCCGCATCCACGGCCGTCCCGCCGGCCTCGAGCATCTCGACCCCGGCCTCGGTGGCCAGCGGATGAGCCGCGACAACCATCCCCGATGGCGGGCTTGCAGTGGCCGGTAGCGTTGCCAATCCAAGCAGCAACGCGCATAAGACAATAGAGTCACGGATCAGTGATAAGGGGTGTGAGGACATAGGCCCACCATTCAGTCGCCGGATCACGCCACGGGGCGGCGCGGTGTGTGCCGCCCACACTCGCCGATCCGGCGGCACAGCGCAACGCGCGGGGCCCAGGCCCGGGGCATTGACGGGGGAACATGCACGGATCAAAGGCGGTCTTTTGAGCATGGTTTTGCACAATGCGCTCAGGCTCAGGTCGCTGGCACGCTCGGTGTCTCGGGCGGTGGTAGCCGTTTGCGGGGTGAGCGTGATTACCGCCTGCGCCGCGGGTCTGGAGGATCGCATGGCCGACGCCGACACGGCACCGGAGGGCCGGTTCGTGACGCTGCCGCAGGGGCAGGTCCATGCCATCGTGCGCGGCGAGGGACCGGATCTTGTGATGATCCATGGGGCCAATACCAACGCGCGGGATTTCAGCTTTGACTTGATCGAGCGCATGGCCGACGAGTTTCGGGTCATCGCTTTTGACCGGCCGGGCTTTGGCTATTCGGATGACCTGGGTGAGCCGCTGAGTCCCATGGCTCAGGCCGACATTCTTCGCCGCGCGGCCGAGCAGCTTGATGTCGAGAATCCCATTGTGCTGGGTCATTCCTATGGTGGATCCGTTGCGCTGGCCTGGGCGCTGCAAGCGACGGACGCGGTGGCCGGGATGACGTTACTCGCGCCGGCCTCGCACCCGTGGCCGGGGGAGCTTGGACTCTGGTATCAGTTATCGGCCTCCGCGTTTGGCCAGCAGGTGATCCTGCCCGTGGTTTCGCGCCTGGCACCGCGGGCGCTGCTCGATCAGTCACTCAAGCGGGTGTTTGCGCCCAATCCGGTGCCTGAGGGGTATCTCGATCACCTGGGCGTCGACCTGACGCTGCGCACCCGCCAGCTGCGCATCAACGCCCGGCAGGTGGACAGCCTCAAGGGCTATCTGAAAGGCATGGCGCCGGACTACTCCGCGCTGGGCATGCCAATCGAGGTCATCCATGGGCGCGAAGACCGCACCGTTGGGCTTGAGTATCATGCCGAGCGTCTTGTCGACGACGTTGACTCGGTCAACCTGACCCGCGTCGATGGGATGGGGCATCTGCCGCATCATGCCGACCCCGAACTTGTTGCCGACACGATCCGCCGGACCGCGCAGCGCGCCGGTGTCCTCGAGCCCGACTAACCGGCCAACGCCGCTTTCAGGGCCGCATCGTGCTGCAGCAGGCGGGCAATGTTCAGGGCATCATCAAGGCCGCGATGCAGCGTCCCCTCAAACGCCAGGTCCGCGTGGGCGACGGCGTCGCTCAGTGCCCAGCCGTGGCCGCCATGGACGTTTGCAAAGGCGGTTTTGACGTTACGGTGCCGTAGCGGCAAAGGATTCGCTAATTGATGCCGCTCGCAATCGCGATTGAGCTGCTTGCGATCGTAATCACCCCAGCTGACCCAGCGGGCGGGTGATACCGGCACATCCAAGCGCAACCAGTCCGAAAGCGCATGGGCCGCGGTGGGGAAGGGATCGGCGCTGTCAACGTCATGTTGCTCGATGCCGGTGAGCGCCGTGCAAAAGGGCGTCAGCACGGGGTTGAGAACTGGCTTCACAAAGCACTGGAACTGCCCGGCCACCTGATCGTCAGCGTCCAGCAGCACCGCGCCGATCTCGATAATCTCCATCTCGGCAGCGGGCAGGCGGCCGTGGCTGTCGCAGGTGGCTTCGAAGTCGATGATCAGCAATGGGTGATGGGGCATGAGAAAGGGCTTGAGGCTTTTCGATGGGCCCAGTCTATTGCCTGGCGGATGCTGGAGACACTCGCCGGACAAGGTGTCGATCAGTACCGCCCTTAAAAACGAACCCGATACTCCTGTGGTGCAGCAGTTCGGCTTGGTCGTTGATGCCCGGTGCCCGGTCTAGGGAACCTGGCGATGCCAGCGACACCATCTGACGTCTCCCGCCTGTAGTCTGCAGTCGCAAGGGAGTGCACCGGTGTGCAACGCCGGTCTCGGCCAGGGAAGGCCGCCTCTTTTAGCTGATGGCGAGGGCAATCGTCGGAGGATCTCGTGGGTAACACTAAGCGACAGGGCAAAAGCAATCCGCTGCACTATATCCTCGCGTCGGATCGTATGACGAGGCAGGGCTACTCCCTGGAAGCGATAAATGCCTACTTGCGTGAGACTCCGTTCGAGGAAATGGTCCAGACCAATCTGGACGCGCTTGAGGCGCGCTTCGCCGCCGAGGAAGACGCGGAGAGTGAAGAGGCTCAGGATCGGCTGGAGCTCGCCAGGGCCATCATGCGCTCGGCAGCTGGGCTTAAGTAAACTGCCGCGGCATGCCGTCAGTCATCCAGAGAGGGTTATACATCATGTCTAAGCCCGAGAAGAAAACGGCAGCGCCGGCCACCGTTGAGCCCATCGAAGACCGCCTTGTGGTGGCGATTGCTTCCAGTGCCCTGTTCGATCTGCGCGAATCCGACCGGGTCTTTCGCGAGCAGGGCCCGCAGGCCTATCGCGACTATCAGCAGGCGCATCTCCACACACCGCTCGGCAAGGGCATTGCGTTCCCGTTTATCCGGCGCTTTCTGGGTTTCAACCAGCGCTTCCCGGCGCAACGCCCGGTCGAGGTGGTACTCCTTTCGCGTAATTCTGTGGAAACCGGCCAGCGTGTCTTTGAGTCGATTGACCACCATGGGCTCGATATCCGGCGGGCGGCGTTTCTGGAGGGGAATTCTCCATATCCTTACATTGGCGCGTTCCAGGCGGCGCTGTTCCTGACGGCCAATGAGGCGGATGTCCTGAGCGCTACGGGCGAGGGGTATCCCGCTGGTCTGGTCATGCATTCCAAGGTAGAGGATGACCTGGACGATGGTGCGCTGCGCGTGGCCTTCGACTTTGATGGCGTCATCGCCGATGACGAATCCGAGAGCATGTTTCAGCAGGGCCTGGCGGCTTTTGAACAGTACGAGGTGGACCGGGCGCATCAACCCCACCAACCCGGTCCAATGGCGCCGCTCTTTAGAAAGCTCGCGATGCTGCAGCAACTCGAGGCTCAGGCCGAGGCGGATGATCCCGGCTATGAGCCCATGCTGCGGACCGCCATCGTTACAGCCAGGGGTGCTCCCACGCATAACCGCCTGGTCACCACGCTCAAGAGCTGGGGTGTAAGCGCCAACGAGACCTTTCTGCTCGGCGGCATCGAAAAGCACCGCGTCCTCGAGACGCTGCGGCCGCATATCTTTTTTGACGACAACTCTCGGCATCTGCAGTCGCCCGCGGGAGATTTACCCATGGTGCATGTGCCGTTCGGGGTGGCGAACCGGGTTAGTCCCGCCGCAGACTAAAACCCAGTGCTGCGTTATTTCGCCGCCCGCCGCATCGCCCTCAGCCAGCCGCAATCGTCTTTGACCAGTAACTCACACGCCACGGTGGCGCGGGTCAGGCCGCACCAGAGCAGAGCAGTCTCGCGCTCGGTCTTATCGGTTTCGCCCGATAGCTCGATGTCGGTCAGGACGACGGCTGGCGCCTGCTGGCCCTTGAAGCGATAGATCGTCTCGGCCTGGATCGGGCCCACGGTGTGCACGGGCTGCTCGTGCTCGTCGTGTCGGCCGGTGTAGCGACGGATATTCTCGCCGGCGACGTGGTTCAGATCGTTGTGAATGGCCGACTCCCGGCCGCGCAGGCTGACGATGGCGATCTGATCGGCGGCAAAGCCCTGGCGCATCAGGGCCTGTACGCGGTCATCAAGTCGTTCGATCTGCTCGGCCGGCGTGCTGTAAGGGGTGAGGGTAGGCGTGTACCCATCCAGCGGGTTGACCCACTCGATGTTTTTATCGAGCAGCTTGTCGATGAAACGAGCAATCCGGGCCGGGGTACGGAAGTTGCGTTGATTGTTGTAGCGGACAAAGCCTTCCAGCGCGACGCCGGGATTGCCCTGTAGTGACTGATCCTCATCCTCCAGCCACAGGCAGCGGTAGTCGGGTTTCATGGCCAGGCTGAGGACTTCGTGCCAGTCGGGTTTGAAGTCCTGGCCTTCATCGATGATCAGCAAGTCATAGGGCCCCGCCTTGTCGGCGACATCGGCCATCTGGTCCACCAGCTCGTCCCAGAACACACCGCCATCGGCCTTACTGGCCTGCAGGCGGTCAGCATCGCCATACCACTCCAGCCAGTTATTGCAGTGGCCATGGAAGTTGTTGACGTGCTCCGTGTCGCCAAGTCGGTTCTGGAGTGAATCGGCGAGCGGTCGGTTGAAACAGGCCATTAAAGGCCTTTCCCCCCGGGCGATCGCGCGCTCATAGGCCTCAATGGCGACCAGGCTTTTGCCCGAGCCCGCGGCGGCCTGAATGCGCAGGCGCCACGGTGTGAACTCAAGCGCCGCGGGCAGCTCCTGAAGCGGGCTCGAGAGCCGGCGATACACCGCTTCATGTTGCTCGGCCGTCCGGGTCATGTCCTGCTCAAGTGACAGCGACTGCATGAGAAAATCCCGCATCAGCCCGGGGGTCTCGCCCTTGCTGATGCCCGCGGGCAGGAGTGCCTGAATCCGTTCGGGCAGGCGCGCATCGTCTGCTGCGTCAACAATGCCCTCAAGCGAAAGGCCGGCCGCCGTGACCGATTCGACCCGGTGATCGGGGCAATAGAGCAGTGACGAGACGGTTACCGGCGGCAAATCGGCGGCCTTGAGCGCTGCGAGAAAGATCTCGCGCGAACGGTGTATCTGCTCGATGACCGACTTTGATTGCGCCGCGCCGGAATAGCGCACCACCAAATCATCCAAGCGCTCGCCGAGCGGTCCGTTCTTTTGCTCGATCAACAGCACATCGCCGGATTGATTGGCGATGACAAAGTCGATCTCGCCGAATTGCTGGCGGCGATGGGTCAGTTCCGCCACATAGCGGCTATGGAAGACGGTGTAGTCATCCGGCAGATCCCGGCCCAGGCGTTCCAGCGTGGCCAGTTCCGCTTCAGATTCGCCGCCAAGCCGCCGCTCGGCGATGTTGGTTGGCATGATCCGCGCCATTCCGCTGGCTCCTGTTTGTCGAGCTGCCCGGCTCGATATCCAAGCCTGCGCAGTCGTCACACTCGGATCAAGGCAACGCCCACGCGTTTGGCACTGGCAAAGGTCTCCAGCGCCTGCCCGTCCAGGTCGTATTGCACGGCGTGGTCGGGCGTGTAGTTGATGATGAATCCGGTGACCGAGCCAAACAGCGGGACGCCCTCCGGCGCGTGTGCCAGGCAGTAGGCGATGTATTCGTCGCGCGGCAGATCCTCGGGGAACTGCAGTAGCCGCCGAGCCGGTGCACTGATGAACCCGGCGATGGCGATGGAGCTGGGCCGTGTCCGTTCGGTGGTCCAGATCGCATGGGGTTGAAAGCGGGCGCGGTACTCCGCCTCGGCCTGGGTCTCGATGGCATCGCGGGTTGCTTTGGCGGCCTCATTAATAGCGGAGATGGGTACGCCTAATGCACTGGCGAGACGCGCTGACAGGTCGCCGTCTCGCTGCCTGCCATCGCCCACAAACGCATCAAGCCGCCGCAGGGCCTTGCTGGGGTTGCGCGGGCTCAGCCGTTGTCCCAGTTGTCCGCGCGAGAGCTCCCGCGCGGTCATTCGGTCGTGGAGCAGCTGCTCCAGGGCGTTTCGATCAGGCATTGGCATCGGCCTCGCGATCGGTGGCGGTATCCGGTGACTCGGCGGCGCCGTGGGCCAGCCGGAAGAAGTAGAACCTGGCGCCGATCTGCTGGCACTGATAACCACGGAGGCGACGGGCGAGCAGGGCGCTGACGCGAGCGTAAACACCGGCCTTGCGTGGGGAGTTGGCCGCGATGATGAAGTAACTCGGCCGGGTGCGGTTGATCCAGCCGGTGAGGCGGCCGTGCACCTCGCGCATGAGCCGGAAGGCGTTGACGCCCGTGTCGATGTCATGGAATAGCTTGATGCCGGGCACGTAATCCTCCCACTTCTCGAAAGGATCCCGTTCGCGGTAAAGACTATGCAGAGAGCCGCGGCCGGCGATGTACCCGCCGGTCAATGCGAGGGTGACGTGGTTGGCCTCGCGCAGGACAAGGACGTAGTCGAACCCGTCGACCGTGAATGCGTGGCGCTGAGTGGATGGCATACCGGGCATGGTGTTGCCTCCGTGGTTGCGAGGGAGGGTGCGAAGGGCGGTCCCTCGCCCAACGCAAGTGCAGGCTACGATAGACCCGCGACAGGGCATGTCGCACAGAAGGCAGTGGTAAAGCGACGTCGACTGTCGGTATGACGCGGTACGTTGTGCGTCACAGTCCCAACCGAGGCCATGATCATGCGCTCACCCATCCAATGGTCTGAATCCCTCAAAGCCCAGACGCACAAGGCGCTCGAGAGCCACGGCCTGGATATGCCGGGCCCCGCTTTCGAGTCCATGAGCTTCAAAAACGCGGATGGCGGATACGGGTTGATGCCCATTGATGATCTCCTCGCCGGTCGGTTCGTGATTCACCGGCGGGGCTCAGATGGCACTGAATCCTTTGAGACGCCTGAGGCGGTCATCGAGGCCGGCTGGGTGCTGGACTGATGGGGGATTGGGATCGAGCCGGGGCTCTATGACCCTTACGCCCGCGTACTGGATTGCGCCCGATGGCGAGCGCCTGGAGGTGGAGCGCTCGCATATCGCGGCCGTCATCGCTGACCCGGCCCGGTTTGGCGTGACCGAGGCCTGGCTCAGGGCCCGCTACGCCGAGCATGGCGAGGGCGATCGCTTTGGCTGCGAGGGCCGGGCCCGCGAGGCGATTATCCGCCGGATCGTGATGGCGGGCTGGATCCGCACCCGGCGCTACATCCGCCCTGCCACCTACTGGAGTGTGACGGTGGATGAGCTGGATAACGCCACCTGGCGGAGCCTTGCCACTTGGGCGAGCGTTGGCCTGGAGGAAGGCTGGCTCAAGCCGACGACGGAGCTGCGTATTCATGAGTTTGCCGAGGGGCGTACAACAACGACGGAGGTCAGCGCGTTATCCGCCTCGGGATAGCTCGCTGCTCGCTCACCATCACCGGTAGCGCATTGTCCGTTGATCTGCGTCCAGACCGTGGCCGGCGCTCCCGCCAGCCCCCCCATAAGGGGGGTGGTCGAGTAGGTCGACCGCGCGTACCGTAAAATCAGACGAACGGCCAGGGAATCGGTCATGTACGACATCATCGGCGACATCCATGGACACGCCAGCCGGCTGGAAGCCCTGCTCAGGCACATGGGGTATCAGCAGGACAGTGAGGGCTGGTCACACCCCGAGCGCCAGGCCATTTTTGTGGGCGACTTCGTCGACCGCGGGCCGGAACAGGTGGAGACCTACCGGTTGGTGCGTTCCATGATCGACCGCGGCGCGGCACTCGCCGTCATGGGCAACCACGAGTTCAACGCCGTCGCCTTCAAAACGCCGCACCCGGAGCAGCCCGGCGAGCGCATGCGGCCTCACACGGATAAGAATCGCGACCAGCATTCTGCATTCCTGGATCAGGTTGGCGAAGACAGCGCCCTCCATGACGAGATCATCGCCTGGTGTAAGACCCTGCCGCTGTATCTGGATCTGGAGGGGCTGCGGGTGGTGCATGCCTGCTGGCATGATGAATCGCTCCAGGCCCTGCGTCCCTTGCTTGACCACCGGCAGTGCCTGATCGACGACGCCTGGGTTAACGCCGCGCGCAAGGGCACCGAGGCTTACAATGCCGTCGAGACGCTGCTTAAAGGCCTTGAGATACCGCTGCCTGACGGCGAGAGTTTTCTCGACAAAGAGCAGAACGAGCGCCATCACATCCGGACACGCTGGTGGGAGCAGGGCGGCGGCACGTATCGCTCACTGGCGATGATGGATGACGCCGCTCGGGCCACGTTGTCCGATGAGCTAGTGCCCGGTGACGCGCTGCCAGGGTATTCGGACGACAAACCGGTGTTCGTGGGGCACTACTGGCTACGTGGGACGCCCAACCCGATGAGCGACCGGGTTGCCTGTGTGGACTATACCGTTACGCAGCCAGCGCCCGAGGGGAAGTTGGTGGCGTATCGATGGGGCGCCGGCAGTACCGTTGACAATAGTGGCTTTGTTTGGGTCTGACGCCGCCCTTCGATCAATTCTGTT
>CALGDM010000026.1 GCA_937884605.1 uncultured Spiribacter sp.
TCTCGTGTTACACCTGCGACGGTGACGTGATCCCGGCCGAAATCTCGGGGACGCGTGTCATGGTCGACGGCAGCCAGCACCTACTGGCGAGTATTCGGGATATTTCGACCCGCGTCGACCAGCGCGAACGCCTCGGTCGACAGGCCGCTGCAATGAAAGCGGCCACTGATGGGATCGCTATCTACACCGAAGACGGTGAGGTCGTCTACGCGAACCAGGCCTACGCCGAACTGTTCGGCGTCGGGTCGCCCGAGGCAATCATCGGCGAGACGTGGGAGGACCTCCACGCCGAACAGCAGCGGTTTGCCCTCGGCATTACTTCGGAGCTGTCGTCGACCGGCGAGTGGCGCGGTGAGGTAACTGCAAGGACGGGCGATCGACAGCGGCCGCTCGAAGCCTCACTCACCCGGCTTGAAACCGACGAGATCCTTTGTGTGGCCCACGATATTTCGGCGCAACTGGCTCACGAACGCCAGCTTACAGGGTTGGCATCCGCGAGCCGCGAACTGTTGGCTGCTGAAGATTGCGAGGCCGTGAGCGCGGTTGCCGTCGACACTGTCGTCGACGTACTGGATTTCGAGCTAGCCTGTCTGCGACGCTATGACGAAACGACAAACGAGTTGACAATGGGTTCGATCTCGGAGGCCGCCGAGCGGCTCCGAGCCGAAGCGATTGCCTACGATCTCAACAGTTCGCGGGCTGGAGCGGCCTACCGGCGTGGTGAGACAGTGCGCAACGAACTGAGTGACGACGCGTACGCAGCTGGTGCCGAGCGGGCGGATCTCCACGTCCCCGTAGGGAACTACGGCGTGTTGAGCGTCTTCGAGCCGAGCGGATCGTTCAGCGACCAGGGGGTCCAACTGGTCGAACTCTTTGCCGAGTCAGTACGGGCGGCGTTCATTCAGGCCGACCGCGAAACACAGCTTCGGAGCCGACAGACGGAACTCGAAGCTCGGACCGACGAGCTGACTGTCGCCAGCCAGTTCAACGAGCTGGTCACCGAGCTGATCGAACTCATGTTGCGGACACCCCACCGCAGAGAGATCGAGCGGGTAGTCTGTGAGGGGCTCGCCGACTCTGATTTCTACGCGGCTGCGTGGATTGCCACCGTCAACAGCGAGGCTGACAGCGTCGAGGTCTCGACACACCGGGTCGACACCGATCCCTTCACCGAGACTGATCCGGCAGCGTTCGTCGCTTCACCGTTCGCCGAAGCGCTTGTGCGGGAGGCTAGTGAAACGGGTGCGCCAGCCATCAGCCGTCGGCAGCTCGACTCGGCGGAGCCGAGTGCTGGTGGTAACGGGCCAACTGGCAATGGAGTCGACGAGACGCTCGCCGCAGCGGTGCCGATTGCGGTCGGCTCACGACGCTTCGGGGTATTGACGGTCGCTGGCACCGACGACCGCGGCTTCGGCGAGAGTGTCCGTAACGGACTCCGGCTCTTGGGCGAGACACTCGGCTTCGCGTTCGTTCTTGAAGCGACCCGTGCGACGCTCATCGCTAACGACGCTATCGAACTGGAGTTCGCGGTCACCGAACGGTTCGCCGAACTCTCGGCGGCGCTTGATTGCCAATGCCTGTATGCGGGGTCGACAACGACTGATGCAGGACGCCGGACCTACCGCATCAGAATCCGTGGAGCCGACTGTGCGGACGTCATCAGGCTCCTCGAATCCAGCCCCGGCGTCACTGACTGCCAGCGGCTCGACGACAAAGACAACGGCTGTCTGCTCGGTGTGACTGTCGACGATCCAGCTCCCGAGATCCTCGCTGATGCCGGGGTGAATCTCCGGTCGCTGGTCGCCGAAGACGGTGAGTCCCGGCTTGTCGTCGAAGCCCCCGAGGACATCGACGTGGGCGAACTGCGCTCGCGGCTCGCCGAACAGTACGGCCCGGTTCGACTTGTCTCGAAACAGCACGGTCGACGGGCCAAATCCATCGATTCCATCGGCGACGAGCTCGTCGAGCGGCTCACCGACAAACAGCTCACTGTCTTAGAGACTGCCTCGGAGTTGGGGTACTACGACTGGCCACGGGAGGCAACTGCCGAGGAGGTCGCCGCCGAACTCGGGATCGCCTCGTCGACGCTTCACCAGCACCTTCGGGCCGCAGAGGGCAAACTTGTGGCGGCCTTTTTTGATTCCCGTCGGTAGCTGTCTACCCAACACCGATGTATCTCGGTAGGGGTGTGGCCGACATATCTAGGAGCGGTAACCAAGGAGATACTCGGTGATCGTAGTAATACGATGGCGACGAACTGCTCTACACACGGCCGACAGTACGGGACTGACAGCACCGCACAGGGGACGCTGATCGAGATAGCCTCGATTATTGGTCACAAGTGGTACCCGGTGATCCTCCACGAGCTGTGTGTTGAGGATGACCGCGGCTTCAGTGAGCTCCACGATGCTATCGACGGGGTCTCGAACAAGATGCTGTCGGACAGTCTCTCGGCGCTCGAAAGCGAAGGACTGGTCGACCGGGCGGTCGTCAGCGACAAGCCGGTGCGGGTTGGTGACTTCTGCACGTTCGGCAGCATGAGTGGCACGGTCGAGGGGGTCGGGATCCGATCGACCCAGATCCGCGCCCTGAACCGCACATTAATCTCGGTACCCAACGCGAAGTTTGTCGACATGGAGATCGTCAACTGGGCGCGTTGCGACACCATGCTGATTGAGGCGACGCTGGGGCTGCGCTACGAGACCTCGGACGACCAGCTGCGCTATGTCCTTATCGGCATTCGCGAAATGCTGCACGCGCACCCCCGAATCGAGGAATCCACGATTCGTGTGCGCTTTGCCGGCTACGGCGAATCCTCGCTTGATGTCAGCGTGCGCATCTACGCGCTCACCCGTGACTGGAACGAGTTCTACGCCATTCGCGAGGATGTGAACTTTCATATCAAGCGCATCGTTGAAGCCTCCGGCACGGGGTTCGCGTTGCCCGCCAGCGTTATGTACACGGCCAGAGACGGCGGACTCGATGAGGAACGCACGGCCGAGGCCGAGGAGGCTGTGGCGAAGTGGCGCCACGAAGGCATGTTGGCCTTTCCCCGCCTGACACTGGAACAGATCGAGCGTTTGCGGGGTACCGTCGACTATCCGCCGGAGGGCTCATCGGAACGGGCCCAGGAAAGAAGCCGGCAGAGAGAGGAATCCGAACCATTGTCCGATCCCGAGTCGAGGTCCTGAGCCATGGCTATGCCAGAATGGCGGCTCAGACACTCATCGACAGCAGGAGCCGGGAATGAGCGGCAAGCAATACGACTATGACCTGATCTGCATTGGCGGCGGCAGTGGCGGGATCGCCACCGCGCGGCGAGCGGCCGCCCATGGTGCCCGCTGCGCCGTGATCGAAGCGTCACGGCTGGGGGGCACCTGCGTGAACGTCGGTTGCGTGCCCAAAAAGGTCATGTGGCAGGCCGCGCACAGCCGCGAGGTAATGGCCCGCGCCGCGGATTACGGCTTTAGCGGCGTCACGCCGAGCCTTGACTGGGGCGCCCTGGTCAGTGCCCGTGAGGGCTATATCGAGCGCCTGAATGGCATCTACGATCGCAACCTGGGCAATTCAGGTGTGGATCTTATCCGCGGTCAGGCGCGCTTTACCGATCCGCATACCGTTGAGGTGGACGGCCAGTCCTATCGTGCCGAGCGCTTTGTGATCGCCACCGGCGGCACCCCGGGGCGGCCCGGCATCCCGGGCGGCGATCTGGGCATTGATTCGGACGGCTTTTTCGAGATGACCGATCGGCCACAGAAGGTAGCGGTGGTCGGTGCCGGCTATATTGCGGTCGAGCTGGCCGGTGTGCTCCATCAGCTGGGCAGCGACGTGCAGCTGGTGGTGCGACGGGAAAAGCCCCTGCGGGGTTTTGATGCCGCCATTCAGGATGCCTACGTCGAATCCATCGAGGCGCATGGCCCGACGCTGGTCAATCATTTTACGCCGGCGGGGCTTGAGGCCGCCTGGGGCGGCTATACGCTGCACGGATCGGACGGCCGCACGCTGGAGGGCCTGGATCAGGTGATCTGGGCGGTGGGTCGGCTGCCCAATACCGATGAGCTGGGACTGGACGCGGCGGGCGTCCGGATGGACGCCGGCGGCACCATTCCGGTGGATGAGTGGCAGTCGAGCAACCAGCCGCATATCTTTGCGCTGGGCGATGTCACCGACAATCCCTATCCGCTGACACCAGTGGCGATTGCCGCGGGTCGGCGCCTGGCCGATCGGGTCTGGGGCGGGCAGAACGACCGCCGTCTGGCCTACCGCGACGTGCCCACCGTGGTGTTCACGCATCCGCCCATCGGCAGTGTGGGACTGACCGAGGCCGATGCCCGTGCCGCCCACGGTGATGCCGTGCGCGTCTACGAAACCCGGTTTGTGCCCATGGACTTTGCCCTGGCGCCCGCCGAAGCCAAGCAGCGCAGCACCATGAAGCTGGTCTGCGTGGGCGATGACGAGCGCGTCGTGGGCGTGCACCTGTTTGGGGTCGGCAGCGATGAAATGCTGCAGGGCTTTGCCGTGGCCGTGCGCATGGGGGCCACCAAGCATGACCTGGATGAAACCGTCGCCATTCACCCGACCAGTGCCGAAGAGCTGGTCACCCTGACCTGAGACCGAGGGTGTCGCGATGATTGAGACCTATCAGGGCATTGCCCCGCAGGTGGCCGCCTCGGCCTGGATCCATGACAGCGCGGTGGTGATTGGTGATGTCCGGCTCGGTGCCTCGGTGTCGGTCTGGCCGACGGCCGTGCTGCGGGGGGACGTGCACCGCATCGAGGTGGGCGCCCAGACCAATATCCAGGATGGCGCGATCGTCCACGTGGCCCATGAAGGGCCGTATCAGTCGGGACATCCGGCGATCATTGGTGCGGCCGTCACCGTGGGGCACCGGGCCATTATTCATGCCTGCCACATCGGCGATCGTGTGCTGGTGGGTATGGGGGCGACGGTGCTGGATGGCGCCCATGTGGGGGATGAGGCGATTCTGGGGGCCGGTGCGCTGGTGCCCCCCGGCAAGCAGCTCGACGGGGGCTATCTGTATCTGGGCAGCCCGGCGCGGGCGGTGCGTGCGCTCGATGATCGCGAGCGCGAGCAGCTGGCCTACTCCGCGCGTCATTACGAGTCCCTGATGGGGCGTCACCGCGGCGGCGGCGACTGATCGGGTCCGGTCAGGTTGGGTGGCGTGATCGGGTTGGCGGCCAGCTGACGCTGGACGATGCTGGGGGTGATGGCGCAGGTGGCCAGGGTGACCAGGGTCATTGCGCCGTAGAGCGCCGGCGGCACGACGTTGGGCCCGTAACGGCCAGCCTGGTCGACAATGACCATCGCGATTTCGGCCCGCGGCACCATGCTCATGGCAATGACCAGCGCGCTGGATCGGGGGGCCATGAAACGCGCCGGCAGGGCGGTACCGATCAGTTTGCCGAGTACCGCCGCCACCAGCAGAACCGCTCCGGCCCCCAAGGCGCCGGTCAGGGCTTCGGGCTCGAGCTTGAGACCGATGCCGATAAAAAAGAACGGCGCGAGAAAGTCATAGAGCACGCGATAGCCGCGATCCTGGCGGATCTTTCGCGGCGCCTTGCTGAATACCAGTCCCGCAAACAGCGCGCCGACCGCCAGCGAAAATCCAAGCATGCCGGCGAGGGCGGCGATCAGGCTGCCCACCGCGACCACGATCAGCATGCGTGTGGGCGAGCGCTCGCGGCGGATGAGCCCCCGCGTCATGGGCGGCTCGACCCAGTGAGCAAAGGCATAGCAGCCCGCCGTGAAGGCGGCGAGGCTCGCCAGCAGCCCGGCGCCGGTGGTGGTTGCCGCGGTCCAGTCGACGCCATTGCCGCCGGTCAGGGTCGGGATGATTGCCAGCAGCAGCGCCATCAGCACCACGCCCGAAATGTCATCGAGCTCGGCCACGTCCAGCACCAGCGCCCCCTGCTCGCTGCGCAGCGCGCCGGCGGCCTGCCAGGGCGGCAGGGCCACGCCGATGCTGGTGGCGGTCAGGGCGACGCCGGCGACCAGTGCGGGCACGTTGGCAAAGCCGGCCCAGCGCGCGGCGTAGTAGCCCATCGCCCCCGAGACCAGCACGCTGACCAGCCAGATCAGGCTGGCACCGGGGAGCTTGTCGAGCAGCCGTCGCGGATTGCTGCCCAATCCCACCCGAAACAGCAGGGCGACCAGGCCGAGGGCGGCGAGTAGATCGAAGGCGCCCTGCACCGCCGGGGTCAGCAGCGGCACCACATCGTGGAGCAGTCGCAACCCCAGGCCGATGAGGATGTACCCGACCAGCGCCGGGATTCTCAAGCGCTCGCAGAGGTGTCTGAGCACGATGGCGAGCAGCGTGACGCCGCCCACCAGCAGAACCAGTAGTGAGTCAGGTGTAGCGCTGGCCTGGATCATCCACGCGGATCAGGGACGGGTGTCGTTGCGCAGGGTCTCGATGACCGGGCCGGTGCTGGGCCGGATGCGGCGCCAGAGCTCGAAGGCGCCGGCGGCCTGCTCGACCAGCATGCCCAGCCCGTCGCGGATGCGATAGGCGCCATTGGCCTCGGCCCAGCGCAGAAACGGCGTTGGCTCGGCGCCATAGAGCATGTCGAAGGCGGTGGCTCCGTCGCCGACGATACTGGCCGGGAGGTCGGGCACGTCGCCTTCAAGTCCGCTTGAGGTGGCGTTGATGACCACCTCGAAGCGCTCGCCGGCCAGCTCGTCCAGTCCGCAGCCTTCAATATTGCCGGCATCGGCAAAGGCCTGAGCCAGGGTCTGTGCGCGCTCGGGGGTGCGGTTGGCGATCACCAGGCTGGCCGGGTTTTCGTCGAGCAGCGGCATCAGTACACCGCCCGCGGCGCCGCCGGCGCCAATCAGCAGGATGCGCTTGCCGGCAAGGCCGACGCCCAGATTGTTGCGCAGGTCGTTGATCAGCCCCTCGCCGTCGGTGTTGTCGGCGTAGATGCCCTCGCCAAAAATCAGGGTGTTGACGGCACCCGCGCGCTCGGCGCGGTCACTGCGCTGATCGGCCAGAGCCCAGGCCTCCTCCTTGAACGGCACCGTGATGTTGGCGCCATGGGCGCCCTCGGCGCGAAAGGCGTCAATCGCCGCGGCGAGCCCATCCAGGGGGGGCTCGCGCCGGGTGTATTCGATCTGCTGAGCGGTCTCCTCGGCGAACAGCGCATGGATGCGCGGCGACAGCGAGTGATCGATGGGATGGCCGAAAACGGCATAGGAATCCATGGGACCTCCGATGGTCGGGGCGTTCAGTGCTCGGCCAGCCAGCCGGCGACGTCCCTCGCGAAATAAGTCAGGATGGCATCCGCGCCCGCCCGCTTGAAACCGAGCAGCGACTCCATGACACAGGCCTCGCGGCTGAGCCAGCCGTTGTCGAAAGCGGCGTTCAGCATGGCGTATTCACCACTGACCTGATAGGCGAATGTCGGCACGTCGAAGCGCTCGCGGACGCGGCGGATGATGTCCAGGTACGGCATGCCGGGTTTGATCATGACCATGTCGGCACCCTCCGACAGATCCAGGGCCACTTCGCGGAGCGCTTCGGCCCCATTGCCGGGATCCATCTGATAGGTGCGCTTGTCGCCGCCGCCCAGATTGCCGGCCGAGCCGACGGCATCGCGAAACGGCCCGTAGAAGGCCGACGCGTATTTGGCGGCATAGGCGAGGATGCGGGTTTCGGGGTGACCATCGGCCTCAAGCGCCCGGCGGATGGCGCCGACCCGGCCGTCCATCATGTCCGACGGGGCAACAATGTCGGCCCCGGCGGCGGCGTGGGACAGGGCCTGGCGCACCAGTGCATCCAGGCTGATGTCGTTGGCGACATAGCCATTGGCATCCAGCAGCCCGTCCTGACCGTGGAGGGTGAACGGGTCGAGGGCAACGTCGGTGATCACGGCGATGTCCGGGGTCTGCGCCTTGATGGCGCGAACCGCGCGTTGCGCGAGCCCCTCCGGGTTCCAGGCCTCGGCGGCGTCATTGCTCTTGGCCGCCGCCGGCGTGACCGGGAACAGGGCGATCGCCGGCACGCCCAGGCGGTCGAGTTCGGCGGCTTCGGCCTGCAGACGATCCAGGGTCAGGCGCTCGACACCGGGCATCGATGGCACCGGTTCGCTGCGGTCATGCCCTTCGATGACAAAGACCGGCTGGATCAGATCGTTGACCGACAGGCCGTTCTCGCGCACCAGGCGCCGGGTGGCGTCATCGCGGCGGAGCCGCCGGGGGCGGCTGGCAGGAAATCCCGGCCCGTGGGCTGATTCATGCGTCACCTTTGAATCCTCCGCTCGGTTGTTCGGGCAGCCGGGCCATTGCCCAGTCCAGCACCCGCCGCACCCGCGGTGCGGTGATGCGGTAGGCCGTGGGCGGGTCCACCCAGCGCCATTCATGGTGTTCGGGGGTGCCAAGCTCCGGGGCAATGCCCAGCGTGACCTCACGGGTCGGGGTCTCGGCCAGGTAATAGCGAGCCACCTTGCCGCGGGCGTAGGGGCCGGTCTCGGTGTAGTCCTCGCCCCAGTTGAAGCTTATGTCGGTAATGCCGGTCTCTTCGGCCACTTCGCGGCGGGCGGCTTCGAGGGGGGTCTCGCCGGTTTCGGTCCGGCCCTTGGGAAAGTCCCAGTACTGATAGGCGCGCAGCAGCAGAAACCGCCAGCGGCTTCGCTCCGCGCGCACCAGCACAACGCCGGCGGACAGGATGCGGGGGGTCTGCCTAGTCATGCCACGCCGGGCTCAGCGAGCGGACGGCATCGACCATGGCCTTGACGTGTTCCGGGGGGATCTGGGGGTGCACGCCGTGGCCGAGGTTGAAGACATGACCGCTGCCGGGGCCAAACTCCCGCAGCACCCGGTCGACCTCGCGATGGATCACCTCGGGGCGCGCATACAGGATGCTCGGATCGAGGTTGCCCTGCAGGGCCACGCGATCGCCCACCCGGCGCCGCGCTTCGTCCATTGACAGGGTCCAGTCGATGCCCAGCGCATCGGCGCCGCTCTCGGCGATGGCCTCAAGCCAGATGCCGCCGCCCTTGGTGAAAAAGGTGACCGGCACGCGCCGGCCTTCCCGGGTGCGGATCAGTCCATCGATGATCTGCTGGGCGTACTGCAGCGACAACCGGGGGTAGGCATCGTGGGCCAGTGCCCCGCCCCAGGTGTCAAAGATCATGACCGCCTGGGCGCCCGCCTCGATCTGCGCGTTCAGATAGGCGGTGACCGCACGGGCGGTCTTCTCGAGCAGGCGGTGCATGACCTCGGGCTGGTCGTAGGCGAGCGCCTTGATGTGGCGAAAGTCCTTGCTGCTGCCGCCCTCGACCATATAGGTCGCGAGGGTCCAGGGGCTGCCCGAGAAGCCGATCAGCGGGACACTGCCGTCGAGCGCGCGCCGCACCCGACTGACGGCGTCGGTGACATAGCGCAGTTCGGCGTCCACATCCGGCACCGGCAGACGATCGACGCTGGCCGCATCGCGCACTGTGCGCTCAAAGCGCGGCCCCTCGCCCGGCTCGAAATACAGCCCCAGGCCCATGGCGTCGGGCACGGTGAGGATGTCCGAGAACAGGATGGCCGCATCCAGGTCGAAGCGCCGCAGGGGCTGCAGAGTGACCTCGCAGGCAAGCTCGGGATTGCGACACAGATTCATGAAACTGCCCGCCTGCTGGCGGATCTCGCGGTACTCGGGCAGGTAGCGCCCGGCCTGGCGCATGATCCAGACCGGAGTACGGTCTACCGGTTCGCGGGTGAGGGCGCGCAGTAGGCGGTCGTTCTGCAGTTCGCTCATGACCACGTGCCGGCCTAGACGCCCATGTAGGCGAGGATGCCCTTGGCGGCCTCGCGGCCTTCCCAGACCGCCGTCACCACCAGATCCGAGCCGCGGACCATGTCGCCGCCCGCGAAGACATTGGGGTTATCGGTCTGGAAGGGGTGTTTGCCACCCTTTTTGACGCGCACCCGCTCACGCTCGTCCACGCCGATGCCGTGGTCGTCGAACCACTCCGGCGGATCGGGGCGAAAGCCGAAGGCCATGATGACGCGGTCGGCGGGGATGATCTCCTCGCTGCCCGGCACCGTCTCGGGGCGCCGGCGACCGCGCTCGTCCGGTGCGCCCAGGCGGGTCTCGACCACCTTGACGCCCTCCACCTGGCCATCGCCGACAATCTCGACGGGCTGGCGGTTGAAGCGAAAGTCGACGCCTTCCTCCCGGGCGTTGTAGACCTCGCGGCGCGAGCCGGGCATGTTCTGCTCGTCACGCCGATAGGCGCAGGTCACGCTGCTGGCACCCTGGCGCAGCGCGGTACGGTTGCAGTCCATGGCGGTGTCGCCGCCGCCCAGCACCACCACGCGCTGATCGGCCATGTCGACGAAATCCTCGGGGGTCTTCTCGAAGCCCATCAGGCGGTTGATGTTGGAGACCAGATAGGGCAACGCCTCGTAGACGCCGGGCATGTCCTCGCCGGGAAAACCGCCGCGCATATAGGTGTAGGTGCCCATGCCGAGGAACACCGCGTCGTACTCGCGCTCGAGCTCGGCGTAGGTGATGTCGGTGCCCACGTCCACGCCCAGACGGAATTCGACGCCCATGTACTCCATGATTTCGCGGCGCTTGGCGATGACTTCCTTTTCGAGCTTGAACGGCGGGATGCCGAAGGTCAGCAGTCCGCCGATCTCGGGATAACGGTCAAAGACCACCGCTTCGACGCCGTTGCGGACCAGGATGTCGGCCGCGCCCAGACCAGCCGGGCCGGCGCCGATGACGGCCACCCGCCGGCCGGTGGGCACAACGCCGGTCATGTCCGGCCGCCAGCCCTGCTTGAAGGCCTCGTCGGTGATGTACTTCTCGACCGATCCAATGGTGACCGCACCGAAGCCGTCGTTGAGCGTGCAGGCCCCCTCGCACAGACGGTCCTGGGGACACACCCGGCCGCATACCTCGGGCAGGGTGTTGGTCTTGTGGGACAGCTCGGCGGCCTCGAACAGATTGCCCTCGGCGATCAGCTTGAGCCAGTTGGGAATGTAGTTGTGGACCGGGCATTTCCACTCGCAGTACGGGTTTCCGCACTCCACGCAGCGGTCGGCCTGGGCGGCCGCATGCTCGGTGCTGAAGTCGCCGTAGATCTCGGTGAACTTCTGCACCCGGGCACGGGCCGGCTCTTTTTCGGTGTCCTGACGCGGGACGTCGATAAACTGGAAGTAGTTACCCATAGCGTTCTCAGGCTGCCTGCCGCAGCGTACTCAGTACCTCGTTGATGTCAGCGGCCCGCGGCTTGACCAGCCAGAAACAGCCGACGTAATCGCGGAAATTGTCGAGGATCTCCTGCCCCCACGGTGAGCCCGTCTCGTCGATGTACTCGGCGATGGTATCGCGCAGAAACTCGCGATGGGCAGTCATGGGCTCGGTCTGAACGCGGCGGATGTCGATGAGCTCGTGGTTGTAGCGATCGACAAACTGATTGTCCATGTCGAGCACAAAGGCGATTCCGCCGGTCATCCCGGCGCCGAAGTTGAGGCCGGTCGGCCCGAGCACGCAGACCACGCCATCGGTCATGTACTCACAGCCGTGATCGCCGACGCCTTCCACCACGGCATGGGCGCCGGAGTTGCGCACCGCGAACCGCTCGCCGGCCAGCCCCGCGGCAAACAGCTTGCCGCCGGTGGCTCCGTAGAGGCAGGTGTTGCCGATGATGGTGGTGTCCTGACTGGCAAAGCCGCTGACCGCCGGCGGGCGGATGACCAGCTTGCCACCGGCCATGCCCTTGCCGACGTAGTCGTTGGCGTCGCCGTCGAGGACCATGTCGAGGCCGCCGGCATTCCACACGCCAAAGCTCTGCCCGGCGCTGCCCGACAGCTGCAGGCGGATGGGCGAGCCGCTCATGCCGAGGTTGCCGTGGCGAACCGCGATCTCTCCAGATAGCCGCGCGCCAATGGAGCGGTCGTCGTTACGCACCGCATACTCGAACACGCCGCCCGATCCCGATTCGATGGCCGGCAGGGCGTCGGCCACCATGCGCTCGGCAAGCTCGCCACGGTCAAACGGCACATTGCTGGGCGTGACACAGTGCGTGGGCTTGTCCGGATCGAGTCCACCGTCGGAGAGGATCGGCGAGAGATCCAGCTTGGCCTGCCGCGAGGTCTCGGGGGCACGCTGCTCGAGCAGATCGACCCGGCCGATCAGTTCCTCGAGTGAGCGGATCCCCAGACGCGCCATCCACTCCCGCGTTTCCATGGCAACGAAGGTGAAGTAGTTGGCGACCCGCTCGGGCGTGCCGATGAAGTGCTTGGTGCGCAGGACCTTCTCCTGCGTGGCCACACCGGTCGGGCAGTTGTTGAGGTGGCAGACGCGCAGGTACTTGCAGCCCATGGCAATCATCGGCGCCGTGCCAAAGCCGAAGCTCTCGGCGCCCATCATGGCCGCCTTGATCACATCGAGTCCGGTCTTGAGGCCGCCGTCGGTCTGCAGCCGGATCTTGCCGCGAAGATCGTTGGCGCGCAGCGTCTGATGGGTTTCGGTCAGGCCCAGTTCCCAGGGCGTGCCGGCGTACTTGACCGAGGTCAGCGGGCTGGCCCCGGTGCCGCCATCATGGCCGGCAATGGTGATCAGATCGGCATACGCCTTGGCCACACCGGCGGCCACGGTGCCCACACCGGGCGCCGCCACCAGTTTGACCGAGACCAGCGCCTGCGGATTGACCTGCTTGAGGTCGTAGATCAGCTGGGCGAGGTCCTCGATGGAGTAGATGTCGTGATGCGGCGGTGGCGAGATCAGCGCCACACCGGGCTTCGAGTAACGCAGCCGGGCGATCATCTCGTTGACCTTGTGACCGGGCAGCTGTCCCCCCTCGCCGGGCTTGGCGCCCTGCGCGACCTTGATCTGCAGGACTTCGGCGTTGCGCAGGTAATGCGGCGTGACGCCGAAGCGGCCCGAGGCGACCTGCTTGATCTTGGACATCCGCTCGTTGCCGAAGCGGTGGGCATCCTCACCCCCCTCGCCGGAGTTGGAGCGTCCGCCCAGCCGGTTCATGGCGATCGACAGGGCCTCGTGGGCCTCGGGCGAGATCGCGCCCAGCGACATCCCGGCCGAGTCGAAGCGGCGGATGATGTTCTCGAGCGGCTCGACCTCGTCCAGAGGGATCGGCGTCCGGTCCCTGACCTGGAACAGGTCGCGCATGGCGGCCACCGGGCGCGTGTTCACCGTCTCGGCATAGGCCTGGTAGCGCTGGTAATCACCGGTGTAGGCGGCCTCCTGCAGCGCGGCCACCACATCGGGGTTGTAGGCGTGGTACTCACCGCCGTGGACGTACTTCAGAAGCCCGCCCTGGGCAAGTGGCACACTGGCCCGCCAGGCCTGCTCGTGGAGGCTGCGCTGGTCCTCCTCGAGGTCCGCGAAATCGGCGCCCTGAATGCGCGAGGTGGTGCCGGTAAAGCACAGGTCGACCACGCTGTCGCCCAGGCCGACGATCTCGAAGAGCTGGGCGCCGCGATAGCTGGTGATCGTCGAGATGCCCATCTTTGAGAGGATCTTGTAGAGCCCCTTGTTGAGGCCCTTGCGGTAGTTGCGCAGCAGATCCGAGAGCTCGGCGCCCTTGATCTCGCCGGTGCGCAGCTGATCCTGGACCACCTCGAAGGCCAGGTACGGGTACACCGCCGTCGCGCCATAGCCGATCAGCACCGCGCACTCATGGCTGTTGAGTGCTGTGCCGGTCTCCACCACCAGGTTGGTGTCGCAGCGCAGGCCGGTACGCACCAGGTGATGGTGAACGGCGCCGGTGGCAAGCAGGGCATGCACCGGAATCCGGTCACGGGCAAGCCCGCGGTCGGAGAGCACCAGCAGCGTCGCCCCCCCGCGAACGGCCTCGGCGGCCTCATCGCGGATGGCATGAATGGCCGCCTCCAGCGAGCCGTCGACGGCAAAGCTGAGGTCGATGGTGTGGACCCGCTCGCCCTCGCGGTGGGCCTCGATCAGACCGAGGAACTTGCCGTCGGAGAGGATCGGCGAGTCGAGCACCAGACGCCGGGCGTGGTCCTCCACCTCCTCGAAGAGGTTTTTCTCGGGACCGAACACGGTCTCCAGCGACATCACGATCTGCTCGCGCAGCGGATCGATCGCCGGGTTGGTTACCTGCGCAAACTGCTGGCGGAAGTTGTCGTACAACGGCCGCACCTGGCGCGAGAGCACCGGCATCGGGGTGTCGTCGCCCATGGAGCCGACCGCCTCCTGGCCGCCCTGGGCCAGTGCGCGGGTGACGATGTCGCGCTCTTCGAAGGTCACGCCGAACTGCTTCTGATAGGTATCGAGCTGATCACCGATGCGCGACTCGCGGGAATGGCCGGCGTCGCCCACCGAGGGCACATCGCGGGAGTGCTCGGCCAGCCAGCGCTTGTAGGGCGCGCGGTTCTTGAGCCGCTCGTCGACGTCCTCGGGCAGGATCAGGTTGCCGGTCTCGGTATCGGCCGCGAGCATCTCGCCGGGCTTGAGCCGGCCCTTTTCGACCACCTGATCGGGGTCGTAGTCCCAGACGCCCACTTCGGAGGCCAGGGTAATGTGACGATCCTTGGTGATCACCCAGCGTGCCGGGCGCAGGCCATTGCGATCGAGGGCGCAGGCGGCGTGCCGGCCGTCGGTCAGGACAATGCCGGCGGGCCCGTCCCAGGGCTCGATGTGCTGCGAGTGGAATTCGTAGAACGCGCGCAGGTCGGCGTCCATGGTCTCGACGTTCTGCCACGCCGGCGGCATCAGCAGGCGCAGGGCACGAAAGATATCCATGCCGCCGGTGATCAGCACGTCGAGCATGTTGTCGAGGCTCGAGGAGTCCGAACCGGTCAGGTTGACCAGCGGCTGGATCGCCTCGATATCGGGTAACAGCGGGGTGCTGAACCGGTAGGCCCGGGCCAGGGCCCAGTTGCGGTTGCCCTGAATGGTGTTGATCTCGCCGTTGTGGGCGAGATACCGGAACGGCTGGGCCAGCCGCCACTGCGGCAGCGTATTGGTGGAAAAGCGCTGGTGGAAGACCGCCAGTGAGGTCTCGAGGGCGGGATCCTGCAGGTCTTTGTAGAACACCGGCAGGTTCTCCGGCATCACCAGACCCTTGTAGGAGAGCACCCGCGCCGACAGGCTCGGGATGTAGAACACCGAATCCACCCCGTCCAGCGCCTTCTCGGCCCGCCGGCGCGCCATGAACAGGCGCCGCTCGAACTCCGACTCCTCCATGCCGTCCGGCGTGTTGACGAACACCTGGGCGATGTCCGGCAGTGTCGCCAGGGCCTGTTCGCCGCAGGCGCGGGTGTCGACCGGGACTTCGCGCCAGCCCGCCGCCGGCACCTCGTAGTGGGCCAGTGCATGCTCGAGCACGCTGCGGGCGTGGCGATTGGCCTCGGCGTCGCGGGACAGGAATACACAGCCGGTGGCAAAGCGCTCGGCCAGATCGACGCCCGCGGCGGCGCCGGCCTGGCGCATGAACGCCACCGGCGGTTTGATCAGCAGTCCGCAGCCATCGCCGCTTTTGCCGTCGGCGGCCACGGCACCACGATGCGTGAGCCGCGCCAGCGCGGAGATCGCCGTTTCCAGCAACCAGTGGCTGGGCTGGCCGTCCATGTGCGCGATCAGGCCAAAGCCACAGTTGTCACGCTCGAATTCCGGCTGATAAAGCGTCGGACCGTTAAAGGGTAGTTGCTCCACGCTAACTGCCTCTCTGTTTTTGGCTGGGGTTGGGCGTCGCCCGGTGTTCGGGCCGCATCGAAACCCGATGCCGACAACGCCTCTGGCGGCGCCAGCAGTTGACGTCCTCAATCAATGCGCGACTTCCATGTCAGCGGGCAAATGGTTGGACAATATAGCGCGGGCGCCGTTTTGCGGCAATGTCAGGTGAGCTTGGCGGGGTCGGTGAGGCGCTCATATTCCTCGAGCGCAAAACGGTCGGTCATGCCCGCGATATAGTCCGCAATCACCCGTGCCCGACCGCGTTGACCGCTGCGCTCGGCCCGCTCGCGGGCGCTCTGGGCAAACTCCGGAGGCAGCAGTTGCAGGTCAGCCATGAAGCGCTCAAACAGGCTGTGGACAACGTGGTCCGCCTTGGTGGTCATGCGGTGCACGCGGTAGTGCCGGTAGAGGTTGGCCATCAGGTGATTCTTGAGTGCCCGGTGGCGGGCGTGCATGCCCGGGCTGAACGCGATCAGCGGCTGCTCGTTGGCGCGCACATCGTCGGGTCCGAGCGGCGCAGCCCGGCTGATCCGCTCGCGGCTGGTGGTCAACAGGTCGTTGACCTGCCCGGCGATCAGCTCGCGGACAATGCGATAGACCCGTCGGCGTCCGGTCAGGGCGGGGTGCTCGGCCGCGACCTGGCGGTCGAGCGCGTCGATCCACTCCACCTCGCGCAGTGCGTCGATATCCAGCAGTCCCGCCCGCAGGCCGTCATCCACATCGTGGCTGTTGTAGGCGATCTCATCGGCGACGTTGGTGAGCTGGGCTTCGAGCGATGGTTGGGTGCCATCGATGAAACGCTGGCCGACATCGCCCAGGCGCTCGGCATGCGCAAGCGGGCAGCGTTTGACCAGGCCCTCGCGGGTCTCGAAGGTCAGATTGAGTCCGTCGTGGTCGGGGTAGCGGGTTTCGAGCTGATCAACCACGCGCAGGGACTGCAGGTTGTGCTCGAACCCGCCGTATTCGGCCATGCAGTCATTGAGCGCGGTCTGCCCGGCATGACCGAAGGGCGTATGGCCGAGGTCATGGGCGAGGGCAATGGCCTCGGTCAGATCCTCGTTGAGGCCCAGCGCCCGGGCGATGGTGCGTGCGATCTGCGCGACCTCGAGGCTGTGGGTGAGACGCGTGCGAAACAGGTCGCCCTCGTGATTGACGAAGACCTGCGTCTTGTACTCGAGACGCCGAAACGCCGCGCTGTGAATGATCCGGTCGCGGTCGCGCTGGAAGGCGTTGCGCAGATCGGGGCGGCTGTCCGCGTGGTGCCGCCCGCGGCTGGTGGACGGGCGGCAGGCGAACGCCGCCAGACCGAGGGGATCATTGGCTGGCTCATTCATGGCCGGCTGCCTCGAGCGTTGCGGTGAGGGCGTCGGGGTCGTAATCGGCGCTCACCGTGGCATCGCCGAGGCCACGCAGCAGGACCAGGCGCAGCGCGCCGTCGCGGTTTTTCTTGTCGCGGGCCATGAATTCACGGAAGCGCTCGGCGCCGATGTCGGCGGGGGCGCGCACCGGCAGCCCGGCGCGCTGGATGAGCGTGATGGCGCGGTCGCGGTCGCGGGCATTGATCCAGCCCAGTCGTGCCGAGAGGCGTGCCGCCATGCACATGCCCGCGGCAATCGCCTCGCCGTGCAGCCAGTCGCCATAGCCGCGGGCGGCTTCAATGGCATGACCGAAGGTGTGCCCCAGGTTGAGCAGGGCGCGCTGGCCGGCCTCGTGCTCGTCGGCGGCTACGATGGCCGCCTTGTTGCGGCAGCAGCGCTCGACGAGCGGGGCGAGGGTGGCGGGATCGCGGGCCATTGCCGCGTCCAGGTTGGTTTCGAGCCAGGCAAGGAAATCGACGTCGCCGAGCAGGGCGTATTTGATGACCTCTGCCATGCCGGCGCGCAGTTCCCGCTGCGGCAGGCTGTTGAGTAGCGACAGATCGGCGATCACCGCGCGTGGCTGGTGGAAGGCGCCGATCATGTTCTTGCCGCGGGGGTGGTTGACGCCGGTCTTGCCGCCCACCGACGAGTCCACCATCGCCAGAAGCGTGGTGGGGACCTGCACAAAGCCCACGCCCCGCTGGTAGGTGGCGGCGACGAACCCCGCCAGATCGCCGATCACGCCTCCGCCCAGCGCGACCACCTGACAGTCACGGCTGAAGCCGTTGACCAGCAGGGAGTCAAAGACCGGCAGCATCGACTCGAGCCGTTTTTCCTGCTCGCCGTCCGGCAGGCAGGCGCTGGCAAAGCGACGGTCACTGAAGGCTGCGCGCAGCCGGTCGAGGTACAGCGGCGCGACGGTTTCGTTGCTGACCACCATGACCTCGCGGGCATCGACGTAATCGCGCAGGTAGCGGGGATTGTCGAGCAGACCCTGGCCGATCAGGATGGGATAGCTGCGCTCGCCCAGGGAGACGTCGACGCGGCGGGGTTCATCGGTCATGCGAGGGCTCCGTTTGCTGCAGTCGCTCGGCCAGTTGTTCGGCGATTCGCTCGGGCGATCCGTCGCGCGTGTCGATGCTGACATCCGCGAGGGCTTCGTAGATCGGCCCACGCGTGTCGAGGATCGCCGCCAGGCGTCCGGCGGGATCGTCGCCGCGCAGCAGCGGACGATCGCTGTGACGGGTGCGCGCGATCTGCGTGGGCACATCGGCGCGCAGATAGACCACCTGGCCGCGCTCGCGCAGACAGCGTTGATTGGCCGGATCAAGCACCGCGCCGCCGCCGGTGGCCAGCAGGGTGCGCGGCTGCCGGGTCAGTGTCTCGAGCAGTGCCGACTCGCGGCGTCGGAAACCGGCCTCACCCTCGATGTCGAAGATGCGCGGGATGTCGACGCCGGTGCGCGCCTCGATGGCGGCATCCAGGTCCACGAACGACAGCGCCAGCCGCGCGGCCAGTCGCCGGCCGATGGTGCTCTTGCCCGCGCCCATGGGGCCGATGAGAAATACCCGGTCAATCCTGCTCATGGTCCTGATTCTACCGCGTTTGCGGGCGTGCTCGGAGTCTCGAGGATGCGGGGTGTGACAAAGATCAGCAATTCGCTGCGGTCGTTGACCGCGGTGCGGCGCTGAAAGAGCTGCCCCACCAGCGGCAGATCCGAGAGACCCGGCACACGGCTCACACCATCGCGGCGGGTCTGCTCGAACACGCCCCCCAGGACCACGGTCTCGCCATCGGCCACCAGCACGTGGGTGCGCACCGCTTGGGTGTTGATGGCCGGGCCTTCCGGGGTCTCCTCGCCGCGGCTGTCCTGATTGATCGCCAGCGTCAGCTGCACCTGGTTGTCGGGGGTGATCTGAGGCGTTGCCACCAGCCCCAGAACGGCTTCACGAAAGGCGATGCTGGTGGCACCGCTGGAGGTGGCCTGCTCGAAGGGGATCTGTACGCCCTGCTTGATCTCGGCCTGCTGGTTGCTGGCAGTCACGACGCGCGGGCTCGAAATGATCTCGCCCTTGTTCTCGCTCTCCATCGCCGAGAGCTCGAGCTCGAGCAGATAGCTACCGATCTTGCCGATGGCCACGCCGGCGCCCCCGGCGGCATTGCTGGCGGGCAGATCCACCATCAGACCGTCGCTGTCCAGCGTGCCGCCGCTGATGAGGGTGGTCTCGCCGGTCTGATTGCGACGCGCGGCATTGAAGCGCACGCCGATCTCGTTGCTGAAGTCATCGCTCGCGATCACGATCCGCGCCTCGATCAGTACCTGCCGGACCGGCACATCCAGACGCTCCACCAGCGCCCGGGCCTGAGCGATGACACGATCCGGCCCGCGGATGATAAGGGTGTTGGTGCGCCCATCAACGCGCACCCGCGCAGCGTCCAGCAGACTGGCGAGCTCGTCGGCGTCGGCATAACGAATCGGCAGAAACACGGTTTTCGCCGGCGCGACGGCCTGTGGGTCGGCATCCGGTGCCGGCCCGGCGGTGATGGCCTCGACCTGTTCGCGCACCTCCGGCAGCGTCACCGAGTCGACATCCAGCTGAACCGGCTGGGCGGCGACGGGCGGGCTGCCGAGGCTGAGCGCGATCAGGGGGATGAGCGCCGCGAGCGGCGATCGGACGATGGCAATGGACATCCGCTATTCTCCTGCCGATGGTGGCCCCGGCTGCCGGGGGATGATCCGCATGGGGGCGTCGGGGTTGCTCGCGCCGGGCGCCAGAGTGATGGCACCGGGCCCAATGCGCGCCAGTTGCCCCAGCGCAGCGATCGGGTCGCCGCGCTGGCGTCGCTGCAGCGGACCATCGCCGCGACGGATCAGCGCCCACTGCCGATCGCCGCGAATGATTCGGCCGATATAGCGGATATCGGTGTTGGCGACCGTCACCGGCTGGCCGTCGTCGGCGAAGGGATTGTCCGGCGGCAGCGCGGCGTCCTCGGCGTCCGGCCGGGATGTTGCGGCGATCCAGCCCGCCGCGGTCTTCGTATCCATCCGCTCCGCCGGCGCCGACGGGTGCCAGTAGGCATCCAGACTGAGTGTCAGGCCGAGTTCGCCGGATCGGGCATCGGCCTCCGTATTGGCGTCGGCGTCGGCGTCGGTAAACTCGAGCCCGATCAGGGCGATCCCGCGAGTGGTCTGCTCGACGCCGGTCAGAAACCGCATCAAGGGCTGCCAGGCGCCATGGAGGCGGACCGCCAGGCGACGTCGATGGTGGTCCGACGTCACTCGGGTGTTGCCGGGATCGACGTCAACCAGGCGTGAGCCGGTGTCGGCGGCCAGTGCCGCGAGGTGACTGACCAGCCGGGATGCCTCCGCTGTCCGTGGCAAACGCATGGGGTGATCACCCAGCGCCGCGCGTTGCCGATCCACCGCTGCCATGAGCGCGCTCCGGTCGGCGATGCGGCGTTGCTCGGCAGCGAGGCGCTGGGCCAGCGGCGCGCCGCTTTCGGCAAGCTGGTCGCGCTCGTCCAGAGCCGGTCGCAGGGCAATCAGCCAGCCGGCGATCAGGCCCAGCAACAGCCCGGCGCCGGCGGTCTTGAGGGCGTCAACGGCCATCATCCACCACCGGCGTTGACGGACCGGTCAGAACCAGTCGAAACCCTCGGCGCCGGTCGCGCTCGGCGGGCAGGTGGGCCAGGCGCTGCAGGCGGAACCCGGCAAAGGCCGGCGCGGCGCGCAGCGCGTCGATGAGTCGTGGCAGGGCATCGGGTTGCCGGGTGTGGCCCTCGATGACGCGTTCTTTTGGCCGGATCTGCAATCGGGTCAGGGTGATCGCCGGTGGGCGCGCGGCCAGCGCCTGAGCCAGTGCATCGGGGGCGTGGGTCCGCCGCTCGCCCAGCTGCTGCATGACCGAATGCCGGGCGTCGAGCCGCTCACGGGTCTGCTCGAGGCGGCGATAGGTCGCGATCGCCGGGGCGAGCTCGGCCAGCTGCGCCTCAAGGTCGGCCTGATGAGCGCGCGCCGCCGCATTCCGTTGATCAATACTGATGGCGACGATGATCAGGGCCATCAGTCCCGCCAGGCCGCTGCCAAGACCGATCAGCCCCAGGCGCAAGCGCTGACGGCGGGCCTGGCGGGCACGCCAGGGCAAAAGGTTAACGCCAATGGGCATAGCGGTCTCCGGCATGCAGCGCGAGCCCGATCGCAGTGACAAGCCGCGGCCGATCGGCGGTGAAGGCATCGGGGTCACAGGCTTCGGCCAGTTCCAGACCGCGCAACGGGTCCGGCAAGTGGCAGTCGCTGCCCAGCCGGCTGGCAATGGCCGCCGCCAGTGCCGGACGGGCGCCGCCGCCGATGAGGGCCATGGCATCGGGGATGCGGGTTGAGGCACTGCCGTGATGCATGGCGAGGGCCTGCTCGATGCGCTGCAGACAATCGGTATCGCCGGGGGAATCGCTCAGGTCGTGGGCCTGGCAGTAGTGCAGGCGCTGGCGATCAAAGATGCCCAATCGCAGGCGTGTCCCCAGGTCGAGCAGCGCCACCGGGGCGCTGGCAGGCCCCAGTGGCAGGCGGTCGTCCATCAGTGCGGCGCGCACGCTGGCGTGGGCGTCCAGGTCGATCAACGTGCAGCGCAGGCCCGCTGTCTGGAGCTGACGCCGCCGCTGGGCGATGGCCTCGGCCCGGGCGGCCACCACCAGAACGGCCTGCTGATCGCCATCGGGCTCGGCGGCGAGTCGCCGAAAGTCAAAGGCCAGCGCCTGGCGGGACTGCTTGAGGGCGGCCTCGATATCAAGTTGGACCCGGGTCTCAAGGGCCGCCTCGCTGAGGCCCTTCGGCACCTTGATCACCCGGGTGATGGCCTGTTCGTCGGCGAGTGCGGTGGCGGCCAGTCGCGCGTCGGGGGCGGCGCGTCGCGCGGCAGCGGTGATGGCGGCGGTGTTGTCGGCGTCTGCACAGGGCTCGATGGCATGGCCGGTGACCACGGTGCGGTCGCCGACCCGGCGCAGCGCAACGGCCTTGACGGCTGTGGTGCCGCAATCAATGCCGACGACGGCGGGGCGCCGGGGACGTTGCAGTCGTCGCCAGGTCATGAGCCGTTGGGCTCGCGCAACCCGTCGGCCTCGCCGGCGGTGATATACTCGGGCCTCGACGGGTCAGTGCATGCAAGAAGGTTCATGTCGGTCATCATTCGGCGCTCACTGCAAATGCTGGCGGGGCTGGCCTCGCTGGGGCTCCTGGCAGCCGGTGGCATGATTGCCGCCTATATCCTGCTGGCGCCCGGGCTGCCCAGCGTCGAGTCGGTGCGCAATGTCGAGTTGCAGGTGCCGCTGCGCGTCTACACCGCCGAGGGCGAACTCATCGAGGAGTTCGGCGAAGTGCGGCGGACGCCCGTCAATCTCTCGGATATCCCGACGACCCTGATCGATGCGTTCATCGCCGCCGAGGATCAGCGTTTCTATCAACATCCCGGGGTTGATTATGAAGGCATCGCCCGGGCCGTCTGGTACCTGGTTCGCACCGGTGAGAAAGGACCGGGCGGCAGCACCATCACCATGCAGCTTGCCCGCAACCTGTTCCTGAGCTCCGAGCAGACCTACCTGCGCAAGCTCCGCGAAATCTTTCTGGCGCTGCGCATCGAGCAGCAGCTCGACAAGCAGAAGATTCTCGAGCTGTATCTGAACAAGATCTATCTGGGCCAGCGGGCCTATGGCGTGGCAGCGGCCGCGGAGGCCTATTACGGACGTCCCCTGGCGGAGTTGACGCTGCCCGAGCAGGCAATGATCGCCGGGCTGCCCAAGGCCCCCTCGGCTTCCAACCCGCTCGCCGATCCGGACGAGGCGCTGAGCCGACGTGCCTATGTATTGGGGCGCATGCTGACAACCGGCGTGATCGACCAGGAGCGCTACGAAAGCGCCATGGATCAACCCATCACGGCCGACCGGCACCGTCGCGAACCCGGCGTTGACGCGCCCTATGTCGCGGAGATGGTGCGTGCCCAGCTGGTTGAGCGTTTCGGCCGCACCCCCGCCTACACCGAGGGCTATTCGGTCTACACCACCGTCTCGGCCGAGCGCCAGCGCGAAGCCCGTCAGGCCTTGCGCTCGGGGCTGCACGCCTATGATGAACGCCACGGCTATCGAGGCCCGCTGGCGCAACTTGACCCGGCGCTCATCGACGGACCCCGCGCGGCGTTGCTGGATCGGTTGTCCGGATTTCCGCGTCCGGGAGCGTTACGCGTGGGTGTGGTGACTGCGCTCGAGGACACCGGGGCCACGCTGCTGACTGCGGCAGACGAGCGTCTTGCGCTGCCCTGGGCGGGAATGCAGTGGGCGCGGCCGCAACTCGGCCGCAATGCCATGGGGCGCAATCCCGACGCTCCGGGTGATGTGCTCTCGGTGGGGGATGTCGTGTACGCCCGCGAGACCGATGACGGCTGGCGGCTGGCCCAGCTGCCCGAGCCCCAGAGCGGGCTGGTCGCCATGACCCCGGATACCGGGCGGATCCGCGCGCTGGTCGGCGGCTATGATTTTTCGTTCAGCAAGTTCAACCGCGTTACTCAGGCCGCCCGCCAGCCCGGTTCGGCCTTCAAGCCGTTGATCTACTCGGCGGCGCTTGCCAATGGCCTGACGCCGGCGACGCTGATCAACGATGCGCCAGTGGTGTTCGCCGATGCGGCGCTCGAGGATGTCTGGCGCCCCGAGAATTACAGCGGCCGAGTGTTTGGTCCGACCCGGCTGCGCGAAGCCCTGACCTATTCCCGCAATCTGGTCTCCATTCGGGTGCTGCGCCGGGTGGGCATCAGCCCCACGCTGGCGCACCTCCAGCGCTTTGGCCTGCCCCGCGAGCGTTTGCCGCGCAACCTGTCGCTGGCACTGGGGGCCGCCGAGGTCACGCCCCTGGAACTGGCTCGTGCGTACGCGGTGTTCGCCAATGGCGGCTATTCCATCGAGCCGCATGTCATTGAACGGATTGTCGACAACGACGGCGAAACCGTTGCTGAACAGTCCCCGGCCGAGTCCGACGAGCGGCCTCGCGCGATCAGCGCCGACAATGCGTGGCTGATGCGCTCGATGCTGCGCGATGTGGTCGAAGAGGGCACCGCCCGCCGGGCCAGCGAACTGGGGCGCTCGGACATCGCCGGCAAGACGGGCACCACCAATGACCAGAACGATGCCTGGTTTTCGGGGTTTAATGGTGATCTGGTGACCACGGTCTGGGTCGGCTTCGACGAGCGCCAGAGTCTGGGGCGTTATGAAACCGGCGGTCGTGCCGCCTTGCCCATCTGGATGGACTTCATGGGTGAGGCGCTCGCGGGGCGCCCTGCGTCGGAGTGGTCGCGCCCCAGCGATCTGGTGACCGTGAAAATCGACCCCGAGACCGGCGAGCGGGTCAGCGGTGATGTCGGCGACGCCCTGTACGAGACCTTTCGTACCGATCACCTCCCGCCACCGCCCGCGCCCAGTGACGATGGCTCGTCGGGTCGCACCGGGGGGGCGGACGACCCTCTTTTCTGACCCTGGAGTGCGCCATCATGGCCCGAGGAAAAGCCAACCGCGACGCCCGCATGCGCGAACGTCTGGTTCAGGAGTCGGCCCGCATCATGGCGGTCGAGGGGATTCGGGACTTCTCAATCGCCAAACGCAAGGCAGCGCTGCAGCTGAACGCCCCACGGACCACCAATCTGCCGCAGAACCGCGAGATCCAGGCGGCGCTGCAGGATTATCAACGTCTGTTTGGCGGCGAGCGCCAGGTCACCGCCCTGCAGTCACTGCGGGAGGCGGCCCTTGAGGCCATGACGTTTTTCGCGGCGTTCCGGCCGCGACTGACGGGCTCGGTGCTGGATGGCACCGCCGGCGACCAGAGCGCGGTGGACCTGCACTGCTTTGCCGATACCCCCGAGGATGTCGTGTTCTTTCTCATGGATCACGACATCCCCTTCGACACCCAGGAAAAGCGGTTTCGGTTCGAGGATGACTACGGGATGATCCCCGTGCACCACTTCATGGCCGGCGACACGCCGATCACGGTGGCGGTCTTTGCGGGGCGTGGCAATCACCAGCCGCCGAAAAGCCCGATCGACGGCCGACCCATGCAGCGGGCCAGCCGTCGCGACGTCGAGGCGCTGATCGCCGAGGACGCCGACGCCGTCGACTAGGGCCTAGCCGCGGCGATGCAGCGGGACGTAGTCGCGGCGGGCGGGGCCGGTGTAGAGCTGGCGCGGACGACCGATGCGCTGCTCGGGGTCGGAGAGCATCTCCATCCACTGGGCGATCCAGCCCGGCGTGCGGCCGATGGCGAACAGCACCGTGAAGAACTCCTTGGGAATGCCCAGGGCGCGATAGATGATGCCCGAATAGAAGTCGACGTTGGGATACAGCTTGCGCTCGACGAAGTAGTCGTCGGCGAGGGCGATTTCCTCGAGCCGGATGGCCAGCTCGAGCTGCGGATCATTGCCCACACCCAGCTCATCGAGCAGCTCGTGGCAGGTCTTGCGAATGATCGTCGCCCGCGGGTCGTAGTTTTTGTAGACCCGATGGCCAAAGCCCATCAGCCGGAACGGGTCATTCTTGTCCTTGGCCTTTTCGATGTACTTCGGGACCTGATCGACACTGCCGATTTCGCTCAGCATGTTGAGCACCGCCTCGTTGGCACCACCGTGGGCGGGGCCCCAGAGGGCGGCGCAGCCGGCCGAGATGGCGGCGAACGGGTTGGTCCCGGTGCTGCCGGCCAGCCGGACGGTGGAGGTGCTGGCGTTCTGCTCGTGATCGGCATGCAGGATCAGCAGCTGATCGAGGGCACGCTCCGCCACCGGGTTGATCGCGTAGTCCTCGCTGGGTCGCGCGAACAGCATGTTCAGCAGATTGCCGGTGTAGGACAGGCGGTTGAGCGGGTGGACGAAGGGCTCGCCCACCATATGCTTGAACGAGGCGCCGGCGATGGTGGGCATCTTGGCGATGATGCGATGCGCCGACAGCAGGCGGCTATCGGGATCGGTGATGTCCATGGCGTCGTGATAGAACGCCGACAGCGATCCGACAACGCCGGTCAGCATGGCCATCGGATGGGCGTCGTAGTGAAAGCCGTTAAAGAAGATCCGCAGGCTTTCGTTGACCATCGTGTGCCGGGTAATGGCGTCCTCGAACTCCTCGAGCTCGCGCTTGTTGGGCAGATCGCCATGAATCAGCAGTCGCGCTACCTCGAGGAACGAGCCATGCTCGGCGAGCTGCTCGATGGGGTAGCCGCGGTACAGCAGGATGCCCTGCTCACCATCGATAAAGGTGATGTCGCTCTGGCAGCTGCCGCTGGTGCCGTAGCCCGGATCGTAGGTGAAGTAGCCGAGATCGCTCGGCAGCGAGCGGATATCGATAACGTCAGAGCCGTGGGTGCCCTGGCGCACCGGCATGTCCGCTCGCCGGCCGGTCTCATTGTCGGTGATCGTGACGGTCTTGTCGGCCATCGAGACGCCTCCTGTTCGCTCGGCGCTATCCGGTCTCAGCCCTTGGAGCCTTTCGCCATCCCGCCATAGCGACGACGGAACTGATCAACCCGACCACCGCTCGACAGCACACGCTGCTTGCCGGTGTAGAACGGGTGGCTGGCGCTGGAGATCTCGACCTTGACCAACGGATATTCGTTGCCGTCCTTCCACTGGATGGTCTCGTCGGTCTTCACCGTCGAGCGGGTCAGAAACGAGTAGTCCGCGGAGATGTCCTGAAACACCACTTGGCGGTACTCGGGATGGATGTTTTTCTTCATTCCGTCTCTCGAAACACTGGTTAAAAGATGCGCGTATGTTAGGCGGTCGCTGCCAGCGGTACAAGAGACGCGCTCGACCGGGTCATGCCGCGACGGTAGGATGACGCGATTCAATCGGCCGTCGAACAGGAAACCGTCCATGCTCTATATCGGGCTCAAGCATCTGCATACCACCGTCGCCACGCTGACGGTTCTGTTGTTCATCCTGCGGGGTGGCTGGATGGTCGCCGGCTCGGCGATGCTGCAGCGCAAATGGGTCAAGATCGTGCCGCATGTGATCGACACGACGCTGCTGGTCACGGCCTTCGCAGTGGCCTGGATCGGCTGGCGCTACCCGGTGGTGCTCCACGACTGGATTACCGCCAAGGTGGTCGCACTGGTGGTCTATATCGTCCTCGGCATCATCGCCCTCAAGCGCGGCCGCACCGCGACGATCCGGGTGACGGCGTTTTTTGCCGCGCTGGTGGTCTACGCCTACATCGTGATGGTGGCGCTGTACAAGACGCCGCTGCCGATCTGATCAGTCGTCGTCGCGCTGCACCGTCAGGACCGGGCCGTCGGGGGTGACCGTCAGTCGGCACTCGATGGGCCGGCAGCACACGACGCAGTCCTCGATGTAGTCCTGATCGCCGGCGGAGCAGTCGACCACGGTGGCAAACGCCTCGCCGCAATAGGGGCAGTCGATGGTGAGCGTTTCGATCATCACTCAAATAGCTCCAGCAGGTCATTGAGAAAGCGCTGGCCCAGTACCGTCGCCTGCAGCCGCGAGGGGTCCTGAACCATCAGTCCGCGCCGTCGGGCCTCGCTCAGCCCCGGCTCAAAGGCCGATGCCGGCAGGCCTGTGCGGGCCTGGGCATCGGCCATTGATGTGCCGTCAGTCAGGCGCAGGGCGTTCATCAGATATTCCAGCGGGCGCTCGTCGGTGTCGACGTCGCGCCGCCCGGCGATGGCCGCATCAGTGCCTGCCAGATCCTGATAGAGCCGCGGCAGCCGCTGCTTGTGAGTGCGGCTTATGCGCCCCTCCGGGCTGCTCAGCTTGGCATGGCCACCGGCACCGATCGCCAGATAATCCCCAAAGCGCCAATAGTTCAGATTGTGACGGCATTCCTCGCCGGCAACCGCCCAGGCGGATACCTCGTAGCGCTGCAGTCCGGCGGCGTCGATGCGCTCGGCGCAGGCCGCCTCGATGTCGGCGAGCCGGTCGTCATCCGGCAGTGTCGGCGGACGGGCGAAAAAGGCGGTGCCGGGCTCGAGGGTCAGCTGATAATGCGACAGATGTCGAACCCCCAGTGCCAGCGCCTGCTCGACATCATCCAGCGCCTCGGCGGCGGTCTGTCCGGGCAGGCCGTGCATCAGATCGACGTTAATGCGCTCGAATCCGGCACGCTGGGCCGCCGTCACTGCCGCCGCCGCTTCGTGGCCGCCGTGGATGCGTCCAAGGCGCTCGAGGTGGTGGGTGTCAAAGCTCTGCACACCGATGGACAACCGATTGACACCTGCGCCCAGAAACCCCTCGAAGCGGCCGGCCTCGAGGGTGCCGGGGTTGGCTTCGAGGGTAACCTCGGCGGTGCGGGACAGGTTGAGTCGCTGGCGCAGGCCGTCGAGCAGCGTGCCAATGGCCTCGGCACTGAACAGGCTTGGCGTGCCACCGCCGATGAAAACGCTGTCGACGCGTCGGCCGTCGGCACCGACGGCCTCGCGCTCGGCATCGCGCAGCAGGGCCTGGGTGTAGGCCGTCTCGGGCAGCTCGCCGCGCAGCGCATGGGAGTTGAAGTCGCAGTAGGGGCACTTCTGTACGCACCACGGCAGGTGCACGTACAGCCCCAGCGGCGGCGGGGTCAGGGCCGCCGCCATTCCTGCTCCAGCCGCCGACGCAGGGCACTCAGCGCCTGACCGCGGTGACTCAGCATGTTCTTGGTGTCGGCGGGCAGCTCGGCGGCGGTGCAGCCGGACTCAGCCAGGTAGAAATGCGGGTCATAGCCGAATCCGCCCTCGCCCTGGGGCGTTTCGATCAGCTGCCCGGTCCACACCCCCTCGGCGATCAGGGGCGCGGGGTCATCGGCGTGGCGCAGCGCCACCAGCACGCAGCGATAGGCGGCGCCGCGCTCATCCTCGCCCAGATCGATCAACGCATCGCGCAACCGGGCGTTGTTGTCGGCGTCGCTGGCCTCCTCGCCGGCCCAGCGCGCCGAGCGCACGCCGGGGTCGCCATCCAGTGCCGGGATCTCGAGCCCCGAGTCGTCCGCGATGGCGGGCAGCCGGGTGTGGGCGGCGGCGTTACGCGCCTTGATCAGGGCGTTCTCGACAAAGGTGGTCCCGGTTTCCGCCGCTTCGGGCACGTAGTAAAAGGACTGCGGGACAATCTCGGCGACGGGGCCACTCAACAGAGCGGTGAGCTCGGCCAGCTTGCCTTGATTGCCACTCGCCAGTACCAGTCGCTCAATGAGCGCCATGTCAGCCCTCCAGTGCGGTCCGCTGGGCGGTGATCAGTTCGGCGATGCCGGCGCCGGCCAGATCCAGCATGGCGTCAAGCTCGGGGCGGCGGAAGGCATGGCCCTCGGCGGTGCCCTGGACTTCGATGAAGTGGCCGGCATCATTCATGATGACATTCATGTCGGTCTCGGCCTCGGAGTCTTCGGCGTAGTCCAGGTCGAGCACAGGCGTGCCCTGGTGAATGCCCACCGAAATCGCGGCGACGTGGCCGTGCAGGGGGTTGCGGCGCAGCTTGCGGGCCCGCACCAGGGTCTGCACCGCGTCGGCGAGGGCGACATAGCCGCCGGTAATCGCCGCGGTGCGGGTGCCGCCATCGGCCTGCAGGACGTCGCAATCCACCACCACGCGGCGCTCGCCGAGGGCTTCCAGATCAACCACGGCGCGCAGGCTGCGGCCGATCAGTCGCTGGATCTCGATGGTGCGGCCCTGCTGACGGCCCCGGGCGGCCTCGCGGTCGGTGCGGCTGCCGGTGGCTCGCGGCAACATGCCATACTCGGCAGTTACCCAGCCGCGGCCCTTGTTGCGCAGCCACGGCGGCACGCGCTCTTCGACCGAGGCGGTGCAGAGCACCCGGGTGTCCCCGAACTCCACCAGCACCGAGCCTTCGGCATGTCGAGTGAAGTCGCGGGTCAGGCGAACGGTGCGGAGTTGGTCAGGGCTTCGGCCGCTGGGGCGCATGCGGATCTCCCGGGTGGTTGGCAAGATGCGAAAATGAAGCGCGCAGGGTAACATTCCGCCCATGCAATCGGGCACAACGGGCACTCTGTATATCGTGTCGGCCGCTTCCGGCGCCGGCAAAACTTCGCTACTCCGTGCGCTCATGGCGCGGGATCCGCGGCTGTGCTTTTCGGTCTCGCACACCACGCGTCGGCCGCGGCCGGGCGAGCGCGACGGTCATGACTATCATTTTGTGGATGATCCGGGGTTTCGGCGCCTGATCGATGCCGATGCGTTTCTCGAGCACGCCCGCGTCTTCGATCGCCGCTATGGGACGTCGTGGGCCGCGGTGGACGATGATCTGGCCGCTGGTCGCGACGTGCTGGTGGAGATCGATTGGCAGGGGGCCCGCCAGATCCGCGAGCGTCTGCCGGACTGCGTGTCGATCTTTGTCCTGCCGCCGTCGCGGGACGTGCTCGAGGCCCGGCTGCGCGGCCGCGGTCAGGACAGCGATGCGGTGATCGAGGCGCGAATGGCCGAGGCGGTCAGCGAGATGAGCCATTGCCGCGAATACGATTATCTGGTCTGGAATGACGACTTTTCGGTGGCGCTGGCCGACCTCGAGGCCATCATCCGGGCGCGGCGGCTGGGCACCGATCAGCAGACGCGCGTCCATGCCGATGCGCTGGCACGGCTCACCGGCACCGACGGGTCGGGCTGAGCCCGCGGTCCCCCGGCGTTTCTGGCCGCACAATCAAGCCTTTATTGCAACCTGGCTTTCAGGCTAAACTGGGAAGCATTCCACAGCGCATTCATTCTGGAGATCGCCGCCATGGCACGAGTCACGGTTGAGGACTGCCTCGACAACATCGATAACCGCTTCGAACTGGTGCTGGCCGGCACGCGTCGCGCCCGACAGGTGGCGCACGGCGCCCAGCCGCTGGTGGACTGGGAAAACGACAAGCCCACCGTGGTCGCGCTGCGCGAGATCGCCGAGGGCTATGTCACCGCCGACATCCTCAACGTCGAAGCGGAGGCGGCCGAGGCGCTGGGCGCGCTGGATGACGCCAGCAGCGAGGCCGAGCCGCAAGCGGCCGACCTGCCCGCCGAACCGCCGGCGGACGACGGGGCGGAGACCGGCGACTGACCGGGGTGTCATGGCCAGCAGCGAGGCAGTAGTCACCCCCGACACATCGGGATACGACTCCGCGGCCCGGGCGGCCGATCTGTGTTCGCTGCTCGAAAACTACCTCGACCCGCATAACGTCCAGAAAGTCTATCGCGCCTATCAGTTTGGCGCGCAGGCCCATCAGGGACAGCGCCGCCTGTCCGGCGAGCCCTACATCACCCACCCGCTGGCGGTGGCGCGGACACTGGGTGAAATGGGGCTGGATGCCGAGAGCCTCTGCGCCGCCATCCTCCACGACGTGATCGAGGACACGCCCACCGCCAAGGCCGAGATCGCCGAGGCCTTCGGCCCGGAAGTAGCGCAGCTGGTGGATGGCGTCTCCAAGCTCACCCAGATCAACTTTCGCAGTAAGGCCGAGGCCCAGGCCGAGAACTTCCGCAAGATGATCCTGGCCATGTCGAAAGACATCCGGGTGATTCTGATCAAGCTGGCCGATCGCCTCCACAACATGCGCACCATCTTTGTGATGCCGCCCAGCAAGCGTGCGCGAATTGCCCGCGAAACCCTCGAGATCTATGCACCGATCGCCCAGCGGCTGGGCATCAACAGCATTCGGGTGGAGCTCGAGGACCTGGGGTTTGCCGCCCTGCATCCGATGCGCTATCGCGTTCTCAAGGAGCGGGTGCGCCAGCAGCGCGGATCGCGCCGCGAGCTGCTGGATAATGTCCGTGACGAGATTCAGTCAAGCCTGACCGAAGCGGGCATCGACGCACAGATCAGCGCCCGGGAAAAGCATCTGTGGAGCATCTATCAGAAGATGCGCAGCAAGCAGGCCGGTTTCGAGGATATCTTCGACGTCTACGGCTTTCGCGTGGTGGTCGCGGATGTGGATACCTGCTACCGGGTGCTGGGCCACTGCCACGGGCGCTACAAACCGCTGCCGGGCCGGATCAAGGACTACATCGCCATCCCCAAGGTCAACGGCTATCAGAGCCTGCACACCACCCTGCTGGGGCCGCGCCGCGTTCAGCTCGAGGTGCAGATTCGCACCGCCGAGATGGATCGCGTGGCCGAGGCCGGGATCGCCGCGCATTGGCTGTACAAGGATCCGGGCCAGCCCAGCAATGTCGCCCAGACCCGCGCCCGCGAGTGGGTGCACGGTCTGCTCGAGATCCAGGAAAACGTGGGCAACTCGCTGGAGTTCATCGAAAACGTCAAGATCGATCTGCTCCCTGACGAGGTCTACGTATTTACGCCCGGCGGCGACATCATGGAGCTGCCCAAGGGCGCCACGGTGGTGGACTTTGCCTACGCCGTTCACTCCGAGATCGGTGATGCCTGCATTGCCGCCAACATCGATAATCGCCTCGCCCCGCTGCGCACGCCGCTCAAGACCGGCGAGACGGTCGAGATCATCGCCGCGCCGGTCGCCCGTCCCAATCCGGCATGGCTCGATTTTGTGGTGACCGCAAAGGCGCGCTCGGCCATCCGTCAGAGCCTCAAGCGACTGCAGGGTGCCGAGGCCACTGACCTGGGTCGGCGTCTGGTCGAGCGCGGTCTCAACGCCATGGATCTGAGCCTGGGCGATCTCGGCGACGATCAGATCGCGGCGGCCCTCGAGTCGTTCGGCGTCGAGGATGTCGAGCAGGTGTTCGAGGAAGTCGGCCTGGGCCGTCGGCTGCCCTGGTTTGTGGCCCGCTATCTGGCCGGGGGTGACGATGCCGCCGACCGGTCGGAGGCCGCCGGCACCGGGGGCGCACTGACTCTGCAGGGCACCGAAGGCGCGGTGGTGGCGTTTGCGCGCTGCTGCCGGCCGATCCCGGGCGATCCCATTGTCGGCTTTGCCAGCGCCGGACGCGGCGTGGTGGTGCACCACGAGGCCTGCAACAACATCCGCGAGTACCGCAAGCACCCCGAGAAGTGGGTGGACGTGCGCTGGGGCGCCATCGCCGAGGGCGACTATCCGGTGGCCGTGGACATGGACGTCATGAACAATCGGGGTGTGCTGGCGAGTGTCGCGGCGGTCATCTCCGATCTCGACTCCAACATCGACGCCGTCGAGATCGACGAGAAAGCCGACATGATTGCCACCCTGCGGCTGGTGGTGGGGGTGCGTGACCGCGTCCATCTGGCGCGTATCATGCGCCGGCTGCGGGGCCTGTCGGCGGTGCAGCGCATCACCCGGCGGCGCGGCTGAGCGCCCCGAGTCATCACAAAACGGAGCAAGCCATGACACGCCGTATCATTCAGACTGATCAGGCCCCGGCGGCGATCGGGCCCTATTCGCAGGCGGTGCAGGTCGGCGATCTGGCCTTCATTTCGGGTCAGATCCCGCTGGATCCCGCCACCATGACCCTGGTCGAGGGGGATATCGCAGTCCAGACCCGGCAGGTATTCGATAACCTGCGCCACGTCTGCATCGCCACCGGGGGCGATCTGGCCTCGATCTGCAAGCTGACGATCTTTTTGACCGACCTCGGCCATTTCGCGACGGTCAACGACATCATGGCGGAGACCTTTGCCGAGCCCTACCCGGCGCGTGCCGCGGTCGGCGTGCGCGAGCTGCCCAAGGGGGCAATGGTCGAGGTCGAGGCAATCCTGAGCCTGGCCGAAGACGCCTGATCCATGACCGAGGGCGCCGCCGCGTCGGGCACGCCGGTGGCCCGCTTGCCGGGGATCGGTCCACGGCTCGCCGAGAAACTGGCGCGGCTGGGGCTCGAGCGGGTCGAGGACATGCCCTTTCACCTGCCCAATCGCTACGAGGATCGCACCCGGGTGCGGGCCATCGGCGAGCTGGTCCCCGGCGTGGCGGCGCTGGTGGATGGCACGGTAACCGCGGTGGAGATCGTGGGCGGGCAACGCCGGCGGCTGATCTGTCGCATCAGCGACGGCACCGGCAGTCTCGAGCTGGTGTTCTTTCATTTCTACGCCAGTCAGCAGCGCCAGATGGCCCGCGGCGTGTCGCTGCGGGTGTTTGGCGAGGCCCGTGCCGGGCCGGTGGTCCTGCAGATGGTCCATCCCGACTGGCAGCGCGTGGAGGCCGGTGCCGCTCCCGCGCAGGGCGAGTTCAAGCCCGTCTATCCGGCCACCGAGGGTGTGACCCAGGCGGCGCTGCGGCGGGCCATTGCGGCCGCACTGGCACGACCCGGCGCCGTCACCGAGTGGTTGCCCGCGCCGCTGCGCGCATCCCTGGATCTGCCATCGCTGGACACGGCGCTGGCGCAGGTCCATGCGCCGGCCGCCGATAGCGATGTCGATGCACTGCTCGAGGGGCGGCACCCAAGCGTGCGGCGCCTGGCCTTCGAGGAACTGCTGGCCCACCGCCTCAGTCTGCTGCGCCTGCGCGCCGCCCAGCAGCAGGTCATGCCCGCGCCGGTGATTGGTGAGGACAGGGCCGGGGCAGCGCGTTTTCTGGACGGGCTGGGGTTTGAGTTGACCGGCGCCCAGCAGCGCGTGCACGCCGAGGTGCTGGCCGATCTGGGCCAGGCGGTGCCCATGCTGCGACTGGTGCAGGGCGATGTCGGCTCGGGCAAAACGGTGATCGCGGCGCTGGCCGCCCTGCATGCCGTGGCCGCCGGCTGGCAGGTGGCGATCATGGCCCCCACCGAGCTGCTCGCCGAGCAGCACGAGCGCAGCTTTCGGGACTGGCTCGAGCCCCTCGGGTTGCGGGTCGGCTGGCTGAGCGGCCGCGCTGGAGCCGCCCAGCGGCGGGCCACGCTGAGCGGGCTGGCCGCCGGCGACATCCAGGTGGTGGTGGGCACCCACGCGCTGTTCCAGGCCGATGTGGTGTTCCAGTCGCTGGGCCTGGTGGTGATCGACGAGCAGCATCGCTTCGGCGTCCATCAACGTCTGGCGTTGCGGGATAAGGGCAGCGACCGTCACCAGCCCCATCAGATGGTGATGACCGCCACACCCATCCCGCGCACGCTGGCGATGACCGCCTACGCCGATCTGGATACTTCGGTGATCGACGAGTTGCCGCCGGGGCGTTTGCCCGTGCAGACCGTCGCCCTCCCGGACACCCGCCGCGAAGCCGTCATCGAGCGCATTCGGGCGGTCGGCGCGCAGGGCCGGCAAGCCTACTGGGTGTGCACCCTGGTGGAGGACTCGGACTGGCTCGAAGCCGAGGCGGCCGAAGCCACCGCTGAGCGACTGCGCGAGCAACTGCCGGGGCTGAGTATCGGGCTGGTGCACGGGCGCCTGTCGGCGTCCGCCAAAGAGCATGTCATGGCGCAATTCGAGGCCGGCGAGATCGATCTGCTGGTGGCCACCACCGTCATCGAAGTGGGTGTCAATGTCCCCAACGCCTCGCTGATGATCATCGAGAATGCCGAGCGGCTGGGTCTCTCGCAATTGCACCAGCTGCGCGGCCGGGTGGGGCGCGGGCATGCCCGAAGCAGCTGCGTGCTGCTGTACCATGGTCCGCTGGGCGATACGGCCCGGGCGCGCCTGGGCGTGCTGCGCGAGAGCAACGACGGATTTCGCATCGCCCGGCGCGATCTCGAAATCCGTGGCCCCGGCGAAGTGCTGGGCACGCGCCAGACCGGGGCGCTGACCTATCGGATTGCGGATCTGACCCGCGACGGCGATCTGCTGGACTCGGTCCAGGTGGCGGCGCGCGAGCTGCTCGACGCCGATCCGGTGGCCGTGTCCGAGTTGATTCGCCGCTGGGTGGGCGAGGGCGAGCGTTACGCACAGGTATGAGGGGATTCCAGCATGGCTGAGCCGGGACTGCGTCACTGGCGACCGCGGGGTGTGCCCGGCGCTCGTCCGCGGCCGGGGGCCGTCCGCGACTGGCTGGACGAACCGGGTTCGCTGACCCGGCGACTGCGGGCGCAGGCCGGCGGCGCGTTCGACGTGCAGGTCCTGCGCGAGTATTGGGGGCGGCCCTGGCCGGACGAGCGTCGCCGGCTGGGCGCCCCCGGGCCGGCCTGGCTGTGGATTCGTGAGGTCAGGCTGGGCGCCGGGGACCAGCCCTGGATCTATGCCCGCAGCGTCATTCCGCGTCACAGTCTCGAGGGGCCACTGCGCCGTCTGCGCACCCTGGGGCGGCAACCGCTGGGGGCGTTGCTGTTTGGCCGCTACCCGGTGGCCCGCGGGCCCATCGAGGTGGCGGCACTGACCGGCGACTCGCGGTTGGGCGCCCGGGCCCGGGCGCAGGGCGCCCAACCGCAATGGGCGCGGCGCTCGGTGTTCTCGATCGCCGGCCGTCCGTTGCTGGTGACCGAGGTTTTCCTGCAACCCCTGATCGAGGAGCTGCACGCATGAGCGCATCCGTCACCGACTGGGGGCATCGGCTGGCGCTGTATGCCCGGCTGGCGCGCCTGAACCGACCCATCGGCAACTTCCTGCTGCTGTGGCCCACGCTCTGGGCGTTGTGGCTGGCGGCGGCCGGCGAGCCGCGGCTGGATGTGCTGGTGGTGTTCGTGCTGGGCGTGGTGGTGATGCGCGCCGCCGGCTGCGTGATCAATGACTATGCCGATCGCGACTTTGATCGCCACGTCAAACGCACCCGTACCCGGCCATTGACCACCGGCGAGGTCAGCGAGCGCGAGGCGCTACTGCTGTTTGTGGCCCTGTGCCTGATCGCCTTCGCCCTGGTGCTGCTCATGAACCGGCTCACGATCCTGCTCTCGCTGGGCGGTGTGGCCCTTGCCGCCACCTATCCGTTCATGAAACGCCACACCCATCTCCCGCAGGTCCACCTGGGGGCGGCCTTCGGCTGGGCAGCCCCCATGGCCTTTGCCGCCCAGACCGGCAATGTGCCGGCGCTCGCCTGGCTGGTATTCGCCGCCTCGGTGGTGTGGGCGACCATCTACGACACCCAGTACGCCATGGTCGATCGCGACGACGATCTGAAGGTGGGCATCAAGTCCACGGCGGTGCTGTTCGGGCGCTACGACCGGGCCATGATCGGGCTGCTGCAGGTCTTGTTGACGCTGTTGCTGGCGGTGATCGGCTGGCGCGCCGGCCTGGGGCCGGTGTACTACCTGGCGCTGGCGCTGGGCGCTGGGCTGTTCCTGCGCCAGCAGTGGCTGATCCGCGACCGCAGCCGTGACGGCAGTTTTGGGGCGTTTCTCAACAACAATCTGTACGGCGGTGTGGTGTTCGTGGGTATTGCGCTGTCCTATCTGACAGGCGGCTAAATCGCCCGGGCCAGGGCGATCACCTCGATGCGCTTGACCCCGCCCTGGCGCAGGCAATCGGCCACCGCCGCCAGGCTGGCGCCGGTGGTCACGACGTCATCCACCAGAGTGACTGCGGGCGGGGGCGGGCGCTGCAAGCGGAATGCCCCGTGCAGGTTGGTGCGCCGGTCGGCGGCCGTCTGGCCACGCTGGGGCGCGGTGTAGCGGTGGCGCCGGATCAGCGATGACGCCACCGGCGGCCCCAGCCAGCCGGCGATTAGCGCCGATTGGTTGAAGCCGCGCCGGCGATAGCGGGTTGGATGCAGCGGCATGGGCACCAGCGGGCCCTGGCAGGGGGTGCGGCGTTGATGCAGTGCCGCGGCGGCCAGCTCGGTCAGCAGACGGCCGGCAGCCAGATCCTCGTGCAGCTTGAACGCCCGAATCAGGTCATCAACGCCATCGCTGTAGGTCCAGATCACGCGGGTTCGATCAAGCGGCGGCGGTGCGGTGCGACAGCCCGCGCAAAGCGGCTCGCCCGAGGCCAGCGGCAGGCCGCAGCGCTCGCAGGCCGCGCTGATCCAGGGCAGATCCTCGCGACAGCCGGGGCACAGCGGGCACGCCAGGCTGCGGGCCTGACAGAACCGGCAGCGGCCGCTGAACAGGTTGTGCAAAAACGCCGCCCAGCGGCCGGGCGGCCGCCACGCGGTGCGGGTTTGAGGCGGCTTGGCGGGGGGTCGGCTCATGCCGCCAGACTGCCGGTGCGCCCGGGCCGCGACCAGTACCCGGGCGGGCGCTGCCGACCGGCGGCGGATTATGTCAGGATGGACGTATGTCAGATCTCGCCGATGATCCCCTGCAGCTTGATCCCCGGGTGCTTCGCCGCCGGCTGGAGCGCGCCGCACCGCGTTTCGACGAGGCGGCGGTGCTCCACGGCGAGGTCAGTCGACGACTGGTGGAACGGCTCGACTACATCCGCCTGCAGCCGGCCGCGATGCTGGATCTTGGCTGTGCCAGCGGACTGAACACCCAGGCGCTGCGCAAGCGCTATCCGCGGGCGGATTACTACGCCATGGATCTGGTCGCCCCGCTGGTGGCGCAGACGCGGCGGCGGGCCGGCCGCTGGCGCCGTCCGCCGGGGGTGTGCGCGGGGCTCGATCAGCTGCCGTTTCGCAATGACAGCTTTGATCTGGTGGTCTCGAGTCTGGCGCTGCATCGCGTGCCCGATCTGGCGCCCACGGCCCGCGAGTTGCAGCGCGTGCTGCGCCCCGACGGCGTGCTGCTGTTTGCCACCTTTGGGCCGGATACCCTCGACGAATTGCGCACGGCCTGGCAGGCAGCCGACCAGACGCCGCATGTGCACGGCTTTGTTGATATGCATGATATTGGCGATGCCCTGGTCAATGCCCGCCTGGCGGATCCGGTGATGGACATGGAGCATTTCACGCTGACCTATGCCGATGTGCCCGCCCTGATCCGCGATCTTGACGCGCTGGGACTGCGCAATGCCCTGGCGGCCCGCCAGCCGGGCCTCACCTCGAGGCAGCGCTGGCAGGCCATGGAAACCGCCTATCAGGCGCTTGCCGACGCCGAGGGCCGGTTGCCGGCAACCTGGGAAATCGCCTACGGGCACGCCTGGGGCACCGATGCCCAGATGCAGATGACCGGCGATGACGGCGCCGTGCGGGTGCCGCTGGATACCCTGTCAATGCCTCATCGCCAGCGCTGAGGCGATCGGCGTCGGGGGTGTTGCTTTCCTCCGCGCGCGGAATTCACTAAACTTGACGCCTATCAGTTTTAACCCGAGCGGGGCGGGCCCATGAGTACCCGGACGGAAAGCGAGCCGAATCACGGCCGCCGCTTTGTTCTGGCGCCCAATATCGCGCCCGACTGGCGGCAGACGATGCTGATTTTTGCCGGCATCAGCACGGTATGTCTGGGGATTGCGCTGGTCTGTACCTGGTACGGGCTCTGGCCGATCCTGCCGTTTGCGGGCATTGAAGTGACGGCGCTGGGATGGGCGCTGTACAAGTCGGCGCGACGCTCGCTCGACCGCGAGATCATTCACGTCGTGGACAACGCCGTGGTGGTGGAAAAGGGCTGCGGCCGGGTCGAGCAGCGCTTCGAAATGGACCGGACCTGGACCGATGTGCAGCTTCGCCGGGTGTCCCGGCGCTGGGACGAAACCCAGTTGCTGCTGCGCTCGCGGGATCAGTCGCTGGTGATTGGCGCGTTTCTCGACACGGACGAGCGACGCAGCCTTGAGCGGGCGCTGCGGGCCTGTATCGGGCCGATGGCCCGATGGGGGGATGAGCGTCCGGTGATGGCCACCGAATCGAATGGGCCGGGGAGATCCTGGAAGCCGGGGCTCACCGCTAACGTTGGAGAAGAATCGGGATGACTGCAGCAACCGCGATGAAGCGCGCGGGTCAACTGACCGCCCTGGCGGCCGCCTTGATCACCGCACCGGCCAGCGCCGACTTTGGCCTGCTCAACATGACGCAGGGAGTCACCGAGTCGAGTCGCGAGATCTATGGCCTGCACATGACCATTTTCATGATCACCGTGGTGATTGGTGTGGGCGTGTTCGGAGCCATGTTCTATTCGATTTTCCGGCATCGGAAATCGCGTGGCGTGACCCCTTCGAAATTCCATCACAGCACCACCATGGAGATCGTCTGGACGGTTATCCCGCTGGTCATTCTGGTGGCCATGGCGGTGCCTGCCACCCGGGTGCTGATCGACCTCGACGACACCAGCGGCTCGGAAATGACCGTCAAGGTAACCGGCTATCAGTGGTTCTGGGGCTATGAATACCGCGGCGAAGACGTGCAGTTCCTGAGCCGGCTGTCCACTGACAGTGACCGGGCGCGGCGCCTCGACTCGGGAATCAAGCCGGCGTCGGTGGACAACTACCTGCAGAACGTCGATCAGCGCCTGGTCCTGCCGGTCGACACCCGCATCCGCTTTCAGATCACCGGCGCGGATGTCATCCACTCGTGGTGGATGCCGGATCTGGGCTGGAAAAAGGATGCGATCCCGGGCTATGTCAACGAGATGTGGACCGAAATCGAAGAGCCGGGGGTCTACCGCGGCCGCTGTGCCGAGCTGTGCGGGCGTGACCACGGCTTCATGCCCATCGTGGTCGAGGCCCTGCCCAAGGCGGAGTTCGAGACCTGGCTTGCCAACCGCCAGGCCAGTGGTGAGGGCATGACGGCGGATGCCGATGCCGACACGACGCCGGAGACCGATGGCGAGCTGGCCGCCCGGTAAACAGAATCAGACAGGGGAGATGGTTGAGATGACGGCAACGACCTACAACGACGCATCGCATGAGGGGGAGCCGACCGGTTTCACCCGCTGGCTGGTGACCACCAACCACAAGGACATCGGGTCGATGTACCTGCTGTTCTCGCTGGCCATGTTCCTGGTGGGCGGCGCAATGGCACTGGTGATCCGCGCCGAGCTGTTCCAGCCCGGCCTTCAGCTTGTCGATCCGTACTTCTTCAATCAGATGACCACCATGCACGCGCTGGTGATGATCTTCGGCGCGGTCATGCCCGCGTTTACCGGGCTGGCCAACTGGATGATCCCACTGATGGTGGGCGCGCCCGACATGGCGCTGCCGCGCATGAACAACTGGAGCTTCTGGCTGCTGCCGTTCGGCTTTGCCGTACTGCTGTCGACGCTGTTCATGCCCGGCGGTGGCCCGGCAGGTGGCTGGACCATGTATCCGCCGCTCATGCTCCAGACCGGTACCGCCTTCCCGTTCGTGATCTTCGCGATCCACGTGCTTGGCATCAGCTCGATCATGGGCTCGATCAACGTCATCGCCACGATCCTGAACATGCGGGCCCCGGGCATGAGCCTGATGAAAATGCCGCTGTTCGTATGGACGTGGCTGATCACCGCCTACCTGATGATCGCGGTCATGCCGGTACTGGCCGGTGCGGTGACCATGCTGCTCACCGATCAGTACTTTGGCACCACGTTCTTCAGCGCCGCGGGTGGCGGTGATCCCGTGCTCTATCAGCACATCTTCTGGTTCTTCGGGCATCCCGAGGTCTACATCCTGATCCTGCCGGCGTTCGGGATTATCTCGACGATCATCCCCACCTTTGCCCGCAAGCCGCTGTTCGGCTACAGCTCGATGGTCTACGCCACCGCGTCCATCGCGTTCCTGTCGTTCATCGTCTGGGCGCATCACATGTTCACCGTCGGCATGCCGCTCGCCGGCGAGCTGTTCTTCATGTACTCGACGATGCTCATCGCGGTCCCCACCGGCGTGAAGGTGTTCAACTGGGTCTCGACCATGTGGCGCGGGGCGATGACGTTTGAAACGCCCATGCTGTTCGCGCTGGCATTCGTGTTCCTGTTCACCATCGGTGGCTTCTCGGGGCTGATGCTCGCGATCGCGCCGGCCGACTTCCAGTATCACGACACCTACTTCGTGGTGGCGCATTTCCACTACGTACTGGTCACCGGTGCGGTGTTCGCCATTCTTGCGGCGGCCTACTACTGGATGCCGAAGTGGACCGGGCATATGTACAGCGAGCGGCTGGGTCAGTGGCACTTCTGGTTGTCCGTGGTGTTCGTCAACGTGCTGTTCTTCCCGCAGCACTTTCTCGGGCTCGCCGGCATGCCGCGCCGTATCCCGGACTACTCGGTGCAGTTCGCCGACTGGAACATGGTCTCGAGCATCGGCGGGTTCGGCTTTGGGTTTGCCCAGCTGTTGTTCGTCTACCTGCTCTACAAGTGCATCCGCGGCGGCCAGCAGGCCGAGGCCAAGGCCTGGGAAGGCGCTGACGGTCTCGAGTGGGATGTGCCGTCACCGGCGCCGCATCACACGTTCGAGACACCGCCGGTGGTCCGTTAGGCAATCACCGCGCAATGATCAACCGCGAAGTCGATCGACGCACACGACGCAGGATCCGCTGGACGGTCGTCCTGCTCGTGCTGCTCGTTCTGGGCATCTATCTGGGGGTTTTCCTCGATCGTCTCTAGCGATCCGACCGGGGGAGAGGGAGAGCAGCAAATGGCACAGGCACAGGGCGGCTACTACGTCCCGCATCAAAGCTACTGGCCGATCATCGGCACCATCGGCGTCACCGCGCTGGTGGTCGGGATCGCGATGTACCTCGAAGGCATGGCGCTGGGTACCTGGGTGATGGGCGGCGGCGGTCTGATCACCGCCTGGTTTGTGTTTGGCTGGTTCAGTGACGTGGTCAGCGAGGGCGTCAAGGGCCTCTACAGTGATCAGGTCGATCGCTCGCTGCGCTGGGGCATGATCTGGTTCATCTTCTCCGAGATCATGTTCTTTGCCGCGTTCTTTGGCGCGCTCTTCTACGCCCGGATGCTGTCCGTGCCGTGGCTGTCCGGCGAAGACCCGGCGACCAGCCGTCTGCTGTGGGACTCAATGGCGCTCAGCTGGCCCACCGCCGGGCCGGCCAATGCGGCCATGGAGTGGCGGCCGATGGCCGCGTGGCCGCTGCCCACCATCAATACGCTGATCCTGCTGACCTCGGGGATGACGCTGACCATCGCGCATCATGCCCTCAAGGATGACAACCGCACCAAGCTGATCGGTTTCATGTGGGCCACCGTGCTGCTGGGCACGCTGTTCATTGGTCTGCAGGCCTACGAGTACTACGAGGCCTACGTCCACCTGAATCTGCGCATGGAAACCGGCATCTACGGGTCGACGTTCTTCATGCTCACCGGCTTCCACGGCATGCATGTGGTGATCGGCACACTGATGCTGCTGGTGATCACGCTGAGGTGCATGAAAGGCCACTTCAAACCCGAGTCGCACTTCGGCTTCGAGGGGGCGGCCTGGTACTGGCACTTTGTCGACGTGGTCTGGCTGGGCCTGTATATCTTCGTCTACATCCTCTAGCGCGCTTATAGCGGACTGCTGTTCGGGGCAATGGCGCCGGTCAGAAAGCCCACCAGGATCAGCAGAAACAGGATGATCGACAGCGTGATCCGCACCGTCAGGGCATTGAGCGTGCGGCGCGATTCGCCCCGGTCGCGGATCAGATAGAACAGGCCCGAACCGAGGCTCGCGACGATAACGAACAGTGTGAGCAAGATAGTGATGCGAATTGCGAAATCCATGAGCTATTCCTTGTCGCTTTGCGCGCATTGTAAAGGAAGTTACGGGCGGCAGCTGGCTTGACCAATGCCCGTCGCGGCATTCGGATCGGCGGCTGGGTGTTCGCCCCCGGCCTCTTGCCCACGCTGGTTTACGGGGTGTTGCTGGTGCTTCTGATCGGCCTCGGCCAGTGGCAGCTTGACCGGGCGGCTGAAAAGCGCACGGCGCTGGCCGATAAGGCGGCCGCCACCGACGCCCCGGTGATGGCACTCAACGATCGTGCGGCCAGTCTGGCCCGGCATGAGTACCGGCGCGCCACCGCCGAGGGCCGCTATGACACGGACCACCAATTTCTGCTGGACAACCAGGTCCAGGATGGCCGCATCGGCTACCGCGTTCTGACGCCATTGCGACTGAGCGGCCGTGACGCCGCCGTGCTGGTGCAGCGCGGGTTCGTGCCCATTGCGGACAGCCGTCGGACGCTGCCCGAGCTGCCGCCGGCGGAGTCGCCGGCACGGGTCAGCGGCCGCATCGAGTCGGGGCCGTCCGTGGGCATGCGCCTGGGCGATGCGGCGGATGGCCGCGGCGATTGGCCGCGGCGCCTGCAATACATTGATTTCGAGGCCATGAACGCGATGCTCGATTACCCGCTCAGCGACTATGTGCTGGTCGAAGGATCGCTGACCACGGATGCCGTCGCCCGGCGCAGTGACCGGGATGCCTGGCGCTTTGGTCCCGAACGCCACCAGGGCTATGCGGTGCAGTGGTTCTCGCTGGCGGCGGCTCTGACCCTGATCTGGCTGGTGGTCAACACGCGCCGGCAAACACGAGGAGAGAGCACTTGATCGAACGACTCAAGGGCCGTTGGCAGCCGTTTGCGCTCCTGGCGGTATTCATCCTGCCCACCGCCGCGGCCATGGTCATGGTCTTCAGCGACTGGCGCCCCGAATCATTCACCAACAATGGTGATCTGGTGCAGCCGGCCGAGCAGATCAATCCCGGGCAGTGGCAGGGCGTGGTCGAGCCGGCGCCGGTCCTGGCCGGCGACTGGCTGATTGTTGTGCCGCAGCGCGAGGCGTGCGGCGAGGCCTGCCGTGAGCGTGTCGACATGCTCAACCGGGCCCAGATCGCCCTGGATCGGGACATTGAACGGGTGCGTCTGGTGGTGCTGCAGCCCGAAAGCCTCGAGGCGCCGGTGTTTGAACCGGTCCCGGGCATTCTCAATCTGTCGGCCGCCGACCCGGTGGTGGATCGACTGGCGGTCCACAACGGTGAACCGATGGCCGCGCATATTGTCGATTATCGCGGTTATCACGTCATGCGCTATCCGCAGCCGCTGGATGCGTCCGGCCTGCTGGACGATCTGGAAAACCTCCTCAGTCTGGCCAAAGAGGAGGCCGAGCGCCGCGCCCTTGAGGAGGCTGTCAACGAATGAATCCCAATCCCTGGTTTTATCGTCTGAGCCTGGTAGCGACCGCTACCGCGCTGTGTGTCGTGGTCCTGGGCGCCTGGGTGCGGCTGACGGACGCCGGGCTGGGCTGCCCGGACTGGCCCGGCTGCTACGGGCAGTGGGATGTCCCCAATACCCCCGAGGCGATCGCGGCGGCCAATGAGGCATTCCCCGACACGCCGGTGCATGTGGGCAAGGGCTGGCGCGAGATGGTGCATCGCTATCTGGCGACTGGTCTGGGCGCCCTGATTGTGGGGATGGGCGTATTCGCCTGGCGCCAGCGGCATCGCCCCGGCCAGCCCTGGCGCGTGCCGTTGCTGCTGGTCGCCCTGGTCTGCTTTCAGGGGCTGCTGGGTGCCTGGACGGTGACCTGGCAGCTGAAGCCTGCGGTGGTCACGGCCCACCTGCTGGGGGGGCTGGCGACACTCTCGCTGCTCTGGTGGGTGACGCTGCGCAGCAACCGACTGGGGGCCGGACGGCTCTCGCGGGTGCCGGGACTGGGGGTATTCCTTGCCATCGGCACGTTGGCGGCCGTTGGCCAGATCACTCTGGGCGGCTGGACGAGCACCAACTACGCGGCCCTTGCCTGCAACGAGTTTCCCACCTGCAGCCTTGGTGAATACTGGCCGGACAATGCCGACTTTGGCGAGGGCTTTGTGCTGTGGCGGGGCCTGGGCGTGAATTACGAATTTGGCGTGCTGGATCATCCCGCCCGCATGGCCATTCACCTGGTGCACCGGATCGGCGCCATCGCGGTCACCCTGGTGCTGGGCGGACTGGCGTTCTGGCTCTGGCGTGCCGGGGGCCTGGGGCGCGTCATGGGCGTGGCGGTCGTCGGGGCGCTGGGTCTGCAGGTGCTGATCGGCATTGGCAACGTCATCTACAACTTGCCGCTGGCATTGGCGGTCGCGCACAATGCGGGCGCAGCCCTGCTCATGCTGGTGCTGGTCACTGCCATTCACGTCCGGCGACCCATTGCGTGATCATGAACCGATATATCGACGCCACTTCCAATCCTGCGACGGGCGCCACGGCGGTCCTGCAGCATGCCGTCCAGCACTGGCGTGACTACTACGAGCTGACCAAGCCGGGTGTGGTGGCATTGATGGTGTTTACCGCGCTGGTGGGCGAACTGCTGGCGAGTCCCGGCGCCATTCCCTGGACCGCGCTCACGCTGGGTAACCTGGGGATTGCCCTGGCCGCCGGTTCCGCGGCGGCCATCAACCATCTGGTCGATCGGCGCGTCGATGCGCGCATGAAGCGGACCGAGGGCCGTCCTCTGCCCACCGGTGGGCTCCGCACCCGTGACGCCAGCCTGTTTGCCGGGGTGCTGGGGCTGGCCGGTCTGTCGATCCTGTACTTTATGGTCAACCCGCTGACTGCCTGGCTGACCTTTGGCTCGCTGATCGGCTATGCGTTCATCTACACCCTGTTCCTCAAACGCGCCACGCCCCAGAATATCGTGATCGGTGGCGCGGCGGGTGCGGCACCGCCGGTGCTGGGCTGGGTGGCGGTCACTGGCAGCGTTGACGCCCACGCCCTGCTGCTGTTTCTGATCATCTTTACCTGGACGCCGCCGCATTTCTGGGCCCTGGCCATTCATCGGCGAGAGGAATATGCCAGCGTCAACATCCCGATGCTGCCGGTCACCCATGGCGATCGGTTCACACGCTGGCAGATCCTGTTCTACACCGTGCTGCTGGTGGGGGTGACGTTGATGCCGTTTGCCACCGGCATGAGCGGATGGCTGTATCTGGCCGGGGCGCTGGTGCTGGGGGCGCGGTATCTGTGGTTTGGCTATGCACTGCTGGCCCGTCCCAACGACCCGTCACTGCCGATGAAGTCGTTCGGCTTTAGTATCGTCTATCTGATGGCGCTGTTCGCGGTGCTGTTGCTGGATGCGTATCTGCCGGTGATTCTGGCGCCCCTGATGGGGTAGACCCGCTCAGAGAATGAGCAGGTCGAGTGGCGAGTCGTTCAGCAACCGCCTTGTCACGCTGTAGCGGAGTATGGCCTCCGGGCTGGTCCGCCCGCGCGGACTGAGCACCAGCAGATCACCCCCCTCCCGCTCGGCCAGAGAGATCAGCGCGATGTCCATGGGGCGGGGGTCTGTCTCGACACGCTCACCCACTGCGCCGAGTTTTGAGTCCAGCGCCAGACGGTGCAGGGCTTGCGCGGCCTGGGTCTTCTCCTGGGCCAGGGCGAGATCCCGGGCGGCATCGGTCATGCGGTTTGCGGTCACCGGGCTTTGATCCGAAGCCCCGATGATATGGACAAGATCGGTCGATGCCGCGTCGAAAAGCCGACAGGCGGCCAGCGCATCGAGGCGTCCCCGCGCGCCATCGGTGAGGTCGGTGGCCACGACCAGTCGATGATAGGCCTCGATGGGTGCGCTCTGGGCGACCAGAATCGGGCACGGGGCATGCGCGATGATCCGCTCGGAGGTTCCGCCCAGAAACAGATCACGGAGCGCCCGCCGGCGATGACGACCCAGTACGAGCAGGCTCGTGTTGTCAGTCACCGCCGCCCTTATTCCGGCGTCAACGCCCCGGGCATGTTGTACCTCGGCCACGCAGCCGACACCGTCGCTGGTCTCGATCGTTCGTGCCAGGCGCTGTAAGATCGAATTGGCCTGTTGGTGGTGGGCATCGATCACCGCGCTCGGCTGGTCGGCGTCAATGACGTGCACCAGCCTTAGTGGCAGGTCGTGCTGACGGGCGAGCAGGGTGGCGCGTCTCTGGGCACGCTCGGCGCGAGGACTCAGATCCGTTGCCACCAGCAGTTCGGTCATGGCCGCCTCCGGGTGTGGCCCATCGGGATCGACAGACTCATCGGGAGCCTTCATCCATGGAATTCATGCTCCACTCGGCGTTCGCCGAAGTCGCCACCCTGCTGATGCTGGCGGCGGTGATCGGCTTTGCGGGCCTGCTGCTGCGCCAGCCGTTGATTGTCAGCTTTATCGCAGTAGGGATTGTTGCCGGGCCCTCGGTGCTGGATATCGTCCATGCCGAGGCCCAGATTGAACTGCTCTCCGAGCTGGGAATTGCTGTCCTGCTGTTTCTGGTGGGCATCAAGCTCGATATCAAGCTGATCCGCTCGCTGGGGTCGGTGGCAGTGATGACCGGTCTGGGCCAGGTCGCGTTTACCGCCGGCCTGGGGTTTGTCATCGGGATGGCCCTGGGCATGGACGCGGTCACCTCACTGTACGTCGCCGTTGCACTTACGTTCTCCAGCACGATCATCATTGTCAAGCTGCTCTCCGATAAGCGCGAGATCGACTCGCTGCATGGCCAGATCGCGCTCGGCTTCCTGATTGTCCAGGATCTGGTGGTGGTGCTGGCCATGATTGTTCTCTCGACGCTGGGAATCGGCAGCGAGGGCGGGGGTGGCGCCGGCGACATCGCGCTGGTGCTGATGGCCGGCGTGGTCCTGGTCGCACTGGTGATTGCGTTTGTTCGCTACGTCGCCGACCCCCTCAGCGCGCGGCTTGCCCATGCCCCCGAGCTGCTCGTGATCTTTGCCATCGCCCAGGCGACCGTGTTTGCCACCGTCGCCGACGTCATCGGGCTGGGCAAGGAGTTGGGCGGGTTGCTGGCCGGTGTGTCGCTCGCCTCAACGCCCTATCGAGAGACAATTTCAGCGCGGCTCGCGCCGCTGCGTGATTTCCTCTTGCTGTTTTTCTTCATCTCGCTGGGTGCGACCCTCGACATGAATCTGCTCGGGCAGCGGCTCGGCGATGCATTGATCTTTTCGGCCTTTGTGCTGATCGGCAATCCATTGATCGTGCTCGTGATTATGGGGGTCCTCGGCTACCGGCGGCGGACCGGTTTTCTGGCGGGGCTGACGGTCGCGCAGATTTCGGAATTTTCGCTGATCTTTATCAGCATGGGGCTGGCGCTGGGGCATGTGAACGAGGAAGCGCTGGGGCTGGTGACCCTCGTGGGTCTGATCACCATTGGGCTATCGGTTTACATGATCACGTATTCCCAGCGGTTATATGACGGGCTGGGGCCGTACCTCGGCGTATTCGAGCGGGCCAACCCGGTGCGGGAGCCTCATTCCGCCGCGTTCCGGGGCGGCGGGGACGCCGAGGTGATCATCTTTGGAATGGGGCGCTTTGGGGCGGCCATCGCCCTGCGCCTGCAAAAGCAGGGGCTTGCCGTCATTGGCGTCGATTCCAACCCGCGGGCGGTCCAGCGCGCCCACCGCCTCGGTTTGCAGGCCGAGTACGGGGATGCCACCGATGCGGAGTTCATCGCTTCGTTGCCCATCGAGCATGCCCAATGGGTGATCAGCACCCTGCCACGCTACCCGACGGGTCTGAGCCATGAGGACAGTCGTCACACGCTGGCCCAGCTTGTGCGTGGCCACCCATTCACTGGTCGCATTGCCATCGCCTCGCACAATGAGCGGGATACCGAAGAGCTGCGCGAACGGGATGCCGACCTGGTGCTCGAGCCGTTTCAGGATGCGGCGGATCGCGCGGTGGAACTGATCCAGGGCGCCGCCCCGACCGGGCGAACGCCGATCCCGCCGATCGTCGACGACTGAGCGGGGTCTTACGCTGCCCCGATCAGCCCTCGCCGGCGGCCTTGTCCAGGCCGACGTTGTTTTTCTCGAGAACGCGATCGGCGCGATAGCTCGAGCGCACCAGCGGCCCCGAGACCACTTCGAGGAAGCCCTTGCCCAGACCGATCTCGCGGTAGCGCTCGAACTGCTCGGGGGTCACGTAGCGATCCACCGGCAGGTGGTTGACCGTGGGGCGCAGGTACTGGCCGAAGGTGACGATGTCGACGCCGATGGCGCGCAGGTCATCCATGGTCTCGATAATCTCTTCATCGGTCTCGCCCAGCCCCAGCATCAGGCTGGTCTTGGTCAGAACGCCGGGGCGGCGCTTTTTGGCATAGGCGAGCACATCCAGCGTCTGCTGATAGCCGGCCCGCGGGTCGCGCACCGGATGGGTCAGGCGCTTGACCGTCTCGACGTTCTGGGCGAACACCTCGAGCCCGGTATCGACCACGGTGTCGATGGCCTCGTGACGCCCGTTGAAGTCAGGGGTCAGCGCCTCGACCGCCGTGTTGGGGTTGCGGCGCTTGATCTCGCGAATGCAGTCGGCGTAGTGCTGGGCCCCGCCGTCGGGCAGGTCATCGCGATCCACCGAGGTCAGCACCACGTACTTCAGGCCCATCAGCTCGACGGTGGTGGCGGCCCCATTGGGCTCGTTGTCGTCGAGCCAGCCCCTGGGGTTACCGGTATCCACCGCGCAGAATTTGCAGGCGCGCGTGCAGACGTCACCCATGAGCATGATGGTCGCCGTCCCGGCGCTCCAGCACTCGCCCATATTGGGGCACATGGACTCTTCGCAGACGGTGGCCAGCTTGTGCTCGCGCACTGTGTTGCGGACCTTCTGGTAGGTCTCGCCGGTGGGGACCTTGACGCGCAGCCAGTCCGGCTTGTCGCCGCGACCCACCGGAGCCGTGTCGCGCTGTGCCTTGACGCCATTCTTGATGGCGCGGATACCGTTGTCCTTGTCGACCTTCTGGCCGCTGACCACAACGGGGATGCCTTTGAGTTCGGGCATGTCCGACTCCTTGCCTCGTTCAGTCCTTGCCGTAGGGGTTGTTCATCACCGAAAACCAGTTGGCATGCGCCTTGTCGGCGTCCTCCCGGTAGGCTTCAACCTCCTCGCGGCTCATTTCCTCGCGCAGACGGCCATCACTGACCGGCCGCGGATCGTGTCCCTCGGTATTGTCCTTGTCCTGCTTGTCTGGCCGCTCATCACTCATGACGGCACCCTCCGAATCCTGACTGTGTCATGTAAAATCCAGTATACGTTTGAAACCGGACCGTCTCCATGGCCGCTGCTTCACACCCTCATGCCCATCGTGAACTGGATCTGCGCGGGTTGAACTGCCCGCTGCCGATCCTGCGCACCAAACAGGCGCTGCGGGAGATGGCGGTGGGCGAATGCATCGCCGTCCAGGCCACCGATCCCCACGCCGTTATTGATTTTCGTGCCTTGTGTGACACCACTGGGCATCAGCTGTTGCACGAAACCCAGTCCGGCGATGAGCTCACATTCTGGCTTGAGAAGGGCCCCTGAGGCGCGCCAGCAGGGACTCGGCCACCACCGACAGCCGGCGGCTGAACGAGGGCGCCTGATGCCAGGACAGGCTGATCAGCTCCATGCGCTCGCGCCGCTCGAGCAGTAGATCGTCACTGGTGCCCAGATCATCGACCAGTCCCAGCTCGAGGGCGCGCTCGCCCATCCAGTGCTCGCCGGTGGCGACCCGCTCGACGTCCATGCGCGGCCGATAGCGCGCGATATGGTCACGGAACAGGTCATGCACCGCCTGCAGTGACTCGCGGAAATGCTCGCGGCCTTCGTCGGTGTTTTCGCCAAAAACGGTCAGGTCGCGCTTGTGCGCGCCGGCGGTATGCAGTTCGAACTCGATGTCGTGGCGCTTGAGCAGGCCGTGGAAGTTGGGCAGCTGCCCGACCACGCCGATCGAGCCGATGACCGAGAACGGGGCGGCGACGATGCGGTCGGCCACGCAGGCCATCAGATAGCCGCCGCTGGCCGCGACCCGGTCCACCGCGATGGTCAGGCGGATGTTGGCCTCGCGCAGCCGTGCCAGCTGGCTGGCGGCAAGGCCGTAGCCGGGCACCATGCCGCCGGGGCTTTCCAGGCGCAGCAGCACCTCGTCATCACGCTTGGCACTGGCGATGATGGCGCTGACCTCTTCGCGCAGCGAGTCCACGGCGGTGGCACGGATATCGCCCTCAAAGTCGAGGACGAACAGCCTCGGCAACCGGCCCTCGCCGCCCTGTCCGCGGCGCTTTTGCCGGCGCTCGCGAAGGCGCTGGACCAGCTTGGGGCGACGCTCGTCGAGACCGCGCTGGATGCGCCGGCTCATGGCCTGGTAGCGGCGGTTGAGGGGCTCGACCTCAAGCTGCTCGCGTTGCCGACCGCGACGCCGGCTGGTCATGCCGCCGATCATGCCCAGCACCACCGCGAAAGCCACCACAAGGGTAAGCACCTGGGCCAGGAAAAGGGCATAATCCTGTACAAATTCCATCGCATTATCCTTTCATGGATGCTGATCGTGACTACCTCGCAAGTCTACGCGAGCCAACCGATGAAAGAAGCCACCCGACGCAGGGGAGGGGCATGAACACCCTGGACGACGCACTCTATCGGCATCGCGGGGTCGATGTGGCAACGCTGCGCCAGCTCGATCGATGGGCGGATACACCCAAGGGGACGGCCTTTCGGGCCTTCAAGCGCTGTCGGCCGGCGCTGGTGGAGGACCGCGATTTTTTTGTCGAGTCCATCCATGCCCCGTCCGATCCCACCGCCGCCGCGCTGATCGAGCGCCTGCGCGCCGACGGTGCGCTCTACGCGAGCAGCCACGTGGCCATTCTGCTGTCCCGGGCGGCCTGCGCGCGGTTGCCGGTTCTGGCGGGGTCTGGCAACCAATGAATACCCTTGTCACCTGGTTGCAGCCGTGGGAGCCCTCGTTGCCGGTCTTTGCCGCCTGCGCGCTGGCTGTCAGCCTGTACGCCATCGGCATGATGCGCGGGGCGACGCCCGGCTTCTGGCCGGCGCTCTCGTATTTTGCCGGTGTGGCACTGATCTACGCGGTCACCCAGACCCACTACGATTACTACTCGCAGTACCTGTTCTCGGCGCACCGCCTGCAGCATCTGGTGCTGCATCACCTGGGCCCGTTTCTGATTGCGCTGGCGATGCCGGCGACGGTGTTGGCAACGGCCCTGCCGGCGCGGGTCCGGGCCTGGCCCCGGGGGCCGGCTGCCCCGCTTTTTGGCGCGCTGCGCCGGGTGTATCGCATACTCCAGCAGCCGTTCATTGCCGGCGTGCTGTTCGTTGGCGTGATCTATTTCTGGCTGACTCCCGAGATCCACTTTGATGCCATGCTGAGCATCGATCTGTACTGGTTCATGAACTGGACGATGCTGCTCGACGGGCTACTGTTCTGGTGGCTTATTTTCGAGCGCAACGACCAGGCCGTGACGCCGCGCCTGAGCCCGGGGCGGCGGATTCTGCTGCTGGCGCTGATCATGCCGCCGCAGATCGCGCTGGGGGCCTACATTACGTTCAGCGGCCAGAATCTGTTCGAGATCTACGATGTCTGCGGCCGGGCCTTTCCCATCGATCCGCTGCTTGATCAGCAGATCGGCGGACTGATCACCTGGATACCGGCGGCCATGATGAGCGTCATGGCGGCGATCATCGTTCTCGCGTTTCGTCTGCAAGGGAGGGACTCGGATGCCTGAGCACAGCGTTGGTCGGTGGATTCGGCCGGTCCTGGTGCTGGCCCTGGCGCTGGTGCTGGGCGCCTGCGGCGGCAGCGGCTACCAGACCAAGGGCATCGAAGGGCTGCTGCCGGATCTGGCGTTTCGTCTGACCAGCGAGACCGGCGAGCCGCTGACGGCCGAGGATCTGCGGGGCGCGCCGACGGTGGTGTTCTTCGGCTTTACCCACTGCCCCGATGTCTGCCCCACCGCCATGGCCCGGATTGCGGCGGCCACGGAAGCCGCCGGCGAAGACCTTGACGGGGATCTGCAGGTGCTGTTCGTGTCGGTGGATCCCGGGCGCGACACGCCCCAGCGGCTTGCCGACTACACCGACTTTTTCAGTGACCGGGTGACCGGCGCCACCGCCTCGGTGGAGCAGCTGCGCGAGCTCACCAAGCGCTATCGCGCCACCTTCGGCTACGGCGAGCCCAACGAGTTCGGCGACTACAACGTCTCGCACTCAAGCGCGATGTATGTGTTTGACGCCCGCGGCCAGGCCCGGGCGCTATTCCGCCCGAGCGACAGCGTGACCGCGATGGCCGCGGATCTGCGGCGCATCGCCGAGGGCTAGGCCGGGGCGCTCAGTCCTCGAACAGGTCCTTGTCGGTGACCGCGCCGTAAGACGCCGAGCTGACCAGCCGGGCAAACTTGCCCAGCACGCCGCGCCGGTAGTTGGGGGGCCGGGGGCTCCACCGGGCGCGGCGCTCGGCCAGCGTGGCATCGTCGATCTGCAGCTCGAGCAGGTTCTGATCGGCATCGATGACCACCGGGTCGCCTTCCTCAACCAGGGCGATGTTACCGCCGGCCGCCGCCTCGGGCGCGACATGGCCCACGACCATGCCGTAGGTCCCGCCGGAGAATCGCCCGTCGGTGATCAGACCCACGGCATCCCCCAGCCCGCGGCCGATGATTGCCGAGGTGGGGGCCAGCATTTCGCGCATGCCGGGACCCCCGCGGGGGCCTTCGTAGCGGATGATGAGGACATCGCCGGGCTGGATTCGGTCGGCGAGGATCGCATCCATGGCGAGCTCTTCGGAGTCGAACACCCGGGCCGGGCCCTCGATGCGGCGCTTTTTGATGCCACTGACCTTGGCCACCGCCCCTTCGGTGGCCAGATTGCCGCGCAGGATGGCGAGATGGCCCTCGGCATACATGGGGTTGTCGAAGTCGCGGATAATCGCCTGACCGGCCGGTGCCTCGGCGGGCACGTCGGCAAGCAATTCATCGAGGGTCTGCCCGGTAATGGTCATGCAGTCGCCGTGCAGCAGGCCACGGGCGAGCAGCATTTTCATGACTTGCGGGGTTCCGCCGACGGCATGGAATTCACTGGTCACATAACGCCCCGAGGGTTTGAGATCGCAGAGCACCGGCACGCGCTGGCGGGCGCGCTCGATGTCGTCGATGGAGAATTCCACCTCGCAGGCGCTGGCAATGCCCAGCAGATGCAGGACCGCGTTGGTTGAGCCGCCCAGTGCCATCACCACGCTGGCCGCATTCTCGAAGGCCTTGCGGGTCATCAGATCGCGCGGCAGGCGCTGATGGTGGATAGCGTCCATGAGCACCTCGGCGGCGCGGGCCGCCATGGTCCGCGCCTCGTCGTCCTCCGCGGACACGGTGCTCGAGCCCATCAGACTCATGCCCATCGCTTCGAAGGCGCTGGACATTGTGTTGGCGGTGAACATGCCCCCACACGAGCCGGCCCCCGGGCAGGCATTCATTTCCACGCCCTTGAGGTCCTCGTCCGAGAGATTGCCGGCGGCCGACTGGCCGACCGCCTCGAAGGCGCTGACGATGGTCAGGTCCTCGCCCTTGTAGTGGCCCGGCTTGATGGTGCCGCCATAGACAAAGATCGCGGGGATGTTCAATCGGGCGATGCCGATCATGGCGCCGGGCATGTTCTTGTCGCAGCCCCCGGTGGCCAGCACGCCGTCAAGGCTCTGGCCGTTGCAGACGGTCTCGATGGAATCGGCAATCACTTCCCGCGAGACCAGCGAGTACTTCATGCCCTCGGTGCCCATGGAGATGCCATCGGAGATGGTGATGGTGCCAAAGCTCACCGGCATGGCACCGGCGGCCCGCAGCGCATCGCTGGCGCGCTCGGCCTGGGCGCCGATGCCCATGTTGCAGGGCGTAATGGTGCTGTGGGCATTGCCCACGCCGACGATGGGTTTCTGGAAGTCCTCGTCGGTAAAGCCAGCGGCCCGCATCATTGCGCGGTTGGGGGTGCGGGCGCGTCCTTCGGTGACGGCGCGGCTGCGGCGGTTGTCGGCCATGTCCATTCCTTGATGGTGGGGATTGATCGATCACGGGACAAAATACGAAACTCCGGGGCGGGTGGCAATCGTCGCCGCGCACTGTGATGGCATACTCTGCTCAACGAGGAAAGCGACAGGGCAGGCAGGGGCGGTGACAACGCCGAGTATCCGTTACGAGGCCGATCTGGCCGGCGGCGATTTCGTCGATGATCCGGCGCAGCGCGCCGCGGTTGAGGCGCTGGACGCACTGCAGGCAGCGCTGGTGGCGCAGCCGCCACCGGCCACCGGCCTGCGGGCCTGGTGGCAACGCCGTCGCGGCGAGGCGCCCGAGCCGGTCCGGGGGCTCTACCTGTGGGGCGGTGTGGGCCGCGGCAAGACCTATCTGATGGATACCTTCTATGAATGCCTGCCGGCCGCCATTGGCAAGCGACGGGTGCATTTCCATCGGTTCATGCAGTCCGCGCACTACCGCCTGCGCTGGCTGCGCGAGCAGCCTGACCCGTTGCGGGCCCTGGCCGCCGAGTGGGCGGCGGATCTGCGCGTGCTCTGCTTTGACGAATTCTTTGTCAGCGACATCGCCGATGCGATGATCCTTTCGGGGCTGCTGCACGGGCTGATCGACGAGGGCGTGACGTTGGTGGCCACGTCGAACCTGCCGCCGGACGGGCTTTACGCGGGCGGGCTGCAGCGTGACCGGTTTCTGCCCGCCATCGATCTGCTCGAGCGCCATCTGCAGGTCATGAATGTGGATGGCGGCACCGACTATCGCCTGCGCCTGCTCAGTCGGGCGCCGGTCTATCACGTTCCCGCCGATGAGCGAGCGCGCGCAGCGCTCGCCGAGACCTTCGAGCGTCTCTGCCCCGAGCGCGAGCATGAGGCCGCGGAGCTTGTCATCAACCAGCGTGATATCCCGGTGCTTGCACTCGGGGATGGCGTGCTCTGGGCGCGCTTTGACGCCCTGTGCGAGGGCCCGCGCAGCGCCGATGACTATGTCGAGATCGCGCGTGGGTTCCATACGGTGCTGGTGGCGGATGTGCCCATCCTGGATCGTGATCGCGAGGACGCCGCGCGGCGCTTTGCCGCGCTGGTGGACGAGTTCTACGACCGCGGCGTCAAGTTGATCGTCTCTGCCACCGCCGAGCCCGAGTGGCTGTACCGCGGCCGGCATCTGCATTTTGAATTTCGGCGTATCGTTTCGCGGCTGCGCGAGATGCAGTCTCGGGAGTATCTGGCCCTGCCCCACCGGCCCTAGGGTTTTCCCCAGACCCTGTGGACAAGTCTGTGGAGGAAGCCGGGGATGGATGGCGGACAGGCCCGCGTGATGCGGGTTTTCTCAGACTGGCGAATTCTTGATCAGTTTAAAATAGTTAATAAAAACAGTTAGTTATGTTTTGTCCCCCGGTATCAGGGAGTTAGCGACGTCCCGCCGGTTTCGCGACGCACTGGATGTGCACAACCGCTGCTGTCAAGCCCTATTTCATGAGCCCGGCGACGTGCGTGGCCACGCCCCGGGCAAGCGCGTCCAGGTCGTAGCCGCCCTCGAGGATCGAGCAGATATGCCCGCCGCAGCAGTAGTTGGCCACGGCCACCAGCTCGTCGGTGATCCATCCAAAATCCTCGGTTGTCAGGGCCATACCGGCCAGTGGATCTTCGACGGCGGCATCAAAGCCCGCCGAAATGATCATCAGCTCGGGGTCAAAGTCGATCAGCGCCGAGATCGCCTCGCAGTGAAACTGCTGGCGGTACTCCGCCGAGCCCGTGCCCTCGGGCATGGGGATATTGAGGATATGCCCCGATTGGTTTTCCTTGCGGCTGCCGGTGCCGGGGAACAGGGGGTACTGGTGAGTGGACAGGTAGAACAGCCCCTCGCGCTCGGCCACCACCGCCTGGGTGCCGTTGCCGTGATGGACATCGAAATCGACAATGGCGACGCGCTGGACGCCATGCTCGGCCTGGGCGTGGAGGGCGGCGATGGCGGCGTTGCTGAACAGGCAGAAACCCATGGACTCGCCGGTTTCGGCGTGATGCCCCGGTGGGCGGATAGCGCAGAACACCCGCCGGGCCTCGCCGGTCTGAATGGCATCCACCGCCTGGGTGGCAGCCCCCGCAGCGCGCAGCGCGGCCTCTCCCGAACCGGGCGACAGCGTGGTGTCGGCGTTAAGCTGCGTGCGCCCCGATGCGGGCACCGCCGCCATCACGGCATCGATGTACTCGGGACTGTGAGCGCGCTCGAGCATGGCGCGTGACGCTGCCTGCGCGGAGTGGCGCTGCAGGTCGGCAAACGCCGGCGTGTCGAGGGCGGCGAGGATGGCCTCAAGGCGCTCGATGCGCTCGGGGTGGGCGCTGCCGGTGTCATGCTGCAGGCAGGCGTCGTGGGTGATCAGCCAGGTCGACATGGGGATCAGTCCCCTGTGTGGAAGGTTTGCCGAAAGGCCACCGAATAGACCTCGCCACCGGCATGGGGATTGACCTCGATTTCGAAGATGCGGGCGTCGCCGGGCTCAATGGGGAAGGTCCCGACGTAGGAGACCCAGTTGTCCTCGCGCACCCGCTCGGCGGGGATTTCGGTCAGCTCGTCGTTGTCATCGCGGGCCACGATATCGACCCGCCCCGGGACGGCCTGACCGTCGCGCAGGATGGTCACCATCACCATGCCGCGGGT
>CALGDM010000027.1 GCA_937884605.1 uncultured Spiribacter sp.
CGATCCCGGTGTCCCGCCGCAGCGCCTCGGGCACGTCCGACAGGTCAAAGACCGACACCGCCTGCTGGAGTTGATCTGTGGCGATACCCTGCTGGCGCCGTGCTTCCTCGACGGATATCTGCGGCGGCTCGCTGTCGAGTTGACTGCTCGCGGCCCGAGCCACCCGGTAAGCGCCGGTCATGTTGCTGAGAAAAGCCTCCATGGTGTCGCGCGGACTGGTGGTGCGAACAACATGCAGGCGACTGGCGATCAACGCCTGGCTCAGACCAGTGCCGGCGGCGTCGGCATCGGCGATATAGCGCTGATAGGCATCGGGTGCGCCATCGGGCCTTGGCATGGCGCTGATCCGCCGATACAGATCGTCGAGTTCCGCGATTGTGGCGGCATCAAATTTGAATGCCCCTTCGTGACGACCGCTGGCAATGCGCCGCATGCGCAGCTGCGTTCCCGGTACGGTCCAGCTGCTCAGATCGGTATCGCTGACCGTGGCCTGATCAGGAATGGTAGTCAGTGGCGGCATGGATAGGCGCGCGATAATCTCGCGGGCCATCAGGATCCGGTGGATCTGCTCCGCGGTCGATGACCCATAGGGCGTCGCGTCAAAATCGAAACTCCCGGCCGCCGCGCGGAGACGAGGGGCTTGTTCGCTCACCGGCGCGCCGTCAGCCCAAAGCCCCGTGAGTGCGTCGGTATTGCGGATAAAACTGGCGAAAGAGGCGCGGGGGCTGAAATGATCGACCGAGAGCAGTGGCGGGGACGCCGATGCCTGCGCGCGACTCGTTTCGGGCGATAGCAGGATCAGTGATGCCAGCGCGAACCCGACGAGGAGAGTGGCCGCGCGAAGGCGTTGAATACTGATCATGTCTTTTTCATTTTTTGGCGCGTCCTGCGTTCAAACGTCTTAGAAGGTATTTCAAGGCACTGACACAAAGCAACGCCTGGGCAAAACCATCGAACTTCCGCGCCAGGATCCGGTTCGAACATTCCGACCCTCATCGACTACCCTACGGGTTGTCCGCCACGGGGAGCTTCCCCACCGACTCACGGAGCGCATCGGCATCACCATGACCAATCCATTGCTCGCTGAATCCGGCCTGCCCCGCTTCTCGGAAATCCGTCCCGAGCACGTCAAACCCGCGGTCGACCAGGTGCTGGCCGACAACCGCGCCGCCATTGAGGCGATCACCCGCGACGGCGGGCCTTACACCTGGCATGGCCTGGTTGCCCCCCTGGAGCAGCTCGAAGACCGACTCGAGCAGGTCTGGGCGCCGGTCTCGCACCTGAACGCGGTCATGAACAGCGAGGCCCTGCGCGAGGCCTACAATGCCTGCCTGCCGGCGCTGTCCGCCTATCAGACCGAGATGGGTCAGAACACCGTGTTGTACGCCGCCTTCCGGGCGCTGCGCGACAGTGATGAGTATGCACGTCTCGAACAGGACCAGCGCCAGAGTGTGGACAACGCCCTGCGCGACTTCGAACTGGCCGGCGTGGCTCTCGAAGACAGCGCCAAGCAGCGCTACGCCGCCATCGCGGCCCGCCTTGCCGAGCTTTCGTCGCGGTTTCAGGAGCAGCTCATGGATGCCACCGATGCCTGGTACCGCGACACGGACGATCCCGAGGCGCTGGCCGGCATCCCCGAGAGCGCGCTGGGCGTGATGAAGCAGAATGCCGAGCAGGCCGGTGTCGAGGGGTGGCGCATCAGCCTCGACATGCCGGTCGTACAGGCCGTCCTGGCGCATGCCCGCCATCGTGAACTGCGCCGCGAGGTCTACGAGGCGTTCACGACCCGGGCCTCCGATACCGGCCCGCAGGCGGGTCAATGGGACAACCATCCGGTCATGGCCGAGATCCTCGACCTGCGCCAGGAGCAGGCCGAGCTGCTGGGATACCGCGACTACGCCAGCCTGTCACTGGCGCCCAAGATGGCCGAATCGGCCGCCGAGGTGATCGCGTTTCTGGAGGATCTTGCCGAACGCGCCAAACCCGTGGCTGAGCAGGAATATACCGAGCTCGAGGCCTTCGCCCGCGAGCGCGACGGCCTGACGGCGCTGGAGGCCTGGGATGTCGGCTATTACAGCGAACGACTGCGCGAGGCGCGCTTTGATCTCTCGCCCGAGGATCTGCGGCCGTGGTTTCAGGCCGACCGGGTCATGGCCGGGCTGTTCGCGGTGGTGGAGCGTTTGTTCGATGTGCAGATTGCCCAGCGTGAGGGCGTGGATACCTGGCACGACGACGTCCGCTTCTACGAAATCCGCGACGCGGATGGCGAGCTGCGCGGGCAGTTCTACACCGACCTCTACGCCCGCTCGCACAAGCGCGGCGGAGCCTGGATGGCCCCGGCGCGCGGTCGCATGCGCCACAACGGCCAGACCCGGACGCCGGTGGCGTTTCTGACCTGCAACTTTACGCCGCCGGTGGGCGATCGCCCGGCGCTGATCACCCACGGCGAAGTGGAAACACTGTTCCATGAATTTGGCCACGGTCTGCATCACATGCTGACCCGGGTGGATGCCGCCAGCGTCGCCGGCATCAACGGCGTTGCCTGGGATGCCGTGGAGCTGCCCAGTCAGTTCCTCGAGAACTGGTGCTGGGAGCGCGAGGCGCTGGATCTGTTCGCCGCCCACCATGAAACCGGCGAACCCATCCCCGAAGCCCTTTTCGAGCGCATGACAGCGGCCCGCAACTTTCACGCGGCCATGCAGATGGTCCGCCAGCTCGAGTTCTCGCTGTTTGACCTGCGTCTGCATGTCGAGCACGACCGCCAGCGTGGCGAGCGGATTTTTGCGCTGCTCGATGAGGTCCGCGAGCAGGTCGCCGTGGTGCGGCCACCGGCCTTCAACCGCTTCCCCAACAGCTTCGCGCATATCTTTGCGGGCGGCTATGCGGCCGGCTACTACAGCTACAAGTGGGCCGAGGTGCTGTCGGCGGACGCCTTTGCGCGATTTACCGAGGAAGGCATCTTCAATCCGGTCACCGGTCGGTCGTTTCTCGAAGCCATTCTCGAGCGCGGCGGCTCGGTGGATGCCGCGACCGCGTTCGAGGACTTCCGCGGCCGGGCGCCGAGCATTGAGCCGCTACTCAAGGCCAGCGGCCTGGCCGCCTGAGCATCGCGGAGGCGCAGGCAGCGATGACAGCGCGGCATCTGCTGCTGGTGGGCGGCGGTCACAGCCATGTCGAGGTGGTGCGCCGCTTCGGCCATCGGCCACTGCCCGGCACGACCGTCACCCTGCTCTCGCGGGATCGGTTCACGCCCTACTCGGGCATGCTGCCCGGCTATATTGCCGGGCATTACCGCTATCGCGACGTGCATATCGATCTGCAGGCACTGGCGGCCACGGCCGGCATCGATTTTGTCCGAGCCAGCGTCAGCGGGCTGGACCGCGACGCGGGCACCGTTGTGACCGCCTCGGGCGCTGCCTACCCCTACGATGCCGTGTCGCTGGACATCGGCTCGACACCCGATCCGGGTGAGACCGGAGCGGACCGCCATGCGGTGGCGGCCAAACCCATTGATGGCTTTGACGCACGCTGGCGCGCCCTGCTCGAGCGGGTGTGTGCCGACCCGACTCCACGGCGGATTGCGGTGGTGGGCGGTGGTGCCGGCGGTGTCGAGCTGGTGCTGGCCATGCAGCACCGCCTGACGGGCGAGCTGCGCGCCCGGGACGCCGACCCCTCGGTGTTGCGCTTTGCCCTCTACACCCGCGGCACCACCCTGCTGCCCACCCATAACCCGCGGGTACAGCGGCGCTTTCGGCGCCTGTTTGCGCGGCGCGCCATCGATCTGCAGTGCGGCCAGGCGGTCACCGGCGTCGATGCCCACGGGCTGACCACCGCCGATGGCCGGCACCACCGCGCCGACGAAGTGATCTGGGTAACCCGCGCCCGGGGCGCCGACTGGTTGGCCAACACCGGACTGGCACTCGATGCGCAGGGCTTTGTCCGGGTCAGCGATACCCTGCAGAGCGTGACGGACGCCCGTGTGTTCGCGGCCGGCGACATCGCCAGCATGGACAATCAGCCCCGCGCCAAGGCCGGCGTGATTGCGGTCCGCCAGGGGCCACCGCTGGCGCGCAACCTGCGTCGGTTTCTGCGCCATCAGCCGCTGCGGCCCCATCACCCCCAGCGCCACTGGCTGGCGCTTGTGACCACCGGCGATCGTCATGCGGTTGCCTCGCGCGGGGCCTTCAGCACCGGCGGACGGCTGATCTGGCACGCCAAGGACTGGATCGACCGGCGCTTCATGCGCCGCTACCGCCCGGCCCGCGATGCGACGCCCGGCGTCTGACCGATCCGCATCCCGGCACTGCATGGATGACAGCCTCGGCGTATAATGAATCGCTTCTGACACGCCGCCCGGAGTATTCGGTGAAAATTGCCTCCTGGAACGTTAACTCCCTGAATGTCCGCCTGCCCCATGTGCTCGACTGGCTCGAGACCGCGGGCCCCGACATTCTGGGCCTGCAGGAGACCAAGCTGCCCGACGAGCGATTCCCGGTGGAAGCGATTCGCAGCGCCGGCTACGAGGTGGCGTATTCGGGTCAGAAAACCTACAACGGTGTGGCGGTACTCGCCCGCGCCCCCATCGAGGCGGTCAGCCTCGACATCCCGGGTTTTGAGGATCCGCAGCGCCGGGTGCTGGCCGCCACCGTCGATGGCGTGCGCTTCATCAACCTGTATGTGCCCAACGGCAAGGCGGTGGGCGATGACAAGTACGCCTACAAGCTGGAATGGCTCGCGCACCTGCGCACCTGGCTGCAGGACGAGCTGAGTCGCCACGACCAGGTGGCCGTAGTGGGTGACTTCAACATTGCCCCGGCGGATGACGATGTCCACGACCCCGATGAGTGGGCGGGCCGGATCCTCTGCTCCGATGCCGAGCGGGACGCCCTGTCGGCCATCACCGAGCTGGGGTTCAGTGACAGCTTTCGGCGCTTTGACCAGCCTGCCGATTGCTTCTCGTGGTTTGACTACCGCGTCAATAACTTCAAGCGCAATCGCGGCCTGCGCATTGACCTGATCCTTACCAGCCCCGCCCTCACAAAGCGCCTCACCGGCAGCGAGGTGGACCTGGATCCCCGGCGCCGGGAAAGGCCCTCGGACCATGCCCCGGTGGTGGCCGAGTTCAAGGGCGCGTGAACGTGATCGGCACCGCCAGTGTCTGTCCTGCCATAAGCCACGACCCGATGACTGAGGGAGACAACCGATGAGCTACCAGGTCCGCATCGCCAACAGCGATCACGCCTTCGAGGTGGGCGATGGCGAAAGCGTCATCGATGCTGCCCTGCGTGCCGGCCTCATGCTGCCCTACAGCTGCCGTGGCGGCACCTGCGGGACCTGCATGGGCGATGTGGTCGAGGGACAGATCGCCTATCCCGACGGGCTGCCTCCGGCCATCGACGCCGATCAGGACGGGTCGGGCAAGGCCCTGTTCTGCCAGGCCCGACCGGCCAGTGATCTGGTGATCCGGGTCAAGGAAGTGCGCGAGGCCGGTGATATCCGCCCTCAGCGCCTGCCGGCGCGGGTGGAGGCCATCGAGGAATGCGCACCGGACGTGCGGCGGCTGTTTCTCAAGCTGCCGCGGGACAAGCGCCTGGCGTTTCTGCCGGGCCAGTACATCGACTTCCTGTTGCGGGGCGGCCAGCGACGCAGCTTTTCGCTGGCCAATACACCCTACGATGATGACCAGCTCGAGCTGCATATCCGCCACCTGCCCGGGGGCGTATTCTCGGGGCATGTGTTCAATGACCTCAAGGAAGGGGCGCTGCTTCGCTTCGAAGGCCCGCTGGGCAATTTCTTTCTGCGCGACGACAGCGACCGGCCCATGATCCTGATGGGCGGCGGCACCGGCTTTGCCCCGGTCAAGGGCATCATGGAGCAGGCCCTGCACCTGGGTCTGAAGCGGCCCATGCACATTTACTGGGGCGCTCGCGGGCCGGCCGATCTCTACCTCGATTCGCTGCCGCGCCAATGGGCCGAACAGGCGTCCAACATCGCCTATACGCCGGTGCTCTCCGATCCGGCGCCCGCGGATGACTGGCGCGGTGCCACCGGCTTTGTCCACGAGCAGGTGGTGCGCGATCATCCCGATCTGAGCGGCTTCGATGTCTACATGAGTGGGCCGCCGCCGATGATCAACGCCGCCCGCGAGGCCTTCGCGGCGGCGGGGCTGCCCTCGGATCGGCTGTTCTACGACTCCTTTGAAGCGGCACCGGAGTGATTCAGTGACCGGGCAGTATCACCCACACCGTCATCCCGCAGGCATCCTTCGGCTGGTCACCCTGCTGCTGATCGCCCTGGTGGTGAGCGGCTGCGCCAGCACCGGCAACCACTCGGCCAATGACCCCATTGAGGGGTTCAACCGCGGTGTCTACGACTTTAACGAGGGCGTCGACACCTACGCCCTCAAACCCGCCAGCGAGGGCTGGACGCGCATCACCAGTGAGGGCGTGCGGAACAGCGTGGACAACTTCTTCACCAACCTCGAGGCGCCCGGCTACATCCTCAATGATCTGCTCCAGGGCAAGGCGGGGGATGCCGGTCGCGAAAGCGTCCGGTTTGTGGTGAACACCACTGTGGGGCTGCTGGGACTGTTCGATCCGGCGCAGGCCTGGCTGGGCATCGAGGGCCGCGCCGAGGACTTTGGCCAGACCCTGGGCGTCTGGGGGGTTGATGCCGGTCCCTATCTGGTGCTGCCGCTGTTCGGTCCCTCGGACACCCGCGACGTTACCCAGTACCCGATCGCCTACTACACCAACGTGATCACCTACGTAACGCTGGATACGGTGACCTTCGGCGCACTGACCGCCCTCGAGATCGTCAACACCCGGGCGCGGGTGGCGGGCGCGGCGCGCTTCCGCGATGATGCCGCGGTTGACCCGTACGTCTTCACACGCTCGGCCTATCGCCAGTATCGACGCTCGCAGGTGGTTGATGGCGACGTGTCCCTGGAAGACGACGCCTACTCCGACTTTTTCGAGGAAATGGGCCGTCTGCCCGGCGAATAACGGCTAGCGGGCGCCGGCGGCCAATCGCTCGCGCAGCGGACTGCGACGCGGAAAATGCGCACGCAGGAAGGCCATCTGATCGGCCAGGATGCGGCGTCCCTGCAGATAGACATACTCGGCATGGGTGGGGGCGAACGGCACCGCCAGCAGCTGCATGCCGGCCTGCTCCGGCGTGCGGCTGCCCTTCAGGTTGTTGCAGCGCTTGCAGGCAGTGACAACGTTGGTCCAGGTGTCGACGCCGCCACGGCTGATCGGCTTGATGTGATCACGGGAGAGTTCGCGAACCGGCCGGCGCTCGCCGCAGTAAAGGCACAGGTGATCGTCCCGGCGGAACAGCGTGGCGTTGTTCAGGGGCGGGCGGTAGGCAGCCGGATCCTTGAGGCTTGGCTGCATGGCTCCGGTGGTGGCGACGATCGAGTTGACGTCGACCACGCTGCGCAGCCCGGTCCGGGCACTGTAGCCGCCATGAATGCGATACAGGGTGTGCCCGCAGGTATAGGCGACCTGGTCGAGGTGGTAGAGGCGGACCGCCGCCTGATAGGTCATCCACTCCAGTGGCATGCCTGAGACATCGGTCCGGAGGATAGGCTGCTGCAAGCTGATCACGCCAGGGTCCCCTTGTCACGCGCGTCACCGCACCTGAATGACTGACACCGATCATCCGATGCTTGACGTTACTGTGCAAGTATGACTGCTTGATTACCCCGGGGGTTCCGGGATACCCCGATGGGCGTGGGGGTGTTTAGCCCAAAAGATGTTGTAGAATCGCGGGTTCGACGGTTCAAATGGACCGCCAAAGGACAGGAGTTAACTCGATGAGCATCACCATCGCCGTCCCCAGGGAAACGGCCAACGGAGAAAAACGCGTCGCCGTCGTGCCCAGCGTACTCAAGCAGTTCACCAAGCTTGGCGTCGAAGTGCGGATTCAGCGGGGCGCCGGCGAGTCGGCCGGCTTTCCCGACGATCTCTACGAGGGAGTCAGCTGGGCCGACGATCAGGCCGCGCTCTACAAGGACGCGGATGTGGTCCTGCGGGTGCAGCCGCCCAGCGCCGATGAGGCGGGCAAACTCCCCGAAAAAAGCCTGCTGCTCGGGTTTCTCACCCCCCACGAGGGCGACACCCGCATCCGCAACCTCAACAAGCGCAGCGTGACCAGCTTCGCGCTCGAGCTGGTGCCGCGCATCACCCGCGCCCAGGGCATCGACGCCCTGTCGTCGCAGGCCAACATCGCCGGCTACAAGTGCGCGCTGCTGGCCTCGCACCTCTCGCCAAAGCTGTTCCCGATGCTGACCACCGCCGCCGGTACGGTCCGCCCGGCCAAGGTCGTGATCGTCGGCGCTGGCGTGGCCGGCCTGCAGGCCATCGCCACCGCCAAGCGCCTGGGCGCCATAGTCGAAGCCTACGACGTGCGCTCCGCCACCCGCGAGCAGGTCGAGTCGCTGGGCGGCAAGTTCATTGATACCGGCGTCAGTGCGGAAGGCGAAGGCGGTTATGCCCGCGAGTTGACCGACGAGGAAAAGGCCCAGCAGGCCGAGGTCCTCGCGCGCCACATCGCTCAGGCCGACGCGGTGGTGACCACCGCCTCGATCCCGGGGCGGCCCGCACCGACAATCATTGACCGCGCCACCGTCGAGCGGATGAAGGCCGGCGCGGTGATCGTCGACATGGCGGCCGAGACCGGCGGCAACTGCGAGCTGACCGAGGCCGGCAAGGAAATCACCCATCAGGGCGTGATCATTGCCGGGCCCAAGAATATTCCCAGCATGGCCGCCACCCATGCCAGCGAGATGTACGCCCGCAACCTGGTCAACCTGCTCGGACTGATCATCAAGGACGGCGAGATCCACCTCGACTGGGACGACCAGGTGCTGGCCGACAGCTGTCTGACCCACGACGGGCAGACCCAGCATGCGCCGACCCGCGAGCGCATCGAAGGAGACAACTAATGGCGATCGAAGGCTTTGTCGCAATCTACATATTCATGCTGGCGGCGTTCGCCGGCTTCGAGGTCATCAGTCGTGTGCCGGTCATCCTGCACACGCCGCTGATGTCCGGATCCAACTTTGTCCACGGCATCGTGGTGGTGGGCGCCATGGTGGTGCTCGGCCATGCCGGGACCGTCATCGAGCAGATCATCGGCTTCATCGCCGTGCTGCTTGCCGCGGGCAACGCCGTGGGCGGCTACGTCGTCACCGAGCGCATGCTCGAGATGTTCAAGAGCAAGGATGAGCAGAAGAAGGGGGCCGAGGAATGAACTTTGTTGTCCAGCTGAGTTACCTCCTCGCGGCGGTCCTGTTCATCCTTGGCCTCAAGGCAATGAGCTCTCCGCGCACCGCCCGCAAGGGCATCATGTGGGCCGGCGCCGGTATGGTGCTGGCCACCCTGGTGACCTTCCTGCATCCGGCGGTGCACGGGCTGACCAATTACGTCCTGATCGTGATCGCGATCGCCGCCGCCGGCGGGCTGGCCTGGTGGTCGGGGCGCCGCGTGGGCATGACCGAAATGCCCCAGATGGTCGCACTCTACAACGGCATGGGTGGCGGTGCGGCCGCCGCCATCGCCGCGGTGGAGATGCTGCGCGCCCTGCGCACCCTGCCCAATGACCTCCAGATGCGGGCCGAATCCCTGGCCGCCGACGCCGACATCAGCGTTCAGGCGGCCACCGCCGCCCTGCGCGCGGAAGGTGCCGGCAGCGTCGGCATTGCCGGCGCGCTGGGGGCCGATGTCGCCATTCTGGCGATCCTGGGTGCGTTCATCGGCACGGTGGCCTTCTCGGGCTCGCTGATCGCCTGGGCCAAGCTCGACGGCCGCATGAAGCGCAGTCAGCTGGTGCCCGGTCAGCAGATCGTCAACATTGTGGTGTTTGCCCTGGCGGTGCTGTTCGGCATTCTGACCTTCTTCACCGACAGCGCGCTGGTGGTGGCGGTGTTCTTTGCCCTTGGCCTGCTGTTTGGCGTGTTCGTGGCGGTGCCGATCGGTGGCGCCGACATGCCGGTGATCATTTCGCTGTTCAACGCGCTGACCGGTCTGGCCGTGGGCTTTGAGGGCTACGCCATCGGCAACCCGGCCATGATCATCGCCGGTACCGTGGTGGGTGCCGCGGGTACGCTGCTCACGCAGCTCATGGCCAAGGCCATGAACCGGCCGATCACCAACGTCCTGTTTGCCGGCTGGGGCAGCAGCGAAGGATCGACCAGCGAAGGCCCCGAGGGCGAGATGAAGGACATCTCCGCCGAGGATGCCGGCATCATGATGGCCTACGCCGAGCGTGTGATCATTGTGCCCGGCTATGGCATGGCGGTGGCCCAGGCGCAGCACAAGATCTGGGAATTCGTCGAGCTGCTGCAGGACCGCGGCGTCGAGGTCAAGTTCGCGATTCACCCCGTGGCCGGGCGCATGCCGGGTCACATGAACGTCCTGCTCGCCGAGGCCGGTGTGCCCTACGACATGATCTTCGACATGGAAGACATCAACGAAGAGTTCGCCATGACCGATGTGGCTGTGGTGATCGGCGCCAACGACGTGGTCAATCCGGCCGCGCGGGACGACCCGTCGAGCCCGATCTACGGCATGCCGATCCTCAACGTCGACGAGGCCGAAAACGTGATGGTGATCAAGCGCGGCGGTGGTGCCGGCTTCTCGGGCGTCGAGAACCATCTGTTCTACGGCGAGAACACACGCATGGTGTTCGGCGACGGTCAGAAGGTCGCCGGTGGCATGGTTCAGGCCGTCAAGGGCCTGTAACGGCAAAAGGAGTCAACATGACGGATGCCGACAACCAGGACACCCTGGATCAGCTCACGCTGAATGCCGATGGGCTGTACCAGGAGGAAAACTTCACCGACCGCCAGGTCGGCAGCATTCAGCGGCTCAGTCCGGTTACCCGCGATGGGCAGCCGGATGACAGCCGGCCGGTGCTCTACCTGGGCAGCACCCAGGTGATGACGCCGGCGGGCGCCCTGCCGCTCAACTTCGAGCTCGAGGCCAACAGCCTCGAAGAGGCCATGACTGCCTTCCCGCCGGCCGCCCAGGCCGCGCTGGAGCAGACCATGGAGCAGCTCAAGGAGATGCAGCGCGAGCAGGCATCCCGCATCATGACGCCCGATCAGATGGGCGGCGGTGGCGCCCCCGGTGCCGGTGGCGGCATGCCGGGTGGCGGCATCCAGATGCGCTAGCGCCCCGTGGCTGTCGGGGCCGCCGGCCTCGGCGGTCCGACGACATCCGCCCCGCCCATGACCGATATCATCCGCGTCGCGGTGGCGGGGCCCTTCACTGAGGCCCTCGACTACCTGCCCCCTGCCACCGGGCCTGTCCCGGCGGTGGGGGCTCGTGTCCGAGTGCCACTGGGACGCCGCGAGCGGGTGGGAATGGTTACCGCCGGCCCCACCGCCAGCGATCTGGCCGCCGATCGGCTGCGAGCGGTCATCGAAGTGATCGACGCGACGCCGCTGCTCGATCCCGCCACCATGGCCCTGATCGAGTGGGCCGCCCGTTATTATCATCATCCGCCGGGCGAGGCCTATCTGACCGCCCTGCCCACACGGCTGCGCCGGGGCGATCCAGCGGTACCCGGACAGTCCACCGCCTGGCACCTGACCGACGCCGGTCGCGCGGCCCAGCCCGACGCGCGGGCGCGACGAGCACCCCGCCAGCGCCAGTTGCTCGAGGCCCTTCAGCAAAGCGGCACATTGACGCCCGTGCAGCTCGCGGGCATCGGCGGCGATGCCCGCAGCGTTCTCAAGCGTCTGGTCGAGCAGGGACTGGCGGCAACCGATACCGCCCCCGATTACGGCCTGTTGCAGGGCCGCGCCGATCCGCCCGGCGCCGCACTCAACGACGAGCAGCAGGCCTGCGCGGCCGCCATTCGGCCGGCGGCGGGGCATGCCGCCATCCTGATCGACGGCGTGACCGGCAGCGGCAAGACCGAGGTCTATCTGGACGCCATCGCCCGTACCATCGCGGCCGGGCAGCAGGTCCTGGTCATCGTCCCCGAGATCGGCCTGACCCCGCAGCTGGTGCAGCGTTTTCAAAGCCGCCTGACCGGGCGGATCGCCATCCTGCACTCGGGCCTGGCCGAGGGCGAGCGCCTGAATGCCTGGCTGGCCGCGCGCGCGGGTGCGGCCGATGTGGTCATCGGTACGCGGTCAGCGGTGTTCGTCCCCTTGGCCCGCCCCGGATTGATCGTCATCGATGAAGAGCATGACGCCTCGCTCAAGCAACAGGAGGGGTTTCGCTATTCGGCGCGGGATCTGGCGGTGCTGCGCGCCTATCGCAGCGACATTCCGGTTGTCCTCGGCTCGGCCACGCCCTCGCTGGAAAGCCTCGCGAATGCCCAGCAGGGGCGCTACCACCGCCATGCGCTGACCCAACGCGCCGGTCAGGCGCAGCCGCCCTCACTGCAGCTGCTGGACATGCGCGGCCAGCCCACCCACGACGGCCTCTCACAGCCGCTCATCGAACGGGTCCAGAGCCATCTCGATGCCGGCGGCCAGGCGTTGCTGTTTCTCAACCGGCGGGGCTTTGCCCCGACACTGATCTGCCACGAATGCGGCTGGCTGGCGGAGTGCGATCGTTGCGACGCCCGCTATACCTACCACCGCGGCCGCGGCCGCCTGCACTGCCATCACTGCAATCGCGAGCAGCGCCTGCCGCATCACTGCCCAAGCTGCGGCAGTGTCGATCTGCGCGCACTGGGACTGGGTACCGAGCGAATCGAAGCGGCGCTGACGGCGGCCTTTCCGCAGACACCCCCGGTGCGCATCGACCGCGACAGCACCCGCCGCCGCGGCAGCTTCGAGCAGGCCATGCAGCGAGCGCAGACCGGCGAGACCCGGCTGATACTGGGTACTCAGATGCTGGCCAAGGGCCATCACTTGCCGGCGGTCACCCTGGTCGCCATTGTGGATGCCGATCAGGGCCTGTTCGGCGCCGATTTTCGGGCGTCCGAACGGCTCGCCCAACAGGTCATCCAGGTGGCCGGACGGGCCGGCCGGGCCGAGCGGCCCGGCGAGGTCGTGATCCAGACCCATCACCCCGAACACCCGTTGCTCCAGCAGCTGCTGCACGGCGGCTATCAGGCCTTCGCCCAGACCGCCCTTGCCGAGCGCCAGGCCGCCGGCCTGCCGCCCATGCGGGCAATGGCGCTGATCCGGGCCGAGGCCATCGATCGCAACGCGCCGCTGGCCTTTCTGCGCGCGGCCATGCCACTGGCCCCTGCTGACGATGCGGTCGAGCGGCTCGGCCCCTACCCCGCGCCCATGGAGCGGCGCGCCGGCCGTCATCGCGCCCAGCTGATGCTTCTGGCCGACAGCCGTGCCAGCCTGCAGGCCCTGCTTGGTGGCTGGTTGCCGGCGCTGGCGCGGCTGCCCGAAGCAAGGCAGGTCCGCTGGTCGGTGGATGTCGACCCGGCCGAGTCGCTGTAGCGCTTGAAGACTGCGACCGAGGCCGGATAATGGTCGCTCGTTTGCCAACCGGATACTGAACATCCCGATGAAAGAAGAACTCGTCGATCTGCTGAGCCAGGCCCTGCAATCCCTGGCCGATGCCGAATCCCTCAGCCTTCCCGACCGGATCGACATCCAGCTCGAGCGCGGCCGCGGCAGCGGCCACGGCGATTACGCCAGCAACCTGGCCATGCGCCTTGCGCCGGTGCTGCGCCAGAACCCGCGCGAACTCGCGACACGGCTGGTGGCCCATCTGCCGGTGCATGCCCATATCGACCAGGTCGAGGTGGCCGGCCCCGGGTTCATCAACTTCTTTCTCACCCAGGACGCGGCCAATGCCGTCATCGCCCGCATCCACCGCGAGGGGCGCGAATTCGGTCGCAGCCACTACGGCCGGGGGCAGCGGGTGATCGTCGAGTTTGTCTCGGCCAACCCCACCGGTCCGCTGCATGTCGGCCATGGCCGCGGCGCCGCCTTTGGTGCGGCGCTGGCGGACGTTCTCGAGGCGACCGGTCACGCGGTCCATCGCGAGTACTACATCAACGATGCCGGGCGGCAGATGCATATCCTTGCCGTCAGCGTGCTGATCCGCTACCTGGAGCATCGCGGCGAGACCATGGCTTTTCCCGCCAACGGCTATCGCGGCGACTACATCCACGGCATCGCCCGCGACCTGGAGGCCGAAGCCGGCGAGCGCTACCGCATCACCGCCGCCGATCTGGCCGCCGGGCTGCCGGCCGATGCCCACGCCGGTGGCGACAAGGAGGCGTACATCGATGCCCTCATTGAGCGCGCCCGGGCCCTGCTGGGGGAAAGCCGCTACGAAGAGATCCTCGAGGCGGCGGTCACCGCGATCACCGGGGATATTGCCGAGGATCTGGCCGCGTTCGGGGTCCGCTACGACCGCTGGTTCAGCGAGCGCGCGCTGGTTCGCACTGGTGCCGTTGAGCAGGCCCTCGAGCAGCTCCAGGCCGCCGGTGCGCTCTACGACGCCGAGGGTGCGCGGTGGTTCCGGTCCACCGACTACGGTGACGACAAGGACCGCGTCGTACGCCGGGCCGATGGCCAGACCACCTACTTTGCCTCGGACATCGCCTATCACCTGAACAAATTCGAGCGCGGCTTCGAGCAGGCCATTGATGTCTTCGGCGCCGATCATCACGGCTACATGGCGCGGGTACGGGCGAGCCTCGAGGCGTTTGGTCACGCCACGGATCGGCTCACCTTTCGGCTGGTGCAGTTCGCCATCCTCTATCGCGGCTCCGAGCGCCTGCCCATGTCGACGCGCGCCGGCGAGTTCGTCACCCTGCGCGCCCTGCGCGAAGAAGTGGGCAACGACGCAGCCCGGTTTTTCTACGTCATGCGCCGACCTGAGCAGCACCTCGACTTTGACCTCGAGCTGGCCAAGTCGCAGTCCAACGACAACCCGGTCTACTACATCCAGTACGCCCATGCCCGGGTCTGCAGCGTGCGGCGCCAGATGCGCGAGCGCGGGATCGAGCATGACCACGATAACGGGCTGGCCAGCGTGTCCCGACTCGATGCCGACCATGAGCAGGCGCTCATCCAGTCCCTGGGCCGCTATCCCGAGGCCCTGGAGTCGGCCGCCGGCAACCACGAGCCGCACCAGCTGGCGGCCTATCTGCGCGACCTGGCGGGCGCATTCCACACCTACTACAACGCCCATACGTTTCTGGTTGACGACCCGGACCTGCGCGATGCCCGCCTGACGCTGATCGAGGCGGTCCGTCAGGTGGTGCGCAATGGCCTGGATCTGCTGGGCGTCTCGGCTCCGGATCGCATGTAGGCATGGCAGCCAAAAGCAACACCCGCCGCAAGCCGGCCCGCAAAAGCAGCGGCCAGGCCAGCCGTGCGTCCCGCTCGCGAGCCGCGACAGCCCGCCGGCCGGGTGCTGTGGTCTGGGGCGTGACCGGGCTGGCGGTGGGTCTGCTGGTGGCCCTGGTGGTACACCTCGAGCATCGCCGCCCCGATGAACCGCGCACCCGCGCGACCGCCGAGACCGGGGCAGATCCGTCACCCGCGGCCGAAACCGATCAGCCGCGGTTCGAGTTCTATCGCCTGCTCAACGAGCAGGAGGTGGAAGTGGGTGAGCAGGACAGTAGCGAGGATGCCCCGACGCCGGCGGTGCCCGAGGCCGACCCCGCCGATGATCCGCCGGCGGCGTCCACGACGGATGGCACTCGCTACCTGCTGCAGGCCGGCTCGTTCCGTCAGGCCGAGGATGCCGATTCACTGAAGGCCAGGCTGGCACTGCTCGGCATCCAGGCCCGCGTTCAGGGGGTCGAACTGCCCGGCGGCGAGACCTGGCATCGGGTTCGCGTCGGGCCCTTCACCGATCTCGAGCAGGTCAACGGCGTGCGCGCGCGGATGGCCGACCAGCAGATCGAATCCATCCTGCTCCAGGCCGGCGGCTGAGCGCTCTGGCCTAAAGGCTCTTGCGGTTACCCGATTCGAACAGCTCGCGCTTGAGGCGAAACAGGGCCGAGGTGTCTTCGTCGCCGTAGCCCTGATCGAGCAAACGCTCGTAGTGCTTGATGGTCATCTCCACCAGCGGCAGATTGACGTCGAGCTTTTGCAGCAGGTCGCGACACAGGTTGAGATCCTTGTGATGGAGCGACACCCGGAAGCCCGGTTCGAAATCACCGGCCAGTATCCGGTTGCCACGGCGCTCGAGCAGACGACTGCCCGCGGCTCCGCCGGTAAGAACCGGTAGCAGGCGTTCGGTATCGAGGCCGCTCGCCTCGGCAAATGACAGCGACTCGCTGATCGCCTGGACAATGCCGGCGACCATCACCTGATTGACCGCCTTGGCCCGCTGGCCATAACCCACCGGACCGAAGTGCGTCGCCTCGCTGCCAATCGCCTGCAGAGCCGGGCGGGCGCGCTCGAGCGCCGCCGGATCGCCGCCCACCATGATCTGCAGGGTCCCGGCCTCGGCGCCTTCAGGGCCGCCGGTCACTGGCGCATCAAGGAATGTCGCGCCCTTCGACGCCAGCATCGCGGCGGCCTTTTCTGCCGTTTCCACACCGATGGTCGAGGTGTCGATCACCCCATCACCCGCGCTGACGCCCGCCGCCAGCGCGGCGACCACCTCAAGGACATCGGCATCGGCGCTGACGCAGGTAATGATCACGTCGCAGGCGCCCGCCAGTGCCGTTGCATCATCGGCCGCCGGCACACCCAGTTCATCGGCCAGGGCGTCGGCAGTGGCCCGTGTCCGGTTCCACACCCCGGCGAGCAATCCGTCGGCGGACAGGTTCCGCGCCATCGCCCGACCCATCACGCCCAGTCCGGCAACACCCACTTTCATGCTTGTCTCCCTATCGTTCGTCAGACCGCCTGAGGCCGTGCAGTCTAACGCAGGCTCCTGTCCTGCCCCAGAAAAAAAACGGGCGCCCGAAGGCGCCCGTGGGTCATTGGTTCAGCCGATTCGCGTTAGCGCTGGTTGCTGAACTCCGGATAGGCCTCGACACCGCATTCGACGATATCGAGCCCGGTCTCTTCCTCTTCCTCGGTCACGCGGATACCGATCACCGCCTTGAGGATCGTCCAGAGGATGTAGCTCACGCCGAAGGTCCAGACAAAGATGGTCAGCAGGCCGATGATCTGCGGCCCAAAGCTGGCGCCGTCGTTCCACAGCGGAACCGCCAGCACGCCCCAGATACCCGCCGTGCCATGCGCGGAGATGGCGCCCACCGGGTCATCGAGCTTGAGCTTGTCGAGTCCGACGATGGAGAACACCACCAGCACGCCGCCGACAACGCCGATCAGGGTCGCGGCCAGCAGACTGGGCACGTTGGGACCGGCGGTGATGGACACCAGACCGGCGATGCCGCCGTTCAGTGCCATGGTCAGGTCGGCCTTGCCGAACATCAGACGGGCGGTAACCAGCGCGGCGACCACGCCACCCGCAGCGGCCAGGTTGGTGTTGGCAAACACCAGGGCGACGGCGTTGGCCGAACCCACGTCGGAGAGCTTGAGCTCGGAACCACCGTTGAAACCGAACCAGCCGAGCCAGAGGATGAACACACCCAGCGTGGCCAGCGGCATGTTGGCACCCGGGATCGGCTTGACCTCACCATTGGGGCCGAACTTGCCCTTACGCGGGCCGAGCACCATTACGGCCGCCAGCGCCGCAGCGGCACCGAACATGTGGACAATGCCCGAGCCGGCGTAGTCGGAGTAACCCACCTCGGCCAGAAAGCCGCCGCCCCAGCTCCAGAAACCCTGGATGGGATAGATCAGCCCGGTGAGGATCACCGTGAACAGCAGGAACGTCCAGAGCTTCATCCGCTCGGCCACGGCGCCCGAGATGATCGACATCGCGGTTGCCACGAACACCACCTGGAAGAAGAAGTCGGAGATGTTCGAGTAGTAGGCGTCACTGCCCGCGGCAATCTCCGCCGGGGCATTGTCGGCGGCGCCGAGGATGCCGCCAAGGGACGGGATGATGCTGCTGATGCCACTGCCGTACATGATGTTGTAGCCAATCAGCATGTACATGATGCAGGCGATCGCGTAGAGCGACACGTTCTTGGTGAGGATCTCGGTGGTGTTCTTCGACCGCACCAGGCCCGATTCGAGCATGGTAAAGCCGGCGGCCATCCACATGACCAGCGCCCCGGAGATCAGGAAGTAAAAGGTATCCAGCGCATAGGCCAGTTCGTTGAATTCTGCAGACATGTTTCAGACTCCCAGTGATTCCTTAGAGTGCGTCTTTGTCGGTTTCGCCCGTGCGAATGCGGATGGCCTGCTCGACCGGTGAGACAAAGATCTTGCCGTCGCCGATCTTGCCGGTGTTGGCCGCCTTGCTGATGGCCTCCATTGCCCGTTCGACGAGGTCATCGTCGAGCACGACCTCGACTTTCATCTTGGGCAGGAAATCGACGACGTACTCGGCCCCCCGATAGAGCTCGGTGTGGCCTTTCTGACGGCCAAATCCCTTGACCTCGGTAACGGTGACGCCCTGCACGCCGATCTCCGAGAGTGACTCCCGGACATCGTCGAGCTTGAAAGGCTTGATAATCGCAGTGATCAGCTTCATGCCTGAACTCCCCTGTCGGGACCGGATCCCCCGGTGCCCATGAACGATAGAAATGCACCAGAGTCTATGCACGGACCATGCCAACAACCGGGAGCTCAGGCATCGGCGACCTGATCCTGTGCATTCATAGCGACTTGCACTTATTCGGTGCGAACGCCTTTCATCGGACGCACCAAAATGAATCGTTTGTTGGATTGGGAATTGCCCGTGAACGCCTTAAACTGGCCTGACAGTCAACGGAGGCCAAACGATGCTCGATCCGAAACAGCTTGACGACATGGCGAAGCGCTTTTCCGACAACCTGCCCAGCGGACTGCGCGACTTTCAGGCAGAAGTCGAGAAGAATGCCCGGGTAGCGCTGCAGAGCACCTTCAGCCGCATGGAGCTCGTCACCCGCGAGGAATTCGACGCCCAGGCCAAGGTGCTTGCGCGCACCCGCGAGCGCCTCGAGGCAATGGAGGCCCGGGTCGCGGCGCTCGAAGGCACGCCGGCGACCAACGAGACGGCGACACCGGACGACGCCGCCGACTGATCCCCGCCCGCCGGGGGCGGATCCTTGCCTCGCACAGGGAGGTGCGTTGCCATGGCACTGGCTCAGATTCAGGCCCGCGCGTCAGTGGGCATCGACGCCCCGCGCGTGGGCGTCGAGGTCCATCTGGGCGGCGGCCTGCCATCGCTGTCCATCGTGGGATTGCCCAACACAGCGGTGCGCGAGGCCCGCGACCGGGTCCGCGGGGCACTGACCACCAGCGGCTTCGAGTTTCCGCGTCGCCGCATTACCGTCAACCTGGCCCCCGCCGATCTGCCCAAGGACGGCGCCCGCTTTGATCTGGCGATTGCGCTGGGGATCCTCGTGGCCTCGGGCCAGATCCCCGAACAGCGCTGCCAGGCCAGCGTCTTCTGCGCCGAGCTGGCGTTGTCCGGTCAATTGCGTCCGGTGAATGGCACGCTGCCGGTGGCACTGCGCTGTGCCGCCGCATCGGAAACCCTCGTCGTTGCCACCGACAATGCCGCCGAGGCCGCCCTGGCGGGCGGGGCAGTGCATGGCGCCGGTCATCTGCTGGACGTGACCCGGCACCTCGGCGGCGAGCGCGCCCTGACACCGGCCCGGCCCAGCGAGCGCGGCCAGGCCCCCGCGACGCCGGATCTGCGCGATGTCATCGCCCAGGCGCCGGCGCGACGGGCGCTGGAAATTGCCGCCGCTGGCGGCCACAGCCTGCTGTTCTGCGGCCCGCCGGGCAGCGGCAAGAGCCTCATGGCGGCGCGCCTGCCGGGCCTGCTGCCCGCCATGACCGATGCCGAGGCGATGGAATCGGCATCATTGCACTCCATCGCCGAGGGTTGCTTCGACCCGGTCCACTGGGCCCGACGCCCCTTTCGCAGCCCTCATCACAGCGCGTCACCGCGCGCCCTGACCGGCGGCGGTGCGCGTCCGCGGCCGGGCGAGATCTCGCTGTCCCACCACGGGGTGCTGTTTCTCGATGAACTGCCCGAATTCCCGCGGGAAGCCCTCGAGGCCCTGCGCGAGCCACTCGAGACCGGTGAGATCAGCGTCTCTCGGGTCAACGCACGGCTGCGCTTTCCTGCCCGTTTTCAGTTGATTGCGGCCATGAACCCCTGCCCCTGCGGCTACGAGGGTGACGGTGACCATGACTGCCGCTGCACGCCGGCGCAGATTCGTCGCTATAGCAACCGCATCAGCGGCCCGCTGCTGGATCGCATCGACCTTCAGGTGCGGGTGCCCCGTCTGACCGCCACTCAGCTCGACGCCTGCCCCGAGGGCGAGTCCAGCGCGGCGGTGGCCCATCGCGTGCAGATCGCCCGCGAGCGGCAGCTTGCCCGTGACGGCATCCCGGCCAGTCACCTGCCGATCAGCGCGATGCGCCGTGTCGGCCGGCTCGATGCCGCCGGCCGGCAACTGATGCAGCAGGCCACCCGGGCGTTTGGTCTGTCGGCACGCGGCTGGCACCGCTGCTGGCGGATCGCCCGCAGCATTGCCGATCTCGACGGCGCCCCGGCCATACGGGAACACCATATCGCCGAAGCACTGTCCTATCGTGAGCGGGTTCAGCGTTAAACTGAACGCAGCACGTCAAAGGAGGTTCAGTGAATATCATCGTGATGGGCGGCGGTCTGGTCGGTGTAACCACGGCCTGGTATCTGCTCGAGGGCGGTCATTCGGTGACACTGGTCGACCGGGCGTCCGAACTGGCCTCGGAGGCGAGCCACGCCAACGGTGCGATGCTCCACGCCAGCCATACTGAACCCTGGAACACCCCTCAGGCCCTGGGCCAGCTGTTGCGCTGGATGGGTCGCGAAGACTCGCCGCTGCTGCTGCGGCCCAGGCAACTGCCGCGCCTGATCGGCTGGGGACTGGGTTTTCTGCGCTACAGCCGTCCCCATCACCACGCCCGCAACACGGCGGTCAACGCCCGCCTGGCGGTCTACAGCCTGCAGCGCATGCGTGAGCTCGAGGCGCAGACCCCCATCGACTACACGCAGGCGCACAATGGCATTCTCAAAATCTTTCGCCACGCCGACGAAATGGAGACCGCCCGCGCCAGCAGCCGGCTGATGGCCGACTCGGGAGTGCGCCATGAGACCCTGAGCCCCGCCGGGATCAGCCAGCGCGAGCCGGCGCTCGCCGATATCGAGTCGGAACTCGTCGGCGGGTTCTTCTACCCCGACGACGCCAGCGGTGATGCGCGGCTTTTCTGCCAGCGACTGGGTGAGAAGGCCGTCGAACGCGGATTGACCCTGCGGCTGGGCGAATCGGTGCAGCGCCTGCATGTCAACGCCGGACGCCTGCGAGCCATCGACACCGATCAGGCCACCCTCGAAGCCGATGCGTTTGTCCTCGCCACCGGCGCCGAGGCACCGCATCTCGCCCGTCAGGCGGGTCTGCGCCTGCCCATCAAACCGGTCAAGGGCTACTCCGCCACCCTGCCCGTGGGCGGGCTCGAGGCCGCCCCACGGTTGCCGATCATCGACGATGGCCGCAAGATCGTCATGACACGACTCGGCGATCAGCTGCGCATTGCCGGTACGGCCGAGTTCACCGGCTATGACAAGCGCGTACGCCCGCAGCGGGTCGAGAGCGTGCTCGAACAGGGCCTGGCCAACTTTCCGGCACTCGCGCGTCAGGTGGACACCCGTGAGGCGGATCAATGGGCCTGCCTGCGCCCGATGACCATCGACGGCCCACCGATACTGGGGGCCAGCGGCGTCGACGGGCTGTACCTGAACACCGGCGCCGGCCATCTCGGCTGGACGTTCGCCGCCGGGACCGGGCGGATCGTCGCTGATATGATCGACCAACGCACGCCGGCCATTGATCTGTCCGGCCTGACCCTCGAGCGCTATCAATAGGCGAGGCCCGTACCCCGAGCATGGACAGCCTGCAAAGCATCATCCTCCTGCTGGCCACCTCCGTGGTGGCGGTCTCGCTGTTCCGCCGGCTGGCCCTGCCGCCGATCATCGCCTATCTGGTGGTGGGCATGGCGCTGGGCCCCTCGGCGCTGGGCCTGATCCCCGAAAACGAAACCACCCACCTGCTCGCCGAATTTGGCGTGGTGTTTCTGCTGTTCACCATCGGCCTGGAGTTTTCGTTCCCGCAACTGCACGCCATGCGCTGGGCAGTGGGCGTGCTCGGTGCCAGTCAGGTCACACTGTGTCTGGTGCTGTTCGGCGGCATCGCCTGGTGGCTGACCGGATCCATTGAGGTGGGGGTGGTACTGGGCGGCGCCCTGGCACTGTCGTCGACCGCGATCGTCACCAAGCAGCTCACCGAGCAGGTCGAGGTGCATACCCGCCACGGGCGACGGGCGGTGGGCGTGCTGCTGTTCCAGGATCTGGCCGTTGTCCCGTTGCTGATTGCCATTCCCATCCTCGCCGGCAACAGCGACAACTCGCTGGCCACTGAGCTGGGGCTTTCACTGATCAAGGGCGTGGTGGTGTTTGGCGTCATGGTCTGGGTGGGGCGCAAGGCGCTGCGGCCGATCTTTCACGAAGTCGCTCAGGCCCGGTCCAACGAGCTGTTCACGCTGACGGTCCTGCTGATCGCGGTTGCCGCGGCCTGGCTGACCCATCTGGCGGGCCTGTCACTGGCGCTGGGGGCGTTTCTTGCCGGCATCATGCTGGGCGAGACCGAATACCGCTATCAGATTGACGCCGATATACGACCGTTTCGGGATGTGTTGCTGGGGTTTTTCTTTATCACTGTCGGCATGGTCATCAATCTGCCGGTGCTGATCATGGAGCTGCACTGGGTGCTGCTCATCGCCGCCGGCATGATGGTCGTCAAGCTGCTACTGGTGTATGCCATCGCCCGGCGGGTGGATGGCCCGCAGGACTCGGGACGAACCGCGATCATCCTCGCCAATGGCGGTGAGTTCGGGTTTGCCCTGATTGCCCTGGCGATCAGCGCCGGACTGATGACATCGGCCGCCAGCCAACTGGTGCTGGCCGCCATCGTACTCACCATGCTTGCCGCCCCGATCCTGATTCGCCACAACCATCGGCTCGCCGAGCGCTTGCTGAGCGCCCCGGCCACCAGCGCCGATGCGGTTGACCCCGAGACCGAGGTCTCGCGCATTGCCGAGCCGCTTGCCAACCACGTCATCCTCTGCGGCTACGGCCGGACCGGCCAGAACATCGGCCGCTTCCTGGATCAGGAGGCGCTGCCGTACATGGCCCTCGACCTCGATCCCCAGCGCGTCCAGGAGGCCCGCAACGCCGGCGATCCGGTCAGCTACGGCGACTCCGAGCGACGCGAGGTGCTGCAGGCCGCCGGACTCGAAAGGGCGCGGATGATCGTGCTCAGCTTTGACAATCCGGCCAGTAGTCTCAAGGTGCTCGAGCATACCCGTGCCGAGCGCCCGGACATCCCGATCATCGTGCGCACCCGCGATGATCGCTGGATCGAGCGCTTCGAAGCGGCCGGCGCTACGGTGGTCGTCCCGGAAATCCTCGAGGCAAGCCTGATGCTGTCCTCGCATGTGCTGGCCCTGCTGGGGGTCCCCATGGCGAAGGTGTTCCGGAGTGTGCGGGAGGTCCGCGGCGATCGCTATCGCCTGCTGAAGGGGTATTTCCACGGTGCCGAGCGCGTGGATCTGGAAAAGGTCGGGCGCTTTCAGGAGCAGCTCCACGCCATCACGCTCAGCGGCAACGCCCGGGCGATCGGTCAGCGCCTGAGCGACATCGACTCCGACTCGATCGGAATCACCATCAATGCCGTGCGGCGGGGCGGGATCCGGGGGCCGCAGCCGTCGCCCGACACGGTGCTACGCGAAGGCGATGTGCTGGTGGTGTATGGCACGCCCGAGGCGCTTGAGCATGCCGAGCACGTTCTGCTCGGCGGTGAGCCCGCCAGCTGATCAGGACTCGGGGATCTCCAGTCCGGTCTCGGACTCGACCATCCACTCAATGGCGGCGCGGATCTCCTCCTCGGAGGCCGCTCCACCCTGTGCCGGCATATTGCCGTAGCCATTGACCACATGCTCGGTCAGGGTTTCCCAGCCCTTGCCAATGCGCTCGTTCCAGCCGGCCTGGTCCCCGACGGCAGGGGCATTAAGGAAATTGCCCTGATGACAGGCAATGCAGACCGCCTGAGTGACCTGCTCGCCGCTGCGGACCTCGGTGACGCCACCTTCGTCGGCGCCAGTCTCGGCCGAGGCGATGGCGGGCGCCGGCTCACCACTGAGTCGAACGGCAAAATCCGGCGAGAGGTTCTGCTCGGCGCGCTCTTCGGCCAACGCCTGACGATCGGGATCCTCGTCACCGAACACCGAATTCGCGATCACGATGAGCAGAATCGTCACGCCCACCAGAGTGGCAATGACCAGTGCGAAGTTACGGACGAAGACACTATCCTGCTCGGCGCTCACTTGATAATCCTCAATTTTCGGGCTGTCCCAAAGTATAGCGGCATTGCGGGACGCGGCAAACCGGGGGCTATGCCCCGCCCGCGCCAAACGCTACAATGCAGCCGATGCGCCCGTAGCTCAGCTGGATAGAGCGTCGGCCTCCGAAGCCGAAGGTCGCAGGTTCGAATCCTGCCGGGCGCACCATACCAACCAACGGGTTGCGCGGATCTCATCGTTCGCGCACTTGTGATTGACGTTGACCGGATGACGCACGGTCTAGCGGGTCACAAGGTCGCCCCGAGGCAGAGCATCGTGCTCCTCAGCGCCCTGACTCCGATATACAGGCGTCAAATCAGCCACTGTCGGAAGCAACGTTGACACCCAGGGCAACAGCGTCTGGTTATGCTTTACTCGTAGTGACTCCAGAGTCTCAGAACTTTTACCACCCGCTCCTCTTCCAGCACTTGGTACACCAGACGATGCTGAATATTGATGCGGCGTGAATAGGCCCCCGCAAGATCCCCAATGAGTTTCTCAAACGGAGGCGGCTTGCAGTAAGGATCGTCTGAAATCGGCGCCAAAAGCTCCTGGGCTTTTGGCTTAAGGCCGCTGGAGGCCAGTTTCTTTGCATCTTTCTGGGCTTGTTTGGTGTAAACCAACTTCCATGTCACCAGTCCAGCTCCTCGTCGCATTTGTCCACGGGGGTATCCATCCCCTCACGAATTGACTCCCGCATACCCGGTACTGAGAGCAGGTAAAGTGTTTCCTGAATGGCCGACCAGTCCTCTTCGGATACCAGGACAGCTTTGTTCCGCTTGCCCATGATGACGATCGGTTGGTGGGATTCGGCAGTTTCGTCAATCAACCGATAAAGGTTGCTGCGCGCCTCTGTTGCTGTAATTCCGGTCATGACGCACCTCTTGCGTGTTCAAATTTTAATCAATCGTACGAGATTGCGGACGTACGTCAAAACAATCGTCATGCATAACAGTGAATGGGTTTCGGCCGCCGAAGCCGAAGGTCGCAGGTTCGAGTCCTGCCGGGCGCACCACGCCATCTCCCGCAACAGCGCCGTTACCGTCTCTTCCACAGCGCTGCTATTCTCGACGTTCATTCTATTCATCCATCGCAAGAAGGGACGAGCTGTCGTGAAGGCCTATTTCGATCAACGTCAGGATCTGCATCACCCGAGAACCTATTTCACCCGTGGGCAGATGCGTGCGCCGCAGGAGATCCCGGAGCGCACGACCCATATCCGCGCCGGGCTCGAGCGGGCCGGTGCCGCGATCCAGAGGGTCAGCGACCACGGCATCCAACCGATCAACCGGGTCCACGATCTCGGTTATCTCCGCTTTCTCGAGTCCTGCCACCGGCGCTGGACGAGCATGCCGGAGGACTGGGGTGACGAGGTCCTGTCGAATGTGTTCGTGCGCTCGCCCAACCCGCTGCGCGGGATCCTCGCCGAAGCGGCCCGGTACCTCGCGGATGGCAGCTGTCCGGTCGGCGAACACACATGGGAGGCGGCGTACTGGTCGGCTCAATCGGCGCTCTGTGCAGCGGATGATGTCATTGCGGGCGACGCGATGGCCTTCGCCCTGTGCCGCCCGCCGGGCCACCATGCCCGGGTCGATGCGGCCGGTGGATTCTGCTATCTGAACAATGCCGCAATCGCCGCCGAGGCCCTGCGCACTCGGTTTCCCCGCGTCGCGGTACTGGATACCGATGTGCATCACGGTCAGGGGATCCAGGAGATCTTCTACGACCGCTCAGATGTGCTCTATATCTCCATCCACGGCGATCCGACCAATTTTTATCCCGTGGTCAGCGGTTTCGAGGACGAGCGGGGCACCGGCGCGGGCGAGGGGTACACGATCAATCTGCCCCTCCCCCATGGCTCAGGGCCGGAGGCGTTTTTCGCCCGGCTCGACGATGCCTTGAATGCCATCCGTCTGTTCGCCCCGGACGCACTGGTCTTCTCGAACGGGTTCGATATCTACCATGAGGATCCACAAGCGAAGATCGGTGTGCAGTCAACGGATATCCGTGCGCTCGGATCCCACGTTGCCGCGCTGGCGGTGCCCACGGTAGTCATTCAGGAGGGCGGCTATCACTACGCAAGCCTGGCGGAGAATACCGAGTCGCTGATGGCCGGGCTGGACGCGGGCCGCTGACCGCATCAGCGCCCGGTGGTTCCCCGCGACTTGTGCCAGCCCGGCACAGGCGATCATCCGCGATGGCTATTCCCGTCACCGTCGGCGGGTACTAGCATATGAATCGTTGTCAGGGGCACTCCCCTGAACCGACTCTCCTCCTCTTGGCCGACGTCATCGTCGGCTTTTTTTTGTCCGGATGACGCCGGCGACGGCCGACGTCAGTCAAACCAGGCCATCAGCCGCGGCAAAAACCGGCCCAGTTCGTCCGCCATGATGACGAAATCGGCATCGAAGCGCTCCTGCGCGGATTCCGCCTCGCGATCGTCGACGTCGTTCTGCACCCCATCGGTAAACTTCAGCCGCTTGATCGACAGATCCGAGTCGAGCACCGCATTGATGCGGTCATCCCAGGTCATCGCCAGCCGCCGGACCCGTTTGCCGGCCTTGATATGCCCGCGGATCTCGGCGCTGCGCAGATCCTGACGCTTGCAACGCACTTCCGCGCCCTCGCTGCGCGGATCCTCGAACACGGCCTCCTCGCCGGGCTCGAGGTCGCTCGGAAAACGGTCATGGGCCAGCCAGTCGGTCATGATCTGATGCGGCGCGCTCTCGGTCTGCAGCGGCCGGATGGGCAGACTGCCCAGCATGGCGCGCAGGTCATCGGTAAGCAGCTCGGCCTCGCGCCAGGTGGCGGCATCCACGACCAACCAGCGTCCGCTCAGATCCAGATACGCGTAGGCGCGCTTGCTGCGGGTGAAAGCCCGAGGCAGCAGGTCGATGGTCACCTCTTCTTTGATGCGTGCCTTTTCACGCCGCCCCAGCGGCCTGGCCATGGCGTCTTCGCGCTCAGCCACGCGGGCGTCGACGTTTTCCCGCACGACCGCCGGCGGCAGCACCCGGGATTCGGTCTGCAGGCACACCATCAGCCGATCCCCGGCGGCGTGCACCAGCGTTTCACCGCCTTTCTCAAGCGGTGGCACCCAGCCCCGGGTTTCGGGGTCGTGCGGACCCACGGGCTGGAACTGGCCGGCACTGAGCCGGTCCTCCAGCGCTTCGGCATCCAGCGTGAAGGCATCGGCGATTTGATAGACGCAGAGATTGCGAAACCACATTGTTTGTTGCTTGTTCCGTACTGAGGGGAGTCAGGGGTTGGAGGCGCGGACGAGCGCCGCCCGCGCGGTCCGGACGCGGCGTACCGCCTCGTCCCGGCTGGCGGCCGACGCGGTCAGATGGCCCATCTTGCGACCGGCCCGCGGCTCGGCCTTGCCATAGAGATGCAGATTGACGGCGGGATCCGCCAGCGCCGCCGTCCAGTCGGGTTCACCATCGGCCCAGAGATCGCCCAGCAGGTTGGCCATGGCGGTGGGCTGCCGGCGGGTGGTGTCACCCAGCGGCAAGCCGCAGACTGCCCGCAGCTGCTGGTCGAACTGACTGCTGGCACAGGCCTCGATGGTCAGATGGCCCGAATTGTGGGGTCGCGGCGCCAGCTCGTTGACCAGGAGCTCACCCCTGCGGTCAACAAACAGCTCCACGCACAGCACACCCACCACATCGAACGCCTCCATGACCGTCGCGGCAATCTCGCGGGCCCGGGTGGTCTGGGCTTCATCCAGCGGGGCGTCGGCAATGGAAACATCAAGGATGTGATCCACGTGGCGGTTCTCGATCACGCCGAAATCCACCCGCTCACCCGTAGCACCGCGCGCGGCCACCACCGACAGCTCAGCAGCAAAATCGACCACGCCCTCGAGGATCGCCGGCCCGCCGCCGATGGACGCCCAGGCCGCCACCGCATCGTCGGCGGTGTTGATGCGAGCCTGGCCCTTGCCGTCATAGCCAAAGCCGGCCGTTTTCAGAATGCAGGGCGTGCCCAGACGGGCAATGGCCGCCAGCAGGGCTTCAAGCGACTCCACCGCCGCATAAGGGGCAGTGGGCAGCCCCGCGGCCGTCAGGGCATGTTTTTCGCGCCAGCGGTTCTGGCACAGGTGAAGGACCTCGCCGCGTGGTCGCACCGGGCCGTGTCGGGCGGCGGCGTTGGCGGCCGCCGAGGAGATATTCTCGAACTCGAACGTGACCGCATCGACGTCGCGGGCAAAGCGCTCGATGGCATCAAGGTCTTCGTAAGCGGCAACGGTTTCCCGGTCGGCGATCTGGCCGGTCGGCGAGTCGGCAGTCGGCGAGAAGGTGTGCACGCGATACCCCATGCGCCGGGCCGACTGCGCCAGCATGCGGCCCAGCTGACCGCTGCCGAGAATGCCAAGGGTGGCGCCGGGCAGCACCGGGTCATTCAAGGCAGTTCATCCTCGATCACCTTTTGCGCCTGCGCCTCGCGAAAGGCATCGAGGCGCTCGGCAAGGTCCGGATCCTCAGCGGCCAGCATCGCCACTGCGAACAGCGCGGCATTGCGAGCACCCGACTCGCCGATGGCAAACGTCGCCACCGGCACGCCCCCCGGCATCTGGGCGATGGACAGCAGCGAGTCGAGTCCCTTGAGGGCACGGCTTTGCACCGGCACACCCAGCACCGGTACCGGTGTCTGCGCCGCCACCATGCCGGGTAGATGGGCGGCCCCGCCGGCACCGGCAATGATCGCTCGCAGCCCGCGCTCGCGCGCCGTCGCCGCGTAGTCGTTCATGCGCGCCGGCGTGCGATGCGCCGAGACGATGCGGCACTCATGGCGCACGCCAAACTCCTTGAGCACGCTATCGGCATGGGCCATGGTCTCCCAGTCGGAGCGACTGCCCATGATGATGCCGACCCGCGGGGCGTCATCGACCATCGCTCGGCTCCCTGACGTAGCGGCCGGGGGCATCCTCGATCGGGGTCAGCTTGCCGTCCCCGGGGGTCCGCGCCGGCACCTCGCCGCCGCGCTTGGGCGACAGCCACTTGACCCAGTCGAGCCACCAGGAGCCTTCGTGGTGCTTGGCGCTGTTGAACCACGTGTCGGGGTTCTTGGGGTTGCGCCCGTTCAGCCAGTAGCCGTACTTCTGCTTTTCGGGCGGGTTGACGACGCCGGCGATATGCCCCGAGCCGCCCAGGACAAAACGCGTCGGCCCGCTCAGCAGCTGCGAGCCGCGGTAGCAGGCATGCCAGGGCGCGATATGGTCTTCCTTGGCCGAGACGAAGTACGACGGCACTTCGACCTTGCCCAGGTCGATGGGAATGCCGTCCAGCGTGATGCCGCCCGGCTCGCGCAGCTTGTTCTCGAGATACATCTTGCGCAGATAGAAGGCATGCATGCGCGCCGGCATGTTAGTGGAATCCTGGTTCCAGTAGAGCAGGTCGAACGGGAACGGATCCTGGCCCTTGAGGTAGTTGTTGACGAAAAACGACCAGACCAGATCGTTGGAGCGCAGGCTCGACATGGTCGAAGCCATCTGGTTGCCGGCCAGATAGCCGCGCTCGTTCATCTGCTTTTCGAGATTGGTGAGCTGCTCCTCGTCAATGAACACCTCAAGCTCGCCGGGGCTGTCAAAGTCGAGCAGCGTGGTCAGGAAGGTAGCGCTGTTCACGCCGCCCTCGCCCCGACTGGCCATCCAGGCCAGGGTCGAAGCCAGCAGCGTGCCGCCCAGACAATAGCCGATGATGTTGACGTCGCGCTCGCCAACGGCCTGCTCGACGGCATCCAGTGCCGCCAGCGGGCCCTGCTTCATGTAGTCCTCGAACTCCTTGTCGGCGAGTTCGGCATCGGGATTGCGCCACGAAATGACGAACACCGTAAAGCCCTGATCCACCAGCCATTTGACCAGCGAGTTCTTGGGCCGAAGGTCGAGGATGTAGTACTTGTTGATCCACGGCGGCACGAACAGCAGCGGCCGGCGCGCCACCTCCTCGGTGGTCGGCGAATACTGGATCAGCTGCGTCAGCTCGTTTTCGTAGACCACCTTGCCGGGGGTGATCGCCAGATCTTCGCCCACGTCAAAGGCATTGGGGTCGGTCTGACGGATCTTGAGCTTGCCGTTGCCCCGCTCGAGGTCCTCGAGCAGATTGTTCAGGCCGTCCACCAGATTCTGGCCGCCGGTCTCGACGGTGCGCTCGAGCACCTCGGGGTTGGTGGCCAGGAAATTGCTCGGCGAAGCGGCGCTGATGAACTGCCGGGTATGGAAGTCGATCTTGCGCTGGGTCTTCTCGTCGAGCCCCTCCACGGTATTGACCGAGTGATTGAGGTAATCGGCGGTCAGCAGATAGGTCTGCTTGACGAAGTCAAAGAACGGATTGTCATCCCAGGCATCATGCTGGAAGCGCTTGTCGCTCTTGGGCGCAGCGCGGACCGGCTCGCTTTCGACGCCCATCATGCGCAGTGTCTGATTCTGGACAAGCGCCATGTAGTCCTGCCAGAAGGCCATCTGGGATTCCATCAACTGCACCGGATCGGCCATGAGGCGCGTGTACAGATCCTGGAACAGCTTGCTCATGTGCAGCGCGTCGTCCACCGAGATCTGCTGGCCGAACTGCTGACGCGTCAGGAAGTCCTTGACCAGATGCTGACTCCGGCCGGCGACCTCGGCCAGCGAGCGCGACAGCTCGTTGGGGTCGACCTGACCGGTTCCGGTATCCTGCTGATCAGTCATAGCGAGCCTCCGCTCACGAAACAAGTGGTGATTGGGATCATACGGCACTGCGACAAACCGCCACAAACCCCTGCACCACCCCCTGTGGTAGCGGCCGCCGAGGCCCCGCCGGCGGCCGCCAGCGCACTGGCCGACCGCATCGGCAGTCCACTGCAGGCGCATCCGCCCGATCGGGGCCTGTACCTGTGGCTGGCCGCGGACGGACTCAGCCTCTGCCAGGCCACGGGCCCAGCGATGTGCATGCGCGCCGAGTTTGTGGGCGGCGTACAGGGATACCGAAGTGCCCGGCAACGCCACCAGCGCGAAGCCATTGTTCGCGCCTGCGGCATTACCCGCGAACACTGCCCATGGGTCGTGGATGCCACCGCGGGACTGGGGCGTGATGCCTTTGTGCTCGCCACCGCCGGCGCCCACGTCAGCCTGCTCGAGCGCTCACCCGTGGTGCATGCGCTACTGCTTGATGGACTGGAGCGCGCCGCGGCTGCTGGCGCCGGCGAGCGCACGGCGCGCATGCACCCCTATGCCGTCGATGCCCTGGACTGGCTGAGCGGAGCGGCCGACCGACCCTGCCCGGCGGTGGTCTACCTTGACCCGATGTACGCGGGACGGCGTCGCGGCGCCGCCGGCAAGGAGCTGGCGCTGTTGCAGGCGCTGTTGCCCGGCACCACGGACGAGTCGGCGCTGCTGGCCCGGGCCCGGGCCGCTGCCACCGAGCGCGTCGTGGTCAAGCGCCACCGCCATGCGGCTCCACTGGCTGACCAGCCCCCGGATTACCACCTGCCGGGGCGCAGCACCCGGTTTGATGTCTATCGCACCAGAAAGGCCTGATCGGGCTCGGCCCGCGGCAGACTGACCGACGCCTCGAGCGCCAGCATGCAGGCCCAGGGATCAGCCGCCGCGGCGGGCGCCACCAGATCCGACTGGGCCACCAGTCGCAGCCGCAGATCACTGAGCCCGTTGCGGGCCAGCCGGGTAACGGCAGCCGCCTGTGCCGACGTATCGGCATCCCCCGCCACCAGGGCCACCAGCGTGCCTCCGCGGCGGGTCCGCGGGTTGAACTCCGCCACGCGCAGGCTGCGCAGCCCCTCGCCCAGCGCCTCGTCGAGTACCGGCCAGGCCGCCTGCAGACGCTGACGATGCGCGGGCTCCAGGACCGGCACCGGCGGCATCGCCAGGCGCAGGGCCTGTTCGATGAGCACTTCCGAGGGCGGGCCGGCGGCCATGTAAGCCGCCGGCGTGCGATTGCCCAGCCCCGGCTGGGGCGTGTCCCACCAGTGCCGCGCCGCGGCTTCCCCCTCCGGATGACCGTGCAGAAGGCGTTCGATGAAGTGATGATTGCAGCTGACCGCGAAGCGCCCCGCCACTTCGCGGCGGGCCCCGGGGTAGCCGCAGACTTCGCAGGTTACCGCCGCCCGATCGCGGGCCTCGACCACCCGCGGCGACACCGGATCGCGGAGGCCGTCAAACGCCACCTCGAGCATGCCCCCACGGGCGCACAGGCGGCGCCAGCGAAAGCCATTGCGTTCGGCCAGGGGCATGCCGGCCTCGACCTGCTCGAAGAGTCGCTCGAGCACGCCATACCAGCCCGGCGGGACGTCCACCTGAACCCCATCGGCATCCTCGCTGGCCCCGGGGCAGCGAAACTGCCAGGGATAGCGAAGCTGCGCAGCAGCGAGAAAGGCCCGATAGCGACGCTCGGCGGTGGTGGAATCCATGGTTCATTGTGACCCGAGCGGATGGCAGCGGTCATCCCGCCGGATCAGCGATCACCCATAAAAAAGGCCCGATGCCGCGCACGGCATCGGGCCCTGACAGTCAAGTCCTGCGGTTACCAGGAACGGCGCGGGCCGCCTCCACCGCCGGGCTTACGTTCCTGCGCCTCATTGATGCGCAGCGTGCGTCCGCCCATTTCCGTGCCATTGAGTGCCTCGATGGCGGCGTCCGCCTCGGCAGGGTCCATGCGCACGAAGCCAAAGCCACGAGGACGACCGGTTTCCCGATCGGAGATCATCCGAACCTCTTTGACCTCACCGTGGTTGGCGAAAAGGTCACGGACTTCATCCTCGGAGGCGGAGAAGGGCAGATTGCCCACGTAAATCGATTTCATCTATCTGTCTCATCAAGGTCTGCCGGGTTTATCAATCCGACAGGTCAAACATCGCAGAAGGCGTCTGCCTTCCTTTAGACCGCCCGAACGTCGGGCTGCCGGGTGCTGATCACAAAGCAATCATGCACTTGGCTAGGACAATACGGCAGGGGTGCGCGCTGCGCAATCAAAAATTTGAGGCGTAACGACGCGCCAGCGCCTCCTGCACGCTGGGATGCACGAAGCGGCTGACATCGCCGCCCAGCGAAGCGACCTCGCGGACCAGGCTGGACGAGATATAGGCGTACTGCTCGGCGGGCGTCAGGAAGACCGTCTCAACATTGGGAACCAGCTGACGGTTCATGCTGGCGAGCTGGAATTCGTGCTCGAAGTCGGACACCGCCCGCAGCCCGCGCAGGATGACCCGCGCGCCCTGGGACTCGACAAAGTCCACCAGCAGCGAGTCAAAGGGCATCACCTCGACCCGGCGGTACGGCCGCAGCACATGCCGGGCCAGCTCGACGCGCTGATCAAGGCTGAAGGCCGGATGCTTGCTGGGGCTGGGGCTGCCCGCCACCGCCACGATCAAATGATCGAAAAACCGGGATGCGCGCTCGACCAGATCGCTGTGACCATTGGTCAGCGGATCGAACGTGCCGGGGTAGACCGCAACGACTGACATAACGCCTCCTCCCTCGAAGCGCCGCATCGTATTGCCTGTCGCACCAACATGCCAGCCCCGGCCGGCCATCCCGCCTCAATCCGCCCGCTGCAGCAGCCCAAACCAGACATCACCGGCGGTTTTCTGGCGCTGACAGACCCAATCGCCGGGATCGAGCGTTGGGGCATGCCCGGCGCGCGCCTCGACATAGACCTGAGCCGCGTCGGCGAGCCATCCGCCCTGCGCCAGCCCGATCAGAGCGGCATCAAGCCAGTCACTGCGAAAAGGCGGATCCACAAACACCAGATCAAACGCCACGGGATCAGAGCGCAGAAAACGCCGCGCATCCATTGTCAGCACCCGGGCCCGCGGCGTTGCCTCGAGGCGCTCGATCAGCTTTTGCAGGGCCGCCGCCACCGGCCGCGAGCGCTCCACGAACGTGGCCGATGCCGCCCCCCGGGACAGCGCCTCGAGCCCCAACGCACCGGTGCCCGCAAACAGATCGAGCACGTGGGCGCCGCGCAGCGTCGGCTGCAGCCAGTTGAACACCGTCTCGCGATTGCGATCGGCGGTAGGCCGCAGTCCCGGAGCCGTACCCACCGGAAACCGTCGGCCGCCCCAGTCACCGCCGATAATGCGCATTATTCGGCTTCGTTGATCGTCGCCTCCGGGCCGACCAGCACAGTGATGTTGCGTGCCGGATCGATATGCTCGTGCATGGCCGAGCGGACCGCCTCGCCATCCAGGGCGTCGATGCGCTCGACAAACTGCTCGAGGTAGTCCGGCGACAGATCGTAAAAGCCGATGGTGGCCACATAGCCCAGCAGATCCCGATTACTGTCGAGCTGCAGCGGGAAGCTGCCGGTGATATTGCGCTTGGAATCACTCAGCCGCTGCGCCGCCGGCTCGTCGACCCGCATTGCCTCAAGGCTATCGCGCATGACCGACAGCGCCTCTTGCAGGGAGTCATTGCGCACCTGGGTGGTCATCTGGAACCGACCGCGCCGGGCGCCGGAGGTGAGCGACGAGGCGCTACTGTAGGACAGCCCACGCTCTTCACGCATGCGCTCGGCAAGAATCGAGGTCAGTCCCCCGCCACCGAGAATGTGGTTGCCCAGATACAGCGGATAATAGGCTTCGCTGCCCTTGCGGACCGAGGGCTGGCCCATCATTACGTGGGTCTGCTCGGCCTCCAGCGGCACGCGGATGGTACGCGCCGAGGCCGGGGGTTCCACGGCCGGCAGCGCTTGCAGCGATTCGCCCGCCGGCAGCGCGCCACTCAGGGCGTTGGCAATCGCCTCGGCACGCTCGGCACCGAGATCGCCGACAATGGACACGGTGGCGTTGCGGGCCGTGTAGTGGCGGCGATGGAAGTCGACCACCGCCGAGCGGGTCAGCTCATCGACCGACTCCAGCGTGCCACCGGGCGGCGTGGCGTAGGGATGCTCGCCGTAGATGCCCCGCATGAAGGCCTTCTCGGCCAGCGCCGAGGCCGATGACTGCGCCTGCTGCAGCCCAAGGCTCATCTGTCGGCGCACGCGCTCGACGGCATCGGAAGGGAAGTCGGCCCTGGCGATGACCTCAGCCAGGCTGTCGATCACCGGATCGAGGCGGGCCGGCTCGCTGAGGGCCCGAACACTGACCTGAGCGGTATCACGACCACTGCCGGTACTGACGCGGGCGCCATAGCGCTCGAAGCCGCGGGCGATGGCCCCGGCCGATCGCTCGGGCGTGCCCTCCAGCAGGAGATTGCTGGTCATCCGCGCCAGCCCGGGCGTATCGCCATCGCGGGCACTGCCCGCATCGAAGGTCACGCGGACATCAACGATGGGCAGCTCGTGGCGCTCGACAAACAGCACGTCGGTGCCGGCACGGGTGGTCCATTCCTGGATATCGGCTTGCATTGCGCCCCCTGTGTGACTGAATAGGATCAGCGTGGCCGCCGCGATGAGGCGCTTCATCCGGCATCCTCCTCATCCGCGGGTCGCATGATGCCGACGGTAAGCATTTCGGGGCGGAGATACTTCCGGGCAGCGGCCCGCAGATCCTCCGCGGTCAGGGCACGCACGTTTTCCTCAAACGCGTTGAGGGTCTGGTAGCCGGCACCGGTGGTCTCGAGCATGCCAAGCTGCATGGCCTGGTAGAACACCGAGTCCATTTCGAACAGATGATCGGCCAGCATCTGGCTGCGGGCCCGCTCGAGGGCCTCGTCCGAGACAAGGGTTTCCTGCAGCCGGCGAATCTGCTCGCGCAGTGCCGTTTCCACGGCTTCGACATCACCCTCGGCCGGGACGCCGAACAGTGAAAACTCGCCGTCCAGGCGAACCATGGGGTTGTAGCCTGCGCCGGCCGCCGCCGCTACGCCCGAGCCACGGACCAAATCCTCGGCCAGGCGCGCGCCGTCACCGCCATCGAGGATGGTGGCAAGCATCTGCAGCGCGTAAGGATCGCGACTCGACTCGGCGGTGGGGAAGGATGGCACCTCGTAGCCCATGCGCAGCTGGGTCACCCGGGCCTGGGGATCGCGATGAATGACGCGCCGCTCGCCGGGTGGCTGGAGGTTGTCGGCGTCGTGGACCGTGGGCACCTCGCGGCCCTCGATGTCGCCGAAGTATTCCTGCGCCATTGAGTGAACCGCCTCGGGCTCAACGTCGCCGGCCACCACCAGAATGGCGTTGGAGGGCGTGTACCACTGGTCGTACCAGTCACGTAGATCCGCTACGTCGAACGCCGCCACATCATCGGCCCAGCCAATGATCGGATGCGCATAGCCGGTACCCGGGTGGGCGATGGCGGCATAGCGCTCGGCAAAGCGACCCTCGGGCCGATCGTCGGTGCGCAGCCGGCGCTCTTCGAGAACCACTTCACGCTCGGTGGACAGCGCCTCGGCGTTGATCTGCAGATTGGCCATGCGATCCGCCTCGAGCTCGAGCGCCACCGCCAGCCGGTCGGCGGCCATGATCTCGAAGTAGGCGCTGAAGTCGCGGCCGGTGAAGGCGTTCAAGCGCCCACCCTCACGCGAGATGATCTCCGAGAATTCGCCCTCCGCGTGGCGCTCGGTGCCCTTGAACATCATGTGCTCGAACAGATGGGACAGGCCCGTCTCGCCCCGGGTCTCATAGGATGAGCCCACCCGGTACCAGACCTGCGAGACCACCACCGGGGCGCGGTGATCCTCGCGCACCAGTACCTGCAGACCGTTATCGAGGGTGAATTCGGTGACGCCCGAGCTGGACTGCGCGGCGACCGGCGCCGCCATCAGCGCGGGAATCAAGGCAAGGAGCGCGTTTCGCATCGTCAATGAAGCCTCTAGGTTTTGACACATCGAGTCATCGATGCGGTGTTAGCATACTGGATCATTCGTTCACGCCCGAACCCCGAGAGTTCCATGCTGCCGTTTCGTCGCAAGAAAAAGGCCCCGTCCGCCGAGTCCAACGACACCCCGGCGGCCACCGCCGAGACATCATCGCGCCCCGGTCTGCTGAAGCGTCTGCGCAGTGGGCTCAAACGCACGGGCAGCGGCCTCGGCCAGCTCTTTCTGGGTCGCAAGCGCATCGACGCCGACCTGCTCGAGACCCTCGAGACCCACCTGCTGATGGCCGACGTGGGCATGGAGGCCACCACGCGCATCATCAACGATCTGACCGATCGGCTGAAACGCAACGAGCTCGATGACACCGACGCGCTGCAGCGCGCGCTGCGCGAGGACATGCTCGAGATCCTCGAACCGGTCAACCAGCCCCTCGAGATCCGCCACCACGCCAAACCCATGGTCATCCTGACGGTGGGCATCAACGGCGCCGGCAAGACCACCACCATCGGCAAGCTCGCCGAGCAGTACCGACAGCAGGGACTGCGCGTCATTCTGGCCGCGGGGGACACCTTTCGGGCCGCCGCGGTGGAGCAGCTCCAGGCCTGGGGCGAGCGTACCGGCACGCCGGTCATCGCCCAGCCCACCGGCGCCGACTCGGCATCGGTGGTTTATGACGCCCACCAGGCGGCCATCGCCCGCGGCGCGGACGTGTTGATCGCCGATACCGCCGGGCGGCTGCACACCCAGGGCAACCTGATGGAAGAACTGCGCAAGATCCGGCGGGTGCTCGGCAAACAGGACGAGCATGCCCCCCATGAAGTGCTTCTGGTGCTGGATGCCGGCACCGGGCAGAACGCGCTGGCGCAGGCCGAGCAGTTCGGGGCCGCGGTCAACGTGACCGGGCTGGCGCTGACCAAGCTCGACGGCACCGCGAAGGGCGGCGTCATCTTTGCCATGGCACAGCGGTTTGGTATTCCGGTGCGGTTTATCGGCATTGGCGAGAGTGTCGATGACCTGCGGCCCTTTGATGCCGAGGCCTTTGTCGACGCCCTGCTCGACGCGGCGATCACGGAATCGGATGACACATGATCCGCCTGGAGGGGGTGGGAAAGCGCTACCCGGGCGGTAACGAACCCCTGCGCGGGCTGGATGTGCACGTCGAGCGCGGTGAGCTGGTATTCATCACCGGCGCCAGCGGCGCGGGCAAGAGCACGCTGCTGCGTCTGATCCCCCGACTCGAGCGGCCCAGCCGCGGTCAGGTCCTGGTCGACGGCGCCGATCTGGCGCGGCTGCCGCGCCGCCGTATCCCCTACCTGCGCCGACGCATCGGCATGACCTTTCAGGACCATCGCCTGCTCCACGACCGCACCCTTTTCGACAATGTCGCCCTGCCGCTGGTCATCGAGGGCCGCCCCCACACCGATATCCGCCGCCGGGTTCAGGCGGCGCTGGACAAAGTGGGGCTGCTCGCGCAAAGCCGCGCCTACCCGGTCACCCTGTCCGGCGGAGAACAACAGCGCGTCGGCATTGCCCGCGCCATCGTCACGCGGCCGCCGATCCTGCTGGCCGACGAACCCACCGGCAACCTCGACCCCGCGCTGTCGCTGGAGATCATGCAGCTGTTCGAGCAGTTCAACCAGGTCGGCGTCACAACGGTCATTGCCAGCCATGATCAGCCACTGATCGACGCGCTGGGGCACCGCCAGATCCACCTCAGCGAAGGCCGTGCGGCATGAGTATCAGCGCTCTGCCCAAACGCTGGGCCAAGCTCCACGCCCATGCCGCGATCAGCTCGCTGGGGCGACTGCGCCGGCAATGGCTCGGCAGCATCATGACCGCTGCGGCCATCGGCATCGCGCTGGCCCTGCCCGCTGCCTTTGTGGTGGCCATGGATAATCTCGAATCGGCGCTGGACGGCTGGCAAGGCGCACCGCGGGCGTCGGTGTTCCTGGACACCGGCACCGAAGCCGCCCAGTACCCGGACATCGCCGAGCGCATCCGCGCCCTGGATGGCATTCGTGGCGTGCGCCTGATCACGCCCGATCAGGCCCTGACGGAATACCGGCAGAGCAGTGGCGTCAGCGATCCGCTGGCACTGCTCGACAGCAACCCGCTGCCGGCGGTGGTACTTGCCGAACTCTCCGGCGGCCTCGCGCCGGGCGCGGTGGACCGACTGGCCGATCGACTGCGAGCGCTGCCAGCGGTGGATGACCTGCGCCTCGACCGCGACTGGATGGCGCGGCTGGCCGCGATCATCGAACTGGGCAATCGCGCCACCGCCCTGGTGGCGCTGCTGTTGGGGCTGACGGTCATTCTGGTGCTGTTCAACACGCTGCGCCTGGACATCGAAAACCACCGCCGCGAGATCGAGATCACCCGCCTGATCGGCGGCACCAACGCGTTCATTCGGCGCCCGTTTCTGTACACCGGCGTCTGGTACGGACTCGCCGGCGGATTGATCGCCGGCGGGTTGCTGGCCATTGCCGTGGCGTTTGTCGCCGATCCGGCCCAGCGCCTCGCCAGTCTCTACGGCAGCGGCTTTCGGCCTGCCGGCGCCGGTCTGACCGGGACGTTGACGCTGATCGGCGCCGGCGGACTGCTGGGCCTGAGCGGTGCCTGGCTGGCTGTCGGACGTCACCTGTCGGCGATCGAACCGCCCTGACGGAACTTGCCGAATGCCTCGCTATTCCAAGGTTGGTGTTATACTTGCATAAGTAAAACGGCTCGGGAGGGTTGTTATGGAGACAGGCGCGGCACTGGTCAGTACCGACTACAACAAGCTGCCGCTGCGCGCGGGCAGCGAAAACCACTATATCCAGGCGGTCAACGCGATCCCGGCATTGGGGGCCGAGGAAGAGCGCGCCCTCGCCGGCCGCTATCGCGATCATGAGGATCTGGAAGCAGCACGCTGGCTGGTGCTCTCGAACCTGCGTTTTGTCGTCCATATCGCCCGCGGCTACACCGGCTACGGCCTCCCTCTGGCGGACATTATCCAGGAAGGCAATATCGGCCTGATGAAGGCGGTCAAGCGCTTCGATCCCGAGGTCGGCGTGCGGCTGGTCTCGTTTGCCGTGCACTGGATCCGGGCCGAGATCCACGAATACATCCTGCGTAACTGGCGGATGGTGAAAGTGGCGACCACCAAGGCCCAGCGCAAGCTGTTCTTCAACCTGCGCGGCTCCAAAAAGCGCCTGGGATGGTTCAACCGGCAGGAAGTTGATGCGGTGGCCGAGGATCTGGGGGTCAAGCCCGAGACCGTGCTCGAGATGGAGTCGCGGCTGTCCGGCCAGGATGTCGGTTTTGACCCGGTCCCGGAGAGCGACGACGAGGACAGCGTCGCCCGCGCCCCGGCGGCCTATCTGACCGATCAGTCCATGGATCCGGCACAGGCGGTTGAAAGCGAGGACTGGGCCGACTGGCAGGATCATGCCCTGGGTGACGCGCTGGCGGCGCTCGATACCCGCAGCCGCGACATCCTGAGGCGGCGCTGGCTGAGCGAGCACAAGGACACGTTGCACACCCTCGCCGATGAGTATGGGGTTTCCGCCGAGCGGATCCGCCAGCTCGAGAAGAACGCCCTCAAGAAACTGCGCGAGGGTCTGGGCCCACAGGTGCTCGAGGCCTGAGCGGCCGCATCAGATCAGGCCGCGCTCGGCAAAGCTGACCGGCCGACCCTCGCCGACAACAAAGTGATCCAGCACGCGGATATCCACCGTGGCGAGGGCCTCGCGCAGCCGGTCGGTCATGCGCTCGTCCGCCAGACTGGGCTCGGTGACGCCGGATGGATGGTTGTGGGCGAGAATGACCGCGGCGGCGTTCAGGCGGAGGGCGCGGCTGACCACCTCGCGCGGGTAGACGCTGGCCGCGTCGATCGTGCCGCGGAACAGCTCCTCGAAGCCGATGACCTGATGCCGATTGTCAAGAAACAGGCAGGCAAAGATCTCGTGGGGCAGATGCCGCAGCCGCGCGATCAGATACTGCCGGGTGTCCTCGGGCCCGGTCATGGGCTCACCCCGCTCGAGGCGGGCCTGCAGATGGCGCCGACCCATTTCCAGCACCGCCTGCAGCTGTACGTATTTTGCCGGGCCAAGGCCGTGATGACCGGCGAACGTCGCGGCATCCGCCTCCAGCAGCGGCCGTAGCCCACCGAAGGCCGCCAGCAGATGCCGGGCGAGGTCCACCGCCGTGTGCCCACGCACGCCGGTGCGCAGAAAAATCGCCAGCAGCTCGGCATCCGAAAGCGCCGAGGCCCCGCGATCGAGAAGCTTTTCGCGGGGCCGTTCGGCCGCCGGCCAGTCGGAAATCGCCATATCCACCTCTGCGTGGCGTTTTCATGCAACGGGCAACAGTGTAGTTTCCTGTGATCCACTCAAGCTGCGAACACGTTCCGCCATGAGCCTTTCCGGTCAAAACATCCTGCTGGGGGTGACCGGCGGCATCGCCGCCTACAAGGCGCCCGATCTGGTGCGCCGGCTCAGGCAGGCCGGTGCCCAGGTCCGCGTCGTACTGACCCGCGGGGCCCAGGCGTTTGTCACCCCGCTGACATTTCAGGCGGTCTCGCATCAGGCGGTGCACACCGACCTGCTCGACCCCGAGGCCGAGGCCGGGATGGGACATCTGGAGCTGGCGCGCTGGGCCGACCGGGTGATCATCGCGCCGGCCAGTGCCGACGCCATGGCACGACTCGCCCATGGCCTGGCGGGGGATCTGCTGACCACGCTCTGTCTGGCAACCCGTGCCTCGATCTGCGTCTGCCCGGCAATGAATCACGTGATGTGGCAGTCCGCCGCGACCGTGGCCAACGCCGAGACACTGCAGCAGCGCGGCATGCAGCTGCTGGGGCCGGTGGATGGCCCGCTCGCCGAGGGCGAATCGGGACCCGGCCGACTCATGGAGCCCGCGGACATCGTTGCCGCGCTCGACACGCCGCGAAGCCTGGCGGGCCACTCGGTGCTGATCACCGCCGGGCCAACCCGCGAGCCCATCGATGCCGTGCGCTTTATCGCCAACCGCAGCAGCGGGCGCATGGGGTTTGCAGTGGCGGCCGCGGCGGTCGCAGCCGGTGCCAGAGTCACCTTGATCGCCGGCCCCGGCGAGCAACCGACTCCGCCCGGCGTCCAGCGCATCGACGTCGAGACGGCCACCGAAATGCACGCCGCCACGCTCGACCGGGCCAGCGATGCCGACCTTTTCGTTGCCGCCGCTGCCGTGGCGGACTATCGCGTGGCGCAGCCGGCCGATCACAAGGTACGCAAATCCGACGCGCCGCCGACGCTCAGTCTGGTGCGCAATCCCGACATTGTCGGTGACGTGGCGGCCCTGCCGGGGGCGCCGTTCACGGTGGGCTTTGCCGCGGAAACCCATGATGTCATCGATCATGCCCGCACCAAGCTTCAAGCGAAGGGCCTCGACATGATCGCCGCCAACCGGGTCGGCGCAGGCCTGGGGTTCGAGGTCAGCGACAACGCCCTCGACGTGCTCTGGCCCGCGGGCCATCAGCGCCTGGGCCCCATGACCAAGGATCGGCTGGCCGCGGCGCTGATCGAACTCATTGGAGCCCATTACCATGCACAGCGTTGAACTGCGCATCCTCGACCCGCGCCTGGGCAGCGAGTTTCCGCTGCCTGATTACGCCACCGAGGGGGCGGCCGGCATCGACCTGCGGGCCTGTCTCGAGACCACGCAAGTCCTCGCCCCGGGCGATACGCAGCTCATCCCCTCGGGGATCGCCGTGCACATCGCCGATGCCGGCCATGCCGCGGTGGTGTTGCCCCGATCAGGCCTTGGCCACAAGCACGGCATCATTCTTGGCAATGCGGTGGGCCTGATCGACTCCGATTATCAGGGCGAGATCTTCATCTCGTGCTGGAACCGCAGCCAGACCGCGTTCACCATCGAACCCGGTCACCGCATCGCGCAGCTGGTGTTTCTGCCGGTCAGCCGGCCGCGCTTTACCCCCGTCGAGGCGTTCACTGACAGCGAACGCGGCACGGGCGGTTTCGGACACACCGGCCAGCAATAGACAAGGGAACCTGTCGCATGCCCATCGATGCCTCCATTCTGCGCGCCTACGACATCCGTGGCCGGGTTGACCGCGAACTCACCGAGACCACGGTGGCGTGGCTGGGTCAGGCCATCGGCTCGGCGGCGGCCGACGCCGGCCAATCCACCATTGTGGTGGGTTATGACGGTCGCGAGTCGAGCCCGCGCCTGGCCGCGGCGCTACGCCGAGGGCTGATGGCGGCCGGGCGCTCGGTGATCGATATCGGCCAGGTCCCCACCCCGGTGATGTACTTTGCCACTCACTGGCTCGACACCCAGGCCGGCGTGGTGGTGACCGGCAGTCACAACCCCCCCGAGTACAACGGCCTGAAAACCATCATCAATGGTCGACCGCTATGGGGCGAGGCCATCACCGCGCTGGGCGAGCGCATCCGGCAGGGGGATCTGGTGACGGGCACCGGCGAGACCCGATCGCTGGACGTGATCGACGACTATCGGCGGCGCATCACCGACGAGATCCGGCTCTCGCGCCCGATCAAGGCGGTGGTCGATTGCGGTAACGGTGTCCCCGGCGCGATCGCTCCGTCGGTGCTGGCGGCCATTGGCGCCGAAGTGGTCCCGCTTTTCTGCGAGGTCGACGGGCAGTTCCCCCATCATCATCCCGATCCCACCGTGCCCGATAACCTGACCGACCTCATCCAGGCCGTGGCCGATCATCGGGCCGATGTGGGGCTGGCGTTTGATGGTGATGGCGATCGACTGGGCGTGGTGGACGAAACCGGTCACATCATCTGGGCCGATCGCCAAATGATGTGCTACGCCCAGTCGGTGCTCGCTGAGCATCCGGGCGGCGGCATCATTTTTGATGTCAAATGCAGCGCGGCCCTGGCCACGGTGGTCGAGGCCGCCGGCGGTCAGCCGATCATGTGGAAGACCGGCCACTCCCTGATCAAGGAAAAGCTCCACGAGACCCGTGCGCCGCTCGCCGGCGAGATGAGCGGCCATCTGTTTTTTAACGACCGTTGGTACGGGTTTGATGACGGCATCTATGCCGCCGCGCGGCTGCTGGAGATTCTTGCCGCGGACGACCGCCCGGTTAGCGGGGTGTTCGCCGCGCTGCCCGAGCCGGTGGCCACGCCCGAGATCCGCCTGGATCTTGAGGAAGGCGAGCCCCATCGCTTGATCAGCGCGCTGATGGCCCGTGCCGAGGCATTCGATCAGGCCACGGTGACCACCATCGATGGCCTGCGTGTGGACTTTGCCGACGGCTGGGGGTTGGTGCGCGCCTCCAACACGCAGCCCTGTCTGGTCATGCGTTTCGAGGGCAGCGACGCGGCGTCGCTGGCACGCATTCGGGAACGTTTTGAGGGTCTGATTCAGCGCGCGGCCGAGGCCAGCGGCATCGCCGTTTGACCCTGATCAAGTATCACGCAGGTTCGACTACCCAAGTGCCGGCGACCGGCCTAATGTTGGCTCCAATCGTATGGAACAAGGAGCAATGACATGAAGGCCGTCCAATCACTCTCCGTCGCGCTCGCGCTCGGAATCGTCAGCGGCACCGCACTGGCCAACGACGAGCTCCAGGAGCGTGCGCAGATGTTCTTCGATCCGATTCCGGAGACGGCGGCGGACCGGCTTGCCGATCGCAACGCGATGACCCCGGAGAAGGTCGAGCTCGGCAAACTCCTGTTCTTTGATCCGCGCCTGTCGGCGAGTCAGACGATCAGCTGCAACACCTGCCATAACGTTGGCATGGGCGGCGATGACAACATCCCCAGCTCGGTGGGCCATAACTGGCAGCGCGGCCCGCGCAACTCGCCGACCATCTTCAACGCGGTGTTCAACGTGGCGCAGTTCTGGGACGGTCGCGCCGAGGACATGACCGAGCAGGCCAAGGGTCCGATCCAGGCCGGCGTCGAGATGAACAACACGCCCGCCAACCTCGAGGCGACGCTGCAGAGCATCGATGCCTACGTGGATGCCTTCGAGAACGCGTTCCCCGAATCGGAACAGGCGGTCAGCTTTGACAACACGGCCAAGGCCCTCGAGGTCTATCAGGCCACGCTGATCACGCCGGATGCGCCCTTCGATCAGTACCTCAAGGGTGACAAGGATGCGCTGACGGATCAGCAGATCGCCGGACTCGACGCGTTCATGAACAAGGGCTGTGTGGCCTGTCACAACGGCGTCAACGTGGGTGGCCAGGGTTACTACCCCTTCGGCGTGATCAATCGCCCCGGGGCCGACGTCATGCCGGAGGGCGACACGGGCCGGGCCCAGGTCACGGAGACGGCCGCCGACAAGTACGTGTTCCGCTCCCCGTCACTGCGCAACGTCGAGCTCACGGCCCCCTACTTCCACTCGGGCAACGTCTGGAGCCTGCAGGAAGCGGTGGCCATCATGAACGACGCGCAGCTCAACAGCCTGCTGACGGACGAGGACGTGGTTAACGTGACGGCCTTCCTGCGCTCGCTCACGGGTGAACAGCCCAGGGTGGTCTACCCCGAACTGCCGCTGAGCTCGGAAGACACGCCGATGCCGGATATCCCGGACTATCCGCGGGCGACGAGCGCGGAGGGCTGAGCCGCCCACCCCGCGCTTGCGTCCCGCCCCCCGGGACGCGACCATTGGACCGCACCCTCGGGTGCGGTCTTTTTGTGTCAACCCGGAAAAACAACACCCCATGAATACCGACGCCACTGCACCCAGCCAGGTCGCCCATGTCCTCACCGAGGCGTTGCCCTACATCCGGCGGTTTCACGGCCGCACGGTGGTGGTCAAGTACGGTGGCAACGCCATGGTGGATGATGACCTCAAAAAGAGCTTTGCCCGGGACGTGGTGCTCATGAAGCTGGTGGGTATCAATCCGGTCATCGTCCATGGCGGCGGCCCGCAGATCGGCAGTGTCCTCTCGCAGATCGGCAAACAGACCGAGTTCGTCCAGGGCATGCGCGTCACCGATGCCGAGACCATGGATGTGGTTGAAATGGTGCTCGGCGGGCTGGTCAACAAAGAGATCGTCAACCTGATCAATACCCACGGCGGCCGTGCGGTGGGACTGAGCGGCAAGGATGGCGGGCTGATCAAGGCCCGGCGGCTGACGCTCACCAGCACCGGCCCGGCCGAGCAGGCCCCGGAAATCATCGATATCGGTCATGTCGGCGAAGTGCTGGGTATCGACCCCGCCCTGATGACGCTGCTCGACGGCGCCGACTTCATCCCGGTGATCGCGCCGATCGGCGTCGATGACCAGGGGACCTCGTACAACATCAACGCCGATCTGGTCGCGGGTCACCTGGCGCGGACCCTTAAGGCGGAAAAGCTCATCCTCATGACCAACACCGCCGGCATCCTCGATGACGAGGGGCGATTGCTCACCGGTCTGAACGCCGCCCGCGTGCAGCAGCTCATCAACGACGGCACCATCCAGGGCGGCATGCTGCCCAAGGTCGACTGTGCGCTGGAAGCGGTGCACGACGGCGTCGGCGCCGCCACCATCATCGATGGCCGGGTGGAGCACGCCGTGCTCCTGGAGCTGTTGACCGACAGTGGCGTCGGCACCCTGATCCACGGCGCAACCGCCGCATGAACCCGGGGATACGCATCGGCAGCATTGATACGGCGCGGTTTCTGGCGATCGGGCTGGTGTTCTACGGCCATCTGGTCGAGCAGGTCATGTACCTGGACAATGCGGCGGCGGCGATGCAGTACAAGTGGATCTACAGCTTTCACATGCCGCTTTTCTATGTCCTCTCGGGCATCGTTCACAACGAACGCCGCCTGACTCAGGGCTGGGGCGAGCGGTTGCAGCGCATTGCCCGCGGGCGGCTGGTGCCCTACGCAGTGTTTGCCCTGCTGCCGGCCGGCCTGGCGCTGGCCGGCGTGCCCGGCTGGTTTCCCACGGTGGATCTGAGTAGCGCCGATGGCTATATCGCCGGGCTGATCAGCACGGCCCGGGGGCTACCGGCATTCAGCATCCCGCTGTGGTTTCTGGCCAGCCTGGTCGTGCTCGAGCTGCTGCACGGCGCCATTGGCCGTCTCTGGCGCAGCAACACCGCCCTCGTCGCGGCAATCATCGGCTTCTATACCATCGGCTATGTCTTCAACCGCGAGGTCGATGTGCTGAGCGCGGGCCTGATTGTGTGGATGGCCCACGTGGTGCCGCTCGGTTATGCCTTTTATCTGACCGGCATCCTGGTCCGCCGTACCGGCGTACTGGAGCGCTCGTTTTCGCCCTATGCCGTGGCACTGGCCGTGCTCGCCGGCATTGCTGTGATCACCCTGACCTACGATCTCAACCAGGGCCCGTTCCGGCTGCTTGACGTGGTGGTGATGATGTTCGGCACCGTCGGACACCCGCTGCTGTTCCCGCTGACGGCGCTGGTCGGCACCGCCACGATCATCCTGATTGCGCGGCTGGTACCGGCATGGACAGGGCTGCAGCGGCTGGGCGAGGTGACGTTGGTCATTTACTGCCTGCACGGGTTTTTCTATCACTTCGTGAACCCGCCGTTGGCCGCCTGGATGCAGGCCAACCTGCCCGCCGCGTCAGCCTGGGTCCTGGGTGCCAGCAGTGCCCTGGCGGTGGCGATCAGCCTGGCAATTGCAGCGGCGCTGGCGCTGGCCCTCGAGCGTTATCTGCCAGCCATCACCGGAGGGCGCCGGCGTCAGGCGCCGTAGCGGGCGCGGTACTCGCGCATCGCGGCCAGATCGCCCCCCCGATCAGGCTGGCGCTCGAGGTATTCCATGAGGATATCGACGGTGAGAATGGCGATGACCGGCACGCCGTGCCGCGCGGCAACTTCCTGGGTGGCGGATAGCGCCGCCTGACCGCGCTCCTGGCGGTCCAGCGCCACCAGCACACCCGCCAGTTCCGCGCCGGCTGCCTCGATCAGCGCCACGCTCTCGGCCACCGAGGTTCCCGCCGAGATCACGTCATCGACGATCAGCACTCGGCCCGACAACGGGGCACCCACTACCGATCCGCCTTCGCCGTGGTCCTTTTCCTCTTTGCGGTTGAACGACCACGGGCAGTCAATCCCGTGCTCGGTGGCCAGCGCCATGGACAAGGCCGAGACCAGCGGGATGCCTTTGTAGGCGGGCCCGAACACACCATCAAAGGCCAGTCCGGCATCCACCGCCCGACGGGCGTAGGCGGCCCCGAGCCGGCGCAGCGCTTCGCCCGAGCTGAACAGCCCGGTATTGAAAAAGTAAGGGCTCTGGCGCCCCGACTTGAGTGTGAAAGTGCCAAAGCGCAACACCTGGCGCTCGAGCGCGAAATCGATGAGGTCGTGCTGATAGGCCTGCATGGCGGCTATCCGGTGTTGCGCATGCCGGCGGCAATGCCGTTAATGCAGATCATCAATGCGTCACGCAGGTCTTCCTCGTGGCCGTGGCGCACCCGGTCAAGCAACTCGACCTGCAACAGGTTGAGGGGATCGACGTAGGGGTTGCGCAGGCCCACCGAGCGCTGCACCACGGGCGCGTCATCCAACGGATGCTCATGCTGGCTGACCTCGAGCACCGTCTGCCGGGTCTCGGCATGGCGTTCGCGCAGTCCCTCGCCCAGACCGTGCAGCGACTCCGGCACGAGCCGGGCGTCATACCAGGCCGCGACGGCGGGATCGCTCTTGGCAAGCACCATCTCCAGCATATCGACGAAGGCGCGGAAAAACGGCCAGGCCTCGTACATATGATGCAGCGTGTCGCGGCGACCGGCCTCAAGGCTTTCCGCCAGCGCGCTGCCGGCGCCCAGCCAGGCAGGCAGCAGCAGTCGGGTCTGCGTCCAGGCAAAGATCCAGGGGATGGCGCGCAGGCTCTCCACACCCTGGGTCGGTTTACGCCGGGCCGGCCGGCTGCCGATGGCCAGGTGGCTGATCTCGTGTTCGGGCGTCGCGTGGCGGAAGTACTCGATGAACTCCGGCGTCTCGCGCACCATGTCCCGATAGACCTCACAGGAGCGGCTCGCCAGCTGATCCATCACTTCGCGCCAGCCGCTCTCGGGCGGATTCGGCGGCACCAGCGTTGCCTCGGCCACCGCCGTGATGTAGAGCTCGAGGTTACGCTCGGCAATACCCGGCAGGCCGAACTTGGCCTGGATGACCTCGCCCTGTTCGGTCACCCGCAGACGACCGTCCACCGAGCCCGGCGGCTGCGAGAGAATGGCGGCATGGGTGGGGCCGCCGCCGCGGCCAATGGAACCGCCACGGCCGTGGAACAGCTTGAGGCTGATGCCATGACGGCGGGCACTTTCCACCAGCTGCTCCTGGGTCTGGTAGAGCGCCCAGGCCGCGGTCAGGTGACTGGCGTCCTTGCCCGAGTCGGAGTACCCGATCATCACTTCCTGGACGCCGTCGATGTGCTCGCGATACCAGTCGATGGCGATCAGCTGATCGAGACAGGCCTGGGCGCCCTGCAGGTCGGTCAGCGTTTCGAACAGTGGCACCACCCGCAGCGGCGAGCGCACGCCGACCTCTTTCTGCAGGAGTTTGACGGCCAGAATATCCGAGGGCTTGGAGGCCATCGAGATCACGTAGGCACCCAGCGAGTCGGCGCCCATTTCCGCGATGACGCGACAGGTATCGAGCACCTCGGTGACCGCCTCGTCGCCTTCAAAGTCGCGCGGGATCAGCGGTCGACGGCTGTCCAGTTCGCGCACCAGAAAGCGCTGGCGCTCGTCCTCGTCCCAGTCCGCGTAGCTGCCGATGCCCAGCGCCTCGGTCAGGGCGTTGAGGGCATCGGTATGGCGGGTCGATTCCTGACGGATGTCGACCCGCATCAGCGTCAGACCAAACACCGACAGGCGGCGGAGCAGGTCCTTGAGTCGGCCCTCGGCGATCATGCCGGCACCGCTTTCGTGCAGCGAGCGATAGCAGATCATCAGCGGCTCGCGCAGCTCCTCGGTCCGCCAGTAGATCAGCCCATCGGTGGGCCGACGGCCGGGCCTCGAGCCAGTGCCGTGTGGCCAGCAGCCGGTCACGAACCGCCTTGAGGGCGGTCCGATAGGGCTCCCACGCATCGCCCACCCAGCCGCGCAGCTCGTCGCTGGCGCACTGCAGGGAAAGATCCTCGATGAGTTCATTGATCTGCTTTTCGTAGAGCTCCACCGCCTTCCAGCGATTGAGCAGACAGACCTCACGGGTCACGGTCGCGGTCACCCGCGGGTTGCCGTCGCGATCGCCGCCCATCCACGAGCCGAAATGGATGGGAGCGGCATCCAGTGCCAGCGGCTTACCGGTCTGGCGCTGGAGGTTGCGGTCGAGGCGGCGCAGAAAATGCGGCACCACATCCCACAGGGTCTGTTCGATCACCGCAAGCCCCCAGCGGGCCTCGTCCTGGGGCGCCGGGCGCCGACGCCGGATCTCGTCGGTTTCCCAGGCGGCGGTAATCTCGCGTTTGAGCGCCTGGTGGACCTCCTCGATTTCTTCGGGCGTGGGATCGAGCCGATCCCCCTGGCCCAGCAGCTCGGCGATGTGGTTGTACTTTTGTAGCAGCGACCGGCGCATGACCTCGGTGGGGTGGGCGGTCAGCACCAGCTCGATATCAAGGTTGGCGATGGTGTCGTGCAGTGCGCCGGTATTGCCGGCGGCGTCCATGCGCTTGAAGAACTCCTCGAGCGATCCGCGCAGCGGCCCGGTCTGGGTATCACGAACCCACGCCCGACTGCGGCGGATGCGGTGATGCTGCTCGGCAATGTTGGCCAGATTAAGGAACTGCGAGAAAGCCCGTACCACCGGCACGATCAGGTCATCAGGCAGCTCGCCCAGGCGTTTTTCCAGCGCCCGGGCCGCCGCCTCGTCCCCCGCCCGGGCATTCTTTGCCAGGCTGCGGACCTCCTCAACGGTTTCGTAGACATGCGCGCCGGACTGCTCGTGAATGGTACTGCCGAGGAGTCCCCCCAACTGGCGGATATCCTCGCGCAATGGCGCGTCGCTGCGATTTTCACTCATTCCTGCGGCCCTCCCGGCCAACAAAAAGTCCGGGCGGCAAAAGCGCCGGCCGGACTCCCCCTGAACGAGTCATTCTGACCAAACGGGCATGGGCGATCAAGAAAGCTTGCTCCGCCCGACGCCTTGCCCGACGATGCGCCCATGGATCAAACAACCCGGATCGGGCGCTGGCGCAAGGCGATCTCAATCTATCGCCGCCCCACCGTCCTTGCCATGCTGTTTCTGGGCTTTTCGGCGGGACTGCCGTTCATGCTCGTGTTTGCCACGCTCAGTGCCTGGCTTCGCGAGATGGAGGTCAGCCGCAGTGCCATCGGGTTTTTCAGCTGGGTGGGCATCACCTACTCGATCAAGTTCATCTGGTCGCCGGTGGTCGACCGGCTGCCCGTACCGGGACTGACCCGGGCGTTGGGCCGGCGCCGCTCGTGGATCCTGCTCGGGCAGATCGGCATTGCCACGGGACTTGCCGGGATGGCCTTTGCCGATCCGCAGGTTGCCCTGCTGCCAGTGGCTCTGCTGGCGCTACTGGTGGCCTTCTCCTCAGCCACTCAGGATGTCGCCATCGACGCCTTTCGCATCGAGTCCGACATTGATCGCCATCAGGCGGCCCTGGCTGCGGCCTATCAGCTGGGCTACCGGGTTGCCATCCTTGCCTCGTACACCGGTGCCCTGTATCTGGCCGATCTGCTGAGCTGGCGGATCGCCTATCTGAGCATGGCCGGGCTGATGGGCATCGGCATGCTGACCGTGCTGCTGCGGCCTGAACCGGTTGCCGAGCAGGATCGAGCGGCGCGGGGCGATGACGCCCGGGCCCGGGCGTTTGTTGCCCGGCATCCCGGGATGCCGGCCTGGCTGCGCGCTACTTTGGCGTGGCTGTTGAGCGCGGTGGTGGCACCGGTGCGCGAGTTCTTTGCCCGGTTTGGGCGATTCGCCCTGGTGATGCTGGCGCTGGTGGCAAGTTTTCGGATCACCGACATCGCCATGGCCAGTATGGCCAATCCGCTGTACATCGATCTGGGCTACAGCAAGGCGGTCATCGCCAACATCAGCGGCGCCTGGGGGCTGGGCATGACCATTCTGGGTGCGCTGCTGGGCGGCTCGCTGGCGACACGTTTCGGCATCCTGCGGCCGCTGCTCGCCACGGCATTTCTTGCCGCGATCACCAACCTGCTGTTTGCCTGGATGGCCGGCCAGGGGGGCGCGACCTATGCCCTGGTGCTGACCATCAGCGCCGACAACCTGTCGGGCGGCCTGGCCGGGTCGGTGTTCATCGCCTGGCTGTCCAGCCTGACCAATATCCGTTACACCGCCACGCAGTACGCCCTGTTCAGCTCGCTGATGACGCTGCCGGGCAAGTTTCTCAGCGGATTCGGCGGGATTGTCGTGGATGCGATGGACTATCCCACCTTTTTCGTCCTCTCGGCTCTGCTTGGCCTACCCGCCGTGGGGCTGATCCTGATCATCATGAAATACCAACCCACTGGCCCAACGGTAGACGCCGCAACACGGGGCGATGGAAAATAGGGCTTTAACGTTCAGGGAGTCCGTCATGTCCGAAGCGCGTCATTGCCGCCTGTTGATCCTCGGCTCGGGGCCGGCTGGCTATACCGCCGCGGTCTATGCCGCCCGCGCCAACCTTGAACCGGTGCTGGTCACTGGCATGGAGATGGGCGGGCAGCTGACCACCACCACCGATGTGGACAACTGGCCCGGCGATGTCTCGGGGCTGCAGGGGCCGGACCTGATGGAGCGGATGCGCCAGCACGCCGAGCGTTTCGGTACCGACATCCATTTCGATCATATCCACACCGCCGAGCTCGGCGAGCAGCCCGTGCGACTGATCGGTGACAGTGGCGAGTACACCGCCGATGCGCTGGTCATTTCCACTGGCGCATCGGCCATGTATCTGGGCCTCGACTCCGAGAGCCAGTTCATGGGCAAGGGCGTGTCGGCCTGCGCCACCTGCGACGGGTTCTTCTACCGCAATCAGGATGTGGCCGTGGTGGGGGGCGGCAATACCGCGCTCGAAGAGGCGCTGTATCTGTCCAACATCGCCCGGCATGTCACCATCGTCCATCGTCGCGATCGCTTTCGCGGCGAAAAAATCCTGCAGGACAAGGTTCAGCAGCGCGTTGATGCCGGCCAGATCAGCATCCGCTGGAACAGCACCCTCGACGAAGTGCTGGGCGACGACAGCGGCGTGACCGGCGTCCGCCTTCGCAGCAGCGTCGATGATTCGACCGACGAGCTGGCCCTGATGGGCGTGTTCATTGCCATCGGCCATCGGCCCAACACCGAGCTGTTCCAGGGCCAGCTGGACATGCGCGGTGGATATATCCGCGTTAATAGTGGTCTCGACGGTAACGCCACCGCGACCAGTGTGCCCGGGGTATTCGCCGCCGGCGACGTCATGGATCATGTGTACCGGCAGGCCATCACCTCAGCGGGCAGCGGCTGCATGGCGGCGCTGGACGCAGAGCGTTACCTGGACACCCTTGAATCCGGCCAGTGAGGATCAGAATGGAAAAACCCAACCATCTCGCACTCTACGAACACGAGCTTTGTGGCTTCTGCCAGAGCGTTCGCCGCTCGACCAGCGATCTGGGCGTCGAGTTCGAGTCGCGCAACATCCTTCGCGAGCCCGGCCGGCGCCAGGAGCTGATCGACGGCGGCGGCAAAGGCATGGTGCCGTGCCTGCGCATCGAGTACCCGGACGGCCGGGTGGAGTGGATGTATGAATCCTCGGATATCGTCGACTACTTAAAGCGGCTGGATGCCGAGGACGGATCCGGCCAGTCGTAGTCAACGGTCAGCGGGGCGTGGTCAGAGAAGCGATCAGCCCGGTGCACGCGGGCATCCCGGACCCGCGCCCCGATCCCCGGGGTGGTGATCTGATAGTCGATGCGCCATCCGGTATTGTTGGCCCACGCCTGGCCGCGGAATGACCACCAGGTGTACTCGTCGTCGCGGTCATTGACCTGGCGGAACGCATCGACGAATCCGGCTTCGCCAAGCAGGCGATCCATCCACTCGCGCTCATGGGGCAGAAACCCTGAGTTCTTGCGATTGGATCGCCAGTTTTTCAGATCGCGCCAGGTGTGGGCGATGTTCCAGTCGCCGCAGATCACGTACTCGCGGTCGTCGGCTGCCCGCGCCTTCAGACGCTCGAGCAGGGGCTCCATGAAGGCATCCTTGATGCCCTGGCGATGCTCGCCCGAGCTGCCCGACGGCATGTAGAACGACACCACGCTCAGCTGACCGAAGCGCGCTTCCAGCCAGCGCCCCTCGCGATCGATCTCGGGCAGGCCCAGGCCTTCGTGGTAACTGTCCGGCGGGCGCAGACTATAGACGGCGACACCGCTGTAGCCTTTGCGCTCGGCATCGGCAAACGCGGTGTGGTAACCGTCGGGGAAATACGGCCCCCCCTCGAGTTGCCAGCGCTGCGCCTTGGTTTCCTGAATACACAGGACATCCGGGCGCTCGGCGTCGAGCCACTCGAAAAACCCCTTGCGCTGGGCAGCCCGGATGCCATTGAGATTGGCGGTCATGATGCTCAGTGTCATAGTCACGAGAATAACCGATGAGCAGTTCATAACCCATGCAACGAAGCAAAGACCTTGACGAAGTCTGCTACCCCTTCATCCACGAGACGTCTCCGCTGTGCGACTTCGAGGTCATCACCGACGAGCTCTGCGGCAATATCGGCGCCGCGCTATCGAGCCTGCGCGGGGAGATGACCGATCTGCACGCTGATCTGGACACGCTCCAACCCCTGGCCTTTCATCTGAATGGCTCGATCCGCGGGCGGCTGGCCATTCAGGAGGCCGATCTGACCTGGGCCAAGGCGCGCCTCGATCGCTACCGCCGCGAAGCCGACGGCCGCGCCGACGGGTTTGTCCTGCCCCGCGGCGAAGTGCCTGTCCCGTACCTCAACCTGGCTCGATCCGGCGCCAAGAAGGCGATCCGGCAGATGGTGCGCATCGAGGAAGCCGGCATCGAGGTGCCCGATCTGCTGCCGCGATTCTGCAACATCCTCTGCAACCTGTTTTTTGCGATGATCCTGGTGATCAATCAGCGCCGTGGCCACAGCGAGGTCGCGTTTGAGTCGAAGAGTTACGGCCCCAGGACGCGCAGCGACTGAAAAACCGGGCCGTGATCGGTGGACTGCAAAAACGCCTCGATATGGAAAATGCGCGCCAGATTATCCGCGGTCAGCACCTCGACCGGCGCGCCATCGGCAACCACGCGCCGCTCGCCGATCAGAATCAGCCGTGTGCAGTGACGGGCCGCCAGGCCCAGATCATGCAGCGAGACAAGCACCGACCGACCGCTGTCGGCGATACCGGCGAAGGTCTGCATCGTGGTGATCTGATGAGCGGGATCCAGCCCGGCGATGGGCTCGTCCGCCATAATCATCGGCGTCTGCTGGGCCAGCGCACGGGCGATCAGGGCCCGAGTGCGCTCACCCGCTGACAGCCGTGTCACCGCCCGCTGCTCGAAACCTTCCAACCCCACCTGCCGGATCGCTGCGGCCACCTGCTCATGATCCTGCGCACTCGGGCGCTGACCCGGCATCCGATGCGGCATCCGTCCCAACATCACCAGCGCCTCGACGCTGATCGGCCAGGCAACGCTTCGATCCTGCGGCATCCAGGCGACGGTTCGGGCGCGGTTACGATCATCAAGCCCCGCCAGCGAGCAGTGACCCGATGCGGGAATGAGCCCCAGTGCCGCGCGCATCAGTGTGGTCTTACCGGCTCCGTTAGGGCCGATCAGCCCCACCAGCTCACCGGACTCGATGGTCAGGTTGACCCCCTCGAGTACCGGCCGGTCGCCCAGCGCGACGGTAAAATCCCGGCAGCTCAACTGACTCATGCCAACTCCCGCCGGGTTTGATAGATCAGGTGCAGGAACAACGGCGCGCCGATCAGTGCGGTGACAACACCCAGCTTGAGATCGGAGGCCGGCAGTATGACCCGCACCCCGATATCCGCCAGCAACACCATCGCGGCTCCACCCAGCGCACTGCTGACCAGCAGCCGTCCGGGCATGGCCCCCACCCAGGGCCGGATCAGGTGCGGGACGACCAGTCCCACAAAACCAATGGTGCCGGCCACCGCCGTGCTCGCCCCCACCACCAGGGCCGAGCCAATGATCAGCCGCCAGCGTACCCGGCGCACCCGCATGCCCATGGCCTCGGCGGCATCCTCGCCCAGCGTGATGGCGTCCAGCGGCCGACCCAGGGTTAGCAGCAGCGCCGCTCCCAGCAACACAAAGGGCAGTGCCAGCAGGACATGCTCCATGGACCGATCCGCCAGCGAGCCCATCATCCAGAAAACGATCTCGCTGGTGGCAAAGGGATTGGGGGAGAGGTTGAGCACCAGCGACACCAGCGCGCTGGCCAGCGCCGAGATAGCGATCCCCGCAAGGATCAGGCTAAGCGTGCCACCCTGACGGCCGGCCAGCAGGGTAATCAGCAGCACACCGATCAGCGCCCCGGCGAGGGCGGCCAACGGCAGCCCCAGCGGAAACCCGGCTGCCAGCCCGGTCTGAATGGCGAGCACGGCCCCCAGCGCCGCGCTGCCGGATATCCCCAGCAGTCCCGGTTCAGCCAGCGGATTGCGCAGATAGCCCTGCATCGCCGCCCCCGAAAGGCCCAGGCTGGCCCCCACCATCACCGCAAGCAGCGCCCGGGGCAGACGGATCTCGCGCATCACCAGCGCCAGTGGTGTCTGATCACCCGACCAGAGCGCCTCAAGGCTGGTCAGCGGTCCAATCGGGGCCGGACCCACCACGAGCGAGGCAATCACCAGCCCCACCAGCAGGATTATCAGGACGCTCAAAAGGCGTGTCATAGCGACGCCAATCGCTCAACGGCATCGAGCACCTGCGGGATGCCGCACACCCAGTCGGCATTACCCAGACCGCGATGCACGCCGGCCGGCGCAATGGCATCGAGCACCGGATGGCGCATCACCGACTCGGCCCGGGAATGCCCCGGCCCGCGAGAACCGGTAATCACCCGCTCGGGCTGAGCCAGCGTCAGCTGCTCGAGGGGTAGATGGCCGCCACGCTCCACCCCCAGCTCCCCGGCGATATTATCGAGGCCGGCTGCCCGGACGATGGCGCCGATCAGGGTCCCGTCCCCTCGGGTATAGCCATTGGGAAAGTAGAGCGCCGTGTCGGCGGACCGCCCCTCGCGGCCGGCCGCCCGAAGCGAGGCGAGCCGGCGGTCGAAGGCCTCTATCAGGGCATCTGCCCGTTGCGGACGGCCCAGCACCTCGCCCATCCGGCGCAGATTGCCACGCACATCATCCAGCGACGTCGCCGGCTCGAACACCGCCACGGGGATGTCGAGTCGCCGCAGCATGGACACCGTGGCGCCGGCACTGAACCGGCCGGCAATCACCTGATCGGGGGCCAGCAGATGGATCTCCTCGGCCCGACCATGGTTGGCCGGGTACTCCTGCGCCTGCTCGGCCATGGCGGAGTTCGCCGGATCCTGCGCCAGCGCCGACACCGAAATCAGCTGATCCGATCCGGCCACCAGCATGGCGAGCTGATCGGTACACAGGTTCATGGAGACAACGCGCTGGGGCGGGTCCTCAGCCGCCAGCACCGGCACCGCAAGGACAAGGACAGCCGGGATCACCACCCCGGCCAGCCAGCGCTTGAGCCGTTGGCCTACCATGAAGTGCGGATACCGACGAAGCCAGCCCGACCGCGGGTGGCATAGCCCCAGACCTCCTGATAATGCTCGTCAAAGGCATTGGTGACGCGGGCGGTGAGATCGACGTGCTCGGTCAGGGAGTGAGTCGCCGCTAGGTTTACAACGGTGAAATTGGGTAGCTCTTTGGTCGGGCGATCATCTTTCCAGTTTTCGTTATCGAAAAGGTCGTCGACGTAGCGAACGTCGCCTGAGAGAGTTGTGACCTGATTAGGCAGTCGCCACGAACCCTTGAGTCCTAACTCATTCCGCGGACGCCGGATCTCGACGGGGAGGCCGAAACCGAATCGGTCGCCGAGTCGGTGCGCGAGCGCCTCGCGTCGCTTGACACGCTCGTGATGACCTACGAGTCGAGCGTGGCGGTGGACGGCGAGCAGTCGATGACCACGGAACGGCGGCTGTGGGCGGACTACGAGAACGACCGCGTCCGCACCGAGACCGAGACCGACCGGGTGGACGTGATCACCGTCCACAACGAGAGCGGGACGTTGACCTACGATGTCGAGAACGAACAGGTCAACCGTATCGAGGGCGACGACTGGAGCGGTCCGGAGACCCCCGTCGATCGGTTCTTCGGCGAGAGGGACCTCACATAC
>CALGDM010000028.1 GCA_937884605.1 uncultured Spiribacter sp.
GCCTTGGTTGGCCGCTGCCGGACGGGCTAGACGACGCGCAGCTTGAGGCGATGCTTTATGCCAAGGCCCGTCCGTCGTCCAAACGCCCCGAACCGGACTGGAGATCGGTCGAGCGCGAGCTACAGCACCGCGGCATGACCCGGCGTCAGGTCTGGCTCGAGTACCGCGAAGTCCATCCCGACGGTTACAACTACTCCTGGTTCCGCGAGCAACTGCGCAATCGATCCGGTAGCGCCGAACCGTCCATGCGCCAGAACCATAAAGCCGGCGAGGCGATGTTCGTCGACTACGCCGGGATGACGCTGCCAAACACCAACCCGGACACCGGCCAGATCCACGAATCGCAGGTCTTCGTCGGTGCGCTCGGCCGTAAGCTCTCCACTCCAGAGGACAGGTCATAAGTAGACACTTCTGCCATCATTGAGTGTATGTGATGGAGGAAGTGGCAATGAGGAAGTCCCGTTTCAGCGAGAGCCAGATCGTCTCGATCCTCAAGGAGGCGGAGAACGGTCGTAAGGTGAAGGATCTTTGCCGAGAGCACGGCATCAGCACGGCCTGCTTCTATCAGTGGAAGTCGAAGTATGGTGGCCTCGAGGCGTCGGATCTGAGGCGCCTGAAGGAGCTGGAGGCCGAGAACAATCGGCTGAAGAAGATGTATGCCGACATGGCGCTGGAGCATCAGGCCATGAAGGATTTGCTGGGAAAACTCTGAGGCCGTCCGACCGCCGTTGGGCGGCCGAGTACCTGACCCGGGTCTGGTCGCTGTCCATCTCCCGTGCCTGCGGGCTCGTCGATCTCGCCCGCAGTGCCTGGTATCGCGGGGATGCGGCTGAGAAGCAGGCGCAGGTCGACGCCCCGGTCATTGATGCGCTCAACGACATCATCGAAGACCACGGGCGCTGGGGGTTTTGGAAGTGCTTCGACACGCTCCGGAACCGGGGCCACCGCTGGAACCACAAGCGTGTCTGGCGGGTATATCGGGCCATGGGACTCAACCAGAAGCGGCGGACCAAAAAGCGCCTGCCGGATCGCGAGCCCCAACCGCTGGAGGTGCCGGCCGAGATGAACCACACCTGGTCGTTCGATTTCATGAGTGATGCGCTGTACGGCGGTCGCCGGTTTAGGTGTCTGAACATCATCGACGAGGGCACGCGTGAAGCGCTCGGCATTGTCCCTGACACATCGTTGCCCGCGGCCCGGGTCGTACGCGAGCTCGAGCAGATCGGCTCCGTTAGGGGGTTGCCGCAGCGCATCCGCATCGACAACGGTCCCGAGATGCTCGCGCAGGTGTTTACCGACTGGTGCAAGGACAACGGCATTGAGCTTGCCTACATCCAGCCCGGAAAGCCGAACCAGAATGCCTACATCGAGCGGTTCAACCGCTCCTTCCTCGATGAGTTACTGGACCCGTATCTGTTCACAACCATGAGCTAGGTCCGGGAGATGGCTGCCGCGTGGATGATCAGCTACAACGAAGAGCGACCGCATGACTCGCTCGGACGAATACCGCCGGCGGAATTCCGGCGGCAGATAACCGGCGAAGTGTCTACTTTCAAACTGTCCGCTTGACGGGGAGTCTACGACCTCTGGCCCGCTTACGCCCGTGAGGCCATCCTCGAGCAGACTCTTGAACGGGTCCGTCGCGGTGACGAGGAAGTCGTGAGTGCCGCGGAGTTGCGGAGTCGCGACTACCTCAAACGCTAGCGCTTATTCCGCTTCCAGGTCCCGCCGTACTGATAGGTATCCGGGAAGCGGCCTTTAACGCTGAGCAGACACGCCTTGCATAAAAACACCCAGTCCGTCCGGCCGTCGTATCGACACCGGTAGAGCACGTCATCCCGCGCTTCGCACCGGGCGCAGGGCTTGGTTCGCGTTCGGACGGCCATCACGGACGGCGGGCGCGCGCTACGGCACTAGCCACTGCCCGGCCCAGTCCTGCGAGCGATCAAACCCGGCGCGGCGATGCCGGTGACCCAGATGCAGTACCTCGAGGTGCGTGACGTTCAGCTCAATCACCGCGAAATCCTCGGGCTGGGGCCAGACCTCGTAATCCAGGGCATCGGCAATGGCCAGGCCGGACGCCGGCTGGAAGCCGTAGCAGCGTTGGGCATGGGTCGAGAGCCCGCTCCAGATGCGTTCCACTGCGTCCCCCGTGTGAATCACGGCCTCCGCCACCGCGCGGATCTGCAGGTGCGCCGTCTGATCCCAGACATGCACTGCCGCCCGGGGCGTGTGTAACAGCTCCGCGACTTTGCCCGCCTTGCGGTCGGTGTAGACGGTCAGCTGCGAAGCGGCGCGATCGGCCCCGCGCAGCACCACCGTTCGCGCCTGGGGCCAGCCGTCGGCGTCGACTGTCGCCAATGTCGGGTGTCGCGCCGCCGCCCGTCGGTCAGCCACCCCGCGGCCAAGCCGCTTCCAGGCCTGCTCGAGCAGTCCGTCCAGTGATCGGGCCCAGTCGTGCCGCTCTTCTGTCATTCTCTGTCTTGCCCTGTCGTTGTTCCCGTGGAACCTTTCGGCGCCCCGCCGGGGTCTCAACCCTGCATTGATGATTGCCTGGGAGTGTGTGCATGCCCTCGGACCCGCGTCTCGCCGGAATGTTGCAGCTGATGACCGCCGCGCTACGCCCGCCGCCCGGCAAGGGCCGCGTTGCCCTGGCACTCGGCATGGGTATCGTGACACATCTCGTCTTTGCCGGCGGCGTGCTTGCCATGATGATCGCCATGTTCAACGGCATGAGCGCGACCTTTGGCCGCGTCCCCCAGCCCTGGGCCTGGGGCGTGAATGCGTTGCTGATCCTGCAATTCCCACTCGCCCACTCGCTGCTGCTGACCCGTCGCGGCGGGCGCTGGCTCAGCCGGCTGGTGCCCGGCCCGCACGGCGGCACGCTTGCCACCACCACCTATGCGCTGATCGCGGCTTTGCAGCTACTCGCGCTTTTCACGCTCTGGACGCCCAGCGGTATCGTCTGGTGGCGGGCGGAGGGCGCCGCCTTTGGGGTGATCGTGGCCGCCTATGCACTGGCGTGGCTGATGCTGAGCAAGGCGAGCTTTGATGCCGGTGTCGAGGTGCAGTCCGGCGCACTGGGGTGGATGTCGCTGCTGGCACGGATCAAACCCGCCTTTCCCGATATGCCCACCCGGGGGCTGTTTCGGGTGATCCGCCAGCCGATCTATGTGGCCTTCGCGCTCACGCTCTGGACCGTGCCGGTCTGGACCCCCGATCAGCTCCTGCTGGCAATCAGCTATACTGCCTACTGTCTGTTGGCGCCGCGGCTGAAAGAGCGTCGTTTCGCTGCCCGCTACGGGGAGCGATTCGGGCGCTACAAAGCCGCGGTACCCTACGCCCTGCCCCGCTGGCACCGCCGCGCCGAGGATCGCAATGCGCAATAATCTGGCTATCTATGACGACGTCGCCGATCAGTGGTGGTCGGACGACATCCGCTGGGTGCGGACCCTGAAAAACCTGGTCCCGGGGCGACTCGCGTGGATGGACCGCCAGCTCGACTGGCGGGATCGTGACGTGCTCGATCTCGGCTGCGCCGGGGGCTTTATGGCCGAGGCGCTGGACGACCGCGGCGCGCGGGTCAGCGGCATCGACCCGGCCGCCCGGGCCATCGCCGCCGCCGATCAGCACGCCCGCGCGGCGGGCCGGGCCATTGACTACACCACCGGCGTGGGCGAGGCGCTGCCCTACCCCGATCAAGGCTTCGACGCGGTGGTCTGCGTCGATGTGCTCGAGCATGTACAGGATCTCGATCAGGTGCTCGCGGAAGTCCACCGCGTGCTCCGGCCCGGCGGCTGCTTTGTGTTTGACACCATCAACCGCAACGCCCTGGCCCGACTTGCCACCATTACCGTCGCCGAGGATATCCTGCGTCTGCTGCCCCGCGGCACCCACGACCCGGCGCTGTTCATCAAGCCCGCCGAACTGCGCACCGCACTGACGGGCGCAGGGCTTGAGCCAGGCCGGTTCACCGGCCTCGGCCCCCGCGGCATCAACCGCCGCGGGGACCTGACCTTTGGCCGCCTGCCGCTGACCGCCATCCTCTACATGGGCACGGCGGAGAAACCCCTGTCGCCGAACGACTAGGCGCGGCTAGCGGGACTCGACCTCGCGCCAGATCTGCTGGAGAAACTCGAGCGAGTCACCCTGCAGGCTGGGGATGAAGGTCAGCCGTTCCATCTGCTCATCGGTGGGCATGATCGGCGGGGCCTGCAACACCTCATCGAGCATGGGCAGCGCCGCCGCGTTGGGGCTCGAGTAGTAGTTCCAGTTGGACAGCTGGGCGCCGATCTCGGCCTCGAGAATGTAGTTGATAAAGGCGTGAGCCAGCTCGGGATTGGGGGCGTTGGCGGGGATCATCATGTTGTCCACCCAGCGCTCGGCCCCCTCTTCGGGGATCACGAATCGAATATCCTCGAAGCCTTCCGGATCCTCGCTCTTGTAGAACAGGTAGTCACCATTGAAGGTCATCCCGGCTGCCACGGAACCGCGCACCAGCTGCTGGAGGATCGGCGTACCCTGAACAAAGCCGGCAAAGTTGTCGCGTTGCTTGGCATCGAGTACCTCACGCGCCGCCGCTTCAAGGGCCGAGCGGCTGGTGCAGTCATAACCCTCGCCCTGGTAGGCGCAGGCTGCCCCCAGACTCACCTGGGCGTCCTCGGGCACGGCAAACGGGGCATCCGGGTTGACCGCTGGATCAAACAGCACCGCCCAGCTGTTGGGGACATCGCCCAGGGCGGATTCATCGTAGATCAGCCCCGTGGTCCCCCACTGGTAGGCCACGCTGTAGGTGTTACCCGGGTCGAAGGCCGGATCAACGAACGACTCCATCAGGTTATCCAGATTGGGCAGCTGGGTATGATCGAGCGGCTGTACCAGATCGCTGTTGATCAGGCGCGGGACATAATAGTTCGACGGCACGATGACGTCGTACTGGCTGTCACCGCCGGCCTGCAGTTTGGCGAACAGCTCGCCGTTGGAGTTGAAGTAGTTGCGCACTACATCGACCCCGTAGCGGTCTTCAAACTGCTCGATGATCGCCGGATCCATGTACTGCGACCAGTTGAACAGATAAAGGGTCTCGCCCTCGAACTGGGCGCTGGCAGAGCCGGCGCCGGTGGCGAGGGTGGCGGCGAGCAGACCCGCCCTTAGCGTTGGATGCGTCATGATGAGGCGCTCCTGTTGGTGGTGGATGACGCCGATGGCCGTCGCTGGACGACCAGGCTGATCAGGGCCATGAAAAAGACACTACCGATCATCAGCGTGGCGATGGCGTTGACCTCGGGGGTGACGCCTTTTTTGATCGCACTCCAGATATAGATCGGCAGGGTCGTGCTCTCCGGGCCAGCGGTGAAAAAGCTGATCACAAAATCATCGATGGACAATGTCAACGCCAGCAGAAAGCTCGAGACGATGGCCGGCGAGAGCACCGGCAGCAGAAAGAACCGCGCCCGCTGCCAGGGCGAGGCATAGAGATCCTGCGAGGCTTCGAACAGCTGCGGGTCGAGCGCCAGCAGACGGGCGTTGACCAGCAACGCGACAAACGGCACCTGAAATGTGACATGGGCAATGATCATGGTGCCCAGCCCGGGCCCGAGGATGCCCAGGCGCTCGTCAATCGCGATAAAAAAGATCATCTCGGCGATGCCGAAGATAATATCCGGCATGACCATGGGCAGATAGATCAGCCAGATCAGCCAGCTGAGCCGACGCAGCCGATAGCGGTAGAAGCCATAACCCAGCATCCCGCCGATCACGATCGCGATCAGCGACGAAGTGAGCGCCAGCGCCACGGTATTGAGCAGCGCGCCGATGATGGCGTCATTGCTGAATAGCTGCTCGTACCAGGTCAGCGAAAACCCGGCAAAGCGCGCCGATGAGTTGATGGCGTTAAACGAGTAAAACACCACCACCGCCAGTGGCGCATAGAGAAACACCAGCAGCAGATACCAGAAGCCGCGCAGGGCGAGCGCCAGGCTCCGACCAGTCATAGCAGTACCTCACGGTCACCGCCCACGCGCCGGCCCAGATCCCGCAGCACCTTCAGCCCAATGAGCGTTACCACGATCATGATGATCGCGCCGGCGGCACCCAGCGGCCAGTTGCTGGCCTGAACGAACTGCCGGGCCACCAGGTTGCCGATCATGGTGGCCTTGCCGCCGCCGAGCAGCTCGGTGACCACGTACATACCGAACGCCGGTATCGCCACCAGCACCGTGCCAGCCATCAGTCCGGGCAGGGTCTGGGGAAAGACCGCATGCCGGAACACGGCCACCGGCGAGGCGAACAGGTCCCGGGCCGCCTCGACCTGTTCGGTGTCGAGGCGCTCGAACGCCGCATAGAGCGGCAGCACCATGAACGGCAGAAAGTTGTAGACCAGACCCACGATCACCGCGAACTGCGAGGGGAACAGCCCCATCTGCGGCTCGGTGAGTCCCACGCGCACCGCCAGGTCCGAGACCACCGTGTCCGGGGCAAAGATGTTCATCCAGCCCACCGAGCGGATCACCTGGTTGGTCCATGACGGCACCACCACCGCCAGCAGCATGACCGCCCGCCAGCGCACCGGCTGGCGGCTGATGTAGTACGCCGCCGGATAGGCGATGACGATCACGATGGCGGTGGCCAGCAGGCTCTGCCACACCGAGCGGATCAGCGTGTAGAGATTGCCGGGACTCCAGCCGAGGAAGCCGAAGCCGGCGAGTTCGCGGAACGCGTCCAGCGTGAGCGGCGCGGTGGGTAGCCCGTACGGTCCGTTACTGAGGAATGCCATGGCGACCAGATAGGCACTGGGCAGGACCAGAAAGACAACAATGAAAAACACCCCGGGGGCGGTGGTCGCCAACAGATAGCGGGTATCGCGACGCAGTCCGGACAATCGATACGGCCCCTTAATCCGAAACCGTGGCGGTGCCATGGGGTGAGACGCCGACGCGGATGGTCTCCCCCACCCGATGCTCGGGCTGGCCGCGGTTGGCGCGACTCGCCAGCAGGCGCAGACCGCCGCAGGCCAGGCGATACTCCGTGGTCTCGCCCCGGTAGAGCCGTTCCTCGACAGTGGCCTCAAAGCAGTTGGGGACTGTCTGCGCCTCGTCATCCAGGCGGATCGTCTCGGGGCGCAACAGCAGATGGTCGCCCGCGCCAAACGCCCCCTCGAGACGACCCAGCGGGGTCTCCACGCCCGTCGCGTCGCGGGCATGGATGGGGACGAAGTTCTGATGCCCCATGAACCGCGCCACGAACAGCGCCGCGGGTGCCTCGTAGATGGCATCCGGTGTGCCGACCTGAACGATCCGCCCGGCGTCGAGCACCGCCATGCGATCGCTCATGACCATGGCCTCTTCCTGATCGTGGGTGACAAACACGAAGGTCATGCCAAGGCGTCGTTGCAGCCGCTTCAACTCGAGCTGCAGGCGACCGCGCAGATCGGCATCAAGGGCGGACAGCGGCTCGTCGAGTAACAGCACATCGGGCTCATTGATGAGCGCCCGGGCCAGCGCGACGCGCTGACGCTGGCCGCCGGAGAGCTGCGCGACTTCGCGATCGAGCAGGCCATCGATGCCGATGAGTTCGGCCATGCGCTGGGTCCGCTCGTCGATCTCGCCGGCGTCGATGCCCCGCATTTCAAGGCCAAAACCGATGTTGCGCCGGACATTGCGATGCGGGAACAGCGCATACGACTGGAACACGGTATTGACGCTGCGCCGGTGCGGCGGAACCCCGTCCATCACCTGCCCGCCAATGGTGATGCGCCCGCTATCGGGCTGCTCGAGCCCGGCGAGCAGACGCAGCAGCGTCGTCTTGCCGCATCCCGAGGGCCCGAGCAGGGTAAAGAATTCCCCTGCGCCGACCTCAAGATTAACGGCATCAACAGCCCGCACACCCCGCTCGAATGACTTGCTTGTCGCGTCCACGCGGATTGCGGATTCGGTTCGCGGTGAACCGACGGCTGGATCGGCCATGCGCAAAATCTCTCGACGGCTTTGTCTCGCTGGATCAGCCAGTATACCGAAACTCGGCCGCCGATGGCGGATCAGGGCGCGGGAAGATTGGCCTGTTCGCGGGCAAGCCGCTCGCGGGCCCCGCTGCAGACGATGTCGCAGAGGTCAAAAATGAACGGAGCCGTGATCTCGAAATAGGCACGATTGCCGGCCTGACGACGTCCGACAAGCCCTGCCGCGCGCAGCGTGGCGAGGTGTTTGGACACGTTGGAGGGGCTGGCCCCGGTCCGCGAGGCGATCTCGCCCACCGTGCGTTCGCCGCCCTGCAGACAGTGGAGAATACCCAGCCGCTGGGCATCCCCCAGCACCCGGAAGTACTGGGCGATCAACTCCATGGTCTCGGGCCGCTGGGCGTCGATATCCGACATGGCTCATCTCCTTTACTATATGACTATCTACGCATATAGTGAAACGTCTTTCAAGGATCGGGAGCACTCATGGGCCGCCAGATTGCCAGTCTTGCCATGCACCACCCGCGATTGGTCTTTCTGGCCACATTGCTGCTCACGGTGATCGGCACCGCCCTGATCCCACTCATCGAGATCGACACCGATCCCGAGAATATGCTCCCCGCCGATCAGGCCGATCGCGTTCGCCACAACGCGATCAAGGAGCAGTTCAACCTCCACGACATGATCGTCGTGGGTGTGGTCAACGAGCAGCGCGACGAGGGCGTGTTCAACCCGCGCTCACTGGGTGCGGTGCATACGCTGAGCGACGCAGTGGCCGAGATCGACGGTGTCATCCGCCGGGATCTGCTGTCGCTGGCCACCGTCGACAACATCACTCAGGCGGGCCCCGGCACCCTCCGCTTCGAGTGGATGATGAATACGCCGCCGCAGACCCAGGCCGAGGCCAACCGCATTCGCGAGGCAACGCTGGATCTGCCGCTGTTCCGCGACACGCTCATCTCGGGCGATGGCGAGGCGACCGCGCTCTATGTGCCCATCGAGTCCAAGGATCAGAGTCATCGCATTGCCGGCGAGATCGAGGCTCTGATCGCCGGGCTCGACAGTGGCGATGAATACCACATCACCGGTCTGCCGGTGGCCGAAGACACCTTTGGCGTGGAGATGTTCATCCAGATGGCCATCTCCGCGCCCCTGGCCGCGCTGGTGATCTTTGCCCTGATGTGGGGATTCTTTCGCTCGGTGACGCTGGTCGTCGCGCCCATGCTCATGGCCTTTGCCGTGGTACTCACCACCATGGGGGCGCTGATCGGCATGGGCTACACCGTGCATATCATGAGTTCGATGATCCCGATCTTTCTCATGCCCATTGCGGTGGTCGACTCGGTGCATATCATCTCGGAGTTTGCTGACCGCTACCGCCCTGAGCGCGGCGCGCGCGAGACCATGAAGGCGGTCATGGGGCACCTGTTCAAACCCATGCTCTACACCTCGATCACCTCGGGCATCGGCTTTGCGTCGCTGGCGTTTACCCCGATTCCGCCGGTTCAGGTGTTCGGCCTGTTTGTGGGCGCAGGCATCGTTCTGGCGTTTGTCCTCACCATTGTTTTCATCCCCGCCTACGTGGTCTGCCTCAAGCCCGAGCGGCTGGCCGCCATGCAGGCCGCCGGCCGGCAGCGTGATCCCGAGCATACGCCGCTTGCCCGCGGACTGCAGGGCCTCGGCGGACTGGCATTGCGGCATGCCAAGTGGGTGGTCAGCGGGTTCGCCATCGCCATCATCGTTGCCGGCTATGGCATCAGCCAGATCACCGTCAACGACAACCCGATCCGCTGGTTTCAGCCGGATCACCGCATCCGGGTCGCCGATCGGGTGCTCAACGAGCATTTCGCCGGCACCTACAGCGCCTACCTGCGGCTTGAGTCAGATGTGGCCGAGGACGCCCCCGAGCGCTTGCGCGAGACCGCCGACTCGATCCTCGATGACGCCGCCCAGGACGACGTGGCGCTGCGCGAGGCCTGGGAGCGGATGCGGGCATCAGCACGGGCGGACAGCGAGACCTTCGAGGCCGAACTTGAAGCCCTCGGCTCGGACCTCTCGGATCGGTTGTTCAGCGCCGATGAAGCCGCCATCCCCTACTGGGAGTCACTGCTAACAGCAGTGGATGAGGCCCGCGGCGCGCTCAATTACTTCCAGCGCCCCGAGGTGCTGGGCTATATGGCTGACTTTGAGGCGGCACTGGTGGAGGCGCCCGAGGTAGGCAAGGTCAACAGCCTTACCCACCTGGTGCGCACCGTCTATCGCGAACTGCGCAGCGGCGAGCCGGCGGACTACCAGATCCCCGAGTCGCGCCGGGGTGTGGCGCAGACGCTGCTGAGCTTTCAGGGCTCGCACCGCCCGCATGATCTGTGGCGAATGGTGACCCAGGACTATCAGGCGGCCAACCTGTGGCTGCAGCTCTCGAGCGGCGACAATCAGGACATGCAGGCCGTGGTCGAGCGCGCCGAGGCCTATGTGGCGGAAAACCCGCTGCCCGAGGGCGTGACCATGAGCTGGGGCGGACTCAACTACATTAACGTCGTCTGGCAGGATGCCATGGTCAAGGGCATGGCCCAGAGCCTGGCGATCGCCTGGGTCATGGTCGCGGTGATGATGCTGGCGCTGTTCCGCTCACTGCGCTTTGGTCTGCTGGCCATGGTGCCGATGACGGTCAGCATCGCGCTCATCTATGGCGTCATCGGGCTGATCGGCAAGCCCTACGACATGCCTATCGCGGTGCTTTCGTCGCTGACGCTGGGCCTGTCAGTGGACTTCGCCATCCACTTCATCGAGCGCAGCCGCGAGGCGTATCGGCGTACCGGCCGGTTCCTGCAGAGCATGCGATCGGTGCTGGGTGAGCCGGCCCGCGCGATCAGCCGCAACGCCATCGTAATCGCGGTGGGCTTTACGCCTTTGCTGGCCGCCCCGCTGGTGCCCTACAACACGGTCGGCATCTTTCTGGCGAGTATCATGGCGGCCTCGGCCCTGGCCTCGATCGTCCTGCTGCCGGCGCTGTTGTCCCTGGGGCGGTCGCGGTTGATGCCCGATGTCGCCCCCCTCACCGACGAATCGACGGAGGAGCGCTCATGATCCCTGCACTCAGACTTGCCGTGGTGCTGGCCGCCGCGCTGCTGGCCGGCGCCACCCAGGCCCAGATGACCGATGCCACGGCGATCGTGGAGGCCGCCAACAAGGCGTCCTATTACGCCGGCGACGACGGTCGATCCGCCGCCCGCATGATGATTGTCGATGGCAACGGCAACCGCCAGCGCCGGCAGTTCACGCTGCTGCGCCAGGACGTCGAGGATGGCGGTGACCAGCGCTATCTGGTGGTGTTCAGTCGCCCGGCGGATATCCGCGGTACGGTGTTTCGGGTGGAAAAACAGGTTGGCGAGAGCGACGACCGCTGGCTTTATCTGCCGGCACTCGATCTGGTCAAGCGCATCGCAGCCGGCGACAAGCGAACCAGTTTTGTCGGCTCGCATTTCTACTACGAGGATATTTCCGGGCGCGGGACCAGCGAAGACCGCCATTCGCTGATCGAGACCACCGACGAGGCCTATATCATCGAGAGCACACCGCGGGACCCCGCGACCGTCGAGTTCGCCCGCTATCGCACGCGCATTGACCGCGACACCCTGCTGCCCATGCGCACCGAATACGAGCGCGCCGACGGCGAGGTCTACCGGCGCATGGAAGTCACCGAGGTGGAAACCATCGACGGCTACCCCACCGGTACCGAGACCCGGATGACGGATCTGGACAGCGGCGGCTATACCGTCACCCAGTTCCGCTATTCGGAATACGACATCGGGGTGCCGGCGGATATCTTCAGCGAGCGCTCGCTGCGCAACCCGCCGCGGGACTGGCTGCGCCGCGACTGACAGCAGGAGGCGGTCGGCAATGGGCCATTCAACACAACGCATCGGCGCCAGGCTGGCCCTGGGGATCATGCTGGCCGGGCTTGTACCGGGACTCGGCAACGCCCAGGACACCGATTCGGGCTGGGACGACGAGGGCTGGGGGGATGATCCCTGGGCCGAAGAACAGACCGGCTGGCAGTGGTATGGCTTTATCGAAGGCGCAGTCGCCCCGCGCCTGCAGTCCGATCCGGCCGTCAATGACGATTTCACCCTTGCCGAGACGCGTCTGCAGCTCGAGGGCGAGCGCCAGCTGGGCGACTACACCGCCACCCTCAAGGGCGATGTCTGGCTGGACGGCGTTGAGGACGGCGGGCGCGGGGATCTGCGCGAAGCCAATCTGGCCGGCCGGCTCACAGCGCAGACCGACGTTGTCGTGGGTCGGCAAATCATCACCTGGGGCACGGGCGATCTGGTGTTCCTCAACGACCTGTTCCCCAAGGACTATGTGGCGTTTTTCAGCGGCCGCAGCGACGAGTACCTGAAAGCCCCCACGGATGCCCTCAAGCTGTCCTGGTTTGGCCCGCTCAATGTCGACTTTGTCTGGATGCCGCAGGCCACGCCCAATCGGTTTATCACCGGCGAGCGCCTGTCCTACTTCAGCCCGCAGGCGGGACGGCGGGTGGCGGCCCCACCCAGGCTCGATCCGCGCGATCGCGATGACCTGGGGGAGGACAGCGAGCTGGCCCTGCGGCTGTATCAGACCCTCGATGGCGTGGAGCTCGCGGGCTACGCCTATCACGGCTTCGACAAGCAGCCGAGCGCCCAGGACGCCGACGGCAACGCCTACTTCCCGCGTCTGTCATCCCTGGGCGCGAGCGTCCGCGCCCCGTTACTCGGCGGCATCGCCAACCTGGAAACCGCCTATTACCACGGCGAGGATGACAGCGGGCGGGATCCGGATCGGCCCAATGATCAATGGCGCTGGCTGGCCGGATTCGAGAACGAGCCGATATCCGATCTGACTCTGGGCTGGCAGTACTCGCTGGAGTGGATTCAGGACCACGATGCCCTGCTCGACGCCCTGTCACCCGAACAGCGGCGCTACGCGCCCGACGAGTACCGGCAGCTGCTGACCAACCGCATCACCTGGCAGGGCTCGCGACAGGACCTGACCCTGTCGATGTTCACTTTCTACTCGCCCTCGGACGCCGATTACTATCTTCGGCCGCGGGCACATTACCGGTTCAGTGACCGTTTGAGCGGCACCCTCGGTGCCAACCTGTTCGGTGGCAAGGACGACTGGACGTTCCACACCCAGCTCGAGGACAACAGCAACACCTATCTGCGGCTTCGCTACAGCTTCTAGCGGCGAACAGCCCTTTCAGCGGTTGCGCTTGGCCAGGTAGTCGGCAAACGCATCGCCAAACTCGGGGTGCTTGACCCCGAATTCCACGGTGGCCTGCAGGTAGCCGAGTTTATCCCCGCAGTCATAGCGGGTGCCCTCGAACTCGTAGGTAAAGACGGGGGCCTCCTGCATAAGGGCGGCAATGGCATCGGTGAGCTGTATCTCGCCACCCGCACCCGGGGCGGTGGCGCGGAGTTTCTCGAAGACCCGACCGTCGAGCACATAGCGGCCGACAACGCCCAGGTTGGAGGGCGCCCGCGCCGGGTCGGGCTTCTCGACAATGCCCTTCAATCGGCCCAGGCGCGGTGAGACCGCTTCGGTATCCACGACGCCGTACCGATCCGTGCGCTCCGGTGGCACCCGCTCGACGCCCAGAATACTCGCGAGCTGTTCGTCGTAGCGCTCGACCATCTGCGCGAGACAACCGCCGTTGCGCTCATCATCGATCAGATCGTCCGCGAGGATGACGGCAAACGGCTCGTCGCCGACCACTGGCTCCGCGCAGAGCACCGCATGCCCAAGCCCCAGCGCCTCGGACTGGCGGATATAGATGCAAGCCACCTCGGGCGGGACGATGTTGCGGACCGCCTCAAGACGCTCGAGCTTGCCCGATTCCTCGAGCTCGGTCTCGAGCTCGTAGGCCTTGTCAAAATGATCCGGGATACTGCGCTTGTTACGCCCGTTAACAAAAATGAGGGTGTCAATGCCGGCCCGCACCGCCTCCTCGGCGGCGTACTGGATCAGTGGCTTGTCAACGACCGGCAGCATTTCCTTGGGATTGGCCTTGGTCGCCGGCAGGAAACGCGTCCCCAGCCCGGCGACGGGGAAAACCGCTTTGCGCACTCGTTGAGACATTGGCCACTACTCTCCCTGTTGGACACTTGTTGTTCTGCCGAAGAGCATAAACCAAGCCGGCAGACCTGTCAGGCCTGCCGGCGGTGGAAGGGTCAGTCGAGGGTGACCGACTCGCGCAGGCTCTCGAGGGTGGACTCGCCAATGCCGTTGACGCGGGTCATGGCGTCGATGCGATCGAATGGCCCATTCTCCTGACGGTCCTGAATGATGGCCTCCGCCGTCGCCGGGCCGACGCCGTTGAGCTGCTGGAGACGGTCGATGCCGGCCTCGTTGACATTGACAGGATCGGTGCTGGCGACGGCGGCACCGGCAATCAGGCTGGAGACGGCCAGCAGGCCGAGGGAACGCGAAACAGTCATAGCAGGCTCCTTGGTTGGGCTAATGACACCCGAAGCCTAGCGCTCGTCCATGGCGCTCGCTGTGACCTGCATCTCAGCGAGAATGATCTCGACGGCGTGCGCCGGGTCGGCAGCCTGGGTAATCGGCCGCCCCACCACCAGGTCCGTCGCCCCGGCTCGGATCGCGGCGGCAGGCGTCAGCACCCGACGCTGATCGCCACGCGCCGAGTCGGCCGGCCGCACGCCGGGCGTCACCCGACGAAAGCCGGGGCCGGCCTGATCACGCACCGCGCCGGCTTCTTCGCCCGAACAGACCACACCATCCAGACCGGCGGCCGTGGCAAGCCCGGTGAGCCGTGTCACCGCATCGGCGGGTGTCCCGCGCAGCCCGATGGCATCGAGCGTGGCCTGATCATGGCTGGTCAACACGGTGACCGCCGTCAGCAGCGGCGCCGACCCTGACTGCGCATCCACCGCCGCGCGCGCCGCGGCCAGCATCGCCGGCCCCCCAAGGGCGTGGACGTTGACCATCCAGACACCCAGATCCGCGGCGGCACGGCAGGCACCGGCAACGGTGTTCGGAATGTCGTGGAATTTGAGATCAAGGAATACCTCCCAACCGTCGCGGGCCCATTCCTCGATCAGCGCCGGACCCGCACGCGTAAACAGCGTCTTGCCCACCTTCAGCCGGCAACCGCCAACGGGCAGGTTGTCCACCAGACGCCGGGCGGCGGCAGGGTCGTCGTAATCGAGCGCAACGATCAGGCTTGGCGCGGGGTTCATTCTCCCTCCAGTCCGCGGCGCGGTTTGATGGTGGCCCAGCCCCGACAGCTCGGGCACTGCCAATGCAATTGACGCCCCTCAAACCCACAACTCACGCAGCGATACGGCAGACGATCAGCCAGCAGGGCCTGGAAGAGCTCGCGCAGGACATTCAGATCGCGCTGCCGGCGCTCATCCATGTCATCGTCCTGGATATTGAGCTCGATCAGCCGGTTGAGCCCGCGCACCGAGGGCCGCTCGCGGAGCTGTGATGCGAGGAACTCCACCGCCGATTCGCGCCCATCGTCCGCCTCGATCAGCTCGCTCAACTTGAGGATCACCGAAACCGTGGGCTGTCGATCGAGTAACCGGGTGAGCGCCTGGCGAAACCCACGGTGGTCATTGACGGCCCCATAGGCGGTCTCGAGCCGGGGCAAGACCTCGGGAATATAGTCCGGGTCCTGATGCTTGACCGCCTCACACGCCTTGATGGCCGCCCGCCAGCGCCCCTCGTCCTGCTCAAGATCGGCTTTTAGCAGCGATGCCCGCACGCAGGACCGATCAAAGTGCATGGCCCGCCGCAGAATCTGACGAATCGCCGAGGGCTCACCGTGCTGGCGGCGCAGGCGTTCGGCCTGCTCGCAGGCAAACTGCGCCATTTCGGTGTGCAGATCGCGTCCGTCAGCGCGCTGCAGCCGCTGCGCGGTGGTGATCGCCGCGTCCCACTCGCCCTCCTGCTGATAAATCTCAAGCAGTGACTGGAGTGACTGGACGCGAAAATCGGGGAATTCCATCGCCTCGATGAACAGCGTTTCGGCCCGATCCAGAAGCCCCGCTGCGAGGTAGTCCCGCCCAAGTTCCAGTAACGCGGCGGCGCGCTGCTCAGGGGCCAGCGATGGGCGCGCAATCAGATTCTGATGGATGCGCACGGCGCGATCGGCCTCGCCGCGGCGGCGAAACAGATTGCCCAGGGTTAGATGCGTTTCGACGGTCTCGGAGTCCACCTCGACCATGCGGGTGAAGACCTCGATGGCGCGGTCGGGCTGCTCGTTGAGCAGATAATTGAGCCCCTGGAAATAATCCGCCGGCAGGCGGGGAGAGCCGGATTCCGAAGGCGACGACCGGCGGCCGATCCACCAGCCGGACAGGGCTGCCAGCGGGAGTAGCAGCCAGAGCGCTTGCCACATGATCAGTTGTGGGTCCGGAGCGGCAACTTGCGTAGTTCCGAGACCTCTTCGCGCGACGAGGCAGCCTCGCGCCGAAGCCGGTTGAGCTGCCAGCGCTGGCGGGTCAGGATCCCCAGCGCCGAGCCCAGCCCCAGCAGGACACCCACCGCAAGGGCCAGCACCAGCCAGAGTGATACGGGGAGCGAAAGCTCACCGAGGTAGAAATCCAGCGTGATCGGCTCGGAGTTGAGCATGGCAAAGCTCAGCCCCACGGCGACCACGACCAATGCCAGCAATAGCACGATCAGGCGTTTCATACGTCCTCCCCGGCGGACCGGCGCCCACTTTCGTCGACCCGCTGGCGCATGGCCTTGCCGGGCTTGAAGTGCGGGACATACTTGCCGGGCAGGGAGACGGGCTCGCCCGTGCGCGGGTTGCGGCCAATACGCGGCGGGCGATGATGGAGGGCAAAACTCCCAAACCCGCGGATCTCGATACGATGACCGCCGGCAAGGGATTCACTCATCTGTTCGAGCAGGGTTTTGACAGCCAACTCGACGTCCCGCTGTGCCAGTTGCTGTTGCTGACTGGCAATCCGGTCAATCAATTCGGACTTGGTCATGCGGACTTAACCCTCGTTACCGTGTGGGTGGTCCGTCGCTGCTGCGCCGGGCCACCCACACTACCGACGGCCTCAGCTGTCGTTGCCGCGGTCACCCATCTGCTCCTTGAGCAGATCGCCCAGCGTCGTCGTACCGGCGGCGCCGGTGCTGCCAAAGCCTTCCAGCGCCTCACGCTCGTCCTGCTGGTCCTTGGCCCGGACAGACAGGCTGATCATGCGATTGCGCCGATCGACCGCCATCACCTTGGCCTCGACCTCGTCACCCTGACTGACCAGCGAGCGCGCGTCATCAGTGCGCTCCTGAGCCAGATCGGCGGCGCGGACATAGCCCTGGACCTCTTCGTCGAGATCAACGACCACGCCCTTGGCGTCCACCTCGCTGGCTGTCCCGGTCACCACGGTCCCCTTGGGATGGTTGGCCACCCACTGCGACACCGGATCCTGTGCCAGCTGCTTGACGCCCAGGCTGATGCGCTCGCGCTCCGGGTCCACCGACAGGACGACGGCCTCGACCTCTTCGCCCTTCTGGAAGTCACGGATCGCTTCCTCGCCGGCATCGCTCCAGGACAGGTCCGAGAGATGGACCAGGCCGTCGATGCCGCCCTCGAGGCCGACAAAAATACCGAAGTCGGTGATCGACTTGATGGTGCCGGTCACACGGTCACCCTTGTTGCGGGTGGCGGCAAACTCGTCCCACGGGTTCGGCTGGCACTGCTTCATGCCCAGCGAAATGCGGCGACGCTCCTCGTCGATGTCGAGGATCATGACCTCAACCTCATCGCCCACCGAGACCATCTTGGCGGGATTGACGTTCTTGTTGGTCCAGTCCATCTCGGAGACATGGACCAGGCCCTCGACGCCCTCTTCGATCTCGACGAATGCACCGTAATCGGTGATGTTGGTGACCTTGCCCACCACCCGGCTGCTTTCCGGATAGCGGCGCGCGATGGCCTCCCACGGATCCTCGCCCAGCTGCTTGAGGCCCAGCGAGACACGATTGCGCTCGCGGTCGAACTTGAGAACCTTGACCTCGATCTCCTGACCGACGTCCACCACCTCGGAGGGGTGCTTGACGCGGCGCCAGGCCATATCGGTGATATGCAGCAGGCCATCGATGCCCCCCAGGTCGACGAAGGCGCCGTAGTCCGTGAGGTTTTTGACGATGCCCTTGATGGACTGGCCTTCCTGGAGCTTTTCGAGCAGCGCTTCGCGCTCGGCGCTGTACTCTTCCTCGACCACCGCGCGGCGCGAGACGACCACGTTGTTGCGGCGGGCATCGAGCTTGATCACCTTGAACTCGAGATCCTTGCCCTCGAGATACGTGGTGTCGCGCACCGGCCGGATGTCCACGAGCGAGCCCGGCAGGAAGGCCCGGATGTGTCCGAGATCGACGGTAAACCCGCCCTTGACCTTGCCGCTGATCTGACCGTTGACGGTTTCGCTGTTCTCGTAGGCTGCCTCGAGCACCCGCCAGGCACGGGCCCGTTTGGCCTTCTCGCGGGACAGGCGTGTCTCGCCGCTCCCGTCCTCGACCGCGTCGAGGGCGACTTCCACGTCGTCCCCCACGCTGACTTCGACTTCGCCGTTCTCATTGGTGAACTGACGAAGCGGGATGACCGCCTCGGACTTCAGCCCGGCATTGACAACCACGTCCTCGCCGTCAACGGCGACCACTTGGGCGGTGACAATCGAGCCCGGCCGCATGTCGGTCTGTACAAGGCTCTCTTCGAAAAGTTCTGCAAAGCTTTCGCTCATGGGATGATTTGATCCGGGATCGACAGGCCGATCCATTTGGTTGCTGAAAAAAACGGCGCCACTCCGGCGGCACCCCCTATTGGAGACAGGCCCGAGCCCGCTCCATCACTGTCTGGATCACCGTATCGATCGACGCCCCGGTCGTATCCACGGTGACCGCGTCTTCTGCCGGTCTGAGCGGCGCGGTCTGGCGCTGCGAATCGCGAGCGTCACGGGCCTTCAGCTCATCCAGAAGATCGTCGAGACTAGCAGTAACACCCTGTTCCATCAACTGCTTATGCCGTCGACGCGCCCGCTCCTCGGCGCTCGCGGTGAGGAAGATCTTGACCGGTGCGTCGGGGAAGATGACGGTCCCCATGTCGCGGCCATCGGCGACCAGTCCGGGCGCCTGACGAAACGCTCGCTGGCGGGCCTTGAGCGCGTCACGCACCGGCGACAGCGCCGCCAGCACCGACGCCCGCTCGCCGCAGGCCTCGTCGCGGATCGCCTTCCCCACCGGCTGACCATCGAGCATGGCTTCACCCGCATGCTCACCGTCGACCCGAAAATCGATATCCAGCTGCTCAGCCCGCTCGGTGAGGCGCGGCAGATCGTCGGGGGCGATCCCGTCACGCAACGAGGCCAGCGCCAGAAGCCGGTAGATGGCGCCGCTGTCGAGCAGGTGAAAACCCAGCCGCTGCGCCACTGCGCGCGCGATCGTGCCCTTGCCGGCACCGCCGGGCCCGTCGATGGTGATGACTGCCGGGCGATCTGTCATGCCGATCCCTCCTCGCTGTGAATCCGCAGCCCGGCCTCGCGGGCGCGCTCGACAAAACCGGGAAAGGACGTATCCACCTCGCTGCAGCCGTCGATGGCAATTGGCGCATCCGCCACCAGCCCGGCCATGGCAAAGGCCATAGCGATGCGGTGATCGCCATGGGCCTGAACATGCCCGCCGTGCAGGGGGCCGCCGACGATGCGAATCCCGTCGGGGGTCGGCTCGGCCTGGATGCCGAGGGCACCGAGACCGTCGGCCATTACCGCGATGCGGTCGCTTTCCTTGACCCGCAGCTCCTCCGCGCCGGTCAGTGTGGTCTCGCCCTCGGCGCAGGCCGCGGCAATGAACAGCGCTGGAAACTCGTCAATCGCAAGCGGCACCTGATCGGGCGGGATCGCGATGCCCTGCAGTCGCGATGGCTCCACCGTCAGGGTGGCCACCGGTTCGCCGGCTCCGGTGTCCTCGCGCTCGACATGGATCCGCGCCCCCATTCGCTGGAGGATATCGATAACACCGGTGCGGGTCGGATTGAGCCCGACATTGACCAGCGTCAGCGTGCCGGCCCCGGCAATCGAGGCGCCGACCAGAAAGAACGCGGCCGAGGAGATATCGCCCGGCACCACGACCGGGCCGCCTTGCAGTCGGGGACCACCGCGCACGCTCACCTGCGACCCGGTCACGCGGACATCGGCGCCGAAGGCCTCGAGCATGCGCTCGGTGTGGTCGCGGGTAACCGCGGGTTCGGTAACGCGGGTCTCGCCGCTTGCATACAGCCCGGCCAGCAACAGGGCGGATTTGACCTGGGCGCTCGCCACCGGCAGATCGTAGTCGATGCCCTCGAGCGCGGCGACGGGCGCAATCACCAGTGGCGCGGTGCCGTCAGGCTCGGTGCCGATCCGGGCCCCCATCCGCCCCAGGGGCTCGGTCACCCGGCGCATGGGCCGCCGCATCAGCGAGTGATCTCCCACCAGTCGACTCGCAAACCGCTGGCCCGCCAGCAGGCCGGCGAGCAGGCGCATGGAGGTCCCCGAATTGCCCAGATCCAGCGCCCCGGAGGCCTCGCGCAGCCCGCTCAGGCCGACCCCCTGAATGCGCAGCCGCCCCTGCTCGGGCCCCTCGATGACAACCCCCAGGGCACGCATAGCGGCCAGGGTCGCCATGGCATCATCGCCGTCCAGAAAGCCGCTGACCGCGGTCTCGCCCTCGGCAACGGCACCGAGCATGACCGCCCGGTGCGAAATGGACTTGTCACCGGGGACCTGCAGTGTGCCACTCAGTGTGCCGCCGGGCTCAACGATAAACCGGCGCTCGGTTGTCTCGGTCATGATGGTGTTCCTGGCTGCATCAGCGCTCGAATCCGTGTTTGTGGGCGTCGCGGGTGGCTTTGGCGCTGCGGAATACCCCTTCGAGCCCGCTTGCGTCGGCCGCTTCAACCTTCTCGGTCAACTGCTCGAGGTCGCGGCGGAAATGCCCCAGCGCCTCGAGGACCGCGTCGCGGTTGCCCAGACAGATGTCCCGCCACATCACCGGATCACTGGAGGCGATACGGGTAAAGTCGCGGAATCCGCCGGCGGCGTAGCCGAGGATTTCCTCGTGATCAGGTTCATGGGCCAGCATGTCCACGAGGCCAAACGCGAGCAGGTGCGGCAGGTGCGAGGTGATCGCCAGCATGCGATCGTGATGGTCGACGGACATGGCGGTCACCTCGGCACCCGCCTGCCGCCATAACCAGTCGACGGCGCTGACCGCCGCCGGGGCGCTGGATTCGAGCGGCGTGATAATCACTCGCCGGCCGTCGAACAGCTCGGCGAATGCCGCTTCGACACCACTGTGCTCGGTGCCGGCGATGGGATGGCCGGGCACGAACCCCGCCGGCAGCCGGCCCAGCGCGGTGCGGGTGTCGTCCACGACGCAGCCCTTGGCACTGCCCACATCGGTGATCACCTGTTCGTCACGCAGATGGGGTTCGAGGTCACGCAGCACCGCCGCGGTGGCCCCCAGTGGCACCCCCAGCACCACCATATCGGCATCGGCCAGTGCCTGGGCCGGGTCCGTGGTGCCATGATCGATGGCGCCCACGGCCCGAGCGCGCGCCAGGCGCTGCGGGTCACGGCCGAGGCCAATGATGCACTCGGTGGCGCTGGCGCGTTTGAGCGCCAGGCCCAGTGACCCGGCAATCAGGCCAACGCCGACCAGGCAGATCCGTCGTGGCTGGGTGTTCAAGCCGGCGACCTAGACCACCGAGCGCGGATACGAGCCCAGCACCTTGAGCAGACTGGCGAGCTTCTGCATTTCGCCCAGCGCACGCTTGAGATCGGGATCCTCGGCATGACCCAGCAGATCGACGAAAAACACATACTCCCACATGCCTTCCGGCGACGGCCGGGATTCGAGCCGGGTCATGTTCAGCCCGTAGCGCGCCAGCGGCGCGAGCAACCCCGCGAGACCGCCCGGGCGATTTTCCCGAGCGATGACCAGCGATGTCTTGTCCTCGCCGGTGGGTTCCGGGCTCTCGCGGCCCAGCACCAGAAACCGCGTCGCATTACGCGATCCGTCCTGCATAGCGGCCTGCAGGATCGGCAGCTCGTAACGCTCAGCGGCCGCCTCGGAGGCGATAGCCGCCGCGCTGTCATCGAGGCTGGCCAGGCGGGCGGCCTCGGCGGTGCTCGCCACGGGAATGCGATCCACCGCCGGCAGATGCCGGTCGAGCCACGACCGACACTGCGCAAGCCCCTGGCTGTGCGAGTAGACGCGCTGAATCGAGGCGACGTCCGCGGCCCGGGTCGCGAGGCTGTGCACCACCGGCATCTCCACCTCGCCGACAATCTGCAGCGGCGAGGATGGCAGCCGATCGAGGGTATGCGTGACCATGCCCTCGGTGGAGTTCTCCACCGGCACCACGCCGTAGGCGGCTTCACCGGACTCCACCTCACGGAAGACCGCGTCGATGTTGTCCATGGGCCGGCTGTCGACGGAGTGACCGAAGTGCTTCAGCGCCGCCTCCTGGGTAAAGGTGCCTTCGGGCCCCAGAAAGGCCACGGTCAGGGGACGCTGCAGGGCCAGACAGGAGGACATGATCTCGCGGAAAAGCCGCGTGACATCGGCATCGGTCAGCGGCCCGGCATTGGCATCACGAAGCCGCCGCAGCACCTCCGCCTCGCGCGCCGGCCGGTAGAAATCCGCCGACTCGCCAGCAGCCTGCTTGGCCCCGGCCACCTCGGCCGCCGCCGCGGCCCGCTCGTTGACCAACGCCAGGATCTGATCATCAATGCCGTCGATGCGCGCCCGGATGCGCTTCAGCGTTTCGTCGTTCACGCTCGCCCCCCGTTGTCAGTCGCTAGATAACCCGAACCATGAGCACGCCATCAATGCCCTGCAGCTGCTCGATGACCGCCGGCGGGATCGTGCCGCCGACATCGGCCACGCTGTAGGCGAGTTCGCCCTGCGACTTGTTGTACATGTCGTCGATGTTGAGGCCCGCCTCGGCCAGCGCCGAGGAGATCTGCCCGAGCATGTTGGGGACGTTGGCGTTGACCACGGTCAGGCGGTCGCCCCCGGCATTGCGCGGCAGGATGAGCTCGGGAAAGTTGACGGAGTTGGTGACGTTGCCGGTCTCGAGAAAGTCGCGGATCTCGTCGGCGGCCATGATCGCGCAGTTCTCCTGCGCCTCGTTGGTCGAGGCACCGATGTGCGGCAGTGCGACCACACCGTCGTGCCCCTTGAGTGCCGCGGCGGGGAAATCGCAGACGTAGCGGCCCAGCCGACCCTCGTCCAGCGCCTTGACGATGGCGTCGTCATCGACGATGCCGGCACGGGCAAAGTTGAGCAGGACCTGCCCCTCGCGCGAGGCGGCCAGGCGCGCGGCATTGATCATGCCGCGGGTCTCGTCCACCTCCGGCACATGCAGCGTGACAATGTCCGAGGCGGTCATCACCTCGTCGACACTCTGCGCACGGTAGACCCCCGACTGCAGATTCCAGGCGCTGCGCACGGTGATCTTGGGATCATAGCCGACCACCTTCATGCCCAGCGCAGCGGCGGCATTGGCGACGCTGACGCCGATGGCCCCGAGGCCGATCACGCCCAGCGTGCGCCCGGGCAGTTCAAAGCCGGTGAACTGCTTTTTGCCGGCTTCGGCCGCCTTGTTCATCGTGGCGTCATCGCCTTCGAGCGTCTGGGCAAAGGCCCAGGCGGGGCAGATATTGCGAGCGGCGAGGAACATACCGGCCAGCACCAGCTCCTTGACCGCGTTGGCGTTGGCGCCCGGCGCGTTGAATACCGGGATGCCGCGCTCGTTCATCGCCGCCATCGGGATATTGTTGACACCCGCACCGGCGCGGCCCACGGCCTTGAGCGTATCCGGGACCGCCCAGTCATGGAGCTTGGCAGAGCGCAGGAGCACCGCATCGGGATGCTGGATCTCGGAGGAAACCTCGAACCGCTCGCGCGGCAGGCGCTCCAGTCCACGCGGAGAAATATTATTGAATGTCAGGATCTTGTACATTTTATCTCGATTATCCGTGGCGTCGCTCGAAATCGGCCATGAAGTCGATGAGGGCATCCACTCCGGCCTCGGGCATCGCATTGTAGATGCTGGCACGCATGCCGCCTACCGAGCGGTGACCCTTGAGGGTCTCCAGACCGGCGGCACTGGCCTCCTTGAGGAACGTGGCGTCCAGCGAATCATCAGCCAGCACGAACGGCACATTCATCCAGGACCGCGCATCCGGGGCCACCGGGTTACGGTAGAACGCCGAATCGTCGATGGCCTGGTAGAGCCGGGCGGCCTTGCGTCGGTTGATCTCGCCCATCGCGGCCAGTCCGCCCTCGTCCTTGAGCCACTGGAACACCAGGCCGGCAATGTAGAGGCTGTAGGTGGCCGGCGTGTTGAGCATGGAGTCGGCCTCGGCCTGACGCCGATAGTCCCAGATCGCCGGGACCTGGGCGCTGGCGCGATCCAGCAGATCATCGCGGACAATCACCACGGTCAAGCCCGCGGGGCCAAAGTTCTTCTGGGCGCCGGCGTAGATGACGCCAAATCGCGAGACGTCCAGCGGCCGCGACAGAAACGTCGAGGACAGGTCGCTGACCAGCGGCACGTCGCCCGCATCCGGGATCTCGGGGAATTCGACACCGGTAATGGTCTCATTGGCGCAGTAGTGCAGATAGGCGGCATTGGGATCGCACTGCCACTCGGACTGGGGCGGAATCGCCATGGGGTCACCATTGCCCCCCTCGGCCGCCACGTTGACCGCCGTGTACTTGCGCGCCTCGGCAATGGCCTTTTTCGACCAGCTGCCGGTGTTGACGTAGTCGACGCTCGAGGCGTCGCCGATCAGGTTCAGAGGCACTGCCGAGAACTGGGCGGTGGCGCCACCCTGCAGAAACAGCACCCGGTAGTTGTCGGGCACTTCGAGGAGTTCCCGAAGATCGGCCTCGGCCCGCTCGGCGATGGACACAAAGGCCTTGCCGCGATGGCTCATTTCCATCACCGACATCCCGGTGCCGTGCCAGTCGAGCATTTCCTCGGCGGCCTGGCGCAGGACGGGTTCCGGCAACGTCGCCGGCCCCGCGCTAAAGTTGTATACACGCGACATAATGCGCTCCCGCTATTTGATTGACTGCATATCGGACGGGATCAGTCGTCGGCGGCCTCGTCGTCGGCGCCGGCCTCCTCGCCCAGCGCCTCGACCCGGGCAAGCCCGACCAGCGCCTCGTCCTCGGACAGGGCGATCAGCTTGACCCCCTGGGTGTTGCGGCTCAGCACCGAGACCTCGGCCGCGCGTGTGCGCACCAGTGTCCCGCCGTTGGTGATGAGCATGATTTCGTTGTCCTGGGTGACCTGCAGCGCCCCCACGACGCCGCCATTGCGCGCCGTGGTCTGGATGCTGATCACGCCCATGCCACCACGACCGCGGAGCGGATAGTCCGTTACCGGCGTCAGCTTGCCGAAGCCGTTTTCGGTCACGGTCAGGACATCGCCCGCGTCGAGTATCAGGGACTGGATAACCGTCTGATCAGTTCCCAGCCGCACGCCGCGCACGCCGGTGGCGGTGCGCCCCATGGGCCGGACCTCGGATTCGTTGAACCGGATCGCCTTGCCGGCATTGGTCAACAGCATGACATCGCGCTGGCCATCGGTGACGCCGACATTCACCAGACTGTCGTCCTCACCCAGGTTGAGGGCAATGATGCCGTTGGCGCGGGGTCGCGAAAAGTCCACCAGCGGCGTCTTCTTGACGGTGCCCTGACGGGTCGCCATGAACACGAAATGATCGGCGTCGAATTCACTGACCGGCAGCACCGCATTGATGCGCTCGTCGGTCTCCAGCGGCAGCAGATTGACGATCGGCTTACCCCGCGCCCCGCGGCTGCCGTGGGGCAGCTCGTAGACCTTGAGCCAGTAGCATTTGCCGCGACTGGAAAAGCACAGCAGCGTGTCGTGGGTGTTGGCCACCCAGAGTTTGTCGACAAAGTCCTCGCCGCGCATCTGGGTGGCCGCCTTGCCCTTGCCGCCACGGCGCTGCGCCTGATAGACGTCCAACGGTTGCGATTTGGCATAGCCGCTATGCGAGAGCGTGACCACCACGTCCTGCGGCGGAATCAGATCCTCAATGGACAGATCGAGTCGGGTCTCGAGGATCTCGCTGCGGCGCTCGTCCCCATAGCGCTCACGGATCGCGGTCAGCTCGTCGCGGATCACCTGCATGAGTCGGTCGCTGCTGGCAAGAATGTCCAGCAGATCGGCGATGGTCTCGAGGATCTGCCGGTACTCATCGACGATCTTGTCCTGCTCGAGACCGGTCAGCCGGTGCAGTCGCAGGTCGAGGATGGCCTGAGCCTGGGCCTCGGTCAGGCGATAGCCGCTGTCGAGCCAGCCGACACCGGCATCGAGCGTTTCCGGGCGCGATGCCTCAGCGCCGGCGCGCGAGAGCATGTCGCTGACGATCCCTGGCGCCCAGTCACGACTGACCAGCGCGGCGCGCGCATCCGCGGCTGACGGCGACGCCTTGATCAGCGCAATCACCTCGTCGATGTTGGCCAGTGCGACGGCCAGCCCCTCGAGGACGTGGGCGCGATCGCGGGCCTTGCGCAGCTCGAACACGGTGCGCCGGGTGACCACCTCGCGGCGATGGCTGATGAATGCATCCAGCACGTCGCGCAGGTTGTGCTGCCGCGGCTGTCCCTCGTGAAGGGCGACCATGTTGATGCCAAAAACCGTCTCAAGCTGGGTGTGCTGATAGAGGTTGTTCAGCACCACCTCGGGCACCTCGCCGCGGCGCAGCTCGATGACCATGCGGATGCCGTCCTTGTCGGACTCGTCGCGCAGCTCGGTAATGCCCTCGATGCGCTTTTCCTTGACCAGCTCAGCGATTTTCTCGAGCAGCCGGGCCTTATTGACCTGATAGGGCAGCTCTTCGACGATGATCGATGCCTTGCCGTTGGCGGGATCATGCTCGAAGCGGCAGCGCGCCCGCATCACCATGCGCCCGCGCCCGGTGCGGTAGGCCTCGCGAATGCCCTCGACCCCGTTGATGATGCCGCGGGTGGGCAGATCGGGGCCCGGGATGTAGGCCATCAACGCCTCGACATCGAGACTGTCGTCGTCGATGAGCGCCAGACAGGCGTCCACCACCTCGCACAGATTGTGTGGCGGCACGTTGGTGGCCATGCCCACGGCAATGCCCGAGCCGCCGTTGACCAGGAAGTTGGGCACGCGAGTGGGCAGGACCTCGGGCTCCTGCTCGGAGCCGTCGTAGTTGTCGCCGAAGTCCACCGTTTCCTTGTCGATATCGGCGAGCAGCTCATGGGCTATCCGCGCCATGCGGACCTCGGTGTAACGCATCGCCGCGGCGTTGTCGCCGTCGATGGAACCGAAGTTGCCCTGCCCGTCCACCAGCAGATAGCGCATCGAAAAGTCCTGCGCCATTCGCACGATGGTGTCATAGACCGCCGTGTCGCCATGCGGGTGATACTTACCGATGACATCACCCACCACACGGGCGGATTTCTTGTACGGCCGATTCCAGTCATTGCCCAGCTCGCGCATGGCGTAGAGCACGCGCCGGTGGACAGGCTTGAGCCCGTCACGCACGTCCGGCAGGGCTCGGCCAACGATGACGCTCATGGCGTAGTCCAGATAGGACTGACGCATCTCGTCTTCGAGATTGACCGGGAGGATTTCCTTGGCAACGCTGGACATGGCGGGGGTCTCGATCGTCGTGAAATTCGCTTTGTTTAAGCGCTCAGTCTAACACGCGCTGGCCGCCGCGGCACGGCGGAGCCAGCCCGTTACTCAGTCGCCCTCCACGCGCCGCGTCGCCTCGACCACCACCGGTTCCACCGGGACATCGGCCATGCCGTTGCGGCGCCCGGTTTCGGCCCCGGCAATGCGATCCACCACCGCCATGCCATCGACAACCCGGGCAAAGACGGCGTAGCCGAAGTCGCGCTCGCCATGATCGAGGAAGGTGTTGTCCGACAGGTTCACAAAGAACTGCGACGTGGCGCTGTCACGCTCGCGGGTGCGGGCCATGGACAGGGTGCCGCGCTGGTTCAGGCGACCATTGTCGGCCTCGTTGACGATGGGCTCGCGGGTGGGCTTGCGCTCGAGGTCGGCGCTGAATCCGCCGCCCTGAATGACAAAGCCGGGGATCACCCGATGAAAGATCGTGCCGCGATAGAAGCCGTCATCCACATAACCGAGGAAGTTCTCGACGCTCACCGGCGCGTCGTCCTGAAACAGCTCGATGCGGATATCGCCCGCGGTGGTTTCGAACACCACCTGCGGGTTCGCGGCGCCCACCGCGCCGGTGCCGACTGCGGCGGCCAGGGCAAGACCCAGGGGAAGGGCTTTCATGGCGAAATCTCCTGCACTTGAGGTAAAGCCGGCAGTATCCCACATCCGGCGCCGATAGGCGCTCCCGTGCTATCATGAAGCCGTCATTTCAGCGGATCACGAACGGACGGCCCCATGCCCGAGCACAACGCGGACGCGGATGAAATCGCCAAATTCGACGACGCCGCGGACGCCTGGTGGGACCCCGAGGGACCCTTCGCACCGCTGCATGCCATCAACCCCCTGCGCCTCGATTACATCGAGCGCCGCAGCGGGCCGATCCGCGGCCAGCGGGTGGCGGATGTCGGCTGTGGCGGTGGACTGGTGAGCGAAGGGCTCGCCGCGCGCGGTGCACACTCCGTGGTGGGCATCGATCTGGCCGCCGACAGTCTCGACGTGGCGGCGCGCCACGCCCGCGGGCAGTTTTCGAACATCGATTACCGATGCACCGCGGCGGAGTCCCTGGCCGCGGCCCATCCGGGCGAATTCGATCGGGTCACCTGTCTCGAGCTGCTTGAGCATGTCCCCGATCCGGCCGCCATCGTTCAGGCCTGTGCACAACTCGTCCGCCCGGGCGGTTCGGTGTTTTTTTCGACGATCAACCGCAACACCCGGGCCTGGCTGCTGGCCGTGCTGGCGGCGGAACGGGTGCTGGGCCTGCTGCCCCGGGGCACCCACGACGCCCGCGCATTCATCCGTCCCGCCGAACTCGGCCGCTGGGCCCGCCAGGCCGGGCTGCAGCTGCGCGATCTGACCGGGCTGCACTACCACCCGGTCAGCCGCGAGTACACGCTGGGCGGCGACACCCGCGTCAACTACCTGGCCCACTGCCAGCGTCCGGAGGCGCAATGAGCGCGACGATCGGGGAGCGGGCCCACGGTGTTCTGCTGGATCTGGATGGGACGCTACTCGACACGGCGCCCGATCTGATCGACAGCCTGAACCAGCTGCGCGACGAGCGGGGACTGGCGCCGCTGGCCGACGCCGAGTTTTTGCATGCCGTCGGGCATGGCAGTATTCCGATGATTGCCCGCGGCTTTAACTGCCACCCGGGTGATCCGGGTTTCGACGCCCTGCGGGACCGCTTTCTGGCGATTTATGCCGAATCGGTCAGCCGTCGCACCCGGCCCTATCCAGGCATGGAGACAACCCTTGAGGCGCTCGAGGCGGCAGCCATTCCCTGGGGCATCGTCACCAACAAGCCGGGCTGGCTGACAACGCCCCTGCTCGCTGATCTGGGCTATGACGGCCGGCCGGCCTGCGTGGTCGCCGGTGATGATCTGGCCCGTCGCAAGCCCCATCCCTACCAGATCACCGAGGCGGCGCGTCAGCTCGATCTGCCGCCCTCGGCCTGCCTCGTGGTGGGCGACACCGAGCGGGATATCCGCGCCGGGCGTCAGGCCGGGGCGCTGACTGTGGTCGCGCTTTACGGCTACCTGAGTGGCGACGATCATGTCGAGCACTGGGGTGCGGACGGCCTGATCGGTCAGCCCGCCGAGCTGCTGCGCTGGGTGGCCGACCCGGCATCGCCCCACCGTCAAGCCATCGCGGTCTGAATCATGGAACCGATCGAATACTGCCGGCGCAAGGTCGCGCCGGACGGCTCAAGCACCTATTACGCCCTGCTGTTCGCACCGGCCTCGGCGCGGGACGGGCTCGCGGCACTGGCCGCCTACCGCGCCGAAGTGCTCGAGATCCCGCGCGAGGTCAGTGACCCGGGCGTGGGCGCGGTCAAGCTCAACTGGTGGCAGGAGGAGCTCGAGCGCCTCGCCGCCGGCGCGCCCCGGCACCCGGTCAGCCAGGCACTGCTGCCCGCCCTGCGTGACCATCAGCTCGACATGGACGGGCTGAGCGAAGTCATCGAAGCGAGCCGCATGGATCTGGAGTACGGGCGCTATCCAACCCTGCGCGAGCTCACACTCTACTGCCATCGCGCCGGTGGCGCGGTGGCCGATCTGGCCTGGCGGATGACCGGCTCGACCGGCCTCGAAGCAGCGCCCTTCGCCCATGACCTGGCCATGGGGCTTGAACTCACCCGCATGCTGCGCCACCTGCGCCGCGATGTCCGCGCCGGGCGGCTGTACATCCCCGAAGACGAACTCACCCTGAGCGGGCTTGGCAGCGAGGATCTGCTCTCGGCCGACCAGGGCGACGCCGTTCGCAGCCTGCTGACGCGCCAGGGCAACCGCGCGCGACAGTTTCTCGACAGTGCCATCACCCGGCTGCCGCACTCGGCGCGCTCGGCTCAGGCCTACGGGCTGGTGCTGGCGGTCCTGCACCGGCGCCTGCTCGACGACATGGCGGCCGACGGCTACGCGGTGACCGAGCGGCAGGTCCACCTGACGCCCCTGCGCAAGCTCTGGCTGGCCTGGCGCACCGCTCGCCGTCCGCACAAAGTCCACCCCCTTCCGGAGTCCTCATCGACATGAGCCAGGCCCTTTTCGCCCCCGCCGATGCCACGATCAACCCGACCCGACTGAGCGGGCAGCGTATCCTTGTCACCGGCGCCGCGGGTGCGCTCGGCAGCGCATTGGCCGAGCTTCTCGCCGCGCAGGGCGCCGAGGGGGTGCTGCTCGACAAATCGCTGAACGGGCTCGAAGCGCTGCATGACCGCATCGAGGCGGCCGGCCACGGCCAACCGGCCCTCTACCCGCTGGATCTAATGGGCGCCGGGCCGGATGACTATGCCGAGCTCGCCGACCGGCTGGCGGAGTCGCTGGGCGGTGTCGATGCGGTGGTGCATGCAGCGGCGGATTTTGGCTCGCCATCGCCACTCGGTCTCTATGACCCGCAGGCCTGGCTCAAGTGTCTGCATGTCAATATCAACGCCGCGTTTCTACTGACCCAGGCGCTGCTGGGGCTGTTGCGCGACAGTCGCGGTCGGGTGATCTTCATCTCCGACGCGGCCGGGCGCAGCGGCCAGGCGGCAATGGGGGCGTATGGCGTCAGCAAATGGGCGATCGAAGGGATGGCGGCCACGCTGGCAGCGGAGTACTCCGCCGCCCATCCCGTGATCAGCTGCAGTGTCGACCCGGGCCCCATCCAGTCGACCCTGCGGCGACAACTTTTTACCGGCGAAACGGTCGATGAAGTACCCACGGCCGCGACGGCAGCGCGGGCGATTGCAACGCTGCTTGATCCTGCCGGGACACCCGCCAACGGCGCGCTTTACGAAGTCTCGCGCTGACAGAGATGGCAGGCTTGTGACAAGGCCCGCGGAAGTGCAAGCATGCGCAACATTTGAACGGGATTGGAGAATAACCCCATGGGATTTGCCTTATCGGCCATGCAGGCGCGCAGCAATGCGTTCGGCCCCCATCAGCCCATTCCGGTGCGCTACACCGGCGAGGGTGAGGACATTGCACCGGCGCTTCACTGGACCGGTGCCCCCGAAGGCACGCAGGGTTTTGCGGTCATCTGCCACGACCCGGATGCCCCGCTGGTCAATCCTGGCAGTTACGGCTTTGTGCACTGGGTGTACTACAACATCCCCCACGATGTGACCTCGCTCGAGGAAGGCAGCGAGGCCTACACCCACGGCGTCACCGACTTCGGCCGCCAGACCTACGGCGGGCCCATGCCCCCGGAAGGCCACGGCGTGCATCACTACTACTTCTGGGTGCTGGCGCTTGATCAGGCCCTGCAGCTCGAGCCCGGGCTGACCATGCGCCAGTTCCTCGAGCAGGTCGAGCCCCATGTCATCGGCATGAGCCGGGTGATCGGCACCTACGAGCGCTGAGGGCCGGCCGCCGGGCGCCGGCCATGATCGCAGACTGGCTGCAGCGGACAGGCGCTGCAGCGCGGTAAGCGCGGCCTGCAATAATCCTTGCCCACGCCCACGATCAGCGCGTGGGCCTCGTTAAAGCGCGCCGCATCCCGCGGCAGCTCGGCCTCGAAGGCCGCCTGCAGATCGTTGTAGCCGATGTTCGCCGGCACCACGCCGACGCGCGAGAAGATCCGCCGGGTATAGGCATCAACCACGAACACCGGGCGGTGAAACCCGTAGAGCAGGACATCATCGACACTCTCCGGACCCAGTCCCTTGACCGCCAGCAGCTCGGCCCGCGCCGCATCGGTGGACATCCGCGCAATGCCCGACTCACCCCCCAGCGCCAGCCAGGTCTGGCAGGCGGCGCGCAGGCGCTGGGTCTTGACGTTGTAATAGCCACTCGGGCGAAGGCAGTCCCGCAGGGCGTCGACCGGTGCGTTGACGATGGCCGATGGCGACAACCAGTCCCGCGCCTTGAGCCGGCCGATGGCGGTCTCGACATTGCGCCAGGCCGTATTCTGGGTCAGCACGGCGCCGACCAGCACCTCGAAGGCCGTATCGGCCGGCCACCACTGCTGGGGGCCAAATGCCTGCGAGAGGCGATCCAGCAGGGCCGGCATATCGCGGGATCCGGTGGTCATGAGCGGGATCTCCCCGCACCGTCAGCGCCATCGGCCAGACCCACGCGCTGGGCCAGGTCACGCACCTCGCCGGCGGTAAAGGCGTGAACCTGGCCCTCGCGCAATCGCGGGGGCATTTCATAGGGACCGTACTGCACGCGGATCAGCCGACTGATCTGCACGCCCTGGGATTCCCATAGCCGGCGCACCAGCCGGTTCTTGCCCTCCCGCAGCCGCACGCGGTACCAGGTGTTGGCCTGCTCGCCCCTGTCCAGCGGCTGGATCGATTCGAAGGCCGCGCGGCCATCATCCAGATCGACGCCGGTCAGCAACCGCTGGCGTACCGACTCATCCACCGCGCCGAAAATGCGCACCGCATAGTCGCGCACCATTTGATACGACGGATGGGCCAGCCGGTTGGCCAGTTCGCCGTCATTGGTGAACAGCAGCAAGCCCGAGGTGTTGATGTCGAGCCGGCCCACCGACAACCAGCGCCCGCTGCGCAGCCGCGGCAGACGCCGAAAGACGGTGCGGCGCCCCTCGGGATCATGACGGGTGACCACCTCACCGGTGGGCTTATGGTAGGCAATGACCTGGCGCTCGCCGGCACTGCGCGCGGCAGCGCCCACCACACGGCCATCAACGCGGATCCGGGCGCGCTCATCAACACGGTCGCCCAGGCTTGCCCGACGGCCGTTGACTTCGACGCGTCCCTCCTCGATGACGCGCTCCATCTCGCGGCGTGAGCCGATGCCCGCGCGGGCCAGGACTTTCTGCAGTTTCTCCGAGGTCATTCGTTTTCCTGTTCGGGGTGGTCCGTCAATGTCGGTAATTCGTCGAGGCTGGCGAGGTTGAAATGATCCAGAAAATCCCGGGTGGTGGCGAACACCGCCGGCCGGCCGGGGCTGTCGCGATGGCCCGCCACCCGAATCCAGCCCCGGGACTGGAGCGTCTGCATGATGGCGGTACTGGGCGAGACACCGCGGATGGCCTCGATTTCAGCCCGCGTCACAGGCTGTCGATAGGCAATGATGGCAAGCGTCTCGAGCACGGCCCGGGAATAGCGCGCGGGCTTTTCCTCCCACAGCCGTGCCACCCAGGGCGCGCAGCGCGCTGGCACCTGCAGCCGCCAGCCCCCGGCCACCCGAGCCAGCTCCACGCCGCGGTCGGCAAGCTGCGTCTCGAGCCGTGCCAGCGCCGCCTCGAGGCTCTCGCGGTCGGGCGGATCGTCGCCGAACACCGCCTGGAGCTGCTGCAGATCGAGCGGCGTCCCGGCGGCAAGCAGCGCGGCCTCGAGGATAACCTCGGGCGCTGGTTGACCCCCGTCGCTCATGCCTGTGCGGCTCCCGCTTCGGAGCCGCCCCGGGCGCGCAGATACAGCGGGGCAAACGCCTCGGCCTGAACGATCTCGAGCAGCGCATCCTTGAGCAGCTCGAGGACGGCCAGAAAGGTCACGACCACACCGGCCCGGCCCTCGCGGGCGTCGAGCAGGTCCGTCAGCGCCACAAACCGCTCACCCTGCAGTCGGGCCAGCGTTGTGCTCATGCGCTCGCGCACCGACAGCGCCTCGCGGCGGACGGCGTGATGGGTGCTGAGATCGGCCCGTGCCATGACCGCGGCAAAGGCCTCGAACAGCTCATCAAGCGCCACCGCCGGAGCGGCTCGTGTCACTGCGGGCGCTGAATGGCTGGCCTGAGCCGGGAACACGTCCCGCGCCACCCGCGGCAACTGGTCGATCTGCTCGCCGGCCGCTCGAAACTGCTCGTACTCACGCAGCCGCCGCACCAGTTCGGCGCGCGGGTCGGGGTCATCCTCGTCATCCCCGCTGGACGTCCGCGGCATGAGCATGCGCGCCTTGATCTCGGCAAGCATGGCGGCCATCACCAGATATTCCGCCGCCAGCGCGAGGCGCTGGTCGCTCATCAGCTCGACGTAGCGCATGTACTGATCGGTGATACGGGCGATGGGGATATCGAGAATATCCAGATTCTGACGCCGGATCAGATACAGCAACAGATCCAGCGGCCCCTCGAAGGTCTCGAGAAACACCTCGAGGGCATCCGGCGGGATGTAGAGGTCATGGGGCAGAGCCTCGTAGGGCTCGCCCCGAACCGTGGCAATGCTCATCGCTGCCGGTAGTCCAGGCCAATGGCCGAGCGCACTTCCTTCATGGTGTCGCGGGCCACGTGGCGGGCACGGTCGCAGCCATCGTTGATGATCTGCTGGACATGATCGGGATCGGCCTCGAGCTCGGCGGCACGCTCGCGAATCGGCGCCACCTCGGCCTGGACCGCGTCGATGAGGGGCTTCTTGCAGTCCAGACAGCCAATGCCCGCGGATCGGCAGCCCTCCTCGACCCAGCGCCGGGTGGCGTCATCGGCATAGACCTTGTGCAGATCGAAGACCGGGCATTTTTCGGGCTCACCGGGATCATTGCGCCGCACTCGCGCCGGGTCGGTGGGCATCGTGCGGATCTTGCGATCGATATCGGCGTCCGACTCGCGCAACGACAGGGTATTGCCGTAGGACTTGGACATCTTGCGGCCGTCAAGGCCGGGCATGCGCGGGGCTCGGGTGAGCAGTGCCTCCGGCTCGGTGAGCACGCTGCGACCGCCGCCGTCGAGATAACCCGCCAGGCGCGCCCGATCGGCGATGGTCAGGTTCTGTTGATTGTCCAGCAGCGCCTGGCCTTCGCTGAGCGCCTCACCGTCGCCGGCTTCCTGATAGCGTCGCCGCAGCGATCGATACAGTCGGGCGTGTTTCTTGCCCATCTTGGCAATGGCCGCCTCGGCCTTCTCGGCAAAACCCGGCTCGCGGCCAAACAGGTGGTTGAAGCGCCGTGCCAGCTCGCGGGTCAACTCGACGTGGGAGACCTGATCTTCGCCCACCGGCACGCCGCTGGCCCCGTAGATGAGGATGTCGGCACTCTGCAGCACCGGGTAACCCAGAAACCCGTAGGTGGCCAGATCCCGATCCCGCAGCTCGGCAATCTGATCCTTATAGGTGGGCACCCGCTCGAGCCAGCCCAGTGGCGCAATCATCGACAGCAGCAGATGCAGCTCGGCATGCTCCATCACCCGCGACTGGATGAACAGCGTCGAGAGATTGGGATTGACCCCGGCGGCCAGCCAGTCCACCACCATGTCCCAGACACTCTGCGAGATGACTTCGCGGTTTTCGTAGGCCGTGGTCAGCGCATGCCAGTCGGCGACAAAGAAGAAGCACTCGTGCGAGGCCTGCAGCGAGGTCCAGTTGCGCAGAACCCCGTGGTAGTGACCCAGATGCAGACGCCCGGTGGGGCGCATGCCCGAGAGGATACGATCGCGACTTGCTGGCGATTGGCTCAAGATGACCTCCGCATGGACCGTTGACTGACCCCCATCATAGCCGATCAGCCCTCGAAAACGTGTGCATCACCAGCGCCCCGGCGGAGAACCTCGGGCCGCTCACCGCTCAGATCCACCACGGTGCTGGGTACGAGCCCGCCGGGTCCGGCATCAATGACGGCATCCACCTGGCGGCCGAGGCGCTCGCGCATGTCCACCGGATCGGTCATGGGATCGGTCTCGTCGGGCAGCAGCAGGGTACTGGTGGTCAGCGGCTCGCCCAGCGCCTCGAGCAGCGCCTGGGCCACGGGGTGATCCGGCACGCGGATCCCGATGGTCTTGCGGCGGGTATGCTGAACCCGGCGCGGAACCTCGGCGGTGGCTCGCAGCACGAAGGTGTAGGGCCCCGGGACATGGGCCTTGAGCAGGCGGAAGGCGGTGTTATCGAGGCGGGTGTAGCTGCCGATGTCCGAGAGATCGCGACAGGCCAGCGTAAAATGGTGGCGCGCTTCGAGGCCACGCAGCTCGCGGATGCGGTCGATGGCGGCCTTCTCGCCCATGACACAGCCAAGCGCATAGGTGGTGCCGGTGGGATAGACGATGACGCCGCCGTCGCGGAGTCTCTCGACGGCGCGCCGAATGAGCCGCGGCTGCGGGGTCTGCGGATGAATCTCAAAGTACTGACTCATGAGGCAACTCCTCGGGTGTCCAGCGCACCCAGTTATGGTAGCGTCGCCACAGTTTAACGAACGGAAGCCTATGTACTACGCGATTATCAGTGAAGACGTGAGCGACAGCCGCGAGCGCCGCGCCGGTGCCCGGGACGCCCATATCGCCCGGCTTCGGGCCCTGCGCGACGATGGCCGCCTGCTGGTGGCCGGCCCGACACCGGCCATTGATGCCGACGACCCCGGCGAGGCGGGCTTCAGTGGCAGTCTCGTGATCGCCGAGTTCGACTCGCTGGCGAGCGCCCGGGCCTGGGCCGATGCCGATCCCTACGTGGCTGCAGGCGTTTACCGCGAGGTGACCGTCAAACCGTTCAAGAAGGTGCTGCCATGAGTGAAATTCCACGCCGCGAGCGGCCGGCCATGATCCGCTCGCGACTCGAGAACAACCTGTCCATCGACTCGCTCGAGGTCCAGGATGACAGCCACCGGCATGTCGGCCATGCCGGCGCCCAGGCCGGTGGCGGCCACTACAGCCTGCGAATCGTCAGCGACGACTTCGCCGGCCGGCGTCGCCTCCAGCGGCATCGTCTGGTCTACGACGCGATGGGGGACGCAATGCGCAATGACTGCATTCATGCCCTCAGCATCGAGGCCCTGACACCGGCCGAAGCCCGGTCCCAATCCCCTCAAAGCAAATGAGTAATACCATGCCTGTCAGTCCCTTCACCGCCCTTCGCCTGACCCTGCCCGCCCTCGCCCTCGGCGCCGGAATGGGTCTGGCCCAGGCCCAGGAATCGGCCGACAGCGCGGACAGCGCCGGGGTCGAGGTGCTCGCCGAGATCAATGGCGAGACCCTGACCGCCCGCGAGCTCGATGCGCTGGTCTCGCAGCAGACTCAGGGCCAGACGGAGATCCCCCCGCCGCAGCGCCGCCAGTTTCTCGAGGAGATCATCAACCTGATGCTGCTGGCCCAGGCCGGCGATGCCGCCGGCATTGATGACGCCCCGGATGTGGCGGCACAGCTCAACAATGATCGTCGCCGCACCCTGGCGCAGGGCTTTGTGCGCCAGATCACCGAAAGCGATCCGGTGGCCGAATCGGTGCTGCGCGATCGCTACGATGAGGTCTACGGGGCCGAGGCCCCGCGCGAGTACAAGGCACGGCACATCCTGGTCTCCGACCGCGAGCAGGCGGCGGCCGTGATCGACCGACTCGACAGCGGCGAGGCCTTCGTCGAACTGGCCGGTCAGTACTCCGAGGATGGCACCTCGCGGGATGGCGGCGACCTGGGGTGGTTTGCCCCGGGCGACATGGTCGAGCCGTTTTCGGCGGCGGTCGCCGAGCTCGAGCCGGGCGAGGTGACCGACGAACCCGTGGAAACCCGCTTCGGTTTTCATGTCATCCGGCTTGATGACACTCGGCAGACCGAAGCGCCGGCGTTTTCCGATGTCGCCAGTCAGCTGCGCATGAGCATCGTCAACGAGCGGATTCAGGCCGAGCTTGAGAGCCTTCGCAACGATGCCGAGATCGACTACGAAGCGGCCTGGGCCCAGCCCGACAACGGCTGATCCAGACCGCCGGTTCGACGACCGCCTCCACAGCGGGGCGGTCTAGTCGATCAAGGCGTTGAAACCCGCCTCATCCAGCACCGTCACGCCCAGCTTGTCGGCGCGGTCACGTTTGGAGCCCGCTTCGGCACCCGCGACAACATAATCCGTTCGGGTTGACACGCTGGCGGTCACCTTACCCCCCAGCGCTTCGATGCGGGCGCGTGCCTGGTCGCGGTTAAACCCCTCGAGCGTTCCGGTGAGCACAAACGTCCGCCCGGCCAGCGGCAGCGTCGGCGCCGCCTCGGCTGCCGGCACGGGATCGGGCCAGTCGACCCCCGCCTCGCGTAACGCCGCGATCACCTCGCGATTATGGGACTGGGCAAAGAACCGCCGCACCGACTCCGCCACCACCGGCCCGACATCGGGCACCGCCGTGAGGGCCTCCTCGTCGGCAGCCATCAGGGCATCGAGACTGCCAAAGTGTGTGGCGAGCGAACGCGCGGTCACCTCGCCCACCTGATCAATGCCCAGGGCATAGAGAAACCGCGGCAGTGTCGTCTGGCGCGAGGCCTCGATCGCGTTCAGCAGATTAGCGGTGGAGCGCTCGCCCATGCGATCGAGGCCGCGCAGATCGCTGCGGGTGAGGGCATAGAGGTCGGCGGCGGTGCGCACCCGCTCGCGGGAGACCAGCTGCTCGATGAGCTTTTCACCCAGCCCGTCGATATCCATGGCCCGGCGCGAGACAAAATGCATTAGCGCCCCCATGCGCTGGGCCGGGCAGTAAAGCCCTCCCATGCAGCGATGCGCCGCCTCGTCATCGATCCGCACCACATCGGACCCACACACCGGACAGGCCGCGGGCATGCACCAGGGGCGGGTGTCCGCCGGTCGCCGTGACTCGATCACACTGACCACCTCGGGGATGACATCGCCGGCACGCCGTACCATCACCGCATCGCCCTCGCGCACGTCCTTGCGGTGGACCTCGTCGAGGTTGTGCAGCGTGGCGCGGGTAACGGTCACACCGCCGACTTCCACCGCCTCCAGGTCGGCCACCGGGGTAATGACGCCAGTCCGCCCCACCGAGGGCAGGATGGCGTTAACCCGGGTGGAGGCCTCTCGCGCCGGAAGCTTATGTGCCAGGGCCCAGCGCGGGGCCCGCGCCGTCGCGCCCAGCCGTCGCCAGACCTGGCGGTCGTTGACCTTGTAGACCACGCCATCGATCTCGTAATCGAGCTGCTCGCGGGCCTCGATCAGGCGTTGCTGATAGGCCAGGCAGCCGCTGACACCGGTCACGCGCCGGACCTGGTCGTTCACCCGAAAGCCCCAGTGCTGGAGGGTTTCGAGTACCTGTTCGTGGGTGGCGGGCAACGCCTCGCTGGCCTCGCCGATGCCAAAGACGAACAGCGTCAAAGGACGCCTGGCGGTGATCCGCGAGTCGAGCTGGCGCAGGCTGCCGGCCGCCGCATTGCGGGGATTGGCAAAGGGGCGTTCGCCCCGGGCCAGGCGGCGTTCGTTGAGGGCATCGAAATCGCCCCGCCGGATCACCACTTCACCGCGCACCTCGACCACCGCCGGCACGTTATCACCGTGCAGCCGCAACGGGATGCTGCGAATGGTGCGGGCATTGGCGGTGATGTCTTCGCCCACGCGGCCATCACCCCGAGTCGCCGCGGTGACCAGCTGACCCGATTCATAGCGCAGATTGACCGACAGGCCGTCGAGCTTGGGCTCGGCCATGTAGTCGATCTCGCCCACCCCCAGCGCCTCGCGCAGGCGCCGGTCAAAATCGCTGACATCCGCCTCGCTGAAGGCGTTCGCCAGCGACAGCATAGGCTCGCCGTGGGCCCGCTCTTCAAAGGCGGAAAGTGGCGCCGAGCCGACCCGATGGGTCGGCGAATCATCCCGCTGCAGCTCGGGATGCTCGCGCTCGAGGGCTATCAGCTCGGCCAGCAACCGATCGTATTCGGCGTCGGCAATCGTCGGATCGTCGAGGACGTAGTAGCGGTAGTTGTGGGTTTCGAGCTGTTCGCGCAGGCGGGCGGCGCGTTCCGCCGGGGCGTCCGCTGCGCTCATGAGCGCCCGCCCGGTCGCCGATCGGCGACCCGTGCCCGGCGCCGGTATTCGAGCAACGCCTCGCGCCAATGCTCGATGGCCTGCGGCGTCAGGTCGCAGCGCCGGCCGTCGAGCAGCTGGCCGCCCAGGCTCTGGGCCACCCGGCGCGCGGCGGCCAGCATGCGCTCAAAGGCCGCAAGGCCGTCAAACGGCGCCGGCACCTGCATAATGAAAACGATGCCCGGCGTGGTGGTGGCCGCCGGATCGGTGCGGTCAAAGGTGCCCGGCTCAACAATGCTTGCCACCGTGTACAGCGCCAGCGTCTCGCCACCGACATTGAGCGAGCGCTGGAAAACGCCCTGATCGGTCAGGCCGAGGCCCGCCGCCTCGAGCACCTCGGCGATGGCGGCGCCATTGTAGGGCCGCCCCTCGGGCGCCATGACCGATAGCGCGATGATCCACTCTTCGCCCACGGCGCGGCCCCGCACATCTTCCAGATCGTCGTCCGACTGGACCACGCGGGCTGGCCCGAGGATGCCCTCACCACCGCCCGGCCCTGCCGGTTCGGCGGGCTCGACCGCGTCGGCCGGTTCGGCCGCTGGTCGTGGATCGTCGGCGAGGGGGTCACCGGCGTCCAGGGCCGGTTCCTGATAGTCGGCAAACGGTTCGCGCTGCGGCCGCGCGCGACGCCGCCACGGCGGCCCGTCACGGCGCCAGTCCTGAAGCCGTGTGTAGCCGTAGACGCCGGCGATGATGACGACGCCAAGGCCCAAAAGTATCCAGCGCAATTCGTTCATTCCCCGTTCCGTTCCCCCAGAGGGTTGTCAGGTTGCAACGCCACCTGTTTCAACTCAAGTCTCGCCAGCGGTCATCTCCACCGCCGCCTCCACATCCACGGCCACCAGGCGCGACACCCCCGGTTCGGCCATGGTGACCCCGGCCAGATGGCTGGCTGCCTCCATGGTGGCCTTATTGTGCGTGATCACGATGAACTGGACACGATCGGAGAGGGTTCGCAACAGATCGCAGAAGCGCCCGACATTGGCCTCGTCCAGCGGCGCATCGACCTCGTCGAGCATGCAGAATGGCGCCGGGTTGAGCTCGAAGATCGCAAACACCAGCGCCACGGCTGCCAGCGCCTTCTCGCCCCCGGAGAGCAGGTGGATATTGCTGATGCGCTTGCCGGGCGGCCGCGCCATCAGGGTAACGCCGGTTTCGAGCAGATCCGCTTCGGTCATCTCCAGATAGGCCTCACCGCCACCGAAAAGCGTCGGAAACAACCCCTGCAGGCCGGCGTTAACGGCATCGAACGTCGCCCGAAAACGGTTGCGGGTCTCGCGATCGATGCGCTGGATGGCGGTTTCGAGGGTCTCCAGCGCGGCACTCAGGTCGGCCTGCTGTTCATCGAGGTAGTCCTTGCGCTCGGCCAGCGTGGCCTGCTCATCGATGGCCGCCAGATTGATCGCCCCCAGCGCCTCAATGGCTGCCGCGAGGCGCTCGAGTTCGGCCAGATACGCCGATTCACTGGCGTCCTCGGGCAATGCCCCGGCAATCGTCGGGCCGTCCACCGGCAGTGCGGCAAACTGCTCGCGCCGGTTGGCAAGCCGCGCCTCCACCTCGACTTCGCGGTGACGCAGGCCATCGCGGGCCTCGCGTCGCTCGCGCACCGCCTGTTCCGCCAGCGAGCGCTCGGTATCGAGTTGACGCAGGGCTGTCTCGTGCTCATCGAGACGCCGACGCGCGGCCTCAAGGGCGGTCTCGCGCTCGGCACGCCGACTCAGCAGGGCCTGGCGCTCGCTGGCCCGGGTATCGTCCGGATCACTCAGCGCATCGATGGTGGCCTGCAGCTCATCGGCTCGATGCTGCAAATCGCGGGCCTGAGCCTCCAGCCGCGCAATGGCCTGATCCCGCGACTGCCGAGCGGTTTCGGCCCGCTCCAGACGCAGGGCGATCGCCTGGCGCTGGTCGCGGGCGGCGGCGGCATCCGCCCGGGCGCGTTCGAGGGCCGCCCGCGCCGTATCGAGCGAGGCATCCAGCGGCGCTCGTCGCTCACCGGCGGACTGCGCCCGGGCCTGGGCGGCATCACGCTCGGTCGCGGCCTGGGAGATGGCCGCGTGCGCCTCATCCCGCGATCGGCTCAGTTCCGATCGCTCGCGCTCCAGGCGCTGGCGTTGCTCGTCGCGCGCCTTTTGCTGATCAAGCGCGGCCTGATGCCGGGCACGGGCCGCCGCCAGCGTCTGATCCAGCGTTTGACGCTGCTCTACCGCCGCCTGCCGCTCGGCCTGTGCCTCGGCGCTGCGGGCTTCGGCGGCATCACGCTGGCGTGTCAGGCCATCCAGCGTTTGCCGGGCCGCCGCAATCTCCGCCACCAGGGCCTCGATCGCCCGGCCCCGCGCCACCACACCGGCCTCCGGGTCGGTGGCATTGGCGCGCAGTCGCTGCCAGCCATGGCCATACCAGTGGCCCTCCGCGGTCATCACCGACTCGCCGGGCGCCAGGCGACTCAGCCAGCGCTGCGCTTCCGCGCGGGTCGCCGCCGCCCGGATCCGGACCAGCAGATCCGTCACCGCCGCCGGACCTTCCACCCGGGCAGCCAGCGAGTCTGGCGGAATGCTGGGCGTCGGGACGGATCGGTACAGCATCACCTCGCCGGCCTCAGGCGTGTCCGGTTCGGCGTCGCCCGCCTCCACGGCTTCGAGGGCACGCTCCAGGGCCCACTCGACCGCCATTTCCCAACCCGGCGCCACGGCAAGCTGATCCGCGAGCCGCCGCTGCCCGTCAAGCCCCTGCTCGTGCAGCCACCGGGCCATTGCGTCATCCCGGCCCAGCGCCTCGTCCTGGAGTGTCTGCAGTGATTCCCGGCGGGCCTCGCGGGCGGTCAGCACCGAGCGCTGCTGTTGGATCTGCGCATCCAGCGACTCGCGGGCCTCTCCCGCCGCAGCCAGCGCCGCATCGGCGTCGGCGATCCGCGCGTCCAGCGGCGCGCGATCGGTCTCGAGGGCATCGATGTCGGCGCTATCGGTGGCACCGACGGCGGACACCGCCTGCGCCTGCGCCTCGAGCTCCTCGGCAATGCGCTCGAGGCGCCGATCCTGCTCGGCGGTGCGGGCCTCGAGCTGCTCGATCCGGGTCTGCTCGAGCTGCATTTGACGCTCGGCCTCGGCGTGTTCACGGGCCACCGCGTCGCGGTGCTCGCGAGCTTCCTCGAGCCCGGCACTGGCCGTCGCGACGGCCTGATCGGCCCCGGCGAGGGTCTGGTCCGCGGCCTCCAGGGCCGGCGTCTCGGCGGCGATGGTTGCCGTCAGCGCCTCGCGCTCATTGCGATCATCGCTGAGGGCACGGGTGTTGTCAGCGATGGCGTTGTGCGTCTGCTCGAGCGCCTCGCGGCTTTGGCGGCGGGTCTCCTGATCGTGGCGAATGCGCTGCTCGAGCGCCGCCAGGGTCGAGCCCAGCTCGTAGTACTCCGCCTGAACGGCGTTCAGCTGATCACTGGCCTGGGTCTGCTCGGCCCGCACCGATTCCATGTCGCGCTCGCAGCGACGCTGCTCGGCCAGTCGTGCCTCGAGGGCGGTCTCGGCCTGGGCGCGCTCCGCCTCCAGACCGGCATGTTCGGCCTCAAGCTGGCGAATCCGCAGCAGGGTCAGTTCGGCATGACATTGGCGTTCGTCGGCTTTGAGCTGACGGTAGCGCTCGGCGGTACGCGCCTGATCATTGAGCTTGTCGAGCTGCCGGGCGACTTCGCCACGCATGTCATCGAGCCGCTCGAGATTCTCGCGAGTATCGCGGATGCGGCGCTCGGTCTCGCGGCGGCGCTCCTTGTACAGGCTGATGCCGGCGGCCTCCTCGAGATAGCCGCGCAATGCCTCGGGACGTGCCTCGATGAGCCGCGAAATGGTGCCCTGCTCGATGATCGAATAACTGCGCGGCCCAAGCCCGGTGCCCAGAAAGACATCGGTGATGTCGCGGCGTCGACAGCGACTGCCATTGAGAAAATAGGCCGATTGCCCGTCGCGGTTGACCTGACGGCGGATGGCGATTTCGCTGAAGCCGGCGTACTGCCCGCCCAGCGAGCCGTCGGCGTTGTCGAACACCAGCTCGATACTCGCCTGCCCCACCGGCTTGCGGCTGCCGGATCCGCTGAAGATGACATCGGCCATGGAGCCACCGCGCAGATGCTTGGCCGAGCGCTCGCCCATCACCCAGCGTACCGCGTCGATGATGTTGGATTTGCCGCAGCCATTGGGCCCGACGATGGCGGTAATGCCCGTTCCCAGGGGAACCGGCGTGGTATCGACGAAGGATTTGAAACCGCTCAGGCGGATTTTACTCAGGCGCATCGGCGCTAACGCCCCGTTTGCAGTGCAGTATTCAAGATACTCACTTTCCTGCAGACGAGGAACCGATACGCCGGTACAGCGTGCTGCGACTGATGCCAAGCGCCCGCGCCGCGCGGCTGACATTGCCGCCATGCTCGGTCAGTGCCGCCTCGATGTGGCGCTGTTCGACGGTGCGCAGGTCGGTGGCGCTCGCCAGCGACTCCGATGCCAGCGCACCCGTCGCCGCCGCGACGCCATCGGGCAGATCGGCCAGCGTCACCGGCCCACCGGGCCGGCGCAGTGCGAGCGCCGTCTGCATCACGCTGTGCAACTGGCGCAGATTGCCGGGCCAGGGATAGGCAAGCAGCCGCGCACGGGCCTCTGCCGAGAGCGTGGCCGTGGGATCCTGCTCGGCCACGAGCCGATCGATCAGCGCCTCGCGATCGCTGCGCTCGCGAAGGGGCGGGAGCTCAACCCGCAATCCGCACAGGCGGTAGTAGAGATCGGCCCGAAACGTCCCCGCGGTCACCCGAGCACCAAGATCGCAATGCGTGGCACTGACCAGCGAAAAGTCCACCGCCCGGGGCTTGCCCCCACCCACCGGTAGCACCGTGCGCTCCTGCAACACCCGCAGCAATCGCGTCTGCAGCGCGACCGGCATATCGCCGATCTCGTCGAGGAATAGCGTCCCGCCATTGGCCTCGACGATGCGGCCCTCCGCCCCGCGGGGGCTGGCCCCGGTAAACGCCCCGGGCACGTAGCCGAACAGCTCCGCCTCGGCAAGGCCCTCGGGAATCGCCGCGCAATTGACCGCCACGACCGACCCATTGGCCCGCGGCCCCTGCGCATGCAGAGCACGGACCACCCACTCTTTGCCAGTGCCGGTTTCGCCTTCGATCAGCAGGGGGATGTTGCGGGCGAACACCCGGTGGGCACGGCCGAGCGTCTCGGCCACCCCCCGGTCACCGGCGTGCAGCCCATCAAGGGTGGGGCCCGCGGATGCCGTCGCCGTGGGCGTCGACCGGGGCGCGGGTACTGCAGCCGATGCCGGGTTGCGAGCCGGTGGCGGGACCAGCCGCAGGCAGGTCATGATCCCGGTGGCGGTCCGCCGCAGGGGCGTTGACTCGTCGCTGCGCAGTAACCCTTCGAAGGTCTCCTCGAACAGGGCCTCGAACCGGGTGCCGATACACCCGTCGCCAAAGTAATCACGGGCCACCTCGTTCAGCGCCAGTACCTGACCGTCGCCATCGAGCGCGATGATGCCCTCGCCGAGTGTCCCGAGCAGTTCCGGGCGGGCATGCAGGTGCAGGTGGAAGGCGTCGTTGAACTGCGCGGTCAGCCATCGATTCTCGATCATGCGCGCGCCCATGCGGACCAGCCCCAGGGCGTGGATCTGGCGGGCCGACTGATCCCCCGAGACATCCAGCAGGCCGATTACCCTGCCGTTCGTATCGTGGATGGGCGCGGCCGCACAGGTGAGAAACGTATTGCACTGCAGATAGTGTTCGGGCCCATGCACGGATGCCGGCGCCCCGTGGGCGAGTGCCAGGCCGATGGCGTTGGTGCCGCGCACGCCTTCGTCCCAGCAGGCGCCGGGTGCCAGGGCCACACGCTGGCTACGCTCGTGGAAGTACGGATCGCCGTGGCGCTCGAGAATCATGCCAGAGGCGTCCGTGAGCAGAACCGCGCTGTTGCTGCCACTGATCTGGTGGTAGAGGTTTTCGATTTCCGGCAGCGCCAGCGCGATCAACGATTCGTTTTCCGCGCGGGCCGCCCGCAGCGCAGCGGCATCGACGACGGCATCACCCGCGCGTTGTTGTGGCGATAACCCGGCGGTTCTCACCCGCTGCCAGGACGCGGGGACGCCCATTGCCGCGCCCGCGGGCATCGGTTCGCCAGCCAGTAGCTGACGCCGCACCCCGACGAGCCTGGCGCGGTCGTTGAACGGCTGCTCGTCCATCGCCCTCCTCCCCTGTCGCAATGTGCGACAGATTGTTCGAAAACGGCACAGCGGCCTCCCGCCTCTATCGGGCGAGTTGAGCATCACAATCGCCCAGTCGCGGGCATGACGCAAGCACGCGGCGGCCGGCGGCGGATTGGCGCGGATCTTGCTGGGATGGGGGTGTCGGCGCGCATGGCGTACCGACCCATAAAAAAACGGAGGAGAGAGCATGATCTACGCCAATCCCGGCAGTGCCAACGCCATTGTCCATTTCAAGAGCGAGTACCAGAACTTCATCGGTGGCGACTGGCAACCCCCGCTTGACGGGGAGTATTTCGACAACCCGACACCGGTCACCGGACAGACTTTCTGCCGGATTCCGCGCTCCAAGGCCGCTGACATCGAACGGGCGCTGGACGCCGCCCATGGCGCGAAAACGGCCTGGGGCAAAACGCCGGTGGCCGAGCGGGCGGTCATCCTGAACACCATCGCCGATCGCATGGAGGCCAACCTCGAGGCCCTCGCCGTCGCCGAGACCTGGGAGAACGGCAAGCCCGTGCGCGAGACACTGGCCGCCGACCTGCCCCTCGCGATCGATCACTTCCGCTACTTTGCCGGGGTCATTCGCGCCCAGGAGGGCTCACTCGGCGAGCTCGACGACGACACCGTGTCGTATCAGATCCACGAGCCGCTGGGCGTGGTCGGTCAGATCATCCCGTGGAACTTTCCGATCCTGATGGCGACCTGGAAGCTGGCGCCGGCACTGGCCGCCGGCAACTGCGTGGTCCTCAAGCCGGCGGAACAGACCCCGGCGAGCATCCTGATGCTCACCGAACTGATCGCCGATCTGCTGCCGGCCGGCGTGCTCAATATCGTCAATGGCTTTGGCGCCGAGGCAGGCAAGGCGCTGGCCTCCAACCCGCGGATCGCCAAAGTGGCCTTTACCGGTGAGACCACCACCGGGCGGCTGATCATGCAGTACGCCTCGGAGAACCTCATCCCGGTCACCCTCGAACTGGGTGGCAAGTCACCCAACGTGTTCTTTGCTGACTGCTTTGCCGAGAACGACGGGTTTCGCGAAAAAAGCCTCGAGGGCTTCGCGATGTTCGCCCTCAACCAGGGCGAGGTCTGCACCTGCCCGTCCCGCGCGTTGGTGCAGCGCTCGTTCTACGGCGATTTCATGGACGCCGCTCTGGATCGGGTGGCGCGGATCAAGACCGGCAATCCCCTCGACACCGAGACCATGGTGGGCGCTCAGGCGTCGCGCGATCAGCTCGAGAAGATCATGGCCTACCTCGACATCGGCAGGCAGGAAGGCGCGCGGGTCCTTGCTGGCGGTGAGCCGCTCGATCCGGGCGGCGAGTTGAGCGGTGGCTACTACGTCCAGCCCACCGTGTTCGAGGGCAACAACCGCATGCGCGTGTTCCAGGAGGAGATCTTTGGTCCGGTGGTCTCGGTCACCGGCTTCGATGACCGGGAGGATGCCCTGGGGATTGCCAACGACACGCTCTACGGCCTGGGCGCCGGGTTGTGGACACGCAACGTCAACACCGCCTATCGCATGGGACGCGGCATCCAGGCCGGTCGTGTGTGGACCAACTGCTACCACCTCTACCCCGCCCATGCGGCATTCGGTGGCTACAAGCAGTCCGGGTTCGGCCGGGAAAACCACCTCATGATGCTCGCGCATTACCAGCAGACCAAAAACCTGCTGGTGAGCTACAGCGAGTCCCCGATGGGGCTTTTCTAATGCCCTGAGCGCCTGGCGCTTGAGGTCACCCCCTGTGGGCCGGACACCTTGCGTGCCGGCCCGGGTCTTGCCAGACAGGAGGACGCGATGGACACGAATGAACCCGGCGTGGTCGCAACACCCGCTGCCGAGGCGCTGATCGCCGATCTGCAGCGGCGCCACGGGCCCCTTCTTTTCCACCAGTCCGGCGGGTGCTGTGACGGCAGTGCGCCCATGTGCTACCCCCGCGACGAATTCCGCATCGGCGCGCGCGATGTCCACCTCGGTGACATCGGCGGACAGCCCTTCTACATCGGGGGCGATCAATACGCACTGTGGTCGCACACCCGCTTGATCATCGATGTCATCGACGGGCGCGGCTCGGGGTTTTCACTGGAAGCGCCGGAGGGCAAACGCTTCCTGACCCGCTCCGAAGTATGCACGCCCCCCGGACGGGATTAGCCCCCGGCGGCCAGAAAACGCTCGATCCGCCGCACCGCCTCGCCCAGACGATCGGTATTGGTGGTGTAGGCAAAGCGCACATGCCGCTCGGGCGCGGTGCGCTCAAAGTCGAGGCCGGGCGTGACAGCCACGCCGGCCTGCTCGAGCAGACCATGGGCCAGCTCGGTGCTGTCATCGCCCAGTGCGGTGATATCGGCATACAGATAGAACGCCCCGGCGGGATTGCCGGGGATATGAAAGCCGAGATCGCGCAGCGCGGGCAGCAGATCGTCCCGACGCCGGCGGAACGCGGCGCGGCGCTCCTCGAAGATCGCCTGCGAGGCCGGGGTAAAGCAGGCCAGGGCCGCGTACTGCGCCGGCGTCGAGGCGCTGATGAAAAGGTTTTGCATCAGTTTTTCGGCCACCGGCACCCAGTCCGTCGGGACCACCATCCAGCCAAGGCGCCAGCCGGTCATGCCGAAGTATTTGGAGAAACTGTTGACCACAATCGCCTCCGGCGCATGCGCCAATGCCTGGGCGGGCACGCCGTCGTAATGCAGGCCGTGATAGATCTCGTCGACAATCAGGCCAATGCCGCGGCGCTCGCCCAGTGCCGCGAGGCCAGCCAGGTCCGCCGCACTCGCGAGCGTACCGGTGGGATTGCCCGGCGAGCCCACCAGCATCGCGGCCGTGCGCTCGTCACAGGCCGCCGCCGCCAGCCCCGGCGTCAACTGATAATCGGTGCCGGCATCCACGCGCACTGCTCGGGGGACGGCGTCCACCGCTTCGACAAAGTTGCGATTGCACGGATAGCCCGGATCCGGCAGCAGCACATTGCGGCCCGGATCGGCCAGCATCGCCAGGGCCACCAGCAATGCGCCGCTCGCCCCCGGCGTGATGAGTATGCGGCCCGGGTCGACGCTGACTTTGTAGGCACGCTGATAGTGCCCGGCGATGGCCTCGCGCAGGGCTGGCAGCCCAGCCGCCGGCTGATACCCCGTCAATCCATCGGCCAGCGCCTGCCGACCCGCCTCGCGAACCGGCGCTGCGGTGGCAAAGTCGGGCTCGCCGATCTCCATGTGGATGATGTCCGCACCGCCCGCCTCAAGCTCGCGCGCCCGGGCCAGCAGGGCCATGACATGAAAGGGCTGAACGCGGTGACTGCGCGCGGAAAGATCAGGGCGTGGCACGGAGACCTCGGCGAATGACTGGACTCGCAGTGTAGCAATCCCCGTGGCAGAGTGAGACGACGACGCTAGGACGGCGCTATGACTGACACGCACACCATCGGCCGCTTTGCCCCCAGCCCGACGGGCCCGCTCCACCGCGGTTCACTGATCGCGGCACTGGCGAGCTGGCTGGATGCGCGGGCGGCCGGCGGCGAATGGCGATTGCGCATCGATGATGTCGATCGGGGCCGTTCGCGGGCATCAGCGGCGCGCGACATCCGCACGGCCCTGGAGGCACTCGGGCTCGAGTGGGACGGTGCAGTGCAGTACCAGAATAGCCGCCGCGAGCACTATCAGGCGGCCCTCGAGCAACTCCAGCGCAGCGGCCACGCCTATCCGTGCGCCTGCACTCGGCGCGAAGTGGCCGCGCTCGGCGAGGTCGGTCCGGCGGGTATCATCTACCCGGGGACCTGCCGCGCCGGCCTGCCCGCCGGTCGTGACGCCCGCAGCTGGCGGTTTCGGGTGCCCGAGGGCACTTTGAGCTTCGTCGATCGGCGTCTGGGCCCGCAATCCTTTGTCCCGGCGGCGGCGATTGGCGATTTTGTGATCCGGCGCGGCGACGGCCTGCACGCCTATCACCTGGCCATGGTGGTGGATGACGCCGCGTTGGGCGTCACCGATGTGGTCCGGGGAGCCGACCTGCTGGCCGCCACGCCGGCGCAGTTGATGCTGCGAGAGGCACTGGGGCTGCCCGAGCCGCGCCATCTGCATGTGCCGGTGGCCACCGACCCGCGCGGGCGAAAACTCAGCAAAACCAATGCCGCGCCCGCTGTGGATACCCGCCGGGCGGGAGCCGCGGTGGCCGATGCGCTCGGGTTTCTGGGGCATCCACCCCCGGCCGATCTCGCCGATGCCCCGCCGGCGATGATCCTTGAATGGGGAGTCACCCACTGGCAATCCCGGGCAATTCCCGACAACGGCTTGGCATCAGGCCTTCAACACCCGCAGTATACGGGCTATAAGATCTAGAACAGACGTTGCATTCTGTCATTGACGAGGAGAAGAACGGCATGGCCGCAGAAAAACGCTATCCGGTGCCGCCGGAAACCGCCGACAATGCCCTGCTGGGGCGTGAAGCGTATGAGCGCATGTATCGGCGCTCGCTCGAGGACCCGGACGCGTTCTGGGGCGAGCAGGCGGAGACCTTCCTTACCTGGTTCGAGCCGTGGGACCGCGTCCGCAACAACGACCTCACGCAGGGGCAGATCCGCTGGTTCGAGGGCGGCAAGCTTAACGTCAGCTACAACTGCCTCGACCGCCATCTCGACACGCATGGCGACCGCAACGCCATCATCTGGGAAGGCGACGAGCCGGGGGTCACCCGGCATATCACCTACCGCGAACTGCATGCCGATGTCTGCCGACTCGCCAATGTGCTCAAGTCGCGCGGCGTCTCGCGGGGTGACCGGGTATCGATCTACATGCCGATGATCCCCGAGGCCGTCGTCGCCATGCTGGCCTGCACCCGGATCGGGGCGGTCCACTCCATCGTTTTCGGCGGCTTCTCGCCGCACGCCCTGCGTGATCGCATCGAGGATGCCGACTGCCGCACCGTCATCACCGCCGACCAGGGCCTGCGTAGCGGCAAGCCGGTCCCGCTCAAGGAGAATGTCGACAAGGCCATCGCCGATCTCGACCGTGTGCACTCGGTGATCACGGTGCGCCACACCGGCAACTCGGTGCCCTGGAATGACGAGCGCGACATCGACTACGGCAAGGCGCTTGCCGCTGCCTCCGATGACTGCGCGCCCGAGGCGATGGATGCCGAGGATCCGCTGTTCATCCTCTATACCTCGGGGTCCACCGGCAAGCCGAAGGGCGTGCTGCACACCACCGGCGGCTACCTGCTGCAGGCGGCGATGACCTTCAAGTACGTCTTCGACTATCACGATGGCGAAGTCTACTGGTGCACTGCCGACGTCGGCTGGATCACGGGGCATAGTTATATCGTTTACGGGCCGCTCGCCAACGGCGCCACCAGCCTGGTGTTCGAGGGCGTTCCGACCTACCCCGATGCGGGACGGTTCTGGCAGGTCATCGACGACCATCAGGTCAACATCTTCTACACCGCGCCCACCGCCATCCGGTCACTGATGGGTCAGGGCGAAGCGATGGTCAAAAAGCACTCCCGGCAGTCCCTGCGTGTGCTGGGCACGGTGGGTGAGCCCATCAACCCCGAGGCCTGGGAGTGGTATTACCGCGTGGTCGGTGACGAGCGCTGCCGCATCGTCGACACCTGGTGGCAGACGGAGACCGGCGCGATCATGATCTCGGCACTGCCGGGTGCCGTCGATCTCAAGCCCGGCTCGGCGACGCTGCCGTTCTTTGGTGTCGAGCCGCAGCTCGTGGACAACGAGGGCAACGTCCTCGAGGGTGCCACCGAGGGCAATCTGTGCATCACTCAGGCCTGGCCGAGCATGATGCGCACGATCCACGGCGACCATGAGCGCTTCATGAACACCTACCTCACGACCTACCCTGGCAAGTACTTTACCGGCGACGGCGCACGCCGCGACGAGGAAGGTTACTACTGGATCACCGGCCGAGTGGACGACGTGCTCAACGTCTCGGGCCATCGCATGGGCACCGCCGAAATCGAAAGTGCGCTGGTGCTGCATGATGCCGTGGCCGAGGCCGCCGTGGTGGGATACCCCCATGACCTGAAGGGTCAGGGCATCTACTGCTATGTCACGCTGGTGCAGGGCAAAGAGCCCAGCGACGACCTGCAGAAAGAGCTCGCCGGTCTGGTGCGCAGTGAAATTGGTCCCATCGCCAAGCCCGATGTCATCCAGTGGGCCCCGGGCCTGCCCAAGACACGCTCGGGCAAGATCATGCGGCGGATCCTGCGCAAGGTGGCCACCAACGAGCTGGATAGTCTGGGAGACACCAGCACCCTGGCCGACCCGGGCGTGGTGGATGATCTGATCAGCCAGCGGGCCAACCAGTAGAAACGCCTGCCCGGCGATTTCCCAGGGGATTCGCCGGGCGGTTTTACCGCGATAGACCGAGCCAGGGAGGACCTCACCAACACGACGAGATTGCCACCGATCCATAATCACAAAAAGCGACAGGTCGCCGGACGACACTGTCATACGACATCACCGCAGGAGGAGCGGAAGCATGGCTTCTAATCAGGAACAGGCCGCCATGGCCTACTGGAAGGAGAACGTCAGACTGCTGATCACGCTGCTGATCATCTGGTTTGTCGTCTCTTATGGACTGGGCATCATTCTGGCCCCATTGCTCAATAACATCATGATCGCGGGCTATCCCCTCGGCTTCTGGTTCGCCCAGCAGGGCGCGATTTACACGTTTATCGTCCTGATTTTCGTCTACGTGTTCAGAATGAATGCGCTGGATCGAAAATACGACGTGTACGAAAAGTAACGAGGGGAATTCGACATGGATCTCGCACTTACTACTTATCTGATTGTCGGCGCTACCTTCGTCCTGTATATCGGTATCGCGATCTGGGCCAAGGCAGGAAGCACCGGCGAATTCTATGTCGCCGGCAAGGGGGTTCACCCAATTGCCAACGGCATGGCCACCGCAGCGGACTGGATGTCCGCGGCCTCCTTTATTTCGATGGCCGGTCTCATCGCCTTTCTGGGTTACGACGCCTCTGTCTACCTGATGGGATGGACTGGCGGCTATGTGCTCCTGGCACTGCTGCTTGCGCCTTATCTGCGCAAATTCGGTAAGTTCACGGTCCCCGAATTCATCGGCGACCGGTTCTACTCCAAGACGGCCCGCGTCATTGCGGTCATTGCCCTGATCGTTGCCTCGATCACCTACGTCATCGGGCAGATGAAGGGCATTGGCGTCGCCTTTTCGCGTTTCCTCGAGACGAGCTACGAGGTTGGGCTTTTCATCGGTATGGCGATCGTCTTTTTCTATGCCGTGATCGGTGGCATGAAGGGCATCACCTATACCCAGATCGCCCAGTACTGCGTGATGATCTTTGCCTACACGATCCCGGCGATCTTCATCTCGCTGGCCATTACGGGCAATCCGGCGCCACAGCTGGGTCTGGGCGGCACGGTCGCCGACGGCCAGTATCTGCTCAACACCCTCGACAACATCCTTGTCGATCTCGGGTTTTCGCAGTACACGGCGATGAAGGGCACCACACTCAACATGTTCTTCCTGACCATGTCGCTGATGATCGGCACCGCCGGTCTGCCCCACGTCATCGTGCGCTTTTTCACGGTGCCAAGGGTCCGGGATGCCCGACTGTCGGCCGGATGGACGTTGATTTTCATCGCCATTCTCTACACCACGGCACCGGCCGTGGGCGCGATGTCGTTCTACAACCTGATCAACACCGTCCAGCCGGGTGAGATCGGGGCCGAGGACGGCAACCTGGCCTACGAGAATGTGCCGGGCTGGTTCTCGCGCTGGGAAGAGACCGGCCTCCTCGCCTGGGACGACAAGAACGACGACGGCCGTATCCAGTACTACAACGCCGACAACCCGGCCTTCGAGTCCACCGCCGAGTCCTATGGCTGGCAGGGCAATGAGCTGACCGTTGATCGCGACATCATGGTCATGGCCAACCCGGAGATCGCACAGTTGCCCAACTGGGTGATCGCGCTGACAGTCGCCGGTGGCCTCGCGGCAGCCCTGTCCACAGCGGCCGGACTGCTCATGGCGATCTCCTCGTCGATCTCCCATGACCTGATCAAGGGGGTCATCAACCCGAAGATAGGCGAGAAGAGCGAGTTGCTGGCGGCGCGAATAGCGATGGGCGTAGCGGTCCTTGTGGCCGGCTACTTAGGCCTGAATCCACCCGGATTTGCGGCTCAGGTCGTCGCACTGGCCTTCGGACTGGCGGCCTCCTCGCTGTTCCCGGTTCTCATGCTCGGCATCTTCAACCGGCGTATGAACAGTTCCGGCGCCATCGCAGGCATGCTCTCGGGGCTAACCTTCACCTTGATCTATGTGTTCATCTTCAAGGGCTGGTTCTTCATCCCCGGCACCAACATGCTGCCGGACACGCCGGAGAACTGGCTGTTCGGGATCGGACCTCAGTCCATCGGTGCCATTGGCGCGTTGATCAACGTTATCGTGGCTGCGCTCGTGTCACGGGCCACGGCCCCGCCGCCGAAGGAAATCCAGGAACTGGTGGAGAGTATTCGGGTGCCGCGCTCGGCCTGAGCGCCCTGACCCGTCAAGCCAACCCCGGTGGCCCTGCCACCGGGGTTTTTTTATAGCTGAAACCGCACTTCGAGCTTCTTGTGAAGCCGCCGCGCCTCGCGGAAGGCCTCCTTGAGGATCCGCCGATCCATCGGATTGACGTTCTCGGGATCCAGACGGTTGCCCATGGTGTCGCCGGTGACCGACTGCTGCTGGTGCTCGCGCATTCTGAGCAACTGGACAAAGGCAAACGAACGCTCGAACGCTCCGGCATCCTCGGCGGTGAGTACGCCTGCGCGGGCGAGTTCGCGAAACCGGGTCTGGGTGTGCCCATCGGCAATGCCCGCCTGCAGGGCCAGCACCCGGGAGGCATCGACAAACGGGGTCAGACCCCGCACCTTGAGGTCCAGTCGATGGACGCCGTCGACATCGCGATCGGTCACAAAGTCCCGGAACACCCCCAGCGGCGGTTTGATGGCCAGTGCATTGGCCGCCAGTGTATGGAGGAATACCGAATTGCCCGCGGCCAGCTCCACCACCCGACGCTGCAGGGCCTCACCGGTGACCAGATCGCCCCATACGGGTCGAAAGTCGAAGTAGATCGTTGAACTGAGCACATTCTCCGGCGTGGCACTGGCCACCAGCCGGGCAAAGGTCGCCTCCCACTCCTCAAAGCTCAGGCACAGTCCCGGGTTGCTAGCCATCACATTCCCCGTGCACAACGCAAAACCGCAGGCATCCAGCACCTCGTTGATACGCCGGGCCAGCGGCAGCAGGCGCTCGCGCACGGCTTCCGGTGTCTCGTCGCCGGGATCAAACAGGATGCCGTTGTCCTGATCGGTGACCCGGGTCTGCTCGCGTCGCCCCTCGCTGCCAAAGGCAATCCAGGTAAACGCGACGCCAGGATCGCCACGCTCGGCCAGAACCAGCTCGATGGCGCGGGTGACCGTGCGGTCATTGAGCAGCGTGATGATACGGGTGATCTGCTCGACGCCGGCGCCATGGGCCATCATGCTGTCGATCAATGCCCCGACCTGGCCGCGCGCCAGCACCAGCGAGTCCACATCCTCGGCGCCGGTGATCGAGCGTGTCAGGTGGACCAGATTGATGCGCTGCAGGGCAAAGATGTCGCGCTCGGAAATGACACCGGCCAGTCGCCCGCGGGCGTCGGTGACGATCATGTGACGGATATGATGCCGCGCCATCTCGACCACCGCCTCGAAGGCGTAGGTCTGGGTATCCAGCGTGATCGGCTCGCGGGTCATCACCGCCGCCAGCGATTCATCCAGATGGCTGCCCTGCGCGACCACGCTGCGCAGGTCGTGCAGTGTAAAGATGCCCTGGGGGCGCTCGTCGGCATCAGTGACCAGCACACTGCCCACCTTGCGTGTCTGCATGGTGGCCACGGCCTCGCGGACCGAGGTGTGGGCCTCGCAGGTCAGCGGATGGCGATTCATGAGCTCGCCCAGCGGGGTGTCCATGGTGGTATCGCTGCCCAGGTTGCCGGCGGCGCGGTGCTGGATGTCCTGCTGGACCTGATCGAGTAATCCGCTCACTCCGCGCAGGCAGTAGTCACGGAACATGGGACTTTCGCTGACGAGATGCTCGAAGGTGGTCCGGGGGATGCGCAGACACTGCGTCGGCGTGCCGGCGCGATAGACCGTGCGGGTGGCTCGCTGACCGATCATCGCCGCCATCGGGAAATTGTCCCCGGGACCCAGCTCAAAACGCTCGCCACCGGGGCGCTCGGCGCGCACCTGACCGTCGACAATCAAGTAGAAATAGCCGGCCGGCTCCACCGACGGCTCGAGAATGACCGTGCCGGCGGTATAGCGGCAGACCTCGCAATGCTCGCGAAAATGCCGCTGCAGCGCCCGTGGCAAACGGTCGAAAGGGGCATGCGCATCCAGAAATCCGCGTACCACCGAAGCGTCGGTGTCGGCCGTGTCGTCGGTCATCGCTGTCTCCCGGGTGATTCATTGACGTCTACTGGCAGCGTACCTCGACAAACGGGCATGGGAGTAGCCTATACTGGCCGAAAAGAGGAGGAGGCAGCATCCACGGATGCTGAGCGGCTAATGGTTAAAACAATTCTGATTGTCGACCATGAATCCAACCTGACCAGTGCCCTGCGTTTTCTACTCGAGCAGTCGGGCTTTCGGGTGGCACTCGCCAACAATGGCACTCAGGCCGAGGCAGCAATGGCCGAGGCCGCCCCGGATGTCGCGCTGGTCAACACCACATTGCCCGATCGCAGCGGTTATGACCTCTGCCAGCGCCTGCTCCGGGGCGCCGGCGCCATGGGGCTACCGATCCTGATGCTGACCTCACACAGTCTCGAGGTGGAGCGCGAAAAGGCCTTCTCGCTGGGCGCCACGGACTTTATCGTCAAGCCCTTCGATCCGACCGCCATCCTCGGCCGGATCCGCTCGCTGGCAAGCGGAGCCGCCTGAGGGTGCGAGCCTTTCGGCTCCCGCGGCTGCGCAAGCGGCTCTGGGGATCGACGGCGGTCATCGCCGCAAGCGGTGCCCTGGCCGCCACCGCGCTGAGTGGGGTCCACCCGCTGCTGGCCGGTGCGGCGGCGGGGCTCGCGCCGGTGGCTGCAGGGCTGCTGCTGGATCGGCGTGTTACCCGCCCACTGAGTGCCACCGAGCGCGGGGCCGGCATTATCGCCAGCTCCAACCCCGGCCATCGGCTGGAACTGCCAGCGCGCCACTGGCTGGGTCGTCTGCCCGAGACCGTCGAGCAGCTCGGCGGTACCGTGGCGCGCAGTCGTCGCGAGATGGAAGAAGCCGCCTCGGCGTGGACCACGCGCATCGAAGCCCGCAAGGCCCGGCTGGAGACCATCCTGCGCGAGATCCGCGAAGGCGTCGTGGTGTGTCGCGACGATGGCCGCATCACGCTCTACAACCGCACCGCCCGCCTGCTGCTGGACGCCGAACCGGCACTGGGGCTGGGCCGGTACCTGCACGAAGTCCTTAACGACGGGCCCCTGCGGCACGCGCTGGGCCTGCTTGATCCATCCGCCGATGCCGCCAACGGTGCCGATACCGAACTGGTCTGCGCGACGGCAAGTGGTGAGCGGCTTTTACGCTGTCGGGTGGCGCGACTGATCACCGATGACCCTGGCACCGACGGTTTTGTGATCACCCTCACCGATGTCTCGCGCCAGACCCGGGCGGTGCTGCGGCGCGAGCAGAGCCTGCGCGAAGCGGTGGAATCACTGCGTGATCCACTGACCAGCCTGTGTACGGTCAGCGAGAGCCTGCGGCTCGCCCAGCAGGCACAGATGGGAGACGACGCCGAGCGCTTCGGGCGCATGCTGCATGAAGAGACCCGACGGCTGACCGATGCCTTTGCTCACCTGTCGGATGAGACGGCGTCAATGGTCACCGATAACTGGCGGCTCGAGGATCTACACCTGGGCAGTCTGGTGGCGGGCATCAAGAAAAATGCCGCTGCAAACCAGCTGCCGCGGGTGCAGTGCAGCGCCGACGTGTGGGTGTCCGCCGAACCCTATCTGCTCAGTCAGGTGATCGAGGCTTTGCTGATGCGGCTGGCCGATACCCTGGGCGTCAGCGCGGTCGCCCTGTCCGGGCGCGAGCAGGGCAGCCTGGTCTATCTGGACATGAACTGGTCGGGTGATGTGGTGAGCCCCGATCAACTCGACGCGTGGCTGGATGCCGGTCTGGATGACGTCGGGGGCACGGTGACGTTACGCGAGGTCCTGCAGCGTCATGACACGACGGTGTGGAGTCAGCCCGACCTCTCACGCCCCCACCGCGCGCTGCTCAGACTCCCCCTGCCCGGTGCCCCCGCAAAAACCGAGGCGCCCACCACCGTTGCCGCGCGGCCCGAGTACTACGACTTTGCCGCCGACGAGGCTGAGCCGGTGCGGGCGTTGGGGGATGAGGCGGAACGCCGGCTCGGCGATCTCGACTATGTGGTCTTTGATTGCGAAACCACTGGCCTGGAGCCGGGCCACGGCGATGAGATCGTTGCCATTGGTGCGGTGCGCATCCACCAGGGCCGCGTCATGCATGGCGAGACCTTCGAGCTGCTCGCCAACCCCGAGCGGCCGATACCGGCGCTGGCTTCAAGCATCCACGGCATCCATGACGAGGATGTTGCCGATGCGCCGCCGGTGGACGAGGCGGTGCGGCGCTTTCATGCCTTTGCCGGCAACGCCGTGCTGGTGGGCTTTAACATCGCCTTCGACATGCGCTTTCTGCGCCTCAAGCAGCGCCGATGTGGCGTGCGCTTTGATCACCCCACGCTGGATGCGCTCCTGCTGTCCATTCTGCTGCATGACCATACCGGCGAGCATACCCTCGAGGGGGTCGCCCGGCGGCTGGGCGTGGGCGTGGGGGGCCGGCATACCGCGCTGGGTGATTCGCTGACCACCGCCGAGATCATGATCCAGCTCTTTGAACTGCTCCCCGAAGCGGGCATTACCCGACTCGAAGAAGCAATCGACGCCCAGGAAAAAATGGTCGAGTTCCGTCGTCAGCAACGCGCCTTCTAACCATTAAAAAACCCCGGGGCCCGGTGGACCGCGGGGTTTTTGCCGGGCCGCCCCCATCAGGACGGCACCGAGAATCAGCTCTCGGCTTCTTCCTCGCCCAGCGCCTTGATGCTCAGACGGATACGTCCCTGACGATCCACTTCCAGCACTTTAACGCGCAGATGCTGGCCTTCGGCGAGTTCATCGGAGACGCTTTCCACCCGCCGATCCGAGATCTGCGAGATGTGCACCAGCCCGTCGCGGCCGGGGAGGATGTTCACGAACGCCCCAAAGTCCATCAACTTGATGACCTTGCCCTCGTAGACCTGCCCGACCTCGACATCGGCGGTCAGCAGCTCGATGCGACGTCGGGCTTCTTCGCCAGCCGCCTTGTCCACCGACCCGATGGTGACCACGCCCTCATCGGTAATGTCGATGGTGGTACCGGTCTCCTCGGTCAGCTGACGGATGGTGGCACCGCCCTTGCCGATGACATCGCGGATCTTGTCCGGATCAATCCGCAGCGTGATCAGCCGTGGCGCATAGGCGGACATCTCTTCGCGGTGCTCGGCGATCACGCCGTTCATTTCCCCGAGGATGTGCAACCGTCCGTCCCGGGCCTGACCCAGAGCCTGCTCCATGACCTCGCGGGTGATGCCATCGATCTTGATGTCCATCTGCAGCGCGGTGACGCCGCTGTCCGTACCGGCCACCTTAAAGTCCATGTCGCCGAGGTGGTCCTCGTCACCAAGGATGTCGGTGAGCACGGCAAAGTCGTCGCCCTCCTTGATCAGGCCCATGGCAATGCCGGCCACCGGCGCCTTGATCGGTACGCCGGCGTCCATCAGCGACAGGCTGGTGCCGCAGACCGAAGCCATGGAGCTCGACCCGTTGGACTCGGTGATCTCGGAGACCACACGGACCACATAAGGGCAGTCCTCGGGCTCGGGCATCACCGCCTGGACGCCGCGCTTGGCCAGCTTGCCGTGGCCGATCTCGCGACGCTTCGGCGTTCCCATGAAGCCGGCCTCGCCGACGCTGTAGGGCGGGAAATTGTAATGCAGCATGAACGGCTCGCGGCGCTCGCCCTCGATGCCATCAATGATCTGCGCATCACGGCCGGTGCCGAGGGTCGTCACCACGATGGCCTGGGTCTCGCCCCGGGTGAAGATCGCCGAACCATGAGTGCGGGGCAGCGACCCGACTTCGATGTCGATGGGCCGCACGCTGTGGTTGTCACGGCCGTCGATGCGTCGCTCGCCCGCAAGGATACGGCCCCGCACGATGGTCTTCTCGAGGGCCTTGAAGGCGTCACTCACCGCTTCCGCGGACCAGCCCTCCTGCCCGTCATCGGCGGCGACCAGGGCGGCATTGACGGTCTCGCGCACGCTGGCCACCGCCTCCTGCCGCGCCTGCTTGTCGGCCACCCCATAGGCCTCGGTCAGAGGCTTCTCGGCGTGCTCGCGCACCCGCTCGGCCAGTGTCTGATCGGCTTGTTCCGGCGACCAGTCCCAGCGCGGCTTGCCGGCCTCGGCGGCCAGCTCGTTAATGGCGGTGATGGCGGACTGCATCTGCTCGTGACCGAACAGCACCGCGTCGAGCATGGTCTGCTCGGGCAGCCGGTCAGCCTCGGACTCGACCATGAGCACGCCCTGCTCGGTGCCCGCGACCACCAGGTCCAGGGCCGAGTCGTCGAGCTGCGAGATGGCCGGGTTGAGGACGAACTCGCCGTCCCGATAGCCCACTCGAGCGGCGCCAATGGGCCCGTCAAACGGAATACCACTGACCGCCAGCGCTGCCGATGTGCCGATCAGCGCCGGGATGTCGGGATCGACCTCGGGGTTCATGGAGATCACGGTGGCAACGACCTGCACCTCATTGGTGAAGCCGTTGGGGAAGAGCGGCCGGATCGGCCGGTCGATCAGACGACAGACCAGGGTTTCCTTCTCGGAGGGACGCCCCTCGCGCTTGAAGAATCCGCCGGGGATCTTGCCCGCTGCGTAGGTCCGCTCCTGGTAGTTGACCGTGAGCGGCAGAAAGCTTCGTCCGGGCACGACTTCGCGCTTGCCGACGACCGTGACAAGGACAACGGTATCGGCCATGTTGACCATGACCGCCCCGCTCGCCTGCCGGGCAATCTTGCCGGTCTCGAGCGTGACGTTGTGTTCCCCGTATTGGAAAGATTTTTTGACGGCAGTTGGAGTCACTGAGTTTTATCCCCTGGTCTTCTTGTGGAGCGCCTTACTTGCGCAGGCCGAGCCGCTTGATCACCGTCTGATAGCGTTCGAGGCTCTTGCGGTGGAGATAATCCAGCAGCTGCCGACGCTGATTGACGAGCTTGAGCAGCCCGCGGCGGGAGTGGTGGTCCTGTTTATGGGTGGCGAAGTGATCGGTGAGGTACTGGATCCGGGCGGTGAGAAGCGCGATCTGCACTTCCGGGGATCCGGTATCACCTTCCGCCCGCCCGTAATCACGGACGATCTCCTGCTTCTGCTGCGCGCTGAGCGACATCAATGACTCCTGAATGAAAAACTGATTAACAACAATTCGATATTCTATCCGTGGGGGCGGCGCTGAACAAGCAAACGCCGGGGAGCAACGCCCCGATCACCGGCGCGCTCACCCATCCCGAGAAAACCCTCCGCTTCGGCATAGACCCGACACAGCCCGGCCGGTGCGGTTTCATCGGCCGCCAGGGCCACGGCCTGTCCCTGGCAAAAGCGCACCGAGGCGGTGGTGGGCAGGGTAACCGCTGGATAAGACCGCAACCCGGCATCGGCCGGCAGGAGGCAGGCGTCAAGGCCCTCGGGATCGGCCATGTGACGCTGCTCGAGGGCCTCAAGGGTCCACATGCCGTCGCCCTCGAAGGGCCCCAGTGCCGTGCGCCGGAGCGTTTCGACATGCGCACCGCAGCCCAGCGCCTCGCCAATATCGGTCACCAGGCTGCGGATGTAGGTCCCCTTGGAGCATTCAACGGTGAGCCGCAGCCGGTCGGGCTCGGTCCACTCGCCGGTGAGCGAATGAATGGTGACCGGGCGCGGCGGCCGCTCCACCGTCCGGCCCTCGCGCGCGAGCTCGTGCAGGCGACGCCCCTCATGCTTGAGCGCCGAGACCATGGGCGGAACCTGCTCGATCGCTCCGCGAAACTCAGCCAGGACCGATTCAAGGCGTTCGGCGTCGACACCGGGGACCGGCCGCTCGGCCAGGGGCTTGCCATCCGCATCGGCGCTGTCGGTCACCACGCCGAGTCGGGCGGTGGCGACATATCGTTTATCGGCATCCAGCAGCCAGCCACTGATCTTGGTGGCCTCGCCGAAACACATCACGAGCAGGCCCGTGGCGAGCGGATCGAGATTGCCGGTATGCCCCGCCTTGCGCGCATTCAGCCAGCCGCTGACCCGTCGCAGGGTCTGGTTGGACGTCTGCCCGGCGGGCTTGTCCGCCAACAGGATGCCGTCCACCGCTCGGCCCTTGCGACGCCCCATGGTCCCGGGTCAGTCCGAGTCCGGCGGAGTCGCGCTGTTGTCCGGCTGGACATCGTCGATCAGCCGGTTAAGCCGGGCCCCGCGCTCAAAAGTGGGGTCGTACTGAAAGCGCAGGGTGGGCACCTTGCGCAGCGTCAGTCGCCGCGCGAGCTGATGACGCAGGAAGGCCCCCGCGCCGGTCAGCACCCGCACCATGTCGCGGGACTGGTCGGCGTCCATCCCCAGCCCCGTGACAAACACATCGGCATAGGAAAAATCCCGGCTGACCTGAACCTCCGAGACGGTGACCGACCCCACGCGGGGGTCGCGGACCTCGTCCCGGATCAGTTCCGCCAGCTCGCGCTGGATCTGGTCGCCGACACGACGCGCACGCGAGAAATCCCGCGGCATCCCTACAGCGTCCGCTCGACGGTGATGCGCTCGTAGCACTCGATCTGGTCACCGGCGCGCACATCGTTGTAGTGCTTCACGCCGATGCCGCATTCGGTACCCGACTGCACTTCCTTGACGTCGTCCTTGAAACGCCGCAGCGATTCGAGCTCGCCTTCGAACACCACCACGCTCTCGCGCAGCACGCGAATCGGGTTGCGCCGCCGCACGACCCCGTCGACCACCAGGCAGCCGGCAATCTGGCCGAGCTGCGACGAGCGGAACACTTCGCGCACCTCGGCGGTGCCGATGATGTTCTCGCGGGTCTCGGGCTCGAGCATGCCACTGATGGCATTGCGCAGCTGATCGATGGCGTCGTAGATGATGCTGTAGTAGTGCGGCTTGACGTCGTTTTCCTGCGCCAGGCGTCGGGCCTTGGCGTCGGCACGCACGTTAAAGCCGATCAGCAGCGCTTCCGAGGCGATCGCCAGGTTGACGTCGGACTCGTTGATCGCGCCAACCCCCGTGGCCACCGGCACGATGCGCACCTCATCGGTGGACAGGTTGGCGAGGGACTGGGTCAGCGCCTCGACCGAGCCCTGCACATCGCCCTTGATGACCAGGTTGACGGTCTTCACCGCCTCGTCCTGCATCGAGTTGAACAGCTCGTCCATCTTGGCCGCCTTCTGCGCCTGAAGGCGCTTATCGCGGCTCTTCTCGCGACGCCGATCCACCAGCTCACGGGCCTTGCGCTCGTCCTCGACGGCCAGGACCTCGTCACCGGCTTCGGGCAGCCCCGAGAGCCCCAGGATCACGACTGGCGTCGACGGCCCGGCCGATTTCACGCGCTCGCCCCGCTCATCGAGCATGGCGCGGACGCGGCCAAACTCGGTGCCCGAGATAATCGTGTCGCCCTGCTCGAGGACGCCATTCTGCACGAGGATGGTTGCCACCGGACCGCGGCCGCGATCGAGACTTGATTCCACCACCACACCCGAGGCCGGGCAATCGCGGACTGCCTTGAGCTCGAGGAGCTCCGCCTGCAGCGCCACGGCCTCGAGCAACGCCTCGACGCCCTGGCCATTGATGGCCGAGCAGGGGATGAACTGCGTGTCACCCCCCCATTCCTCGGGCACCACTTCGCGGGCCACCAGCTCGTTTTTGACACGATCGGGATCGGCCTCCTCGCGGTCGATCTTGTTGACCGCCACCACCAGCGGCACACCCGCCGCGCGGGCATGCTTGACCGCCTCTTCGGTCTGCGGCATCACGCCGTCATCGGCGGCCACGACCAGGATGACCACGTCGGTGACCTGCGCGCCGCGCGCCCGCATGGCGGTAAACGCCTCGTGGCCCGGTGTGTCGAGAAAGGTCAAATCACCGCGCTCGGACGGCACCCGATACGCGCCGATATGCTGGGTGATGCCACCGGCCTCGCCCGACGCCACCTTGGCTCGCCGGATGTAGTCGAGCAGCGTGGTCTTGCCATGGTCGACATGGCCCATGATCGTCACCACCGCCGAGCGGGGCTCTTCGGTGCCCTCGGGCTCGGTGGTCTGACTGAGCACCTCGTCCTCGAGGTCGTCCTCGCGCACCACATGCGGTCGATGACCGAGTTCTTCGACCAGAAGCACCGCAGTGTCCTGATCAATCGCCTGGTTGATGGTGGCCATCACACCCTGCTTCATCATTTCCTTGATCAGGTCGGCCGCCTTGACACTCATGCGCTGGGCGAGATCACCCACGGTAATCGTCTCGGGGACCTGAACATCACGCACCACCGGCGCGGTGGGCTTTTCGAAACCCTGCTGAAGGGCCGAACTGGCAGCGCCGGCGGCACCGCCCTTGCGCGCCCGCCGGCCACCGGCCTCGGCCTTCTTGCGGGCCTTGCCCTTGCCCCGGGACGCCTTGCGGGCGGCCCGCTCTTCGGCCTCGCGCTCGCGCTTGGCCTCGGCCTCAAGGCGCTTGCGCTCCTTGTCGTCCTCGATTTCCTTGTTGCGTGCCGCTTCCGACTCGGTCTTCTGCGCCTGCGCCTCGAGGTCGGCAGGCGTCTGGGTCGGCTCGGCAGCGGTTTCGCTGGCGGCTGTCGCGGTCGCAGTGTCGGTCTCGGTGCCGCCCTCGGCTTCGCGAGCCTCGGCCTGCGCGGCCTCCTCCGCCTCACGGGCCTGACGGTCGGCTTCGGCCTGCGCTGCGGCGTCAGCCTGACGCTGGGCCTCGGCCTGACGCGCCTCCTCGGCGGCCTTCACGTCCTGCTGCAGGACGCGCTCGAGCACCTGGACATCCTGCTCGGCGGCCTCGGCTTCCACCACACTGCGCTTGACGTAGGTGCGCTTCTTGCGCACCTCGACGTTCACGGTCCGTCCCGCGCCGGCGCCACGACTGCCCCGCGGACTGCGCCGTTCGCCACCGCCCGAGGGCATTTTCAGCTGACTGTGACTGCGCCGCTTGAGGGTGATCTGTGACGGTCCGCCCTCTTCGCTGTCATCGCGCCGACCATGGGTCTTGCGGATGTGCTCGAGCAGCGCGGACTTGTCCGCATCGGATAGCGTTGCGTCAGGATCATCGCTCGCCAGCCCCGCCTCGCGGAGCTGGATCAGCACCCGATCCAGCGGCACACCCGTCCTGTCTGCAAAATCCCGGACTGTGCTCTGCGCCATATTCAATACCTCCGTCCCGGCTTTACCGAGATTAGTCCTGACCCTCGCCGGCGTCGGCGAACCAGGGCTCTCGAGCCTTCATGATCAGCGCTGCCGCGCGCTCTGCATCAAGCCCTTCAATATCACTTACATCGTCCACTGACTGCTCGGCCAGGTCTTCCATGGTCTGGATTCCCCGCGCGGCGAGCTGCTCAGCGAGCGCCGTGTCCATGCCCTCGAGGCCGAGCAGATCCTCGGCCGGGGCGTCCGCCGCCGCGGCCTCGGCTTCGCGCTCGGCCAGTACGTCGCGGGCGCGCTGCCGCAGCGCGTTGACGAGATCCTCATCAAAGCCCTCGATCTCGAGCAGCTCGACCACCGGCACGTAGGCGATTTCCTCGAGACTCGAAAAGCCTTCCTCAACCAGCAACCCGGCCAGCTCTTCGTCCACGTCCAGCGATTGCGCGAACCGATCCACCAGCTCCGCCGCCTCGGACTCGCTCTTGGCCTCGGCCTCCGACGCGGTCATGACGTTGAGCTCCCAGCCGGTCAGCTCGCTGGCCAGCCGAACATTCTGGCCGCCGCGACCGATGGCCTGCGAGAGCTGATCCTCGCCCACGGCGATATCCATGCTGTGGCGATCCTCGTCGACAACGATGGACTCGACCTCGGCCGGGGCCATCGCGTTGATCACGAACTGCGCCGGGTTCTCGTTCCACAGGATGATGTCGATGCGCTCGCCGGAGAGTTCGTTGGACACCGCCTGGACCCGCGAGCCACGCATTCCCACGCAGGCCCCCACCGGATCGATGCGGCTGTCGAGGGCATTCACCGAAATCTTGGCGCGCAGGCCCGGATCACGAGCGGCGCCCAGGATATCGAGCAGTTCCTGACCCACTTCGGGCACTTCGAGCTTGAACAGCTCGACCAGAAACGCCGGTGCCGAGCGGCTCGCGAACAGCTGCGGCCCACGCGCCTCCTCGCGCACCTCGCGCAGCCAGGCCCGCAGCCGATCGCCGGGACGCACCGCCTCGCGCGGGATCATGTCCTCGCGGGGAATGAACGCCTCGGCATTGCTGCCCAGATCGAGAAACACGTTGCCCCGCTCGACCCGCTTGACTACCCCCGAGATCAGCTCGCCCGTGCGGTCGCGGTAGGCCTCGACCACCTTGGCGCGTTCGGCGTCGCGAACCCGCTGGACAATGACCTGCTTGGCGGTCTGGGCGGCGATTCGCCCAAACTCCACCGATTCCAGCGGCTCCTCGATGGTGCCGCCGACGTCGACCTCGGGATCGATCCCGCGGGCCTCGCTGAGCGTTATCTGCTGATCCGGATATTCCTGTTCGGCGTCATCCTCGACCACCTCCCAGACCCGGAACGTCTCGTACTCGCCTGTGCGCCGATCGACCGATACCCGGGCACCGATCTCGCCGTCGTGGCGCTTTTGCGTCGCCGAGGCAAGGGCGGCCTCGATGGCCTGGAAGATCACTTCCTGCTCGACACCCTTCTCGTTTGCGATCGCGTCGACCACCAGCAGAATTTCCTTGCTCATCGTCTACCGTTCTCCGATTGGAATACGCCGCGGCTCACGGCTCCAGCTCAATATGTGCATTGTCGATGGCCTCCAGCGGTACCACGAATCGACCGTCCGCCGACTCGACCGCCACACCCTCGTCGGTCAGCCCCTCGAGGCGACCGGTGATCTTGCGACGCCCATCGATCCGCTCGCGCAGCCGCAACCGCACTGCCTCGCCGGCAAACCGCGTGTAATCGGAGGGCTTGAAAACCGGGCGGTCGAGCCCGGGGGAGGAGACCTCGAGGTGATAATCCCCGGCGATGGGATCTTCGACGTCGAGCACCCCACTGACCTGATGGCTGACCCGTGCGCAGTCATCCACTGTAATGCCTGCCGGGGCATCAATGAACACGCGCAGACAGGCCTCGCGCCGGCCGGGCTGAAACTCCAGGCCGACACACTCATAGCCCAGTCCTTCGATGACCGGTTCAAGCAGTTCAGTAACGTGTTCGGGCGCTTTCATGTCTGTTCGTATCCGGTACCTGCCGGAACAAAAAATGGGCCCGAGGCCCATTTCAACGCCGGCTGTTGCCTCTGCAACACCGGCAAAAAAAAAGGCCGCAAGCGGCCTTCTCGAAGATGCCTGATTGGTAGCGGGGGCAGGATTTGAACCTGCGACCTTCGGGTTATGAGCCCGACGAGCTACCGGACTGCTCCACCCCGCAACCGACTCGAAGAATGTTAGACGCTTCGATGCGCTTTTTCAAGACTCGCGACGTTGACCGCGACGGTCCCGGCGCTGCAACCGGCGGCGCAGATCGTGATGATAGATGAACCCCGGCAAGGCAAAGACGGCAAACAGCGACAGATTCATCACCCAGAACTCCCAGCCCTGCACCTGGAGCTCGCCCTGGGTGCGATATTCCAGCCCCGCGCCAACAAGCCCGACCAGGCCAAACAGCAGCAGCCACTCCACCAGCCGGATCCACTCCGGCTTGCCGCCCTGGGGCGGTGACCCGACAAACGCCACCCGCTCGCTCATCCACGGCAGGTTGGCAGCGATGATAGCCACCACCAACAGCGCGACAATCGCAGTCTCGGCTGTCATCGCCGGCTCAGAGCCCCAGCGCAATCCGGCAGATTTCGATCAGCCGATCCGGGAACAGGCCAAGCAGCAGAATGACCCCGCCATTCAGTGCCACGATAACCCGCTGACCGGCAGGCGCCTCGAGGGGCACCGGCGACTCGAGCCGGTCGAAGTACACCGCCTTGAGCACTCGCAGGTAATAGAACGCCCCGATGACAGCGAACAGCACCGCCACCACGGCCAGCCAGACCATGCCGGTGTCGATCAGCGATTGCAGCACCAGCCACTTGGCGTAGAACCCAACCGTGCCGGGGATGCCGGTCATCGAGAACATGAGCAGCAACATCACCAGCGCAAACCCGCTGTGACGGTCATTGAGCCCACGCATGTCATCGATCATCTCGGCTTCGAACCCGCGCCGGGACAGCAGAATGATCATCCCGAAGGCGCCACTGGCCATGATGCCGTAGCTGATCGCGTAGAAAAGCGCCGCCGAATAGCCTTCGGGCGTCCCGGCGATCAGGCCGAGAAACAGAAACCCGATGTGCGAGATGGTCGAGTAGGCCAGCATGCGCTTGAAGTTGGTCTGCACCAGCGCGAACAGATTACCGACCGCCAGTGACCCGACCGCCAGCAGCACTGCCATCGCCTGCCACTGGTCGTGCAGGTCGCCGAGCCCGTCCACCAGCAGACGCAGGAACAGCGCCAGCGCCGCGATCTTGGGCGCGGTACCCAGAAATGCGGTGGCCGAGGTGGGCGCACCCTGATAGACATCGGGCAACCACATATGGAACGGCGCTGCACCGAACTTGAATGCCACACCCACCAGCGCGAAGGTCATGCCGAAGGCCATGAGCAGGAGGTTGTCACCCGCCGCCGCCTGCGTGGCAATGGTATCGATGAGCAGACTGCCCGAGGCGCCGTAGATCATCGACATGCCGTAGAGCATCATCCCCGAGGACAACGCCCCCAGAACGAAGTACTTCATGGCCGCCTCGGCACCGATCCGGCTGTCACGATCGAACGCCACCATGGCGTAGAGGCTGAGCGAGAGCATCTCGAGCCCGACGTAGAGGACCAGCAGGCTGCTGGCCGATGCCATGACGAACATGCCCAGGTTGGCAATCAGCGCCAGCAGATAGAACTCGCCCTTGAGCAGATCGCGCTGGCGCAGATAATCCCGACTGTAGCCCAGAGTAACCATCGACAGACCGGCCACGGTCACCTTGAGTACCGCCGCCAGGCTGTCGCTGACGTACATGCCGTTGAAGGTGATCGCCCGGTCCACGCCCCAGTGGGTGCTCAGCGCGAGACCAATGGCTCCCAGTAGCGTCACCTGGGTCAGAAAGAACGCAAGCCGGCTCTGCTGGCTGCGGTCGAACAGATCGGCGATCAGCACGACACAGAGCATCACGCCCAGCCAGATCTCCGGAGCGGCCATCGCGAATTGCGGCATTTCGAAATTCATTATCGTCCTCTGGCCTGGATACTAGAGAGCGGGCATCACGATGCCCAGAAGCGCTTCCAGCGAAGGCGCCATGACATTGATCAGGGGCGCCGGATAGACGCCGAAGAACAGCACCACGCCCACCAGACTGCCGAGCAGCAGGCGCTCGCGCCCGTTGATGTCGCGCAGTTCATCCACCTGCGTGTTTTTGACCTGGCCATAGACCACGCGCTTGATCATCCACAGGCTGTAGGCGGCCCCCAGGATAAGGGTCAGCCCGGCGATGGCCGCATACCAGAACCCGGCCTGGAAGCTGGCGAGGATCACCATGAATTCGCCGACAAACCCGGAAGTGCCCGGCAGCCCCGCATTGGCCATGGCAAAGAACACGAACAGTCCGGCAAACACCGGCATGCGGTTGGCCACTCCGCCATAGTCGGCGATCCGTCGGGTGTGCATGCGGTCATAGAGCACACCGACGCAGAGGAACATCGCCGCCGAGACAAAGCCGTGCGAGATCATCTGCACGAGCCCGCCCTCAAGCGCCAGCAAAGCGCCATCGCGGGTGCCCTCGCCGGCGACGATGCGAAAGATCAGGAAGAACGCCAGGGTGACAAAGCCCATGTGGGCGATGGACGAGTAGGCGATCAGTTTTTTGAGATCCTGTTGCACCATCGCCACCAGACCGATGTAGACCACGGCGATCAGCGACAGCCCGATGAGCAGCCAGTCCAGCGCCATACTGGCCTCGGGCGCGATCGGCAGGCTGAAGCGCAGAAACCCGTACCCGCCGATCTTGAGCGTGATCGCCGCGAGGATCACCGAGCCGCCGGTGGGCGCCTCGACGTGGGCGTCGGGCAGCCAGGTGTGGACCGGAAACATCGGCACCTTGACGGCAAACGCCGCCAGAAACGCCAGAAAGATCAGCACCTGCGAAGCAAACGGCAGACCCAGGCCATAGAAGTCTTCGATGGCAAAGCTGCCCGCCTGACCGCGCAGATAGATCAGCGCCACCAGCATCATCACCGACCCGAGAAAGGTGTAGAGGAAGAACTTGAGGGTGGCGTAGATGCGATTGGGCCCGCCCCAGATCCCGATGATCAGGAACATGGGAATCAGCATGGCCTCGAAGAAGACATAGAACAGCAGGGCGTCGAGCGCACTGAAAACGCCGATCATGATCCCTTCCATGATCAGGAAGGCGGCCAGATACTGGGCGGGCTTGTAGCGCACCACCTCCCAGGCCGCGATCACCACCAGCAGCGTCGAGAAGGCGGTCAGCACCACCAGCGGCATCGAGATGCCGTCGACGCCCAGGTAATACTCAATACCGAACGACTCGATCCAGGCCGCTCGCTCGACGAACTGCATCCCGGCGACGCCGGTCTCGAAACCGAACCACAGAACCAGCCCCAGAATCAGCGTGAGCCCGGCGACCGCAAGCGCCGACCAGCGGGCCCGATCGGCGCTGTCGCGTCCAGTCCACAGGACCGCCGCACCCCCGAGAATCGGCAGCCAGATCAACAGGCTCAGCAAAGGCCAACCTCCCAACATGTTCAGAACCACCCCCGCCAGCTACCCACGAATACCGTCAGCAGAACCAGCAGGCCGACAATCATCACGAAGGCATAGTGATAGAGAAAACCGGTTTGCCCGCCCCGCAGTGCAGTGGCGAGTCGCCCCACCGTGCGCGCGGTGCCATTGACGATCACCCCGTCGATGAGCCCCTGATCGCCGCCGCGCCAGAGTGCCCGGCCCAGCCGGCGTCCGCCGCCGGCAAACCCGGTGTTGTAGATATCATCGAAGCCGTATTTGCGCTGCAGCACCCGCACCGCCCAGGACAGGCGCGTGTTGATGGCGGGCAGCAGGTCCGGGCGTTTGAGGTACAGGAACCACGCCAGCACCGCCCCGGCAACGGCTAGCCAGAACGCCGGGTTGACCGCCGCATGCAGACCGAACGCCAGCGGGCCGTGGAAGCTCTCGGCCTTTTTTGCCAGCACATCGTTGGCCGGTGCCACCTGAATGGCCGCCCCAAAGAAGTCCCCGAACAATAACGGCTCGATGGTGAAGTACCCCAGCACCACCGAGGGGATCGCCAGCGCCACCAACGGCCATTCCATCACCGGCAGCACGTACCGCGGCAGATGCTTGATGTGCTCCCTGGCGTGCGGGTCGATGCGCTCCTCGCCCCAGAACACCAGAAAGTACAGGCGGAAGCTGTAGAGCGCGGTAATGAACACCCCCAGCAGCACTGCCCAGTAGGCAAAGCCCGCGCCAAAGCGATCGGCGAGATGCACCGCCTCGATGATGGCGTCCTTGGAGTAGTACCCCGAAAAAAACGGTGTGCCCACCAGCGACAGGGTGGCCAGCAGCATCGTGATGTGGGTGATGGGCAGGTAACGGCGCAGGTTGCCCATACGGCGCATGTCCTGCTCGTGATGGAGGGCCACGATGACCGCCCCCGCCCCCAGGAACAGCAGCGCCTTGAAAAAGGCGTGGGTCATCACATGGAAAACACCGGCCGCGTAAGCCGACGCCCCCAGGCCGACGAACATGTAACCAAGCTGCGAGAGCGTGGAGTAGGCGATCACCCGCTTGATGTCGTTCTGCACCAGCCCGATCGCGCCCATGAACAGCGCGGTCACGGCGCCCAGGATCAACACCAGTGACAGCGCCGCGTCGGAGAGTTCAAACAGCGGCGACAGCCGTGCCACCAGAAAGATGCCGGCGGTCACCATGGTGGCGGCATGGATCAGGGCCGAAATGGGGGTGGGGCCCTCCATGGAATCGGGCAGCCAGACATGCAGCGGCACCTGGGCGGATTTGCCCATCGCCCCGATGAACAGCAGGATCGCGGCGACGGTCGCCACCAGCGCTTCGGCACCGAACAGGGTCATGGTTTGATCCGGCGCCGCCGCCGCCGCGCTGAAGACCTCGGCGTAGTCCAGACTGCCGTAGTAGGTCAGGACCGCGGCAATGCCCAGCAGAAACCCGAAGTCACCCACGCGGTTGACCAGAAACGCCTTGAGGTTGGCGAAGATGGCCGTTTCCTTCTGATACCAGAACCCAATGAGCAGGTAAGACACCAGGCCCACCGCTTCCCAGCCAAAGAACAGCTGCAGGAAGTTGTTGGCCATCACGAGCATCAGCATCGAGAAGGTGAACAGATTGATGAAGCTGAAAAACCGGGAATAGCCGGCGTCGTCATACATGTAGCCGATGGTGTAGACATGGACTGCCAGAGACACCGTGGTCACGATCACCATCATCAGCGCGGTCAGGCGATCGACCAGAAACCCGACCTCGAGGTTGAGCCCGCCGACCACGGCCCACTGATAGAGCGTTTCGTTGAACACCCCGACACCGCCCCAGACATGCTGGTAGAGCACCACCAGCGAGAGCACCGCGGAAACGGCCACGGCACCCACGGTCAGACGGTGCGCGTTCTTCCAGCCGATGCGCTTGCCGGCGAGCCCGGCCACCGCGGCGCCGATCAGCGGCGCCAGCACGATAAGCAGATAGATCGACTTCATTCCCTAACCCCGCATGCTGTCCAGGTCGGCGACATTGATGGTGTCCCGGTTGCGGAACAGCACCACGAGAATCGCCAGCCCAATGGCCGATTCCGCCGCCGCGACGGTGAGGATGAAGAACACGAACACCTGACCGTGGATATCACCGAGAAAATGCGAGAAGGCGATGAAGTTGAAGTTCACGGCGAGCAGGATCAGCTCAATGGACATGAGCAGGACGATGGCATTCTTTCGATTGAGAAAGATGCCCGCCATGCCAATGGAAAACAGCAGTGCGCTGAGGACCAGATAGTCGGAGAGCGCTAACATGTATGCCCCGGTTGTTGTTATGAGTCGGAATCGCGTTCGCTTGGCATCCGCACCATCCGCAGCCGATCTGCCTTCCGGGTGCGGACCTGCGCGGCAATGTCCTGATGCTTGGTATCACCCCGCCGGCGATGCGTGAGCATGATGGCCGCGATGATCGCCAGCAGCAGAACAATCGCCGCCAGCTCGAACGGATACACATAAACGGTGTAAAGCACGCTGCCGAGCAGCCGGATGTTATTGCCATCCAGCGCCCCGGCGGCGGCAACCTGCTCTTCGGGGACCAGGTCCACCACACCGGCGCCGATCACCAGCAGCATCTGGAGCACCATGACCAGCCCTACCAGCACCCCCAGCGGCAGGTAGCGCGCAAACCCCTCGCGCATTACCGACAGGTTGATGTCGAGCATCATCACCACGAACAGGAACAGCACCATGACTGCCCCCACATAGACCAGCACGAGCGCGATGCCCAGGAACTCGGCCTCAATGAGCAGCCATAGCGCCGCGCTGCTGAAAAAAGCCAGCACCAGCGATAACGCGGAATGCACCGGATTGCGGGCGGTCACCACCAGCGTTGCCGCCAGCAGAAGAACCGCCGCAAAAAAGTAGAATATCGCTTTCTCAATCACGTCGTGCCCCTACCCCCCCTGAGGCTTACCGATACGGTGCGTCGGCGGCGCGGTCCTTGAACAGCTGCTCTTCGTATTTGTCCCCGACCGCGAGCAGGTCCTGCTTGGTCATGATCTGCTCGCCGCGCTCCTCGAAGTGATATTCGTGGATGCGCGTCTCGACGATCGAGTCCACCGGGCATGACTCTTCACAAAAGCCGCAATAGATGCACTTGAACAGGTCGATGTCGTAGCGCGTGGTCCGCCGGGTGCCATCCTCACGCTGCTCGGAGTCGATGGTGATGGCCAGCGCCGGGCAGACCGCTTCGCAAAGCTTGCAGGCAATGCAGCGCTCCTCGCCGTTGGGATAACGACGCAGGGCGTGCAGCCCGCGGAAGCGCGGCGACTGGGGCGCTTTCTCCTCGGGATACTCCAGGGTGTACTTGGCTTCGAACAGATGCCGACCGGTCAGCCGCATGCCCTTGAGCAGCTCGGTCAGCATGAACGTGCCGAAAAATTCCTTCACTGACTGCATGGTTGCCTACCTATCTATGAAAACCACGGGCCGACCTCGCCCAGGCTGAGGCCCGCGACAACAATCAGCCAGACCACCGTAACCGGGATCAGGACTTTCCAGCCCAGCCGCATGATCTGGTCGTAGCGATAACGCGGGAACGTACCCCGGAACCAGATGTACAGGAACAGGAACAGGCACACCTTGAGCAGGAACCAGACCAGTCCCGGCACCCAGTCGAACAGCGGCCCCAGCAGCGGCAGTCCCTCGAACGGCGAATACCATCCGCCCAGGAACAGAATCGCGGCGAGACCCGATATCAGGATCATGTTCGCATATTCGGCCAGGAAAAAGATGGCGAACGCCATTCCGGAGTACTCGACGTGGAAGCCGGCGACGATCTCCGACTCGCCCTCGGCCACGTCAAAGGGCAGGCGGTTGGTTTCCGCCACACCCGAAATCCAGTACACAACGAACAGCGGCAGCAGCGGCAGCCAGAACCAGTTCCAGATCGGCCCCTGCTGCGCCTGGATGATCTCGCCCATGTTGAGACTGCCCGCTGCCATCAGCACGCCGACGAGGGCAAAGCCCATGGCGATCTCGTAGGAGACCACCTGGGCCCCGGCGCGCAGGGCACCGAGCAGGGCATATTTGGAGTTAGACGCCCAGCCGGCCAGGATAATGCCGTAAACCCCCATGGAGGTCATGGCCAGGACGTACAGCAGCCCGGCGTTGACGTCGGCGATCACCAACCCGTCGGCCAGTGGCAGAACCGCCCAGGCGGCCAGTGCCGGCATGATCGAGAGCATCGGCGCGAGCACGAACAGAAAGCGGTTGGCGTTCTGCGGCAACACCACCTCTTTCATGAGCAGTTTCAGCGCGTCGGCAAACGGCTGCAGAAGCCCGTGCCAGCCGACCCGGTTGGGTCCGCGCCGCAGCTGCATCGAGCTGATGACCTTGCGCTCGGCATAGGTCATATACGCCACCGCCAGGAACAGCGGCACGATCAGTGCCACGATCTTGGCGGTGATCCAGCTCAATTCAATCAGTGCGTTCATGCCGCGGCTCCGTCTGCCACCACCTCGATGGCGCCCATCAAGGCCCCGAGACCGGCGCTACCCTCGACACCCGCCGGGATCCAGACGCTGCCGGCCGGAACGGCGTCGTCGACGGCCACCGGCAGCCGGCGGGCCGCACCCGCCTGCCGGACATTGACGGTGTCATCAGCCGCCACGCCGAGCCGCTGGGCATCGGCGGGGTTCAGCACTGCCCGGGCCGGGGCGGCATGATCGGTCTGCTGCAGTGATTCCGCATGCCGGGTCAGCGCATCCACGCCGAACATGGCCGGATAGCCGATGCGGGTCAGGCCGCTGTGCTCCGATGCCCGGGCCGGGATGCGGGCCGTCGGCCGCGCTACGCCGGTCCCCTCGGCCAGGCGCTGGAGCTCGTGATGAATCTCGTCCGGCGCCTGATAGTTGAAGCCCTCGATGTCGAGCACGTTGGCAAGCACCCGCAGAAGCCGCCACGCCGGCCGGGCATCGCCCTGCGGATAGCCGACACCGGCAAAGGTCTGCCAGCGGCCCTCGGCATTGACCAGCGTACCCGCGGTCTCACCCAGGGTGGCGATCGGCAGCAGCACATCGGCCTGTTCGCGCAGCGCCGGGGTGTCGTAGGCCGACAGGGCGATCACGGCTTCGGCCTCCCCCAGCGCCCGGGTGGCCGCTTCGCCGTCAAAGAAGTCGTGCTCGGGCTCGACATTCATCAGGACATAGCCCTGGCGCGGAGTCTCAAGCATCGCGGCGGCATCCAGTCCCTCGGCGTTCGCGCCGTCGGCACGCCGCCCCGGCACGGCCCCTGCGAGCCAGGCACCCGCCGTATTGGCGCCGGGCGTCAATTCGTTGTAATCGGCACCGGTCAGACGGGCAATCTCGGCCGCCAGATAGCGCAGCTCGGCACCCGCCGGATGACTGTCGGCCAGCCCGCCCAGAAGCAGGGCGCGGCGGCCCTCGCCCACCAGCGCCGCCGCGATCTGACGAGCCGGTTCATCGGCGGCGGCCTCGCCCAGCCACTGCTCGAGCCCCGCGGGCTCGTTGACCTGGAGAAGGCCGGCTACGGCCCGGGCAACGCCGGCCAGCGCCCGCGGCATGGCATCGGCCGCAACCACCTGCTCCACGCCCAACGGCAGGTTCCAGTCGAAGGCCCGCGGGTTGAGCACCATCACCTCGGCGCCATTGCGGGCCGCCTTGCGCAGGCGATGATTGATCAATGGCTGTTCATGCCGGGGATAGCCGCCGATGACAAACGCCGCGTCCAGATTCTCGAGCTCGGCCACTGGCGTCTCGAGCCCGGCAAAGCCGCCGGTCTCGACGCCGTCGCGGAAGTCGCCGCGGCGCAACCGCGAGTCGATGTTGTTGCTACCCATGGCCCGGACAATCCGGCTCAGCAGATACATTTCCTCGAGCGTCGAGGACGGGGATACCAGCGCGCCCAGTGCTTCGGGGCCATGGCGCTCGACGGTATCGCGCAGGTGATTGGCCGCGGCTTCGATGGCCGTCTGCCAGTCAACGCTCTGCCACTCGCCGTTCTCGCGGATCTGCGGGGTGGCAAGCCGGGCATCGCTGTAGATGCCCTCATAGGAGAAGCGATCACGGTCGCTGATCCAGCACTCGTTGACCGCCTCGTTGTCACGCGGGACCACGCGTTTGACCGTTCCCCGGACCTGATGAAGATCGATGTTTGACCCCAGGCAGTCATGGGGCGCAATGCTCGAGTGACTGAGCATTTCCCAGGCGCGGGCCGTGTAGCGATAGGGGCGCGAGGTCAGCGCCCCCACCGGGCAAAGGTCAATGATGTTGCCGGACAGTTCCGAGTGCACGCCAGTGCCCACCAGCGTGCTGATTTCGGTGTGCTCGCCGCGATACATCGCCCCCAGCTCGGAGGTGCCGGCCACCTCGTCGAGGAACCGCACGCAGCGCGTGCAGTGGATGCAGCGGGTCATCTCGGTGGCCACCAGCGGCCCCAGGTTCTCGTCCTTGACCACGCGCTTGCGCTCGGAGAATCGCGACACGCTGCGGCCATACCCCAGCGCCAGATCCTGCAGCTCGCACTCGCCACCCTGATCACAGATCGGGCAGTCCAGCGGATGATTGATCAGCAGAAACTCCATCACGCCGCGCTGCGCCTTGAGCGCCCGCTCGGAAGTGGTCTGTACCACCATGCCGTCGGCCACGGCGGTAATGCAGGCCGGCAGCGGCTTGGGCGCCTTGCGGCCGTTCATCTCGACATCCACCAGGCACATCCGGCAGTTAGCCGGTGCCGAGAGCTTGCTGTGATAGCAAAAGCGCGGGATGTCGATGCCGTGCTCGTCGGCCACCGAGATCAGCGAGGCCCCCTTGGGCGCCTCGATGGACTGACCATCGATGGTGACACTGACCGTCTCGGGGTTCTGGGTCTTGACTTCTGCGCTCATGCGGCCGCCTCGACAATGGAACGCTTGTGTTCGATGTAGTGTTCAAACTCGTGCCGCCAGTGCTTGAGCACGCCCTGCACCGGCCAGGCCGACGCCTCGCCAAAGGCGCAGATGGTGTGACCGGCAATCTGCCCGGCCGCCGAATCCAGAAGCTCCAGATCCTCGGGGCGACCGTGGCCCTCGTAGATGCGCTTGATCACCCGGTACATCCACCCGGTGCCCTCGCGGCACGGCGTGCACTGACCGCATGACTCGGCGTAGTAAAAGCGGCTGATGCACATCAGCGCCCGCACCATGTCGGTGGTCTCGTCCATGACCACCACGCCGCCCGAGCCCAGCGCCGAGCCGGCCTCCATGAGGGCGTCGTAGTCCATGGTCAGTTCCATCATCTGGTCCCCGGGGATCATCGGCATCGAGGAGCCGCCCGGGATGACCGCCTTCAGCTGCCGGCCCTTCCAGACCCCACCGGCCATGGCCAGCAGATCACGGAACGGCGTGCCCAGCGGCACCTCGAAATTGCCCGGATTTTCCACATGGCCCGACACCGAGAAGATCTTCATCCCGCCGTTGTTGGGCTTGCCCAGCTCGAGGAACCAGTCGGCACCGTTGCGGATGATCGACGGCACGGAGGCGATGGTCTCGGTGTTGTTGATCGTGGTCGGCCGGCCGTAGATCCCCGACTGGGCCGGGAAGGGCGGCTTATTGCGCGGCATGCCCTTCTTGCCCTCGATGGACTCCATCAGCGCCGACTCTTCGCCGCAGATGTAGGCGCCGGCGCCCACGTAGTTGTAGACCTCGAAATCGACGCCGGAGCCCAGGATATCCCGGCCCAGATAGCCGGCTTCGCGGGCTTCCCGCACGGCCTGCTCCATGCGCTCGTTGGGCTCGCGCATGAACTCGCCGCGCATATAGTTATAGGCCACTTCCACACCCATGGCGTAGCCGGCGATGATCATGCCCTCAATCAGGGCGTGCGGGTTATAGCGAAGGATGTCGCGGTCCTTGCAGGTCCCCGGTTCGGACTCGTCGGAGTTGACCAGCAGATATTTGGTGCCGGGGGCGTTGCGCGGCATGAAGCTCCATTTGATCCCCGCCGGAAAGCCGGCGCCGCCCCGGCCACGCAGATTGGCCGACTTCACTGTCTCAATAATGTCTTCCTGACTGATGCCGTCGCGGAGCACCCGCTCCAGGGCCTCGTAGCCGCCGATGGCCCGATAGTTCTCGAGGGTCCACGGCTCGTCGAATTGCAGTGTCGTGTAGCAGACGTTGGTCATGGCTACTCCAGATCGTCGAGGATTCGGTCGATTTTCTCGGGCGTCAGATCCGTATGAAAGACCTCGTCCACCAGCATCATGGGAGCGCTGCGGCAGGCAGCCAGACATTCCTCCTCGCGTTTGAGGGTGATGCGACCGTCACTGGTGGTTTCGCCGAGACTGATGCCCAGCTTTTTCTCAACATGCTCGACGATCTCATCCGACCCCCGCAGCATGCAGGAAATGTTGGTACATATATTGACTCGGTGACGGCCGCCGGGTTCGGTCTCGAACATGCCGTAGAACGTCGCCACTTCATAGACCCGGGCCGGCGCCATGCCCAGGTAGTCGGCCACCGCGTCCATCCGCTCGCGGGGCAGCCAGCCCGTATTATGCTGAACCACATGGAGCGCCGGTATCACCGCCGAGCGGCGCCCTTCCGGGGTGTCCGGAAACTGTGTCAGCCAGCGGTCGATTTCCTCGCGCTCGGGCGCAGTCAGTGCGTTCTGATCCGGGCTTTCGGTTGCAGTCACCGGTCCACCTCTCCGAAAACGATATCCATGGTTCCCATCACCGTAACGACATCCGCCAGCATGTGGCCGCGGACCATTTCATCCATGGCCGACATGTGGGCAAAGCCCGGCGCACGCAGTTTGAGCCGATAGGGCTTGTTGGCGCCATCCGAGACGATGTAAGCACCAAACTCGCCCTTCGGCGCCTCAATGGAGGCATAGACCTCGCCGGGCGGTGTGCAGTAACCCTCGGTGAACAGCTTGAAGTGATGAATGAGCGATTCCATGTCGTCCTTCATCTCTTCGCGACTGGGCGGGACCACCTTGTGATCGCCCAGAATGACCGGGCCGTCATTGCGACGCAGCCAGTCAGCGCACTGGCGAATGATCCGCACTGACTGCCGGAGTTCTTCCATACGGACCAGATAACGGTCGTAGCAGTCGCCGTTGGTCCCCACGGGGATGTCGAAGTCCATGCGGTCATAGACCTCGTAGGGCTGCTTGCGGCGCAGATCCCACTCCACGCCCGAGCCCCGCAGCATCGGCCCGGTAAAGCCGAGTTGCAGCGCCCGCTCGGGCGATACCACGGCCACGTCCACCAGGCGCTGCTTCCAGATACGGTTATCGGTGAGCAGGGTGTCGATTTCGTCGATGGTGCCCGAGAACCGATCGCAGAAGGCCTCGATAAAGTCGAGCATGCTGCCTTCGCGATCGGCATTCATGCGCTTGAGGTCCTTCTCGCTGCGGTATTCCGAGTCACGGTATTTGGGCATCCGCTCGGGAAGATCGCGATAGACGCCGCCGGGCCGGTAGTAGGTGGCATGCATGCGCGTGCCGCTGACCGCCTCGTAGCAGTCCATCAGCTCCTCGCGCTCCTTGAACGCGTAGAGAAAGACGGTCATGGCGCCGACATCAAGCCCGTGTGCCCCGATCCACAGCAGGTGATTGAGGATGCGGGTGATCTCGTCGAACATTGTGCGGATGTACTGAGCCCGCTCCGGCGGCTTGACCCCCAGCAGCTTCTCGATGGCAAGCACATAGGCATGCTCGTTGCACATCATCGACACGTAATCGAGCCGGTCCATGTAGCCGATGCTCTGGTTGAACGGCTTGGTTTCGGCGAGCTTTTCGGTCGCCCGGTGCAGCAACCCGATATGGGGGTCGGCATGCCGGACCACCTCACCATCCATTTCGAGCACCAGCCGCAGCACCCCATGGGCGGCGGGGTGCTGGGGGCCGAAGTTGACGGTATAGCTACTGATCTCAGGCATCGGGAGCCTCCTGCTTGGAGGGGTCGGCGTAGCGGTTGTCGTCGCGGATTACCCGCGGCACCAGCACGCGCGGCTCGATGGATACCGGCTCGTAGACCACCCGACCCCGATTTTCGTCGTACCGCACTTCGACATTGCCAATGAGCGGAAAGTCCTTGCGGAACGGATGGCCAACAAAGCCGTAGTCGGTAAGGATGCGGCGCAGGTCGGGATGGCCGTTGAAGATGACCCCGAACAGATCGAACGCCTCGCGCTCCTGCCAGTTGGCCGAGGCATACAGCGGGACGATGGAATCGAGCATGGGCAGATCATCGTCGGCGGCAAAGCAGCGTACCCGCAGTCGGTGATTATGGGTCACCGATAACAGGTGATACACCGCCGCAAAGCGGCGCCCGGTGCTCTCGCGCACCGGCTGCACGCCATAGATGCCCGTCAACCCCAGACGCCCGGTGCTGAAGCCGTCCACACCGCGACTGAAGCCCGTATTGGTGGCCTCTTCGGTGATCCACTCATCCTGGCCATAGGCCGCATAGTCGACGCCCGCGATATCGAGCAGCTGGCTGAAGGCCAGTGCCGAGTCGTCGCGCAGGGTCTGCATGGCGGCGTAGAGATCGCCGGGAGCCACCTCGATTTCCGCCTCGCGGTATTCGCAGCGGCTGGCGACGACGCGTTCGCCCAGCGATGACTGGACTTTTTCGAGCACCTTTTCAGCCGTCAGGGCCATGGCAATTCTCCCTAGCGTGCGATGGTGTTCGTGCGGTGGATCTTGTTCTGCAGCTGAACCACGCCGTAGAGCAGCGCCTCGGCGGTGGGCGGGCAGCCGGGTACATAGATGTCCACCGGCACGATCCGGTCGCAGCCCCGTGTCACCGAGTAGGAGTAGTGATAGTAGCCACCACCGTTGGCGCAGGAGCCCATCGAGATCACCCACTTGGGATCGGGCATCTGGTCATAGACCCGGCGCAGCGCCGGCGCCATCTTGTTGACCAGCGTGCCGGCGACGATCATTACGTCGGACTGCCGCGGTGACGGCCGAAAGATGAGCCCCAGGCGGTCCATGTCATAACGGGCCGCGCCCGCATGCATCATTTCGACCGCACAGCAGGCCAGACCGAAGGTCATCGGCCACAACGAGCCGGTGCGGGCCCAATTGATGAGCTTGTCCGCCGAGGTTGTCACGAAGCCCTTGTCGAGAGCGCCTTCTATTCCCATTCCAGAGCCCCCTTCTTCCACTCGTAGAGGAAACCGACCAGAAGAACACCAATGAATATCGCCATGGCGCCATAACCGAACAGCCCGATCTCGTCGAGCACGATGGCCCACGGAAACAGAAAGGCGATCTCCAGATCGAAAATGATAAACAGGATGGCCACGAGGTAGTAGCGCACGTCAAACTGCATGCGCGAGTCCTCGAACGCCTCGAACCCGCACTCGTACGGCGACAGCTTTTCGTGATCCGGTCGTCGGGGTGCAAGGATGAAGCCCGCGGCGAGAGGCGCGATGCCAATCCCCATGGCGATGGCGATGAACACGAGGACGGGCAGATAGCTCTCGATCATAGGCGAATGCCACCTTTCAGTCGAAAAAGGTTGGTAGGACCAAGATGGTGCGGATGGCCGGACTCGAACCGGCACGGCTTGCGCCACTGCCCCCTCAAGACAGCGTGTCTACCTGTTCCACCACATCCGCGGCACGGTGGCCTTGAACGGGAATGATACTAACAGCGCAGCCCGGTGCGGGCAATCCGCACGGGGCGGCGCGGAGGGCTCAATCGGGGGCGGGTGCCGGGGCCGAGGTGCCCTCGCCGTTGCCCTCATCGCCGGCAGCCGGCGCCGGTGCGCTCTCGCTGGACGGGGTGCTGGAGGCCGAGCCATCCACCACGCTGCCACCGGAGCTGAAGGTGCCGGCCATGATCGCCAGTGTCAGGCTGGTAGCGAAAAATCCCACACCCAGAACGCCGGTCAGACGCCCCAGAAATGACGCCGACCCGCGGGCGCCGAAGACCGTGTTGGAAGCGCCGCTGCCAAAGGCGGCGCCGGCATCAGCCCCCTTGCCGTGCTGCAGCAGCACGACGCCGATCAGCACCAGTGCGAGCCCGAGATGGATGGCCAGAACAATCGTGTACATCAGTCAGTCGATTCCGTTTGTCTACGGGGGTCAGCCCCGCGCTGCCGTGGCACAGATGGCCACAAAATCATCGGCCTTGAGCGATGCGCCGCCAATCAGACCGCCATCGATGTCCGGCTCGGCCAGTAACTCGCCCGCGTTCGCCGCCTTCATGCTGCCGCCATAGAGCAGCTGCATCCGTTCGGCAAGCCCGGCATCGCGCGCCGCCAGGGTCTGGCGGATGAACGCGTGCATGGCCTGGGCCTGCTGCGCCGTGGCGGTGTGGCCGGTGCCGATCGCCCAGACCGGTTCGTAGGCAATGACTCCGTCGCCGAGCCCGGTGCCGGCATCAAGCCGGTCGATGACGCCGTTGAGCTGACCGGCGACCACCGATTCGGTGCGGTCGGCCTCGCGTTCCTCAAGGGTCTCGCCCACGCAGAGGATGGGCCGCAGCCCCTGGTCGAGCGCCTGGGCGTAGCGCGCGGCGATCAGGGCCTCATCCTCGCCATAGTACTGGCGCCGCTCAGAGTGACCGAGGATGACGTAACGTGCACCCAGATCAGCCAGCATTGCCGCCGAGACCTCGCCGGTGCGGGCGCCTTCGGCGGCATCGGCGCAATTCTGCGCCCCCACTGCCACGGCCTGCCCGACGCGCTCGCGGACCGCCTCGAGGTGGACAAACGGCGGGCACACCACCGTTTCGACGCCGTCCAGACCCGCGACGCCCTGCGCCACCGCGGTGGCGAGATGGCGGGCATCGTCGCCCAGTCCGTTCATTTTCCAGTTACCGGCAATCAGCGGCGTGCGCATGGCAGTCCCCTGCTCAAAAACCGGAAAGGTTACTCATCGAGCCGCGTCGAATCAATTCGCGTTGGCGCCGGCCGGCTCAGACACGCCACACAAGGCCTGCACCTCGGCGGCCAGGGCACGGGCCCTGGCCTCGACCTGTGCGGCCTCTTCACCCTCGACCATCACCCGCAGCAGCGGCTCGGTGCCCGAGGCGCGCAGCAGCACCCGTCCGCGCTCGCCAAGCTCGGCCTCGAGCGCCTCCACCGCGCGGGTGATCCGGGCATCGCTCATGGGCCGACTGCCCCGCTCGATGGGCACATCGACGCGATGCTGGGGCGTGCAGGTCATGCCGTCGAGCAGTTCCGCAAGGGGCCGCCCGGATCGGACCATCGCCCCCAGCACCTGCAGCGCCGATACCGTGCCATCACCGGTGGTGGTGCAGTCCAGGCAGACGATATGCCCCGACGATTCGCCGCCCAGGGTGCCATCATGCTCTCGGAGCATTTCCAGCACATAGCGGTCACCGACGCGGGCGCGATGAAAATCGATACCCAGGGTGCGCAACGCCCGCTCAAGCCCGAGGTTGCTCATCTGGGTACCCACCACCGGCCCCCGCAGCACGCCGCGGCGGGCGCGCTCGGCCGCGATGATCCACAGCAGCTGGTCACCGTCGAGGACCTCGCCGCGCTGATCGACCATGATCACGCGATCGCCGTCTCCATCGAGGGCGATACCGGCGTCGGCGCCCTGCTCGAGGACTGCCGCCTGCAGTCCGGCCGGATGCGTCGAGCCGCAGTCGACATTGATATTGAGCCCGTCCGGATGGGTACCACGACGAATCACGGTTGCGCCCAGCTCCTCGAACACCGCGGGGCCCACCTGGTAGCCCGCTCCGTTGGCGCAGTCGACGACCAGCTTGAGCCCGCGCAGATCCAGCCCCCTCGGACGCGCGGCCTTGCAGAATTCAATGTATCGCCCGGGCGCATCCATCAACCGGGTGGCCTTGCCGAGCTGGGCCGACTCGACGGTGGCGAGAGGCTGCTCGAGCTGCGCCTCGATGGCCAGCTCGGCCTCGTCGTCAAGCTTGAACCCGTCCGCCGAAAAGAACTTGATGCCGTTGTCCTCATGCCCATTGTGCGAGGCGCTGATCACAATACCGGCGCTGGCCCCCAGTGTGCGGGTCAGATAGGCAATCCCCGGTGTCGGCATGGGACCCAGCAGGCGGATGTTGATCCCGGCGGCCGACAGCCCCGACTCGAGCGCCGACTCGAACATATAGTTGGACAGCCGCGTGTCCTTGCCGATCAGCACTTCCCCGGCGCCGTGGCGCGCGGCAATGACGCGGCCCACCGCCCATCCCAGCTTGAGTACGAAGTCGGCGGTGATCGGTGACTCGCCCACCCGGCCACGGATGCCATCGGTCCCGAAATACTTGCGCGTCATGCGTTCCCCCCTCCCTGTCGGCGGACATATTCCATCAGATTCACTGCATCCAGCGTCTCGGCCACGTCATGAGCCCGGATGATGGATGCCCCGTGCCACGCGGCCAGGGCCGCGGCGGCCACGCTGCCGGCCAGACGATCCGGCAGTTCACGCCCCAGCACCCGACCCACCAGCGATTTGCGCGACAGCCCGGCCAGCACCGGCACGCCCAGCTCTGTCAGGGCCGGCAGCTGCGCGAGCAGACGCGCGTTATGGGGATCCTGCTTGCCAAACCCGAAGCCGGGGTCCACCAGCAATCGTGACCGGGGAATGCCCGCCGCCTCGGCTGCATCCAGCCGCTCGCGCAGGAATGTCGTGACTTCGCCGAGCACATCGGTATAGGCGGGATTGTCCTGCATGGTGGCGGGTGTGCCCTGCATGTGCATCAGGCAGACCGGCAGCCCGGTCTCGCGGGCCGCCTCCAGCGCCCCGGGGCCACGCAGGGCCTTGATGTCATTGATCAGCCCGGCACCGGCGGCCGCCGCCGCCCTCATGACCACCGGCTTGGTGGTATCCACGGACAGGGGCACGTCAACGGCGTCGCGGAGTGCCTCAAGCACCGGGATGACGCGGTCGAGCTCTTCCTGCTCCGACACCCCGGTGGATCCAGGGCGGCTGGACTCGCCGCCGACATCGATGATCGCCGCGCCCGCAGCCTGCATGGCGCGGGCATGATCAATGGCCGCTTGCTCGCCAACGAATCGACCCCCGTCCGAGAAGGAATCGGGGGTCACGTTGAGAATGCCCATCACCCGGGGGTGGCGCAGCGACAGCTCGCGCCCCCCGCAATCCAGCGACCCTGTCACGGCAGGCTAGTGTTCACTGGCGGGCTTGCCGACGCCGACGCCATCATCAGCCACTTCACCGTCGCCCTCGTCGGCGGTGCCACCCCCCGGCGCAGTGCCTGACGGGCCCTCGCTTTCCTTGGGCGGACGTGGCGGCCGGCCGTTCATGATGTCATCGATCTGATCGCGATCGATGGTTTCATACTTCATGAGCGCATCGGCCATGGCGTGGAGCTTATCGTCGTGTTCCTTGAGCACACGGGTCGCTTCGGCATAGTTCTCCTCGACAATACGGCGCACCTCTTCGTCGATGGAATGCGCCGTTTCGTCGGAGATGTTCTTCTGCCCCATAGGCAGCCCCATGGCGTTCTGGCTTTCATCCTCGCCATAGGCAAGCGGCCCCATTTTGCTCGACAGCCCCCACTTGGTGACCATGTTGCGGGCAATTTCAGTGACCCGCTCGATGTCATTCTGGGCGCCCGTGGTGACCCGCTCGGCCCCAAAGATCAGCTCCTCGGCGATGCGACCGCCGAACAGGCCGCAGATGGAGCTGTTCAACCGCTGCTTGGTGTAGCTGTAGCGGTCTTCCTCGGGCAGGAACATGGTGACACCCAGCGCCCGGCCCCGCGGGATGATGGTCACCTTGTGGACCGGGTCATGGTCCGGCACGTTGAGCCCGACGATTGCATGCCCTGCCTCGTGGTAGGCGGTCAGGCGCTTTTCGTCCTCGCCCATCACCATGGACTTGCGCTCGGCACCCATGATGATCTTGTCCTTGGCGTCCTCGAAATCGTTCTGATCCACCACCCGCTTGTTACGCCGGGCGGCGAACAGGGCCGCCTCGTTGACCAGGTTGGCCAGATCCGCGCCCGAAAAGCCGGGGCAGCCCCGGGCAATCGTACGGGCGTTGACGTCGGTCGCCAGTGGCGTCTTGTTCATGTGCACGTTCAGAATCTGCTCGCGCCCCCGCACGTCCGGCAGTGGCACCACCACCTGGCGGTCAAAACGCCCCGGCCGCAGCAGCGCCGGGTCGAGCACATCGGGACGGTTGGTCGCGGCAATCACGATCACACCCTCATTGCCCTCGAACCCGTCCATCTCGACGAGCATCTGGTTGAGGGTCTGCTCGCGCTCATCGTTGCCACCGCCCATGCCGGCACCCCGCTGCCGGCCGACGGCATCCAGCTCATCGATAAAGATGATGCAGGGCGCCTGCTTTTTGGCCTGCTCGAACATATCGCGCACACGCGACGCGCCCACGCCAACGAACATCTCGACAAAGTCCGAGCCCGAGATGCTGAAGAACGGCACCTTCGCCTCGCCGGCAATCGCCTTGGCGAGCAGCGTCTTACCCGTTCCCGGCGGGCCGACCATCATCACCCCGCGGGGGATATTGCCGCCGAGCCGCTGGAACTTGGACGGGTCGCTGAGAAACTCCACCAGTTCGACCACGTCCTGCTTGGCCTCTTCCACCCCGGCGACGTCCTTGAAGGTCACCTTGACCTGCTCCTCGGACATCATTTTGGCGCGGCTCTTGCCAAACGACATGGCACCCCGGCCGCCACCGCCGCCCTGCATCTGACGCATGAAATAGATCCAGACGCCGATCAGCAGCAGGAAGGGGAACCACGAGATGAGGATCTGCAGCAGCATGCTGCGGCCCTCAGGCTCTTCGGCACTGATATTGACCCCGCCGTCCATCAGCTGGCCCACCAGGGCGCTGTTGTCAGTCTCGGGACTGTAGGTCGTGAAATTCGACCCGTCGGCGCGCGTACCGCGAATCACCGGCCCCTTCATGGTGACCGAGTCCACCCGACTGTTCTCGACCTCGGTCAGGAACTGCGAGTACGGGATCTCCTGGGCGGTGGTCCCCTGCCCCTGGAAATTGCTGAAAACGGACATCAGCACCACGGCGATGACCACCCAGAGGAGCAAATTCTTCGCCATGTCGTTCAAGACGGCCCACCTCTACACATCGAATAATTCAGCAGCCTACACTGCCCGAAAGCCACGGGCCAGCAGATAGACCTCTCGGCTCCGGCCCCGCGAGGCCGGGGGTTTGCGGCTTTGAACCCGGCGGAATGCCTGGCGCATTGCCTTGAGCAAATCATCAAAGCCCTGTCCCTGAAACGTTTTGACCAGCAGCCCACCCTCAGGTTTCAGGCGATCGCCACAGAAGTCGAGGGCAAGCTCGGCCAACCGCATGGCCGCGGGCTGATCAATCGCCTTCTGTCCAGCGAAGTTGGGGGCCATGTCCGAGATTACAAGGTCGACCGGGCGGCCGGCGAGCGCCACGTCCACCGCAGCCAGCCCGGCGTCGGTATCAAAGTCGTCATGAACGAAGGTCACCCCGGGCGGAGGCGTCATTTCGAGCCGGTCCACGGCGATCACGCAGCCGCTCGGACCAACGCGGTGCGCGGCGTATTCACTCCATCCGCCCGGTGCCGCCCCCAGATCGACCACGCACTGGCGCGGCTTGAGCAGCTGATCGCGCTGGTCGATGGCCTCGAGCTTGAAGGCAGCCCGGGAGCGCAGGCCGCGACGCTGGGCCTCGCGGACGTACGGATCGTTGAAGTGTTCGTCGAGCCAGCGCCGGCTGCCGCTGCTACGTGCCACGCTGATGGTCCCGCAATACGCCACGAGTGCGCCAGGCGATCCAGCCACCCGCGCCGAAACCGCTGAGCGCCAGCAGGGACAGATCCGCCCAGTCGCTCATTTCGACCCGCCAGATGACGATCAGCACCCCCACCAGCAGTCCGACCACCACGGCGAGCTCAAGCTTGATGGCGTCCAGCCGCGACAGACCGCTATTCGTATCGGACCTCGACGATTTCATAGGCTCGGTGGCCTCCCGGTGTCTGGACGTCGACGACATCGCCTTCCTCCTTGCCGATCAGCGCGCGGGCGATGGGTGATTGAACCGAAATGCGACCGTTCTTGATATCGGCCTCATCCTCACCGACGATCTGGTAGGTCTTCTCCGAGCCATCCTCCTCGTCAGCCAGCACCACGGTGACACCAAACACGACCTTGCCGTTCGCCGGCAGCGTCGTCACATCGATGATCTGGGCATTGGCCAGCTTGGACTCGATGTCGGCAATCCGCCCTTCGATGAAGCCCTGCTGCTCGCGGGCGGCATGGTACTCGGCATTTTCCTTGAGATCGCCGTGGGCCCGCGCCTCGGAAATGGCGTTGATCACCCGCGGACGGTCTTCGGTCTTGAGCCGGTTGAGCTCGTCACGAAGCAGCTCGGCACCGCGCACGGTGAGCGGTGTCTTACTCATGCTCTGGCCTCCCTGTGCAGATCCTGGAGTGAACGCACGTCGTCGGATTCAAGATACCCCAAGGCCTGACCGGTCGCCCGCGCACCGGCAATGGTCGTGGTGTAGCAGACCTTGTGCTGCAGCGCCTCGCGGCGGATCGAGAAGGAATCAGCGATCGCCTGCCGGCCTTCGGTGGTGTTGATGATCAGCTGGATATCGCCGTTTTTGATGGCATCGACGATATGCGGGCGTCCCTCGGCGACCTTGTTGATGCGCTCGCAGGCAATGCCGGCCTGATCGAGGACATCGCCGGTGCCGTGGGTGGCGACGAGCTCGAAACCCTTGCGCACCAGATCCCGCGCAATCGGCGCGATCACCGGCTTGTCGGCATCCCGGACACTGATAAATACCCGGCCACTGCGCGGCAGCTCGACGCCGGCGGCATGCTGGGACTTGGCATAGGCCTCGCCGAATACCGGACCGATGCCCATGACCTCACCGGTGGACTTCATCTCCGGGCCCAGGATCGGATCGACACCGGGGAACTTGATGAACGGGAACACCGCCTCCTTGACCGAGTAGATCGGCGGGATCCGCTCGCGGGTACAGCCCTGATCCGCCAGGCTCCGGCCCACCATGCAGCGCGCGGCGATCTTGGCAAGCGGCAGGCCGGTAGCCTTGGAGACAAACGGCACCGTGCGCGACGCCCGCGGGTTGACCTCAAGCACGAAGACCTCGTCACCCTTAATGGCAAACTGGGCATTCATGAGGCCCACCACATTCAGCCGCAGCGCCATTGCCCGCATCTGCTCGCGAAGCCGGTCCACCACCTGGGGCGCCAGGCTATAGGGCGGCAACGAGCAGGCTGAATCGCCGGAATGCACGCCGGCCTGCTCAATATGCTCCATGACACCGCCGATCAGGACATCCTCACCGTCGCAGATGGCATCAACATCGACTTCGATGGCGTCGTCCAGAAACCGGTCAAGGAGCACCGGGGATGCGTTGGAAACCCGCACCGCCTCGTTCATGTACTGGGCGAGCTCGGACTCCTGATAGACGATCTCCATCGCCCGACCGCCGAGGACGTAGGATGGCCGCACCACCAGCGGGTAGCCGATCTCCTCGGCCAGCCGGAACGCCTCGTCAGCGCTGCTCGCCGTGCGATTGGGCGGCTGCTGCAGTCCGGCTTCGGTGATCAGCCCCTGGAAGCGCTCGCGATCCTCGGCCAGATCGATGCAATCCGGCGTCGTCCCGACGATGGGCGCACCGCAGGCCTCGAGATCGCGGGCCAGCTTGAGCGGTGTCTGCCCCCCGTACTGGATGACAATGCCGGCCGGTTTTTCGACCTCGACGACTTCGAGCACGTCCTCGAGGGTCAGCGGCTCGAAGTACAGCCGATCCGATGTGTCGTAATCGGTGGATACCGTCTCGGGGTTGCAGTTGACCATGATGGTCTCGTAGCCGTCCTCGCGCAGGGCGAGCGCGGCGTGAACGCAGCAGTAGTCGAACTCGATCCCCTGTCCGATGCGGTTGGGCCCGCCGCCCAGGATCATGATCTTTTCGCGGTCGCTCGGCTCGGCCTCGTCCTCTTCGTCGTAGCTCGAGTAGAGGTAAGCCGTCGCGGTGGCAAACTCCGCGGCGCAGGAGTCAACGCGCTTGTACACCGGCCGCACGCCCAGCGCGTGCCGACGGCCGCGGACCTCGGCCTCGCTGACACCCAGTAGGCGTGCCATGCGGGCATCGGAAAAGCCGCTGCGCTTGAGCCGCCGCAGGGCGTCGGCATCGAGTTGTTCCAGCTCGGTGGTGGCGAGCGCTGTTTCGCGCTCGATCAGATCGCCCACCTGCGCCAGAAACCACGGGTCGATCCAGGTGTGCTCGAACAGCTGCTCGAGACTCAGCCCCGCGCGAAAGCCGTCGGCCACCCACAGCAACCGCTCGGGACCTGGCTGGCGCACTTCCTGGACCACCCGGTCCAGCGCCGTGTCGCTGGGCTCAACCCGCGGGTCGAGTCCCTCGAGACCATTTTCAAGCCCGCGCAACGCCTTCTGCAGCGATTCCTGGAAATTCCGCCCCATTGCCATGACTTCGCCCACCGACTTCATCTGCGTGGTCAGCACGGGCTTGGTGCGCATGAACTTCTCGAACGTAAAGCGCGGGATCTTGGTGACGACATAGTCGATGCTGGGTTCGAACGACGCCGGCGTGCGCCCGCCGGTAATCTCGTTGCGCAACTCGTCCAGTGAGTAACCCACCGCCAGCTTGGCCGCCACCTTGGCGATGGGAAAGCCGGTGGCCTTGGAGGCCAGCGCCGAGGACCGCGACACGCGGGGGTTCATCTCGATGACCACCAGACGGCCGTCATCGGGGTTGACCGCAAACTGGACGTTGGAGCCGCCGGTCTCGACACCGATCTCGCGCAGCACCGCCAGCGAGGCGTCGCGCATGATCTGGTATTCCTTGTCGGTCAGCGTCTGCGCCGGGGCCACGGTGATCGAATCCCCCGTGTGCACGCCCATGGGGTCGAGGTTTTCGATGGCGCAGATGATGATGGCGTTATCGCTGTGATCGCGCACCACCTCCATCTCGAACTCTTTCCAGCCCAGCACCGACTCCTCGATGAGCAGTTCGTTGGTCGGTGACAGATCAAGCCCGCGCTCACAGATCTCGGCGAACTCCTCAGCGTTGTAGGCGATGCCGCCGCCGCTGCCGCCGAGGGTGAAGGACGGGCGAATGATGGTGGGAAACCCGATGGCGCGTTGCGCCTCGTTGGCCTCTTCCATGGACTGGGCGATGCGCGCCGTGGGCGTATCCAGATTGATCCGCGCCATGGCCTGGCGGAAGGCCTCGCGGTCTTCGGCCTGGTCGATGGCGGACTTGGTGGCACCGATCATCTCGACCCCGTATTCCTCGAGTACCCCGCGGCGGTCCAGCTCGAGCGCGCAGTTCAGTGCCGTCTGTCCGCCCATGGTGGGCAGCACCGCATCGGGGCGTTCGCGCCGGATGATGCTGGCCACCACCTGGGGCTGGATGGGCTCGATGTACACGGCGTCGGCCATTTCCGGATCGGTCATGATGGTCGCCGGGTTCGAGTTGACCAGAATGACTCGATAGCCCTCCTCGCGCAGGGCCTTGCAGGCCTGGGCGCCGGAGTAATCGAATTCGCAGGCCTGGCCGATAACGATCGGCCCTGCCCCGATGATCAGAATGCTTTGGATGTCGGTGCGCTTGGGCATAGGGAAAGGTCTACCTGGTGGAACGGGCCGCCTGCCGGGCGGCCATCAAATCGACAAAGCGGGCAAAAAGCGGAGACACGTCATGCGGGCCGGGGCTGGCTTCGGGGTGGCCCTGAAAGCTGAAGGCCGGCGTGTCGGTCAGCTCGATGCCCTGCAGCGTGCCGTCGAACAGCGAACGGTTGATCACGCGCACGTTGCCGGGCAACGAATCGGCGTCCACGGCAAACCCATGGTTCTGGCTCGAGATCATGACGCGCTGGGTGTCGGCATCCACCACCGGGTGGTTGGCGCCGTGATGGCCGAACTTCATCTTGACACTGCCGGCACCGGCGGCCAGACCCAGCAGCTGATGCCCCAGGCAGATGCCGAACACCGGCATGCCGGCGGCAAGAAACTGCCGGGTCGCCTCGATGGCGTAATCCAGCGGCTCGGGGTCACCCGGGCCGTTGGACAGGAAAACGCCATCCGGCGCTTGGGCCAGCACCGTCGCGGCCGGCGTATCGGCCGGCACCACCGTGACCCGGCAGCCGCTGTCAACCAGGCGCCGGAGGATGTTGCGCTTGATCCCGAAATCATAGGCCACGACATGCCACGGGAGGTCGGAATCGGCCATCGCATCGCCCTCGCGCTCGCCGCGCGCGAGCGACCAACTGCCGAGCCGCCATTCATAGCGCTCGGCCGTGGTGACCGAGCGCACCAGATCGCGACCCGTGAGTGACGGATGCGCCCGGGCGGCGGCGACGGCGGCGGCCGGGTCGGGGGCGTCGCCGGCGATGATACAGCCGTTCTGAGCGCCCTTTTCGCGCAGCAAGCGCGTCAGCCGCCGGGTGTCGATATCACAGATCCCGACGATGCCGTGTTCGGCGAGGTATTCGGGCAGCGGCATGCGCGAGCGCCAGTTGCTCAGGCGCACTGGCGCGTCGCGAATGATCAGGCCCGCCAGCTGCGGGCCCGCGGACTCTTCATCAAGGGGAGTCGCGCCGGTGTTGCCGATGTGGGGGTAGGTCAGCGTCACCATCTGTCCGTAGTAGGACGGATCGGTGCAGATTTCCTGGTAACCGGTCATTGCCGTGTTGAAGCAGACCTCGCCCGCCGTCTGACCGGTGGCACCCAGTGCCGTCCCCCTGAAAATCGAGCCGTCTTCCAGCCCCAGAATCGCCAATTGAGTCACGCCTGTACCCCGTCTGCTCGCAAAAACGGGAGGGTTCCGCGGAAGCCCTCCCGTCCACTGTTTCAGCCGTAAAGTTTACGCCGTCGGCGGCTTGACTGTCCAATCACGACACCGCTCGAATTGCTTGCACCGGCGGCGCGAAAGGGGCTAGCCTTGCCGTCTTTCTGCCGCGGCTCCGCGGCCCATCAATCCGGTCCAGATCAGCATGAACGCGCTTTCTCTTCGTCAGTTGAACAAGACGTATCCTGGCGGCGTCACGGCCCTTCGCGATATCAATCTCGAAGTCCGCCCCGGCGACTTCTATGGCCTTCTCGGGCCGAATGGTGCCGGCAAGACCACGATTATCGGCACAGTGGCATCCCTGGTGCGTCCCACCTCGGGCAATGTCGAGGTCTTCGGCCACGACATCCTCAGGGATCCCTGGGAGGCCAAGTCCAACATCGGCCTGGTCCCGCAGGAGTTCAACTTCAATCAGTTCGAGACCGTCGCCCAGATCGTCACCAATCAGGCGGGGTTCTACGGCATCGACCGGACGACCGCCCGCGAGCGGGCGGAAAAGTACCTGCGCGAGCTCGACCTGTGGGGCAAGCGCGACGCCCCTTCGCGGCAGTTGTCCGGGGGCATGAAACGCCGGCTGATGATCGCCCGCGCCCTGGTCCACGAACCGCGGCTGCTGATTCTTGACGAACCCACCGCCGGTGTGGATATCGAGCTGCGACGCTCAATGTGGGACTTTCTGCGGCGCATGAACGAGCGTGGCACCACCATCATCCTGACCACGCACTACCTCGAGGAAGCCGAATCGCTGTGCCGCGGGATCGGCATTATCGATGGCGGGCGCATCATCGAGGATACCGATGTGCGGTCGCTTTTGACGAAACTCAAATCCCAGAGTTTTGTCCTTGATGTGACGACGCCGGTCAATGCGCTCCCCGCCCTGCCGGATTTTGGCGTGCTGCCGCTCGACGAGCGCACCATCGAGGTGGAGGTGCGTGGCGAGCAGACCCTCACGGAGTTGTTCAGTGCACTCAATGCCGCGGGGGTCGAGGTCACCAGCATGAAAAACAAGTCCAACCGGCTCGAGGAACTGTTCGTTCGCATGCTCGGCACCGGCAACCCCGAACCCCAGTCGGAGACTGCGTGATCATGGCCGGACTCTATCCTGCGTACCCCCGCCAGACGCTGACCGCGCTGCAGACCCTCGCCAGCAAGGAAACCCACCGCTACATGCGGATCTGGGTGCAGACCCTGCTGCCGCCGGCCATCACGATGACGCTCTACTTTGTCATCTTCGGCGGGCTGATCGGCTCGCGGGTCGGGCCCATGGAGGGATACAGCTTCATGGAGTTCATCGCCCCGGGGATCATCATGATGTCGGTGATCACCAACTCCTATACCAATGTGGTCTCGTCATTTTTTGGCGCCAAGTTCCAGCGCCATATCGAAGAGTTGCTGGTTTCGCCCACCCCCAACTATGTCATTCTGGCCGGCTATGTCGCCGGGGGCGTCGGGCGCGGCCTGTGCACGGGGCTGATTGTCACGATTATCGCCAGTTTCTTTGCCGATCTGAATATCCACAATCTGGCAGTAACGATCTCGGTGGTATTCCTCACCGCCGTGCTTTTCTCGCTGGGCGGGTTCATCAACGGGGTATTCGCCAAGAAATTCGACGATATCTCGATTGTGCCCACGTTCATTCTCACGCCAATGACCTATCTGGGCGGCGTGTTCTATTCGATCTCGCTGCTGCCCGAATTCTGGCAGCATGTCTCGCTGATCAACCCGATCTTCTACATGGTCAATGCCTTCCGCTATGGCGTGCTGGGGAGTTCCGATGTGCCCATCGTCATTGCCTACACCCTGATCCTCGGATTCATCGCCGCGGGGACAACACTGAGCCTCTGGCTGCTCAACCGCGGCACCGGTCTGCGCAGCTGATGGCAACAACGACGCCCATGGATCTGGAGCGCACCCCGCTTCTCACCGATCTCTACGAGCTGACCATGCTGCAGACCTATTATGCGCATGGCATGACCGAAGAGGCGGTATTCGAGCTTTTCATGCGCCAGTCGAGCCATCGCGGCTTTTTTGTGGCGGCCGGGCTTGAACAGGGCCTGGAATGGCTCGAGACCCTGGCCTTTGGCGATGCGGAACTCGAGTGGATGCGCGCCTCGGGGCTTTTCTCCGATACGTTCATCGAGACCATGGCGGGGTTCCGCTTCAGCGGCCGGGTCAATGCCCTGCCCGAAGGCACGGTATTCTTTGCCGAAGAGCCGCTGGTGCAGATCGTTGCCCCGCTGCCCGAGGCCCAGCTGATCGAATCGCGGCTGATGAACATCCTCCATTACCAGACGCTGATCGCCTCCAAGGCGGCGCGCTGCCGACTGGTGGCCGGGGACACGCCGGTGATCGACTTCGGCATGCGCCGGGCCCACGGCGGCGAGGCCGGCACCTGGGCATCGCGGGCCTGCTACATGGCCGGCTTCGAGGCAACCGCGACCTGCCTGGGCAGCGCGCGTTACGGCATCCCGCCCACGGGCACCATGGCGCATGCCTTCATCCTGGCCCACGACAGCGAGGTGGAGGCGTTCGAGCGCTTTGCGCGCAATCACCCGGACAATGTGGTGCTGCTGATCGACACCCATGACGTGCGCCGCGGGGCCGAGCATGTGGTGGAGGTGGCGGAGCGCCTTGCCCGGGATTCGATTCCGGTCAAGGGGGTGCGTATCGACAGTGGCGACCTTGCCCGCAACGCCCGTATGACCCGGGCTATCCTTGACGCCGGTGGTCTCGAGGACACCCGGATTCTGGTCAGCGGGGGACTCGATGAATACCGCCTCGAAAGCCTGTTGGCGGAGGGCGCCCCGATCGACGGGGTCGGCGTGGGCTCCAACGTCAACACCTCGGCCGACCAGCCGTTTCTGGATTCGGCCTACAAGCTCCACTACTTTCGGGGCAAGCCGCGCAGCAAGCACTCCTCGGGCAAGACCGATCTACCCGGCCGCAAGCAGGTCTATCGGGACTATGACGAAGGCGGCATGATGAAGGGCGATACGCTGGGCTTGATGGAAACGGCGACCCCCGCCGAGGGCCTGCTCGAAACCGTCATGGAGAATGGCCGGCGGCTGCCCGCTGCTCACGCCTCGCTGGCCGATACCCGGGCGCACTGTCAGAGCCAGCTCTCTGCCCTGCCCGAAGGGGTCCGGGCGCTGCGCGAGCCCGCCGAGTATCCCGTGACGCTCTCAGCGGAGCTCGAACAGCTGCTGGCGCAGACAACCCCCGAGTCCTAGGCCTCGGGGATTGCGGGGTAGAGGGTGATCAGTCGACCCGCAGCTCGTCGAGCGAGCGGCCCCCGGCCTCCCACTCCTTGATCCACACCGGCTTGCGGCCGCGGCCCGACCAGGTCTTGCCGGCATCGGACGGATGCTGGAAGCGCACCTTGCCCTTTGCCCGGGTCTTGGCCGGCTGGCCACTGACCAGATCATTGAGCGTAAACCCATAACGCTCGGCGACCTGCTTCATTTCCTGCTGGGCCTTTTTCGCATCTTCCTTGCGTCGGCTCTGGATTTCGACGTCGATATCCTTTTTCAACTGATTCAGCTGCTCGGTGGTGTAGTTTGAAAGATCCATGTATTCCCCTTTTTTGAGTGGTCCAGTGGTGATAACACCGCATAATATAATCCATTCGGCATTTGAAAACAGCCCCATCAATGCAACGCCTTGCGCAGGCCAATGGTATACTCGGAGTTTTCCAATCGAGGGAGGCAGAAATGCCGTCCGCCCTTTCCGCAACACCCGCCGTTCTCACGGTTGAACTCGATCCCGAACAGATCATGCGCCAGCGCCCGCCCGAGCCGCTGAGTCGCGACAATGCCGAAGTGCTGGCCGCGCCCATTGCCGATGATCTGCGCCGCATTGTCGGCGAGGAGATCGCCGAGTCGGGATTTGTCATGCCGGCGGCGCTCTACGATCTCACTGAACTGCTGCGGCCGGGTCTGCCCATGGTCGAGGCGCTCCTCGACGTCTATCGCGGGAGCCTGCGCGGCGGCCCCTTCATTCCGCAATTGCTCGCCCTCGGGAGTAATGCGGGACGCTTTCCCGAGTCGGCCATCGCACCGTTGCGACGCCCGGGATCGGGGCCGCTTCTGGCGATTCCTTTCGCGCTGGTGGCGCCGGGCGAACAGCTTGATCCGTTACGCCGAAAACTCGAAAACGTGCTACTGGAAAAAGGCCGCGCGGGACTCGCAACGGATCGCGCTCTGCGCCAGCTGATGGGCATTGCGCCGATTAATCTCAGTTATGCCACATTCCACGATCTTTCCGCGCTTATGAAAGTGCAGCTCGAGCACGCCCAATTCGGGGATCTCTGGCGATTGATCGAGGCCGCCCTTTACCGTCCCGACAGCATCGAGGACTGCCAATTGGAGAGCGGCAATCGATTGTTGGGCACGGGGGGCGATGTGTGGACACCATGGCTGAGCCTTGATGCCTGGGCAGAACGCCACGAGGCGACCGCCGAGGAGGCGATCCGCGGCTATGGCGAGTGGGTACGCCATCAGCGCCAGTACCTGTCCGGTCTCGAAAGCCACGGAATTGCCGTGCATGCCGTCGCGCCCACCAAAGGCGTGGAGTCGGAGGATCCCGAGGTTGCCCTGGCGGTGGCCCAGGCCCATGTCATCGACTCACAGCAACCCTGGTATCGCGAGATCATCACCGAGGATCCAGCCCTGACGCAGGCGGCGCTGGTGACGCTGACCGAGCAGGCCGACCCGCAGCTGGGCCCCATCGCCTATACGGCGCTGGTGCAGGCGGCGGATGGCCAGCTTCTCAGCCTGGTCCATGACTATCCAATCCAGCCGGCGGGGATGCAGGCGGTGATTGCGCACTGGCAAGCGCGTGCCGAGGCACTCGGGGCGCAATGGCAGCTGGAGCGGCCGGGGCAGATCGTGGCCGCCGGACATCCGGCCGGTCTCCAGCCGTGGCTCGATACCCAGGGCAGTGCCTAGGGATTGAGCAGGCTCCAGGTCCACTCCTGGTCAGCACCGCGGGTGTAGCGCTCGCGGTCATGGAGCCGGCCCTCGCGGCCCTGCCAGAACTCGATCATCGCGGGCCGGACGCGATAGCCGGTCCAGTGCGGCGGCCGCGTTACCGGCGCATCGGCAAACCGCGCCTCGACCTCGGCGAGTCGTGCCTCAAACTCATCGCGATCGGCGAGCACCTGCGACTGGTGCGAAGCCCAGGCACCCAGCTGGCTCAACCGCGGACGGCTGGCGAAATAGGCATCGGCCTCGGCATCGCTCACAAACTCGACACGGCCCTCGATGATGACCTGCCGGGCAAGCGCCGCCCAGAAGAATTTCAAGGCCACCTGCGGGTTCTCCGCCAGCTGTGTGCCCTTTTTGCTCAGGGTGTTGGTGTAGAACACAAACCCCTCGTGATCAAAATGCTTGAGCAGCACCGTGCGCACACCCGGCTGACCGTCGGCGCGGGCCGTGGCCAGTGTCATCGCCGTCGGCTCAACCACGTCCGGTGTCTCGCGGGCCGTCTCGAGCCATTCGCCGAACCGCTCGATGGCGGTCTCATAGAGTGTCATTGCGTCGTCCTTCCCGATTATTGACCCATGGGCTCAACCGTGACGGTGAGCCCGTCCACCGCCGTTACGCGAACCCTATCACCGACTTCCAGCGATGGATCACCGACCGCCCGCCAGCGCTCGCCCTCAACACGCACCCGCAGTTGTGGCCGGGTGGCGGTGACCGTGCCCGTCAGGCCCTGCATATGGGCTCGGCCCGCCACACCGCGTCGGCGGAACGCCCGCAGGGCCAGCCAGGCCGTGCCCATGAAGATGACCAGACTGGCGGCGGAGACACCGGCGACCAATAGGAGCGAGAGCTCATAGCCCGGCCCCTGCGTATCGAAGAGCAGCACCGACCCCAACCCGAAGGCCAGCACGCCGCCCACGCCCAGCGCGCCGAACGACGGCACCAGCGCTTCGCCCACCATGAAGGCAGCGCCCAGCAGGATCAGCGCAAGCCCGGCGTAGTTCACCGGCAGAAGCTGGATCGCGAACAGCCCCAGCAGCAGCGACGTCCCGCCGATCACGCCAGGGACGATGGCGCCGGGGTTGGCCAGTTCAAAGATCAGCCCGTAGAGCCCGACCAGCAGCAGGATATAGGCCACGTTCGGATGAGTGATCACCGCAAGAAACTCGTCTGACCATTCCGGCAGACGATCCTCGATGCGCCGATCGGCGACGTCGAGGGGGACGGCATCAACACGGTCCATCAGTTGCTGCCCGTCAACGGCCGTGAGCACGGCGCGGCGGTCGGGTGCGACCTGATTGATGACGTTTTCCTCCAGCGCGCTGCGGGCTGAAAGGCTGACCGATTCGCGCACCGCCTGCTCGGCCCAGTCGGCATTGCGCCCGCGCAGTTCGGCCAGCGACCGGATATAGGCCACGGCATCGTTGATGCGCTTGCGCTCCATGGTGGAGGCGTCGCCTTCGGTGTCATCCCCGTCATCCTCCACGGCTCCGCCGCCCGGCCCCACCCGCACCGGCGTCGCGGCCCCAAGATTGGTCCCCGGCGCCATTGCCGCCCAGTGCGTCGCGTAGAGGATATACGTGCCGGCGCTGGCGGCGCGGGCCCCCGAGGGCGCGACATAGCCGAGGACCGGCACCGGCGAGTCAAGAATGGACTGGACGATGTCGCGCATGGCCGAGTCGAGGCCGCCCGGCGTATCAATGCTCAGCAGGACGGCGGTGGCCGAGGCCTCACGGGCGTCCTCGAGGCCGTCAGCGACATACTGTGCCGTCGCCGGCCCGATGCTGCCATTAATACTGAGCCGGTGGACGGACTCCCCGGCCGCCGAGCCGGCAAGCGCAAGCAACAGGGCGATCAACAGAGCACGCATCATGCATTGTCAGAACGCATGACGCGCGCCCCGGTTCCCGGGTCAGTCGGCGAGGGCGTCGATGATCCGCTGGCGCACCGCATCGATATCGCCTTCGCCCTCAACACAGACGTAGCGCGGTGCAGCCGCGTCGCCGGATTGCGCCCATGACTGATAGTAATCCACCAGTGGGCGGGTCTGGTCGTGATAGACCGCAAGGCGCTGACGCACCGTCGCGGGCTGGTCGTCCTCGCGCTGCACGAGCGGCTCACCGGTCTCGTCATCCTGGCCCGCCGTGGCCGGCGGGGCATTGTCGACGTGATAGACCCGACCCGATCCGGGATGCACCCGACGGCCGACCATGCGCGAGACGATGGACTCGTCCTCGACACGGATTTCGACCACCGCATCGATGGGGATACCGGCGTCTTTCAGCGCATCGGCCTGGGCAATGGTGCGCGGGAAGCCGTCAAACAGGAAACCGTTGGCACAGTCCGGCTCGGCGATCCGCTCGCGGACCAGACCAATGATGATGTCGTCGGAGACCAGCTCGCCGGCATCCATCACGGCCTTAGCCTGAACGCCCAGCTCGGTGCCCGCCTTGACGGCGGCTCGCAGCATGTCACCGGTGGAAATCTGCGGAATGCCGTAGGCTTCACACAATCCTGCCGCCTGCGTGCCTTTGCCGGCCCCCGGGGGCCCGAGCAGTATCATCCTCATGGTGCTCTCCTCGCTTTATTGTTGATTCACGCTGATCGAGCGAAGCTGGCCCCGGCGATCCAGCAGGAGGATACGCTCGCCGTCCACCCGCGGCGCCGCCGAAACCCGGGCATTGTCGACGGCATAGCGGGCCTCGAGGGCGCCGTCCCGCAGCCCGATCCAGTTCAGGTAACCGTCACTGCCGGCCACGATCAGCCCGTCACGATAGCGCCGCGGTGCGGTCAGCGACAGCCCCTCGAGCGCGTCAAGGCGCCACACCGAGGCGCCGTTGCGGCGGTCGAAGGCCCACAGGCGCCCGCGTTCGTCGGTCACATAGACATTGCTGTCGTCGACACTGATGCCGCCCAGCACCGAGACGTCCCGCGTCCAGGCGATCTGCCCGCTGGAAAGCGCAATGCCGGCCACCCGGCCCTGATAGGTCCCGGCGAATACGTCACCGCCGGCCACTGCCGGGTCGGCATCCAGGTCGACCATACGCTCGAGATCGCTGCGCCCGTCGGGCACGGCGACGCTGGCCTCCCAGGCGACATCGCCGTTGCCCAGATCGAGCGCCCCGAGGCGGCCGTTGTCAAAGCCGACGATGACGCCGCCATTCACCAGGACCGGCGAGGCATGCCCGCGCAGACTCAGGGCCGGGACGCCGCTGCGGTACAACCAGCGCTGCTCACCGCTATCCGCCTCGAGTGCAAACACGCCGCCATCGCCGGTGCGCACGACGACGCTGCCCTGCCCCACTGCCGGTGGCGCGAGCACCTCGCTGCTCACCCGCTGCCGCCACTGCACGTCGCCGCTGTCGGGATCCAGCAGGATGACCTCGGCATCGGCCGTGCCCACCGCGACGCCGGACTCACCGATGCCAACAGCGCCCGTGATGGTGACATCGAGGTCCTGACGCCAGAGCCTTTCGCCACTCTCCGCGTTAAAGGCCGCCACGGTGCCGTTGGCGGCGGCGGCAAAGGCCCGCTCGCCCATCAGCGCCGGCTCGATCCGATACCCCGGTGGTGTGTCGGCGCCCAGAGAGACCGACCAGTGCTCGGTGACCGCTGGCTCAGCCGGCGGCGTCTCGAGTGCCGGCGGATCCTCCGCCTTGATGAGCGATGGTCCGCCGCAGCCCGCCAGCATACCGGCGAGCGTCAGCCCAATGGTGATCCTGAGGGTAGCGGTCTTCATGATGCCGGGGCCCCGCCCAGATCGAAGAGCTTGATCTCCACCAGCGAGCGGCGTTGTCCGGATATTGCCTGCAGTGCCTGCTGGTAGGCATCGATGGCGGCCTCGGTATTGCCCTGCGCAACCTGCAGATCACCCTGCAGTTCGAGGAACCGACCGCGCAGCGCGCCGTCAGGCAGTGGCTCGAGCACCGCCAGCGCCGCACTGCGGTCGCCTTCAACGCGCAGCGCTTCGGCCTGGCGCATGCGCGCGACCACTGCCAGCGGGCTATCGGCCTGCTCCGCGGTCACCCAACCCAGGGCATCAGCGGCGCTGCCCGGGTTGTCCGCGTCGAGTTCTGCGGTCGCCACGGCAAAGGTCGCCATCGCCACATAGGGACTGTCCGCGTGGGCCTCGCGCAGTGAGCGCAACCGATTGCCCGCCGCCTCGCGATCATCATTGTTGAGCGACTGCAGGATCGCGGCGTAGTCCGCCGAGGCTTCTGCCGCCTGCCGCTCCTGCCAGGCCGTCCACTGCTGCCAGCCCAGCACCGCGGCCAGCACCGCAATGGCGGCGATGATCACCAGGCGCCCATAGCGGTGCCACCAGTCGCGGATTGCCTCGAGTTGTTCTTCGTCGTCGTATGCCACGGCTTTCCAATATCCTTTCAGTGGGTCTGCAGCGCGGAGAGTATCTCCGGGAGCTGTCCGATGGCCACCGTGATCTGATCGAGATCGTCACGCAGATACTTCACGGTGAGGGTGTCGGCGGCGGCTTCCTCGGCACCGCGGATCAGCGCCACCGCTGCGCCGCTGCGATCCGCACGGCGCAGCTGGCTTTTCATGGATCCCCCGCCCAGCGGCATCTCCAGATGCAGCCATGGGAGCTCGTCGCGGAGGCGCTCGGCGAGCGCCAGGGTATCGACCTGCAGGTCGGGGGCGCCCACCACCAGCGCGGCATGGGGCGTCGGCGCCGGCGGCGCCGTGCCAGCCGCCTCGACCAGCGAAACCAGCCGTTCGAGGCCGGCCGCGAAGCCGATGGCGGGCGTCGGCCGGCCGCCGATCATCTCCACCAGCACATCATAGCGTCCGCCAGCCAGCACCGTGCCCTGAGCCCCCAGATCGGCGCTGATCCACTCAAACACCGTCCCGCCATAGTAATCGAGCCCGCGCACGAGCCGTGAATTGACCTGATACGGTTGCCCGGCCTGATCGAGCATGCGGCACAGGGTATCGAAATGCGCCCGAGACTCGTCATCCAGATAGTCGGTCAAGTCCGGTGCCGTGGCGATGACCGGCGCCATGGCGGGGTTCTTGCTGTCGAGCACTCGCAGCGGGTTGCTGTGAAGACGCCGCCGGGCGTCGTCATCGAGGGCATCGGCATGGGCCTCGAAATGCTCGATCAGCGCCGCCCGATAGCGTCCCCGGTCTGCGGATGTGCCGAGGCTGTTGAGCTCGAGGCGCAGGTCGCTGATGCCCAGTGCGCGCAGGATGCGCCCCGACAGCAGGATCAGTTCGGCATCAATGTCGGGGCCCGGCACGCCGAACGCTTCCGCGCCCACCTGATGAAACTGGCGATAACGCCCTTTCTGCGGACGCTCATGGCGAAACATCGGCCCGCTGTACCAGAGCCGCGGCTGGGCGTTATGCAGCAGCCCGCGCTGCAGCGCCGCACGGACACAGCCGGCAGTGCCCTCGGGCCGCAGGGTCAGGCTGTCGCCATTGCGGTCGGTGAAGGTGTACATCTCTTTTTCGACGATGTCGGTCACCTCACCGATGGCGCGCGAAAAAAGCTCGGTTTTCTCGACAATGGGCAGGCGAATCCCCGCGTAGCCATAACGCTCGAGCTCGCGGCGGAATGTCGCCTCGACGAATTGCCAGGCCGGCCCTTCCGCCGGCAGCACGTCGCCAAAACCACGAACGTTCTGGATGGCCTTACTCACCATTGCCCCCCACGGTCAGGCGGGCCACGCTACCCCGCGCGTACTCGGCCAGATTCACGGGCTCTCCCTCGTATTCGATCTCAACATTGGTGACATCCCCCACGACGATGTCGAACGGCGCCTCGCCATCGAGCCGCTCGTCCCCGGACTCGGCGATACCGAACAAAAGCCGTTCGCCACTGGCATCGGTCACCTCCATCCACGACTCGCCACTAAAGCGCAGAACCAGCGCCGCTGACTCGTTCTCTCCTGCCCCATCGGGCTCGGTGGGCTCGCGACTGGCGTCGCTCTCCCCGGACTCACCCATGACCGCATCCGCAATCGCCTGGCGGTCGAGTTCGGGTTCCATTGAGGAGTCATCGGGTTGAGTGATCGGCTCGGGTTCCGGCTCGGGTTCCGGCTCGGGCTCCGGCTCGGCCTCCGGCTCGGGTTCGGTCGGCGCTGCGGATGACTCGGCCGTGTCCGCACTCAGTGTCTCGGCGGGGGCGTCATCCTCAGCGGTGGGCGTGGCCGGAAACGGCAGGTTCAATTCCGAGCGTGACAACCACCAGCCGCCGGCGACCACGCCACCAATGATCAGTGCCAGGCCCAGGGCCACCCCGATCACCCCAGTGCCGCGGCGCGCTGCCGACCGGGCCCGCCGCTTGCGGGTCTCCTCACCGACGTGGGGGTTCAGTGCCTGGCGCTCGCCGCCGCCCCGGGCATCGGCGAGCTGCCGGATCAGCGGCTCGGGATCGAGGCCGAGGAGCTGCGCGTAGCTGCGCACATAGCCCCGGACGTACGCGAGCGGCGGCAGGTTGTCGACATCGTCTGCCTCGAGCGCCTCGATGGTGCGGCGATTGAGGTGCAGCCCATCCGCCACCCCGGCGGTGTCCTTGTCCTGGCGCAGGCGCTCATCGCGCAGCGCGCGGCCCGGACCGGTCCGGGACCGCTCGGTTCGGGTTGTCTCACCCGATTCATCGTTATGCGTCATCAACCCGTTACTCCGTCAGTCGTGCGGCCTGCTCGGACGCAGGAAACTGGTCCCTGAGCCTCGCCGTCAGCTTCCTCTGACGCACCGCCTGATCACCGGCTCTGGCAATCCTGATCCCCAGCCAGAGCCCCGCAGGATTGTCTTCTACCGCCGCAGTGTAGCGTGAATACCATGCACCTGCGGCATTGACCTCGTCACGGGCAAGACTCCACTCGGCCAGCCCCCGCAGGGCCGGCGCATAATCGGGCTCGATGCGCAGGGCGCGGCGCCAGTAGCGGTCGGCGCGCGGCGCCAGTCCGGCGGATTCGTCCCGGGTCAGGCAGTGCGCGGCATTGCTGAGCGCCATTGCACGACCATCGTAGCGGCGCAGCGCGGCGGCTTGCTCCCAGTGCTCGATGGCGGCCACGGTCTGCCCCGCGCGGCAAAGAAAACCCGCGTAGTTATTCAGTGCCGGCCCGCTTCGCCCACTGAGCGACAACGCTCGGCGATAATGGCGTTCAGCCCGAACGGGATCCGCCAGCCGATCCTGGATCTCGGCGGCCACCAGATGGGCGTCCACCAGGGTGTCGTCCTGGGACAACGCCTGCCGGACCTTGGCGAGAGCGGTGTCAAGCGCGCCGTTGCTCAGGTGGTAGCTGGCGATTTCGGTGTTGGCGCTGGCAGCCATCGATGCCTGCTCGCGGGTGGCCGGCCCGGTCTGCTGAGTCGTGCATCCGACAACCGTCAGCATGAGCAGGACCGCCGCCAGACTGCGCATCAGGCGTTGGCCGATGCCGATCCGCGCTTGCCCTGGTTGCGGCGGTTGATCACCTGCCCCACCAGCTGGCCGCAGGCGCCGTCGATGTCCTGCCCTCGGGTGCGCCGGGTGGTGGTGATAAACCCCGCGTTCTGGAGAATCTCCGAGAATCGCTGGATCCGCGCCCGCGGCGAGGCCTCGTAGCGCGTGCCGGGGAAGGGATTGAACGGAATCAGGTTGATCTTGGACGGGATATGCCGGAGCAGCCGCGCGAGCTCGCGAGCCTGTGCATCGCTGTCATTGACGCCATCGAGCATCACGTACTCCCAGTAAATGCAGTGATGCGGCGTATTACCCAGATAATGCTCGCAGGCCGGGAGCAGCTCGCGCAGCGGATACTTGCGATTGATCGGCACGATCTCGTCACGCAGCGCGTCATTCGGGGCGTGCAGCGAGACCGCCAGACTGATGTTACTCACGTCCGCCAGCCGATAGAGTGCCGGCACCAACCCCACGGTCGAGAGCGTGACCCGTCGCCGGGAAAGTCCCCAGGCATAGGGGTCGACCATGAGGTTGGTGGCCGCGATGACATTGCGGAAGTTGGCGAGCGGCTCGCCCATGCCCATCATCACCACGTTGGTGACCCGCCGGCCGCGTCCCTCGTCCTCGAGGGCCTGGGTGGCATAGTGGAGCTGGCCGATGATTTCCGCTGCGGAGAGATTGCGGTTGAAGCCCTGCTTGCCCGTGGAGCAGAACCCGCAGTCGAGGGCGCAACCCACCTGCGAGGACACGCACAGCGTGCCGCGTCCCCGCTCGGGGATGTAGACCGTCTCCACCGCCTGGCCGCTTTCGAGCGCCAGCAGCCATTTCCGCGTGCCGTCTTCTGACTCGCGATCGAAGATGGCCCGGGGGACCTGCAGCTCGGCCACATCGACGAGCTTGCGCCGAAACCCCTTGGCCAGATCGGTCATCGCATCAAAGTCGAATACCCGGCGCTGATGCAGCCATTGCCGCAGCTGCTTGCCACGGAATGGCTTTTCGTCGAGTTCACGCAGCAGCCCGTCCAGCCCGGCCGCATCCAGGCCGAGCAGGTTGAGCCGTCCGGACTCGGTACGGGGCTGACCGTCAGCCGCGGCTGTGGAGGTCATCTTCACCAAAGAAGAAGGCGATCTCTTCGCGCGCCGTCTCGGGCGAGTCAGAGCCGTGGGCGGCGTTCGCGTCGACGGTTTCGGCCAGATCGTGGCGAATCGTTCCGGCAGCGGCCTCGGCCGGGTTGGTGGCGCCCATCACCTCGCGGTTCTTGCGGATGGCGTCGTGGCCCTCGAGCACCTGGACCATCACCGGGCCTGACGTCATGAAGTTGACCAGAGCGGTAAAGAACGGGCGCTCGCGATGCACCGCGTAGAAGGACTCGGCCTGGGCCTGGGTGAGATGCGTCATGCGCGCGGCGATGATCTGCAGACCGGCCATTTCGAAGCGACGATAGATCTCGCCGATATTGTTGTGGGCGACGGCATCCGGCTTGACGATGGAGAGGGTGCGTTCAACGGCCATGCAATGGGCTCCTGTGCGTGTTGATAAAGACGAGCCGGGCAGTCTACCCAGCGGCTCGCTCAGCGACAATCACTCGACGGCAAAGCTCTCGCCGCAGCCGCAGGCCGCCGAGACGTTGGGGTTGCGAAAGCTGAACCGCTCGTTGAGGCCTTCACGCACAAAGTCGACCTCCATGCCCTCGAGAAACGGCAGGCTCTTGCGGTCAATGACCACCGAGACGCCATGCTGCTCGACCACCAGATCATTATCGCCCGGCGCCTCGGCGTAATCGACGGTATACATGAACCCCGAGCAGCCCGAGGTGCGCACGCCCAGACGCAGTCCCATGCCTTTTTCGTGGCGAACCAGCGAATCCCGGATATGGTTCGCCGCCCGTTCGGTCAGTTCAATGCTCATCGCTTGCTCCATTTGCCTCATGCGGCCACGCAGTCAACGCCGACCGCATGGCGTCTTCAATAGTCAGCGCCCCGGTGCGCGCTTCGTCCGCCAGGCCAGTGGTCTCGGCGAGCCAGCGGCCGGTCACCGTTCGCGCCACCGCCGGTGTCCGGCCCTCAAGCCAGCCGGCGAGCCAGCCTGCCGCGCCGATGATATCGGCATCGCCGAATACCTCGAAGCGGGCCTCGCGGATGACCCTCGAATCGCCGCAAAGCCAGCAGTCCACCCGGCAGCCCTCATCGATTCGGCCGGCGGTGCCATGCTGCCAGCGGCTGCGCTCGCGTGGCGCGCCCAGCCTTGCGTCATTCCACGATCCCCGATCCGCGGGCATGGATTCAAGCCATTTCCAGCGCGGTTGTGACGCCGTACGCAGAACCCACCGTCCAACGCCCCTCTTCGATCTCACGCCAGAGCGGCGAAATGCCACGCAGCCCGGTCACGGCGGCCGCGACCTCGGCGCCCGCGACGTCGACTTCGGCGGCGTCGGTAAACCGGCCGACGCTGATGCGCACCGAGGCATAGGCCAGCGCATCCGGTCGTCCCATGGCGCGCAACACGTGGGAGGGACCATCACGCCGGCTGCAGGCCGAGCCGAACCCCACCGACAGGTGACCGAGCGCCGCGCGCAGGGCACCCCCGTGCACCCCCGGAAACGAGGCATTCAGAATGGCCGGCGCGCCGTCCCCCCGACCGTTGATCACAACGCTGCCCAGCCCTCGCAGGGCATCGACAAGGCGCCCGCGCAGTGCCCGCTGACGCGCCTGTTCGATGGCATCATCGCGGTGGCGCAGGGCATCGCCCATTCCCCCAATCAAGCCCACCGGCAGCGTCCCGGAGCGCAGTCCCGACTGCTGCCCGCCGCCGTGCATCAGCGGCGCCAGGCGCACGTCGGGGCGCACACAAAGCGCCCCGATACCCTTCGGCCCACAGCACTTGTGAGCGGACAGCGAGACCAGATCGGCATGGTGGTAGGGCCCCGGCTCGGGCACTCGCCCCACCGCCTGGGCGGCATCCAGATGCAGCCGCGCCCCCACCGCCTTCACCCGCGGTGCCAACTGGTCGATGGGCTGGATAACGCCGGTTTCATTGTTGACCGGCGCCAGCGAGACCAGCGCGACGTCGCGGTCCAGCGCGGCCTCGAGGGTCTCCGGGCTCAGCCGGCCGTCCGCTTCGACGGGCAGCCGCTCGACCTGCAGGCCCGCCTCGCGGGCGGCGTCGGCGGCGGCAAGGACGGCGGAGTGCTCTGTCTCGCTGATCAATATCCGGCGCCGCTCGCCGCCGCGCTGATCAATCGCCCGCGCCAGGCCGAGGATTGCAAGGTTATCCGCCTCGGTCGCGCCACTGGTCCAGATGACCTGAAAGTCGCGATCCCCGAGGGTTTCCAGCACCCGCTCCTGCGCTGTCTCGATCACCGCCGCCGCCCGACGGCCATGGGGATGGCTGCTGGACGGGTTGGCGAACACGCCGTCGGGGCCCTGAAGTGCGGCCATGGTGGCCGCCACCCGCGGGTCAAGCGGTGTGGTCGCCGCGTAGTCCAGATACGCGCGGGTCATGATCCCTCGTTTTTCGAGCGGTCCTGCATGCCGCAGTCATCGATGTCGGGGATATCGCTGTCATTGACCTCGCCGCCCAGCGCGCGCAGCGCATGGCACATCTCCTGGAGGCGTTCATCGGTGTGATGGACATGATCAAGGATGGCATTGATGGCATTGGCAACCGGATCGGGCATGTCCTGGGTCGCGCCATAGGCGTCAAACCCGATCCGGCGGGCGGTTTCGACGCGCCGCTGCTCGGCCTCGGAGCGCGCTGGCGCCTCGCTGCCGATCCGCGCCACGCGGGCCGGGATGCCCACCATCGTGGCATGCGCCGGCACATCCTTGACCACCACCGCGTTGGACCCGATCCGCGCCCCCGCGCCGACATCCAGCGGTCCGAGTACCTTGGCGCCCGCGCCCACCACCACATCATTGCCCAGCGTGGGATGGCGCTTGCCGGCCCGCCACGAGGTGCCACCCAGGGTCACCCCCTGGTAGAGCGTGCAGTCATCACCCACCTCGGCCGTCTCGCCAATGACCACGCCCAGGCCGTGATCGATGAAAAAGCGCCGGCCGATCCGCGCACCGGGGTGGATCTCGATGCCGGTCAAAAGCCGCGCTATCAGCGCCAGAAAGCGCGCAACGCCGCCCAGGCGGTGTCGCCACAGCCAGTGGTTCATCCGATGCAGGATCAGGGCATGGACACCCGGATAGCTGATCAGAACCTCGAAGTGATTGCGCGCCGCAGGGTCGCGGTCGAAGACGCAGTTAATGTCTTCACGAAGCCGTTTAAACATACCGGGAGTATACTCGGGTGTCGTCACCGCCAGCCAGCCGGGTCGTCATGGCCGCAGCCGCTTGAGCAGGCCGCGCAGCAGATCCACCTCGTCAACGCTGGGTCGCGCGCGATTGATGAAGTGGCGCAGCCGCCGGAGCATGACCTCGCGGGGCCCGCGACGGGTGTAGCCACTGGCATCGGCCAGGGCCTCGAGCTGGCCATGCAGGCCCTCGAGGTGGGCACCGGTGGCCAGCGCGGTTGCGGGTTCGGGGCTGGGCACCGAGCCACCCGGCACAGCGCCGCGGGCAACGAAAATCTCGTAGGCCATCAGCTGCACCGCCGCGGCCAGATTGAGCGCCGGGTAGTCGGGATTGGCGGGGATGTGCACCAGCCGGTGACAGCAGGCGAGCTCGGCATTGGTCAGCCCGGTGCGCTCGCGCCCGAACAGCACCGCCACCGGGCCTGATTCGGCGGCAATGGTGGCAGCGGCCTCGCGCGGTGTCAGCGCCGGGACGCCATCCCGGCGTGGACGCGCCGTCAGCCCCAGACACAGCTCGGTGTCGGCCACGGCGGGGGCAAGCGCGTCATGGTGACACGCGCCGGTCAGCACCGGAGCGGCATGCGCGGCCATTGCGATGGCCTGATCATCCACCGCGCACTGCGGTTCGACCAGAACCAGCTGATCCAGCGCCATGGTCAGCATTGCCCGCGCCGTGGCGCCGAGATTGCCGGAATGTGAAGTCCCCACCAGCACGAAGCGGCAGTCTGGGGCATTGGGATTGTTCAAGACACGGACTCCCCGGTTTGCTGTTATCATTGTGGATTACGCAGAGTTTTGCGGCATCGCTCGCCGTCACCAGCCCGATTTCAGGACCGATTCATGCAACCGATGATCAACGTTGCGGTGCGCGCCGCACGCAGCGCCGGCAACATCATTGTCCACCATATCAACCGGCTTGACCGCATCAATGTCGAGGCCAAGGGCGAAAACGATTTCGTCAGCGACGTCGATCGCATGGCCGAGGACGAGATTCGCGCCAGCCTCAAGCAGGCCTATCCCGATCATGCGGTGGTGGGTGAGGAGCGCGGCGGCGCGGAAGATGCCGACTACGTCTGGGTGGTGGACCCACTGGATGGCACGCTCAACTACCTGCGTGGGGTGCCGCATTTTGCCGTCTCCATCGCGCTGAAATACCGCGGAGCGCTGGAAGCCGGGGTGATCTATGACCCGATCCGTCAGGAGCTGTGGACGGCAAAGCGCGGTGGCGGCTGCACGTTCGAGGGACGCCGGATGCGCATCCAGCCGCGTCCATCCCTTGACAATGCCCTGATCGGGACCGGTTTTCCGCTACGCCTGCAGGCCTACCACGATGCCTATCTGGGGATGTTTGGCGATATCTTCCGGCGGGCCGGCGATCTGCGCCGTGGTGGCTCGGCCGCCCTGGATCTGGCCTATGTGGCCTGCGGCCGGCTTGACGGCTTCTGGGAGATCGGCCTCAAACCCTGGGACATGGCAGCGGGGGCTTTGATGATTCGCGAGGCCGGCGGCATCGTCGGCGACTTCGCCGGCGGCGATGGCTATCTGGATACCGGCAACATTGTCGCGGGCAGTCCCAAATTGTTTGCCGATATGGTCCGCACCATCGCTCCGCATCGCGTCGAGGGGATTCGCGCCTGAGAACCGATCAGGCCACGCTTTGCCGGGCGGGGACCTGTTCGGCGGTCTTGAGCGTCTCGCGCACTTCGCTCCAGCGCAGCAATGACAGCTCGCCGGCGTAGGATTCAACCAGCGCCGTGCAGCTCTCCACCCAGTCGCCGTCGTTGCAGTACAGCACCCCCTGCTGATCGAGGATCTCGGCATGGTGGATGTGCCCGCAGACCAGACCGTCCACTTCTGCCTCGCGCGCCTCGTGCAAAAGCGCCTCTTCGTAGCTGGCGATGTAGCGCATGACATTCTTGGTGCGCTGCTTGAGATGGGCGGCCAGCGACCAGTAGGGCCGGTTCAGCGCCTGCCGGATGCGGTTGACCCAGTGATTGGCGCGAATCAGCCAGGCATACATACGGCTGCCGAGCACTGCCACCAGACGACTGTACTGAACCACCGTGTCAAATTCGTCGCCGTGCAGCACCAGCAGCCGCCGGCCGTCGGCACACTCATGGGTGTCGCGCAGCTTGATGCTGATGCCCTCGATGGACATCCCGGCATAGTCGCGCATCATTTCGTCATGATTGCCCGGGATGTAGACCACCCGTGTGCCCTGGCGGGCGCGCTCGAGGATGGTCTGGACCACGGCGTTGTGGCTGTCCGGCCAGTTGAAGCGCCGCCGGCGCATCTCCCAGATGTCGAGGATGTCGCCCACCAGATACAGGGTGTCGCATTCGATGGACTGCAGAAAATCCAGCAGAAACTCGGCCTGAGCCCCACTGAACCCGAGGTGCGTGTCGGAGATGAACACACTCCGGTAGCGGAGCGGCCTGAGCATTTCGACGTCCGGCATGGTCTTGTCGTCCCCGTTGCCCATCTGCGGGGCATCGTAATCGGGGTTTATGACCGTCTCGTGACGCGGTTGCGGATCGGGCTCAGGGCTGCTCGTCATCGGCATCCTCGCCTTCCTTCGGCGGCGGCACCAGATCCTCTTTGCTGACGCCCAGCGCCAGCGCCGCCGCGCTCGCGACATAAATGGATGAATAGGTCCCCACCAGCACGCCGACGATGAGCGTGACGGCAAAGCCGCGGATCAACTCACCGCCGAACAGCGCCAGCGCGAACAGCACCAGCAGCGTGGTCAGACTCGTCACCAGCGTACGCGGCAGCATCTGGTTGATGGAGCGGTTGGTGATGGACTCGGAAGTGCCCTTGCGAATCCGCAGGAAGTTCTCGCGGATGCGATCGAACACCACGATGGTGTCGTTGAGTGAGTAGCCGATCACCGCCAGCAGCGCCGCCAGCACGGTCAAGTCAAAGGTCATGCCGATAGCGGCAAAGAGACCCAGCGTAACCACCACGTCATGCACCACCGCGGCCACCGCCCCAATGGCAAAGCGGTATTCAAAGCGAAACGCCACATACAGCAGGATCCCGCCCAGTGCGTAGAGCAGTGCGAGCCCGCCTTTTTCGGCCAGTTCGTCGCCCACCTGCGGGCCGACGAACTCGACCCGGCGCAGTTCGGCGTCGGGATTATCCCCGCGCAGGGTCTCGAGGACCGCATTGCTGAGCGCATCCCCCTGCCCCGCATCCGGTGCCAGGCGGATCAGGATGTCGCGGGCAGTGCCAAAGGTCTGCACCACGGCATCCTCGTAGCCGTCCTGCGCGAGCACCTCGCGCACCTCGGTGAGCTCCACGGCCTGGGGATAGCCCACTTCGACCAGTGTGCCGCCCGTAAAGTCCAGCCCCAGGTTGAGGCCGCGCACGCCCAGAAAGCCGATGGCGGCCACAAGCAGCACCGCCGTCAGCAGCGCCAGGCGCCGGCGGTAGGCCATGAAAGCGATGTCGGGCTCGCGCTTGAAGAAATCCACAAGCGTCTCCTCAGATAGCCAGACGAGCGCCGCGACGCCCGCCGTAGATCAGATTGACGACCGCGCGCGTGCCAAGGATCGCCGTGAACATCGAGCTGACAATGCCGATCGACAGGGTGACCGCAAACCCCTTCACCGGCCCGCTGCCGAAGGCGAACAGCACCACCGCGGCGATCAGGGTGGTGACGTTGGCGTCGGCAATGGTCGAGAAGGCCTTGCCATAGCCGGCCTCGATGGCCTGCTGGGTGCTACTGCCACCGCGCAGTTCCTCGCGGATGCGCTCGTAGATCAGCACGTTGGCGTCCACCGCCATGCCCACCGTGAGCACGATCCCGGCGATACCCGGCAGCGTCAGCGTGGCCTGCAATAGCGATAGCACTGCCACGATGAGGATCAGGTTGGCCAGCAGCGCCCCATTGGCGATCAGCCCGAACACCTTGTAGTAAATGGCCATGAACGCGACCACCAGCAGAAAGCCCGCTACCACCGCGGCCAGTCCCTGATTGATGTTCTCCTGACCCAGGCTGGGACCGATGGTGCGCTCCTCGACGATCTGCATGGGAGCGGCCAGGGAGCCGGCGCGCAGCAACAGGGCGAGGTTGCGCGCCTCCCGCGAGCTCTCGAGGCCGGAAATACGGAAGCGGCTGCCGAGCTGCTCCTGGATGCGCGCGATGTTGATCACCTCCTGGGTCTCGACCTGCTGGCGCACCACCTCACCGTCGACACGACGCGGCTCGATCTGGGTCTCCTTGAACAGGACCGCCATGTGATCACCCACCCGGTCGGCGGTTGTCCGGTTCATGATGCTGCCGCCACTGCCACTGAGGCGAATATTGACCTGGGGCTGCCCATTCTGGGTGTCGATGCCCGAGGAGGCGTCGGTAATGGCCTCGCCGGTAATGATGACCTCGCGCTCGAGCAGCACATAGCCGCCATCGCGCTCGGGATAACGCTCGGTACCCGGCGGCACCGGATCATCGGCATCGCCGCGGTAGGGGAAGTTCGCCGAGTCCACCATCCGAAACTCGAGGGTGGCGGTGGCACCGATAATCTCCTTGGCGCGGGCCGTGTCCTGCACCCCGGGCAGCTGGACGACAATGCGGCTCAGGCCCTGCCGCTGAATCACCGGCTCGGCCACACCGAGCTCGTTGACCCGATTTCGCAGCGTGGTCATGTTCTGCTCGACCGCCGCGTTGCGCACCTCGCGCTGCTTTTCCTCGCTCAGCGTGGCGGTCAGCAATGGCTGATCGTCCTCGCTCGCCCCGGCCTCAAAACCAAGGTCAAGGTAGTCGGGGCTCAGCGTCGAGCGCGCCGCATCGCGGGCCTCGCCGTCGGCAAAGGCGAGCCGCACCGTGGTGCCCTGGACACTGGCGTCACGGTAGCGGATATCGGCCTCGCGCAGCTGACGACGAAACTCGTCGCGGTAGCCGGTCATGGTCTGATCCAGCACGGCCTCGACGTCGACATCCATGAGAAAGTGCACACCGCCGCGCAGATCCAGGCCCAGATACATGGGCCGCCCGCCCAGCCCCTGAAGCCAGTCGGGGGTGGCCGGCGCCAGGTTGAGTGCGACGGTGTAATCCCCGCCCAGCGCGAGGGCCAGCTCATCCGCTGCCCGCACCTGGGCCTCGGCGCTGCCGAGGCGCAGCAGCAGGTGGTCGTCGGTCAGTTCCCGCCCCTGCACGCGGATGCCATCCGCGCTCAGTTGCTCGCTGATCCGCTCCCGTACATCCGCCGTGGGGGCTCCCCCTGACGCACTGCTGATCTGCAGGGCCGGGTCCTGGCCGAATAGATTGGGCAACGCGTAGAGGCAGCCAGCCGCAATCACGGCCACCACCAGCAGATACTTCCAGAGCGGATAGCGATTCATCATACCTACTTCGACGAGTCGCTCTTGCCGGTGTCGTCCTTGGCGACCGCGTCGGCCTTGTCCAGGCCCGCCTTCATCGCGCCCTTCGGCAGGACCTGCGCCACCGCGCTTTTCTGCAGCCGCACCTCGACGCCTTCGGTAAGGCTCACGTTGGCATAGGTATCGCCAACGTCGCTGATACGACCGACCAGCCCGCCATTGGTGAGCACCTCATCGCCCTTGGAGAGATTCTGGACGAGCTTCTTGTGCTCTTTGGCGCGTTTCTGCTGCGGGCGGATGAGCAGAAAGTAGAAGATCACGATCAGTGCAATGGGAAAGATCAGACCGGTCAGGCCGGCACCGGGCTGGCCACCGGACTGGGCCAGGGCATCGTTGATAAAGAAATCCATGGAAGTCTCCCTCGAATTAAAGGTCGGGATTATGTCATATCCGCACGTCGGGCATGGAATGCCCGGGCGAATTCGTCGAACGCCTGCGCCTCGATGGCCTCGCGGATCGCCTGCATGAGGCGCTGAAAGTAGCGCAGGTTATGAATCGTGTTGAGACGGCCGCCCAGCATCTCGCCGCAGCGGTCGAGATGGCGCAGATAGGCACGGCTGTAGTGCTGGCAGGTATAGCAGTCGCAATCCACCTCGATCGGGCGGGTGTCGTGGGCAAACCGGGCATTGCGCAGTCGCAGGGTGCCGGTATCGGTAAACAGATACCCGTTGCGGGCATTGCGGGTGGGCAGAACGCAATCGAACATGTCGATGCCGCGCGCCACGCAGTCGACCAGATCCTCGGGCCGGCCGACACCCATCAGATAACGAGGCTTGTCCGTGGGCAGTTGCGGGGCCAGCGAATCGAGCACCCGCAACCGCTCGGCCGGCGGCTCACCCACCGACAGGCCGCCGACGGCCATGCCGTCAAAGCCGATGGACTCGAGCCCGGCCAGAGAAGCGGCCCGTAGATCGTCGTACATCCCGCCCTGGACGATTCCGAACAACGCGGCGTCACTGTTGCCGTGGGCCACACGGCTGCGCTCGGCCCAGCGCAGTGAGCGCTCCATCGAGCGCTTGGCCTCGGACCATTCCGCGGGCCAGGCCGTGCATTCATCGAAGATCATGACAATGTCGCTGCCCAGCGCACGCTGGACGGCCATGGAGCGCTCGGCATCAAGGAACACCCGGGATCCGTCCACCGGCGAGCGAAACTCGACACCCGCCTCGTTCAGCCGTCGTCCTTCGGCGAGACTGAATACCTGAAAGCCCCCCGAGTCGGTCAGGATGGGAGACGGCCAGTGCATGAAATCGTGGAGATCGCCGTGCGCGGCGATGATCTCCGTGCCCGGGCGCAGCATCAGATGGAAGGTGTTGCCCAGCAGGATCTGCGCACCGGTGCCGGACACCTCCTCAGGCGTCATGCCCTTGACCGTGCCGTAGGTACCCACCGGCATGAACGCCGGCGTATCGATGGCGCCCCGGGCAAACTCGAGCCGGCCGCGGCGAGCCCAGCCATCGGTGGCCGACAGCGTTAACCGCAGACTCACGATCGCACCTCCCCGGTACCGGCCATGATCAGCATGGCATCGCCGTAGCTGAAAAACCGATACTCCGATTCCACCGCATGCCGATAGGCGGCCAGGATCGACTCACGCCCCGCCAGCGCACTGACCAGCATCACCAGTGTCGAGCCAGGCAGATGGAAATTGGTGATCAGCCCGTCGATGACCTGAAACCGGAAGCCCGGGTAGATGAAAATCTCGGTCTCGCCCTCGAAGGGCTGGAGCTCGCCGGTCTGCGCCGCCGACTCGAGGGCGCGCACCACGGTGGTCCCCACCGCTACCACGCGTCCGCCGCGGGCCCGCGTGCGTGCCACGGCCTGGCAGACGCTGTCCGGCACCGACAGCCACTCGGCATGCATGCGGTGATCCTCGAGGCTGTCGGTGCGAATCGGTTGAAAGGTCCCGGCGCCGACATGCAGCGTCAGCGTAGCGGTTTCGACGCCATCCTCGGCCAGTGCCGCGAGCAGGGGTTGATCAAAGTGCAGACCGGCTGTCGGCGCGGCGACAGCGCCGGGCCGCTCGGCAAACACGGTCTGGTAGCGCTGGCGATCATCCGGGCGGTCAGCGCGCTTGATGTACGGCGGCAGCGGCATGTGTCCATGGCGCTCGAGCAGAGCCGGCAGCGGTTCGTCGCCGGCAAAGCGCAGGCGAAAGAAATCGTCTTCGCGGCCGGTGACCTCAACCTCCAGGCCCCCTTCGAGGGTGATGAGCGTGGGAATAGCCGGTGGCTTGTTGGCACGCACCTGAGCCAGGGCCTCGCGACCACCGGTCAGCCGTTCGAGCAGTATCTCGACATGGCCGCCGGTGGCCTTGTGTCCGTAGAGCCGCGCGGGCAGCACGCGGGTGTCGTTGACCACCAGTAGATCGCCGGGCTGCAGATAGTCGCGGATCGCCGGGAACTGGCGGTCGGTAACCCTGCCGGTTGCGGGATCGAGGACCAACAGGCGACTGTCGGTGCGGTTGGGGAGTGGTTCCGAGGCAATCAGATGCGTCGGGAGCTCGTAATTGAAATCGCTGACTTGCATGCAGTGCTGTTATACTTGTCGTTAAAGCCGGGGTGGCGGAACTGGTAGACGCGCCGGACTCAAAATCCGGTTCTCGCGAGAGAGTGCGGGTTCGAGCCCCGCCCCCGGCACCAGAACCCCGGTTGTGGGGATCAATCGTCGCCGTCGGCGCTCTTCTCGAGCGCATCACCCGCCTTCTGGACATCCTTGCCAAGGCCCTCAAGGGTATTGCAGCCGGTGGCCAGAATGAGTGTCAGACTGAGGCACAGCAACACTGCCAGTCGTTTGAGATTGCCTGCGGCCATGATCGGTGACTCCCGCGGTGGTTAATATCAGCGCATCATAACAAGCGCCTCGACACCTGTGGCATCCTTCAGCGCAGCAATGATAAGATTTCAATCTTGAGAAGGGGCCGTAGCTCAGCCGGGAGAGCGTCGCGTTCGCAACGCGAAGGTCAGGGGTTCGATCCCCCTCGGCTCCACCAATCCCCGAATCGACTCACCCAGTCGCGTCCTGCTGCACTGACCTCGACGGTCGTGAACGCGGGTGGGACGTTTTCGCCATCCAGGCTTATCCGCACGATCTGTGAACGCCGACGCGGCTGGAAAGCGCGCTGGAATTCCTCGGGCAGACGCACGGATAGTGGTCGCACGGCTTCGATTGTGCCTTCGATACGCTGGAACCCGTAACGGATTCTGACCCGGTCGCCTTCGGCCACTGAATAGAGCGCGCCGGGTGGGGTATAGGCCAGGACATAAGGCTCGCCCACCACCAGGGTCATCAGGTTACCCGACTCGCCGGTGTGGCCGCCTGCCTTGACTTGACGATCCATGACGACACCATCGTGCTCGGCGCGGACCTGTCCGCCGTCAAATTGCTCGCGCAGATCATCAAGACTGCGCCCGAACCGCGCGACGATGTCATCAAGCGTGTCGATCTCGCGCGCTAATCCCTCCTCCCGGGCCTCGAACTCGGTCGCCTGCAGGGTGCTGCGGTAATCGGCCATCACCAGCTCATGCAGGGTCAGATTCGTACTCAGCCCTTCTTCGTAGGCCTTTTCGCGCAGACCAAGCAACTCGGCGATAGTCACCGCCTGATCGCGGGCGACCGGCAGCATGCGAGCAATGGTATAGCGCTCAGCCGCCAGCGCGGCCCGCCGACGTCGCCATTCCGCCCGCTGCGCCGCGAGATTGGCGATGTCACGCTGCACCGGCATCGATTCCAGCTCGGCCAACAGCTGCCCGGCCTGCACGCGGTCGCCTTCCCTGACATGCAGCGCCGTCACCCGCCCCGAATAGCTGACACTCACCGACACCTGATCCTGGGTCACCATCCCCGGCGCCGACAGATAGACGCGATCCCCGAAAAAGATATCCAGCAGCCACACCACCAGCGCCAGCAGCAGCAACAGATAGATCCACCGCCCGATACGCCCTCGGTGAGTGCGCTGCTCGGTCTGCAAACGATCGACACGAGGGGGTCGGCGCAGACGATGCATCAGAACCGATCCGCCGCGTCGCGGACTTTTGATGGCACGTACGGATCGGCATAGGAGCGGCGAAACACCCATTCATCCAGATAGGCGATCATGCGAATCCCTCGCTGCACAAACGTCGAGAACAGAATCTGACCGGGCACATACAAAAGATACCCGAGCGGCGCACGCGAGCCGCTCATGACCCGGGCGACACCATAGACCAGCAGGCCCTGGAGGATGTAGATGAGCAGGGTCGCGCCCAGCACCGTCATGGCGCCGTGCGGCCCCAGTGTCCAGAACAGCCAGACGATATAGACGTAGAAACTGATCGACAGAACCACCTGATAGAACAGGATATTCGCCATTGCGAGGGCATTCTCCCAACGAAAGCCCCGCCAGAACGGGTCGAAAGCCGCGCCGTATTTGCGCAGCCGAAACCGGATAACGCTGCGATTCCAGCGCAGCCGCTGACGGGTGAACCCGCTCAGCGTCCCGGGCACATCGGTCATCGACCAGGCATGCGGAGCAAACGCGACCGCCCAACCGGCCCGCCGCAGCTTGTCGGTAATATCGGCATCCTCGCCGGGTCCGACATCCCAGCCCCCCGCCTGCCTGAGGGCCTGCTTTCGGAACACGCCAAAGGCCCCCGAGACAATCGACAGGATCCCCAGCGCGGCGGTGAATCGGCGTCCAAGGGCGATACTGGTTATATACTCAATCGCCTGAAAGCGCGCCATCAGGGTAGTCCCGGCATTACGCACGGCCAGATTGCCCGCTACCGCCCCCACCTGGGGATCGGCCATCGGGGCAATCAACTGCTCGAAGGCATCGCGATCGAAGGTGGTATCAATATCCACGATGCTCACCAGATCATGGCGGGCGTACCCCAGACCCATGTTGATGGCACTGGATTTGCCACCCCGGATGCCAGTGGACACCACCCGGTCGAGCTCGCCTCGACGCCGCAGCGCCCAGCCAATCTCGCGCATGCGGTCAACCGATCCGTCATCCACCAGAATCAGCTCCAGCTTTTGGTGGGTCTGCTCGGTGAGCGATCGAACGGTGCGCTGCAGGGCCTCGCCCTCATTGAACCCGACCAGCAAAACGCTGACCGCGGGGCGATGATGGCAGTCCGGTACGCGCCGTTCCCAGGGCGCTGCCATCAGAATGGCGAGAACGCTCAGGCCGTAGCGCGACAGATCAAAGATGACGTAGTGCCAGAACAGGTAGACAAACCCCTGCAGATCGAGCTGACTGAGCAGGGCAATAGAGCTTTCCATCAGCCGGTCAGTGCCTCGAGCACCGCAGCGGCGGCATCCACCCCCTCGGTGCGCTCGATGGTGATTTCCATCGGTCCGGCCACCACCGCCTCAGTGGTATGCCGCAGACGCCGTGCAATGGCCTCGGTTTCGGCGATAGGGGTCTCGGGCAAGAGCACGTAGACGATCTGGCCACGGGCTGTGACGGCATCGGTTTGGCGCAGGCATTCAGACAGCACATCCACCAGATGGGCAAAGACCTGCGAGAGACCCCGGCCCCCCAGCGTATCGCTGATCGCGTCGATGTTGTGCACGCGCACGACCAGTAACGACAATGGGCGCTCGTAACGCCGGGCCTGAGCCTGCTGGAAACGCAGTAAAGTAATGAAATCCCTCACCCAGTAACCCACCGAGCCGCGGGCTACGCTCGCCTCGAGACTCAAATGCGGCAGAATGCCGCGATGCAGCGCCGCGACCCCGCCCGGGGTGATGGCGTAATGCCACCAGGTCCGCGTGTCCATCTGCTCGCTGTCGGTATGCCGATCGCAATCAGTGCATAGAAAACCAACGGCCGGGTCGCTGTTTTCGGTGCCGCAAGAACCGCATACAAAGACCATGCCCGGTTTATCGTAATCCACGCCGTAATGGCGCAGCAGGCGCTGACACTTGGGGCACTCCAGCGAATGCCCACGCAGAAACTCGGACTCCGGCCCCTGGTAGGCACAGCGGTAGTGGTGGACGAGAGCGGCGGGTTTCAGATCGCTACTGCGGCATTCGGTGCACTCCTCGCGGACATTCAGACGCGAGCCCCCGCACGCCGGGCAGTAGTGGATGCAGTCGAATCGCTCCCGGGCCAGCAATTCCGTCGCGGCCAACTCCTCGAGCAGCGCCCGAGGGTTCTCGATGCCCCGCAAAGCGGCGTACCGGACGACCATCGGGCGGGTGAAATCCCAGGAGGCATGGAGAGGGGTCTGTCGCGAATAGGCCATGGCGAGCACGATCAACGCCTCGGTATCGGCCAATGCATCGATGTCCGGGAGTTGCGCGAGTCGCTCCAGCACGGGTCGGGCAACGCCAATCGCCTCGGCGAGCGCCGCCGGCTGCAGGCTGGGGACACTGTATAGCGCCCCTGACACTGAATGGCCCGAGGCATTGATCACGGGCATCAATGCCCCGTGCGCGGTGAGCGGGGTTGCGTCCAGCGCCTCGACCGGAGTGCCGGGCATGAGCACCGCCACATCAGCCTGCTCGGGACCATCGGCAACGGTATAGGCGTCGCTAAGCCAATCCGGGCGGGTCGTCTCCCCCACCATCCATAAACGAACGCGGGCGGTTGCAGAATCCATTCGCATCATCGCTTAGTGACTGTAAACTCAGTGTATACGCCCCGATAGCTCAGCTGGATAGAGCAATCGCCTCCTAAGCGATAGGTCGCAGGTTCGAATCCTGCTCGGGGCGCCACTCACCCGCTCACGGCCCGGCCGTTATCCAGCCGATTGACGCATCGAGCGACCACTGCGCCTGCTCGGCATGCGCGTGCATCAGACGGAGTACCTCGTGGGCGTGGCTGCGTGTCAGGGACAGCCCGGCAATGGCAGCCGGTTCGAGGCGCTCATCCGGCATGCCCGGCAGCGGCTGGCCGAGTAGCGCAATCACGATCTGCTCCTGTTGACTCTCGACCCGGGCCTCCGTGACCAGCCAGTGCGTCCACTGCGTCGGCGCAGGCGGCGTCTCGGCCGCGCCGGATTCATCCTGATGACGCTGGGCGGCGACCTGCGAGCGCGCACCGATGTGCTCCAGGGCCATCACCGCGTCATGGGCGGATTCGCCCTCGGCCGCCGGGTGGGAGCGTTTGAGTGTGTTATTGATCGGCTGCATGAGCCCGCGCAGCGCCCGCCGGGACAACCACGCCCCCCGGCCCTCGCCCGAGGCCATGGTCAACATCAGCCCAAGACGATCCTCAAGCGCGGAGTAAGTCATTCGAATACGATTGGCACGGGGCAGGGACAGCTCAGCCATTCTATCTTTCTAACGGCGATTGCGACGCACGATTCGCTCGCGCTTTTTGCGCTGACGCGGCGTCAGCGTATTGCGGCGGCCGGCATAGGGGTTGTCGCCGGTGCGCAGTTCCAGCCGAATGGGGGTCCCGTGGAGCTGGAAGGCCTTGCGGAAGCGGTTGATCAGAAATCGCCGATAGGCATCGGGCAAATCACGGGTCTGGTTGCCGTGGACCACGATGGTGGGTGGGTTTTTACCCCCTTGATGGGCGTAGCGCAGCTTGATGCGCCGACCGCGGACAAGCGGCGGCTGATGGACGCTGATCGCCTCTTCGAGCACCCGATTGAGCGCCGGTGTCGGCAATTCGCGGCGCGCCGCTGCATGCACATGCGCCACCTCCTCGAGCAGCCGGCCCACGCCCGTGCCATGCAGCGCCGAGATGAATCGGGGTCGGGTAAAGTCGAGAAACCCCAGCTTGACGTCGAGCTCGCGGCGGATGCGCTCGCGGTTTTCGGTGATCAGCCCATCCCACTTATTGACCGCCAGGACCAGTCCGCGACCGGCGTTGATGGCATGACCGATGAGGTGGGCATCCTGCTCGGAGATCTCCTGCTGGGCATCGAGCACCATGATCACCACCTGGGCCGCTTCGATGGCCTGCAGGGTCTTGATGACACTGAATTTCTCCACGCCATCACTGACCCGGCTCCGGCGCCGCACACCGGCGGTATCGATCAGGGTGAAGGGGCGACCATCGCGCTCGAACGGCACCCGGATCGAATCCCGTGTGGTCCCGGGCATGTCATAGACCAGCACCCGCTCCTCGCCGATGAGACGGTTCACCAGCGTGGACTTGCCAACATTGGGGCGGCCGATGATGGCCACATCAATGGGCGCATCGGGCGGGTCGGGCGACTCGGTAACGCGATCGGCGTCGGCTGAATCGAGGGAGTCTGGAGCGGCCCAGGCCTCCCCCAGACAATCCTCAAGCACCGCACTCATCAGCTGCGTGACCCCGCGCCCCTGCACCGCTGCGATCGGCCAGGGCGAATCCATCCCCAGCGAGTGGAATTCGGCGCCAGCGACGTCCGCATCAACCCCGTCGATCTTGTTCATGACCAGCCAGACGCGTTTGCCGCGCCGGCGCAGATCGCGGGTCAGGGTCTCGTCGCCGGGGGTAACGCCAACCCGCGCGTCGACCAGAAACAGGATGACATCGGCCTCGTCCAGCGCGCGCAGCGCCTGACGCTGCATGTGGTGATAGGTGACATCATCCGGCTCGCCGAGGCCGCCGGTGTCCACCACCACGTAGGGCGCCGGCCCCAGACGGCCGACGCCATACTGGCGATCACGCGTGAGCCCCGGGAAGTCGGCCACCAGGGCGTCCCGCGTCCGCGTGAGTCGGTTAAAAAGGGTGGATTTGCCCACATTGGGCCGCCCCACCAGGGCGATTACCGGTTGCTCCATTGCCTCATGATAGCAGTCGGCAAGCCCCGTCGGGGTGGCAATCGGCGTTCACAGCGCCGCCGCCAGCAAGCGTTGCGTGTACGCGGCCTGCGGGTCGGTAAAAATCCGTTCCGCCGGCCCCGCCTCCACCACCTTCCCGTCCTGCATGACCAGCATGCGATGGCTCATGGCGCGCACGATCTTCAGGTCGTGACTGATAAACACATAGGCCAGGCCGTGCCGGGCCTGCAGCGTTCGCAGCAGCTCGACGAGCTGGGTCTGAACACTTCGATCCAGCGCCGAGGTGGGCTCATCCAGCACCACCACGGCCGGCTTCAGGACAATGGCGCGGGCCACCGCCACGCGCTGGCGCTGGCCGCCGGAGAGTTCGTGGGGAAAGCGCTCCGCCAGTGCCGGGTCGAGGCCGACTTCGGCAAGGGCCTCGCGGGCCAGGGCACCGCGCTCGGCGGCATCAGCCCCGATGCGATGCACGGCCAGCCCCTCGCCAATGATCTGCTCGACGGACATCCGCGGGCTGAGACTGCCGTAGGGATCCTGAAAAACCACCTGCAGCCGGCGACGCAGGGGTCGCAACGCGCCCTTGCCAAGGCGACTGATATCGCGCCCCTCGAACCGGATCTCGCCGGTGGCGGCCTGCAGCCGCAGCAGCGCCATCCCCAATGTGGTCTTGCCGGATCCGCTCTCGCCCACCACCCCCAGGGTTTCCCCGGCGCTGACCTGCAGATCAATCCCGTCCACCGCCTTGAGATAACCCGTCACGCGTTTCAGCAACCCGCCCCGGCGCGGAAACCACACACGCAGGTCCCGGGCTTCGAGTAGCGTCTGGGTATTCGCCACGGGCCGCGGCCGGCCACTGGGCTCGGCGGCGATCAGCGCCCGGGTGTACTCATTGCGGGGCTGATCGAACACGCGCTCGGCCTCACCCTGTTCAACCACCCGGCCCTGCTGCATGACGGCAACGCGGTCAGCCACCCGGCGGACCACGTTCAGGTCATGGCTGATCAGCAGCATGGCCATGTCCAGGCGCTGTTTAAGATCGGCAAGCAGCTCGAGGATTTCGGCCTGAATCGTGACGTCGAGCGCGGTGGTGGGCTCATCGGCAATCAGCAGCCGCGGATTGTTGGCAATCGCCATCGCGATCATCACCCGCTGGCGCTGCCCGCCCGAGAGCTGGTGGGGAAAGGCCCCCAGACGCGCCGAGGCCTCGGGTAAGCGCACCATTTCGAGCAACTCGACAATGCGGTCCCGGGCAGCGGCGGCACCCAGTCCCTGATGGATGCGCAGGGTCTCGCCGATCTGCTTTTCGAGGGTATGGACGGGGTTGAGCGAGGTCATGGGCTCCTGGAAGACCATGCCCAGCGCGCCACCGCGGAAACGCCGCAGGGTTGCCGTGCTGGCACCCAGCAGTGACTCGCCCTCGAGCGTGATGCGGCCGGTGGGGTGACTCGCCAACGGGTACGGCAGCAGCTGGGGAACCGACAATGCGGTGATGGATTTACCCGAGCCGCTCTCGCCGACCAGCGCCAGCGTCTCGCGCGCGTTCAGGGTCAGATTGACGCCCTGGACGACCGGGGTTTGTCGCCCGCCCCGGCCGAACGCAATGGACAGATCCTCGATCTGCAGCAGCGCGCTCATGCCGACCCCCCGCCGCCAAAGGTCTTGCGCGGATCAAAGGCATCCCGCGCCGCCTCGCCGATGAACACCAGCAGCGAGAGCATGATCGCCAGCGTGAAAAACGCCGTCAGCCCCAGCCAGGGTGCCTGCAGATTGTTCTTGCCCTGGGCGAGGAGCTCACCCAGGGAGGGGGAGCCCGGCGGCAGGCCGAAGCCCAGAAAGTCCAGCGAGGTGAGGGTGGTGATCGAGCCGGTCAGGATGAACGGCATAAAGGTCACCGTGGCCACCATCGCATTGGGCAGGGCATGACGGACAATGATGACCCGATCGGCCACGCCCAGCGCTCGGGCGGCCTTGACGTAGTCGAAGTTGCGCACCCGCAGGAATTCCGCGCGCACCACGCCCACCAGTTGCGTCCAGCTGAACAGCAGCATGATCCCCAGCAGCCACCAGAAATTGGGCTGCACAAACCCCGCCATGATGATCAGCAGATAAAGCACCGGCAGGCCGGCCCAGATCTCGATGAAGCGCTGTCCCAGCAGATCCGTGCGCCCGCCGAAATAGCCCTGGACGGCGCCCACCGCCACGCCGATCACCGAACTTGCCAGCGTTAGGGCCAGGCCGAATAGCACCGACAGACGAAAGCCGTAGATCAGCCGCGCCAGCACATCCCGCGCCTGATCGTCGGTGCCCAGCCAGTTGGCGGCCGAGGGCGGCGCAGGCGCCGCGGATTCGCTGGCGTAATTGATGGTGTCGTAGTGATAGGGGATCGGCGGCCAGAGCATCCAGCCCTGGGCGTTGATCAGCTCGGCGACATAGGGATCGCGGTAGGCCGTCTCGGTGGGAAAGTCTCCGCCGAAGGTGGTTTCGGGGTAGCTCACCAACACCGGAAAATACCAGTCGCCATCGTAGTGCACGAGCAGCGGCCGGTCATTGGCAATGAGCTCCGCGCCCAGCGACAGGCCAAACAGCACCAGAAACAGCCACAGCGACCACCAACCGCGGCGATTGGCCCGGAACTGCGCCCAGCGACGCTGGTTGATGGGGTTGAGACGAGGTGCCTTCATCACCCCTCGCGGGCCTCGAAGTCGATGCGCGGGTCCACGAGCACGTACATCAAGTCACCCAGAAGATTGAGCACCAGGCCGATCAGCGTAAAGATGAAAAGGCTGCCAAAGACCACCGGATAATCCCGGTTGACCACCGACTCGAACCCCAGCAGGCCCAGTCCGTCCAGCGAGAAGATCACCTCAATCAACAGCGCGCCAGTAAACAGTACGCCCACGAAGGCCGCCGGAAAGCCGGCGATGACAATGAGCATGGCATTGCGAAAGACATGGCCGTAGAGCACGCGACGCTCGCTCACGCCCTTGGCGCGGGCGGTCATCACGTACTGCTTGTTGATTTCCTCGAGAAACGAGTTTTTGGTGAGCATGGTCAGGCCGGCAAAGCCACCGATCACCATCGCCAGCACCGGCAGTACCAGGTGCCAGAGGTAGTCGAGAATCCGCGCCGGCCAGGCGAGCTGTTCCCAGTTATCGGAGACCAGGCCGCGCAGCGGAAACCAGTCGAGGTAGCTGCCACCGGCGAAGACCACGATCAACAGGATCGCGAACAAAAACCCCGGAATCGCATAACCGACAATCACCACGGCGCTGGTCCAGACATCGAATCCCGAGCCATCACGCACCGCCTTGCGAATGCCGAGCGGGATCGAGATCAGATAGGTCAGCAGCAGCGTCCAAACCCCCAGCGACACCGACACCGGTAGTTTGTCGGCGATCAGCGAGAGCACCGACTGGTCGCGGTAAAAGCTCTCGCCCAGATCAAACTGTGCGTAGTCGAGCAGCATCTTGCCAAAGCGCTCGTGGGCCGGCCGATCAAAGCCGAACTGCGCCTCAAGCTCCGCGATATAGGCCGGATCCAGCCCGCGACCGCCGCGACTCTCCCCCGAGACCTCATCGGCGGCAACCCCCGAGAACCGGCTGGTGGACAGATCCGCCGTGCCCTGGACCTGCGCCATAACCTGCTCGATGGGCCCGCCGGGTGCGAACTGCACGATGACAAAGTTGATCAGCAGCACACCGATCAACGTCGGGATCATCAACAGCAACCGGCGCGCGATATAGGCGTACACGCTCAGCGACTCCGCCGACCGGGGCTAGCGGTTATCAACCCGGGCCGCCCGCTCGGGGTCCACCCACCAGCTGTCCAGCGCCAGACCGTAGGGAGGGTTCTCGGGCGGCCGGCCGAAGCGATCCCAGTAGGCCAGCCGAAAGCGATCGATAGACCAGTTGGGAATGGCGTAGAAATGCCACTGCAGGACACGGTCCAGCGCCCGGGTGCGGGTGACCAGCGCCTCGCGATCGGGCGCGTCAATGACTTTGGCCACCAACGCATCGATGACCGGGTCGCAGACCCCGGCGACGTTGCGACTGCCGCTGACCTCAGCGGCCTCACAGCTCCAGAAGTCCCGCTGCTCGTTGCCCGGCGACAGCGACTGCGGGGCGACATGCACCGTCATGTCGAAATCGAACTGCTCCATGCGGTTTTGATACTGCGTGGGGTCAACGGTGCGCACGCTCACCTCGGCCCCCAGGCGCTCGAGATTGCGCTTGAAGGGCAGGACCACGCGCTCGAACGATGGCGAGACCAGCAGGATCTCAAAGGCCATGGTCCGACCCGTTTCGACGTGCGTCAGCGTCCCATCGCGGACCGCCCAGCCGGCCTCGCGCAACAGCGCGAGCGCCCGGCGCAGGTTGGCCCGTCGTGAGCCCCCAGCCGTTGCCGGCGGATCGTAGGCCTCGGTGAACACGCGCTCGGGGAGCTGATCGCGATAGGGCTCGAGAATGTCGAGTTCGGCCTCCGAGGGCAGGCCCGTGGCCGCCAGTTCGGAATTCTGGAAATAGCTGCGGGTGCGCTGATAGGCCCCGTAGAAGAGGTTTTCGTTGGTCCATTCAAAGTCAAAGGCATAGGCCAGCGCCTCGCGTACCTGCGGATCCTCGAAGATGGCGCGTCGGGTATTAAAGAAAAACCCCTGCATGCCCGCGGGCCGATCATGGGGAATCTCGACGCGCTTGAGCAGGCCCGATTCCACCGCCGGCGTATCGTAGGCGGTGGCCCAGTTGCGGGCGACGTTCTCGCGGCGCAGGTGATACTCGCCGGCCTTGAGCGCCTGCAGCGCAACGGTGCCGTCGCGGTAGTAGTCGTAACTGATCCGGTCGATATTGTGACGGCCGCGGTTGACCGGCAGATCCGCCGCCCAGTAGTCCTTAACGCGTTCGTAGACAACGCGCCGGCCCTGCTCCACCGAGGCTACGCGGTACGGCCCGCTGCCGAGCGGCGGCGTCAGCGTAGTGGCGGTAAAGTCCCGATCCGCCCAGTCGTGGGCCGGCAGCACCGGGAGCTGGCCGAGGATCAGGGGCAGCTCGGCGTTGTCGGTGGTGGCAAAGTGAAACACCACCGTCTGCGGGTCGACCACCTCAACGCGGTCGACATCGGCATAGTAGGCCCGATAACGCGGATGACCATCCTCGCGCAGCCGCCGGAAGGTCCAGGCCACGTCATCGGCGGTGATCGGCTCGCCGTCATGAAACCGCGCCGCCTCGCGCAGATTGAACGTGACACTTGAGTGGTCGTCAGCCACCGCCATCGACTCGGCGATCAGCCCGTACTGGGTGAACGGCTCATCGAGGGACTGCACGGTCAGCGTATCGAAAACCCGGCCAATGCCCTCGGCCGGGGTCCCGCGCAGGATGAACGGGTGCAGGCTGTCGAAGGTCGAGGCGGCCACATTGGCGAGTTTGAGCGTGCCGCCCGTCGGGGCCTGCGGATTGACGTAGTCGAAGTGCTCGAACCCAGGGCCGTATTTGGGCTCGCCATGCAGTGCCAGGGCGTGCTCGGCCTCGGCCGCAAGGGCCTGGCTCGTGCCGATCAGCAATCCCAGCGCGATCGCCCGGACGGTGAGTCGGACGGCGTCGAGTGGCAGCATTGAAAGGCTCCTTATGGCAATCGTTCGCGGTGGCGCTTGGCCGCGACAGCGCTTTTGAGTAACGTACCGAGGATTATGACAGGGGCAAAGGGGTTCCCATGGGTTTTCTTGACAATCGCAAGGCACTGATCACCGGTGTCGCCAGCAACCGCTCCATCGCCTGGGGCATCGCCGAGGCCATGCACCGCGAGGGCGCGGAGGTTGCACTCACCTACCAGAACGAAAAACTCAAGCGCCGCGTCGAGCAATGCTCCGAGGCCTGCGGCGGCGGGCCGGTGCTGCCCCTCGACGTTGCCGATGACGCCCAGATCGATGCCGTCTTCGAAACACTGGCCGACACCTGGGGGCATCTCGACATCGTCGTCCATGCCGTCGGTTTTGCCCCGCGCGACGAGCTGGAGGGCTCGTTTGTCGAGAACACGACACGCGAAGGTTTTGGCATGGCCCACGACATCAGTGCGTACAGTTTCATCGCCCTGGCACGCGGCGCCCGGCCGCTGATGCAGGGGCGCAATGGCAGTCTGCTGACGCTCACCTATCTGGGCGGTGAGCGTGCGCTGCCCAACTACAATGTCATGGGTGCCGCCAAGGCCAGCCTGGAATCATCGGTGCGCTACATGGCAAGCGATCTGGGCGCCGAGGGTATCCGCGTGAACGCCGTTTCCGCCGGTCCGATCCGCACCCTGGCCGCATCCGGTATCGGCGACTTCCGCCGCATGCTGGACTTCAACGCGGCGGCGGCGCCCATGAGACGCAACGTGAGCATCGAAGAGGTCGGCAATACCAGTGCCTTCCTGTGCTCGGATCTTGCCTCGGGCATCACCGGCGAGATCGTGCATGTCGACGGCGGCTTCCACTCGGTCGCGCTGGCCGGCAGCGCGATGGGCGACGAGGGCTGAGTCGCCCTCGTCCGCCGTCACCGCTCAGAGATTGCTCGCGCGAATCTCGACATCCGCCTGGTCGCGCAGTGCCGCGACCACGGCCTGCACGCTGGCCTGGCCATCAAGATCATTCAGGGTCTGCCTGAGCTGATTGCGCTGCTCCGCACCGACCTCGGACGGATCACCGGGCTCAACGGCCTCAACCACCACGGCGGCCCAGCCGCTCGCCAGCCGACCAACGCCGGCCCGATCACCGCTGCCATCCGGCCCGCTCAGGCGAAAGCCGCGCTCACGCACGCCCGCCGGCAGTGACCGATCATTCCGCCCGCCCAGCGTGGGGGCGGTATACTGGGCCGCATCGATGCGTTCCGCCGCCGCTTCCAGCGATTCGCCGGCGTTCACGGCTTCGGCGATACGCTCGGCGTCGGCACGCGCCGCCGCGGTCGCCTTCTCATCCCGATACGCTGTAATCGCCTGCTCGCGGACTTCATCCAGCGGCCGAATCCGGGCCGATCGATAATCGGTGACCCGGACCACGGCGTAACCGCCGTCATCCAGCTCGATCAGATCGCTGTTTTCGCGGTTATCCAGCATGGCGTCGCTGAATGCGGTCTCGAGCACCGCCGCATCGCCGGCAATACCCGTGTCGTCCGCCGCGGCATCAATCCAGTCGGTGGATCCAACATTGAGGCCTACCGCCTCCGCCGCAGGCTCCAGCGTGCCCGGGTTCTCGAACGCCAGGGTCTCGAGGGTATTGGCATGCTCGGTCACACGCCGCTCGGCGCGCTCCATGGCAATGCTCTCGCGAATGGACGCGCGCATCTGCTCGAAGGGCGGCATATCCGCCACGCGCACATCCGTTACCTCGATAAGATGCCAGCCAAAGGGCGTGCGCACTGGCTGGCTCAACTCGCCCGGCTGCAGCGACCAGGCCGCCTCGGCGAACGCATCGGCAACGTCGGCCTGCTCGATCACCCCGAGCGAGCCACCCTGCGCGGCCGATCCCGAATCATCCGAGACCGCTTCGGCCACGGCGGCGAAGGACTCGCCCGAGCGAATCCGCTCGCGGGCGGCTGCGATGGCGTCACGAGCCGACTCCACCGCCGCCGGGTCGGCATCCTCGGGCACCGCTGCCAGGATATGCCGAACCGTGCGTGGCGCGTCTTCGCCACTGCCGCTGGCGCGCTCGTCGTAACGCTCCCGTACCGTGTCCTCCGAAACATCAATGGTCGACGCAATGCCGTCTGCCGACAGCATCAGGTAGCTCAGCTGGACCTGTTCGGGCTCACGAAACCGCTCGCGATTGTCGTCATACCAGGCCTGCAGATCGGCATCGGTTACCTCGATGGCGTCGCGGTAGTCCTCGGTCGCGAGGGCTGCCCAACTGAGCCGCCGCTGTTGTCCCTGCAGCGCGATCAGCCGTTCCACGGCCTGATCCGAGGTAAAGGTGGTGGATTCTACCGCCCGCTGGAGCAGCGAAATCGACAGATCCCGGCGGATCTGGGCCTCATACGCCTCGGCCGTCAGATTGTTCTGCTGCAGGAGGGTCTGATACCGCTCCGACGAAAAACTGCCATCGACCTGGAACATGGACTGGCTGCGCACCGCCTGCGAGACATCCCCATCGCTGGCGCGCAGGCGTGTGTCGCGGGCGTAATTGATCAGCACCTGGCGATCAATCAGCTGCTCGAGGACCTGGCGACGCAGATCGTCAGTGCTGAACACCGCCGGATCGTACTGATCACCCAGCATGCGGCGCAGCTCGGACTGGCGCTGCTGATAGGCCTGATCGAGCTGGGTGCGGGTAATCTCGGCATCACCGACGGTTGCCACCACCTGGGGGCCGCCATTGCCGACGTAGTTATACAGCCCGAACAGGGCGAAGGGGATCACCAGCAGGCCCACGATGACGTAGGCGATCCAGCCGCTGGTTCGATCTCTGATGGAGAGCAGCATGGTTGGATTCCGTATAACAAAAAGGCGCCTTCGGGCGCCTTCCTGAGGATGGGATTGTATGGCGGAGCGGACGGGATTCGAACCCGCGACCTCCGGCGTGACAGGCCGGCATTCTAACCTGCTGAACTACCGCTCCGTTCTTTCACCTTGGTGGGTGGTGAGGGGTTCGAACCCCCGACATTCGCCTTGTAAGGGCGACGCTCTCCCAACTGAGCTAACCACCCCGATAAAGCGCCGCTTAGTTTACCGCATCCTTGAGCGCCTTGCCAGCCTTGAAGCCGGGCACCTTCGAGGCCGCGATATTGATCGACTCGCCGGTCCGCGGGTTGCGACCGGTCCGCGCCGCACGCTCGCGCACCGTAAAGGTGCCAAAGCCGACCAGCGTGACCTGATCACCCTGGTTGAGCGCGTCCGTCACGGTGGCGGCAAAGGCATCAACCGCCTTGGTGGCGTCGGCCTTGGACAGGTCGGCCGATTCGGCGACGGCGTCGATGAGTTCAGACTTGTTCATGAATGGATCCCCTTCGAAATTATTCTATCAATGATCGCCCGTTCGACGGATGTATTGAATGCTATCGCTGAGCCCGTGTCACCACAACCGCTCAGCGCGGATTCATTAAGCATGGCAAAACCGGCCGCTGTCAAACGACCAACCCTGTCAGTGCGGGCGCTGAGTGGTCGCCGGGGCCTCCGGACCACTGCCGGCTTCGGCCAGTGCCTCGCCCGCCTCGGCGAGCGGCACCGGCTGCGAGACGAGCGCGGCGGCCAGCACCTCGTCCATCCAGCGCACCGTGCGGATATCCAGCTTCGACTGGATGTCACGCGGGATATCGGCCAGATCCTTGCGATTGTCTGCAGGGATCAGCACCGTGCGGATCCCACCGCGCAGCGCCGCCAGCAGCTTCTCCTTGAGCCCACCGATGGGCAGTACCTCGCCCCGCAGGGTGATCTCGCCGGTCATCGCCACGGCCGCCGAGACCGGTATTCCCGTGGCGGCAGAGATCAGTGCCGTGCACATGCCGATGCCGGCGCTGGGCCCATCCTTGGGGATCGCACCCTCGGGCACATGGATATGGATATCGTGATTGGCATGGAAGTCCGCGGGGATGCCGAGCGACGCCGAGCGGCTGCGCATGACGGTCTGCGCGGCGTGGATCGACTCCTTCATCACGTCACCCAGCTGACCCGTATTCTGCAGGCGACCCTTGCCCGGCACCACGGCGCTTTCGATGGTGAGCAGCTCGCCGCCCACTTCGGTCCAGGCCAGGCCGGTAACCCGACCCACCTGATCGCTGGTCTCGGCAACACCGTAGCGATGGCGGCGTACCCCCAGGTACTTGTCGAGGTTTTGCGTGTTGACCTGTACCGCCTTGTCACGCGGCTTGATCAGCACTTCCTTGACCACCCGCCGGGCGATCTTGGCCACCTCGCGCTCAAAATTACGAACGCCGGCCTCGCGGGTGTAATAGCGGGCGATGTCGCGCAGCGCATTGTCGCTGACTTCGAGCTCGCCGGGCTTGAGACCATTGGCCTTGATCTGTTTGGGCAGCAGGTACTGCCGAGCGATATTGACCTTTTCCTCCTCTGTGTAACCCGACAGCCGGATCACCTCCATGCGATCGAGCAGCGGGCCGGGGATATCCAGCGTATTCGCGGTGCACACGAACATCACGTCAGAGAGGTCGAAGTCCACTTCCAGATAATGATCGTTGAAAGTGGCGTTCTGCTCGGGGTCGAGCACCTCGAGCAGCGCCGAGGCCGGGTCGCCGCGAAAGTCCATCGCCATCTTGTCGACTTCATCGAGCAGGAACAGCGGATTGCGCTTGCCGACCTTGGTGAGCTTTTGCACGATCTTGCCCGGCAGCGAGCCGATGTAGGTGCGCCGATGGCCGCGGATTTCGGCCTCATCGCGAACACCGCCCAGCGACATGCGCACAAAGCGGCGGTTGATCGAGCGCGCGATCGATTCACCTAACGAGGTCTTGCCAACACCGGGCGGTCCCACCAGGCAGAGAATGGGCCCCTTCAACTTGCGCACGCGCTGCTGCACGGCCAGGTACTCGAGGATCCGCTCCTTGACCTTCTCGAGCCCGTAGTGGTCCGCATCGAGGATCGCCTCGGCACGCCCCAGATCGTGACGAACACGGGTGCGCTTTTTCCAGGGCAGCGCCACCATCCACTCGAGATAACTGCGCACCACGGTGGCCTCGGCGGACATGGGCGACATCATCTTGAGCTTGCCAAGCTCCTGGTCCGCTTTCTCGCGCGCCTCGCTGGACATCCCCGCGGCTTCGATCTTCTGCTCGAGATCCTCCACCTCGTTGGGGGCGTCCTCCATTTCGCCGAGTTCTTTCTGAATGGCCTTCATCTGCTCATTCAGGTAGTACTCACGCTGCGACTTTTCCATCTGCTGCTTGACGCGGCCACGGATGCGCTTTTCAACCTGCAGGACGTCGAGCTCGCCCTCGATCAGCCCCATCAGGTGCTCGAGCCGACGCGCGGGGTTTTCCATCTCGAGGATGGTCTGCTTTTCGTCGATCTTCAGGCTCATGTGCGCGGCAATGGTATCGGCAAGCCGCCCGGGCTCTTCGATCCCCTGCAACGAGGAGAGCACCTCGGGCGGGACCTTCTTGTTGAGCTTGACGTACTGCTCGAACAGCGACATCAGCGAGCGGATCATCACATCCACTTCTTCGTTGCCCTCGACCGACTCATCCGGCAGCGACACCGCATTGGCGGCGAAATGACCATCAGCATCGTCAAGATCAGCCACCTGGGCACGCTCGACCCCCTCCACCAGCACTTTGACGGTGCCGTCAGGGAGTTTGAGCATCTGCAGGATATTGGCGATGGTACCAACGGCGTAGAGGTGACCGGCCGCCGGGTCATCCACCTCGGCGCTGTGCTGGGCCACCAGCAGTATCTGCTTGTCCTCGGTCATTGCCCGCTCGAGGGCCTGAATGGACTTCTCGCGGCCGACAAACAGCGGGATGACCATATGGGGGTAGACGACGACATCGCGCAGCGGCAACACCGCCATGGCGGCGCCGCTCGCGGGCGTCAGTTCCTGAGTCATAGGAATCCTCTTGGGGCCGGGCTGCCCGGCCGCGGGTCAGTCCGACGCCGCGGCAGGCTGATGCTCCGAGCCATCGTAGATCAGATAGGGAGCCGTCTCACCGCGAATGACCGCATCATCCACGACGACCTTGCTGACATTGTCGAGCGAGGGGAGCTCGTACATGGTGTCCAGCAGGACGTGCTCGACCAGCGTGCGCAGCCCTCGCGCCCCGGTGTTACGGGCAATGGCCTTGCGGGCCACCTCGTAGAGCGCCTCGTCGCGAAACTCGAGCTCGACGTTTTCCATCTCGAAGAGGCGATGGAACTGCTTGACCAGCGCGTTCTTGGGCTCACGGAGGATCTGCACCAGCGCATCCTCGTCAAGCTCGTTGAGCGTAGCCACCACCGGCAGCCGCCCGACAAACTCCGGGATCAGCCCGTAGCGCATCAGGTCCTCGGGCTCGACATCACGCAGGGTCTCGCCCACGGCCTTCTGCTGCGAGGCGTCCTTGATTTCGGCGGAAAAGCCGATGCCGCCTTTCTCGGAACGCTGCTGGATGACCTTCTCCAGCCCGGAGAATGCACCACCGCAAATGAACAGGATGTTGCTGGTGTCGACCTGCAGAAACTCCTGCTGCGGGTGCTTGCGCCCACCCTGGGGTGGCACCGACGCAGTCGTACCCTCGATGAGCTTGAGCAGTGCCTGCTGAACGCCCTCGCCCGAGACATCGCGGGTGATCGAGGGGTTGTCCGCCTTGCGCGTGACCTTGTCGATCTCGTCGATGTAGACGATCCCGCGCTGCGCCTTCTCAACGTCGTAGTCACACCGCTGCAACAGCTTCTGGATGATGTTCTCGACATCCTCGCCCACATAACCAGCTTCGGTCAGCGTGGTGGCGTCGGCAATGGTGAACGGCACATCCAGGAGCCGGGCCAGCGTCTCGGCGAGCAGGGTCTTGCCCGAGCCCGTGGGACCAATGAGCAGAATATTGCTCTTGTTGAGCTCGACGTCATCCCGGCCCTGGGGCGCCTGCATGCGCTTGTAGTGGTTGTAGACCGCCACCGACAGGACCTTCTTGGCGTGGTCCTGTCCGATGACGTGCCCGTCAAGCTCGGCGTTGATCTCGTGGGGCTTGGGCAGGCTGGCGCTCTTCTCGGCGCTGGCCTCTTCCATTTCCTCGCGGATGATGTCATTGCAGAGCTCGACGCACTCATCGCAGACAAACACAGAGGGCCCCGCAATCAGCTTGCGTACCTCGTGCTGGCTCTTGCCGCAGAATGAGCAGTGGAGCGGCTTGCCGTTGTCGTCGCCGCGACCGCCATCATTTTTGTCAGTCATGGGCTACCTTTGTGCATGCCAGAAACAGTCAATTTCGACGATGCCCGCTTTTGCGCGGGCACGCAAGATGCCACTACTCGAGCGGCAGCTTGCTGCGATCGGTCAGGACCTGATCCACCAGACCGTACTCACGCGCCTGCTCGGGATCCATGAAATTGTCCCGCTCGGTATCCTGCGCGATGGTCTCGATGGGTTGACCGGTGTGGTGCGCCAGAATGCCGTTCAGGCGCTCGCGGGTGTTGAGGATCTCGCGGGCATGGATATCGATATCCGTTGCCTGACCCTGAAAACCGCCCAGCGGCTGATGGATCATCACCCGCGAGTTGGGCAGGGCAAAGCGCTTGCCCGCCGCACCCGCAGCCAGCAGCAGCGAGCCCATGCTGGCCGCCTGGCCAATGCAGACCGTGCTGATGTCGGGCTTGATGAACTGCATCGTGTCGTAGATCGCCAGGCCGGCGGTGACCATGCCGCCGGGGCTATTGATATAGAAGTGGATGTCCTTGTCGGGATTCTCCGACTCCAGGAACAGCAGCTGAGCGATCAGCAGGTTGGCCTGATGGTCTTCCACCGGCCCCACCAGAAAGATCACCCGCTCCTTGAGCAGGCGCGAATAGATATCAAATGCACGCTCGCCGCGTGCCGTCTGCTCGACCACCATCGGCACGAGGCCGGTGGCCATCGGGCCGTTGTCGGGGCGCTCTTCGCTCATGTTCACTCTGACTCCTGACCGTTTGCGGTCTCGGTACTGTCCTCATCCTCGACGCCACTGGTAAGCGCGTCGAGACTCATGGGTTTTTCCGCGACACTGGCCCGCTCGAGCACCCAGTCAACCACCTGATCCTCCATCACCTGGAGCTGCAGGCTCTGCATGGCCTCCTGGTTCTGCAGGTAGTGCTGCATGACCTGCTGCGGCTGCTCGTAGCCAGACGCGATCTGCTGCAGCGCCGACTGCATGCGCTCGGGATCGATCTCGATATTGTTCGCCCGAACCACTTCGTTGACCAGCAGTCCCAGCTTGACGCGGCGCTGGGCCTCTTCTTCGAAGCGATCCGCCGGCAGGTCGGGATCGTCCCCGGCCGCACCGGCCTGACGCATCTGCTCAAGGGTCTGCTCACGAACCTGCTCGATTTCCCGATCCACCAGCGTGCGCGGCAGCGTCATCTCGTGGCGCTCGACCAGCGCGTTCATCACCTGGTTCTTGATCCGACTACGAACCGCCTGGTCGCGTTCCCGCTCGAGGCTCTCGGCGATGCGCGAGCGCAGCGCCTCGATACCGCCCTCGATGCCCAGCGTCTCGGCGAAGGCCTCGTCCGCTTCGGGCAGCTCCGGGGCTTCGACCTTTTTCATGGTCACCGCAAACTCGGCCTCGCGGCCGGCGATCGTGGTATCCGGGAAGCCGTCGGGGAAGGTATAGCGGATGGTCTTCTGCTCACCGGCCTGCATGCCGGTCAGCCCTTCCTCGAAGGGCGCGGGCATCTGGCCCTCGCCGAGCGTGATTTCGACATCCTCGCCCTGGTTGCCCTCGAAGTCCTCGCCGTCGACCTTGCCGTCAAAATCGATACTGACGCGATCACCCTCATCGGCGGCACGCTCGACGGGATGGTACTCGGCGTGCTGGCGGCGCAGTCGCTCGAGAATGCGATCCACATCCGCCGCTTCGATATCCACCGCCGGACGCTCGAGTTCAATGGACTCGACACCCTCGACCTCGATGTCGGGGATGACCTCGAAGCGGGCCTCGTACTCGAGGTCCTTGCCCGGCTCCACCGTCAGCGGCTGAATATCGGGCGTGCCGGCCGGTCGCAGCGACTCCTGTTCGAGCGCCTCGGAATAGGTTGTCCGGACCACTTCATCGAGCACCTCGCTACGCACCTGCGGCCCGTAGCGCTTCTGCACGACCTTCATGGGCACCTTGCCGGGCCGGAACCCCTGCAGGCGGACCTGACCGCGCATCTCGCGCAGCTTTTCATCGACCTTGCTGTCCACCTGCTCGGAGGGCACCTGGACTTTCAATGTACGCTCCAGGCCGTCGCCCGACTCCACCGATACTTGCATTGCCTACCTCTGGATTTTTGGTGCGAAAGGCGAGACTCGAACTCGCACGGGGGTGTACCCCACTGGGACCTAAACCCAGCGCGTCTACCGGTTCCGCCACTTTCGCGCAGTAAAACGTCATTGCGCAGTATACCGGCATGCCGCAGCCGGCAAAAGCTAACCCCGATGGGCGCGCCTGTCCTGCGTCGGGTGACGCCGCTGCCAGGCCTTGTGGCCCTCGACCACCGCGACCACGGGCAGGCTCACGAGCACCGCCACCAGCCAGTCCCCGACACCCAGTCCACGGGTGTCGAACAGCAACTGCATGGGCGGCGCATAAGTGAACAGCAGCTGGGCGAGCACGATCACGCCGATGGACCCCAGCACGTAGCGATTCCCGAGCAGGCCGCTGCGGTTGAGCGTGCTGGCATGCAGCCGACGGGCCGAAAACAGATACCAGACCTCGAATAGCACCAGGGTATTGATGGTGAGGGTGCGCACTTCGGCGAGATCGCGCCCCGCGGCCTGCTCGCCGAGGAATACCGCCAGCGTGCCGCCCAGCATCACCAGCGCCACCCATGCCAGTCGCATGCCCATGCCCGGCGGAATCAGCGACGCATCAACCGGGCGTGGAGGCCGCTCCATGACCGCTTCCTCGGCGGGCTCAAAGGCAAGCGCCAGCGCCAGGGTTACCGCGGTGATCATGTTGACCCAGAGGATCTGCACCGGCGTGACCGGAAGCACAAACCCCGCCAGCACCGCCACGACCAGCAGCAGGGCCTGGGCGGCATTGGTGGGCAGGATGAACAGAATCGACTTGACGATATTGTCATAGACCACCCGCCCTTCATGGATGGCGGCCTCGATGGTCGCGAAATTGTCGTCGGCAAGGACAATTTCAGACGATTCGCGGGCGGCATCGGTCCCGCCCTGACCCATGGACACGCCCACATCCGCGCGCTTGAGGGCCGGGGCGTCATTGACGCCATCACCGGTCATCGCCACCACCTGCCCATCGGCCTGGAGTGCCTCCACCAGGCGCAGCTTGTGCGCCGGCGATACCCGTGCAAACACCGAGCGCTCGGCCGCGGTGCGCTGGAACTCGTCATCGTCCATGGCCTCGAGGGCCTCACCGGTGACCCCCCGCGTCTCGTCGCCAAGGCCCAGCTGGCGGCCGATCGCGGCGGCGGTCACGGCATGGTCGCCGGTGATCATCTTGATGCGGATACCGGCCCGCTGCGACGCCGCCACCGCATCGATCGCCTCGCGTCGGGGCGGGTCAATGATGCCGACCAGGCCGATCAACACCAGCGCATCGGGACCCGCGTCCTGATGCAGATCGATGCTGGCGTCGTCATCGCGCCGCTCCGCTACCGCCAGTAGGCGCAGCCCGCGCGCGGCCAGTTCTTCGGCCCGCCGATGCCAGGCCGATTCGTCCAGCGGTTCGGTGCCGGCGCCGCTGCGCACCCGATCACAGCGCGGCACGACGGCCTCCGGCGCGCCCTTGACCACCAGTCGGCGGGCGCCGCTCTGCCCGTGCAGGGTGGCCATGTAACGATGCCCGGCATCAAACGGGATGCCATCGACCCGGGGGTGTTGCGACCGCCAGGCCTCGATGTCGATATCGCTGGCCGCGGCAAGATGCAGCAGCGCGACTTCCATGGGATCGCCACTGACGCGCGCTTCCCCGGTGCTGTCCGGGGCAATGGTCGCATCAGTGCAAAGGGCGACCGCCTCGGCCAGCGATCGGGCGGTCTCACTCTGCGGCGGGTTGTGCTCGGGGTCGACCGTCTGCAGCCCATCGGCCAGCAGCAATGCCTGAACGGTCATCTCGTTGCGGGTAAGCGTACCGGTCTTGTCCGAGCAGATCACCGTGACCGCCCCCAGGGTTTCCACCGCCGGCAGGCGTCGCACGATCGCGTTGCGGCTCGCCAGACGTCGCACCCCCAGCGCCAGCGTAATGGTGACAATCGCCGGTAATCCTTCCGGGATGGCGGCCACGGCAAGGCCGACCGCCGCCATGAACATGGCCACCGGCGAGAAACCGTGCAGTAGCACGCCGGCCACGGCGGTCGCTGCTCCAGCCGCGACGATAATGATGGCCAGCTGGCGACCCAGCTGATCGAGATGACGCAGCAGCGGAGTGGTTAACGTCTCGACCCGCGAGAGCATTTCGGTGACCTGACCCAGCTCGGTCCGGTCGGCCGTCTCCACCACGACACCCTCACCCTCGCCGGCGGTCACCAGGGTGCCGGCAAACGCCATTGAGCGCCGATCCCCCAGGCTGGCGTTTGCCTCGACCGGCTCCAGGGCCTTGTCCACGGGGACCGACTCACCGGTCAGTGCCGACTCGTCGACCGCAAGGCCGCGGGTGCTGACAAGGCGCACATCGGCACTGATCTTGGCGCCGGGTTCGAGGATCAGCAGATCCCCCGGCACCACGTCGGCGGCGTCCACAGTCTGGCGCCGCCCGTCACGCCGAACGGTGGCCTCGGGCGCCAGCAGCCCACGAATGGCCGCCATGGCACTCTCGGCCTTGCCCTCCTGGATGTAGCCGATCACCGCGTTGATCAGCACCACCGCCACAATCACCCCGGAATCAATCCAGTGCCCCAGCGCCGCGGTGATGAGCGCGGCCGCCAGCAGCAGGTAGATCAGCAGATTGCGGAACTGGCTGATCAGGCGCTGAAACGCACTGCGCCGCGCCGGCGGACGCTGACGGTTGGCGCCGTAGCGCTCGAGCCGCTC
>CALGDM010000029.1 GCA_937884605.1 uncultured Spiribacter sp.
CCCCCGCCACTGAGCCCCGCGGTGCGCAGCCTGGTCGAGGAAAACGATCTGGATCCTCGACAGATCACGCCCACCGGGCGCAATGGCCGGCTCCTCAAGGAGGATGTGCTGCGGGCCCTGAAGGAAGGCGCTGCGGGCGACGCCGCGCCGGCACCGGCATCGGCGCCCGCTCCGTCCAGTGCACCGGCACCCAGTGCGCCGGCGGCCGCCCCGGCGGCGTCCACCCCAGCGCCTGCCGCCAGCCTGCCCACCGGTGATCGCGAAGAGCGCCGGGTGCCCATGACCCGGCTGCGGCAGCGGATTGCCGAGCGACTGGTGCAGGCCCAGCAGACCGCCGCCATGCTGACCACCTTCAACGAGGTCAACATGCAGCCGGTCATGGATCTGCGCGCCCGCCACAAGGACGCCTTCGTCAAGACCCATGACACCAAGCTCGGCTTCATGTCGTTCTTTGTGAAGGCGGCGGTCGAGGCGCTCAAGCGCTTCCCCAGTGTCAACGCCTCCATCGACGGCACCGACATCCTCTACCACGGCTACTATGACATCGGCATCGCCGTGTCCACCGAGCGTGGTCTGATGGTGCCGGTGCTGCGCGACGCCGATCAGCTCTCGTTTGCCGAAATCGAGGCCGCCATCGCCGACTTCGGTCAGCGGGCGCAGGCGGGCAAGATCGAGATCGAGGAACTGACCGGCGGGACGTTCACGATCACCAACGGCGGGATCTTCGGGTCACTGGTCTCGACGCCCATTCTCAATCCGCCCCAGAGCGGCATCATGGGCATGCACAAGATTCAGGAACGGCCCATGGCCGAGAACGGTCAGGTGGTGGTCCGGCCGATGATGTATCTGGCCCACTCCTATGACCATCGCATCATCGATGGCAAAGAAGCGGTCCAGTTCCTCGTCACCATCAAGGATATGCTTGAAGACCCGGCACGCCTGCTGCTCGAGGTCTGATACCAGCGAACTCGGGAGTCATCATGACGGATTCATACGACGTCATCGTCATCGGGGCCGGTCCCGCCGGCTATGTGGGTGCCATCCGCTGTGCGCAGCTCGGCATGCGCGTCGCGGTGATCGACGAATACCGGCGCAAGGACGGTGAGCCGTCGCTTGGCGGAACCTGCCTGAACGTGGGCTGCATCCCCTCCAAGGCGCTGCTCGACTCGTCCGAGCACTATCATCGCGTCCAGTCCGAGCTTGGCCAGCACGGCATCAAGGTCGACGGGGTCAGTCTTGACGTGCCGCAGATGATCAAGCGCAAGGACAAGGTGGTCGCCGATCTGACCGGCGGCATCAAGCAGCTGTTCAAGGCCAACGACATCGAGTGGCTGCAGGGCCATGGCAAGCTGCTGGCCGACCGCCAGGTGGCGTTCAAGCCCCACAAGGGCAAGGAAAAGACCCTGTCCGCCGACAATGTCATCCTGGCCACCGGGTCGCGACCCATCGAGATCGGGGCCGCGCCGCTCACCGGCGACCGGATTGTCAGCTCCACCGGCGCGCAGGAGTTCCAGGAGGTGCCCAAGCGCCTCGGCGTGATCGGCGCCGGCGTGATCGGCCTCGAGATGGGCAGTGTCTGGAATCGGCTGGGCTCCAAGGTGGTGCTGCTCGAGGCGCAGGACTCGTTCCTCACGCCGGTGGATCAGCAGGTCGCCCGCGAGGCGAAAAAGCTCTTCGCCAAGCAGGGGCTCGAGATCCGGCAGGGCTGCCGCGTTACCGAGACCCGCGATGGCAAGAACATCAGCGTTCATTACGAGGACAAGGACGGCAAGCAGCACCTGCAGGTCGATCGCCTGGTGGTGTCGGTGGGTCGCCGGCCCAACACCGATGGCCTGGCCTCGGACGATGCCGATCTGCTGACCGATGAGCGCGGATTTGTGCACGTCAACGATTACTGCGAGACCAATATCCCCGGCGTCTATGCGGTCGGTGATGTGGTGCGCGGGCCCATGCTGGCGCACAAGGGTTCCGAAGAAGGGGTGATGGTGGCCGAGCGCATGGCCGGTCATGCCGGGCACGTCAACTACGACACCATCCCGTGGGTGATCTACACCGACCCCGAAATCGCCTGGGTGGGGCGCACCGAGGCGCAGTTGAAGGCCGCGGGCATCCCCCATCGCAGCGGCACCTTCGGCTTTGGTGCCACAGGCCGGGCCCGAGCCATGGACCAGTCCGACGGCATGGTCAAGATCATCGCCCATGCCGAAACCGACCGGATCCTGGGCGTGCACATGGTGGGGCCGCAGACCAGCGAGCTGATCGCCGAGGCCACTCTGGCCATGGAGTACGAGGCCAGCGCCGAGGACCTCGCACGCACGATTCATGCGCATCCGACGCTGTCCGAGGCGGTCCATGAGGCAGCCCTCGCGGTGGATAAGCGCGCGATCCACAAGGCGAACTAGGGCCACGGTCATCAGTACACCCAATATCTGGATCGGGAAAATCCTCGGGGCCATCTTCGGGGGGTTGGCCGGTGGCTGGGTCGGCGCACTGATCGGCCTGGTCATCGGTAATTTCTTTGACCGGGGGCTGGCCCGCAAGGCCGCCGGCGGGCTGGGTGGAGCCTTTGGCGGTGGCGGCGCGGGCCACCGGCAGATGGTGCATGCGGCGTTCTTCCGCAGCGTCTTTGTGGTCATGGGTCATGTCTGCAAGGCCGACGGCCGGGTCAGTCAGGCCGAGATCCGCATCGCCGAGCAGGTGATGACACGGATGGACCTGAACCCCACCCAGCGTGAAGAGGCCATCAGCTACTTCAGCGCCGGCCGCGACGGTGAGGCCGATCTGGACCAGACCCTGGAGGAGTTCCGCCGCTACTGCCGGGGCCATGTCCAGCTGGTCCGGGTATTCCTCGAAATCCAGATCCAGGCGGCCCTTGCTGACGGCAGTTTTGATGACGCCGAGCGCGACATGCTGCGGCGTATCGCCCTGGGGCTGGGCCTGTCGGAGGAGGACTTCGCCCGCCTCGAGACCATGATGGGCGGGCATGCCAGCAACCAGGCCGGCAGCGAGTCCGAGTTGGAGGCGGCTTACGACACTCTGGGGGTCTCCGCCGACGCCAGCGATGCCGAAGTGAAAAAGGCCTGGCGCAAGCTCATGAGCGAGCACCACCCCGACAAGCTCGTCGCCAAGGGCCTGCCCGAGGAGATGATGCGCATCGCCAAGGAACGCGCCCAGGATATCCAGAAGGCCTATGACACCATCAAGACCGCCCGGGGCATGCGCTGAACCCGGCTGCGGCGTTCGTGGTCAATGAGTCATGATCGCGATACGCAATACAACCACGTTCTGGGGAGCGGGGGCGCAGCTGTTGCACTGGCTGATGGCCGCCGGCATCGCCACATCGATGGTGCTGGGCTGGGTCATGGTTAACCTGCCCCCCGGGGCGGCGCAGTTTCAGTTGTACTCTCTGCACAAAAGCCTGGGCATCACCCTGCTGGCGCTGGTCGCGCTGCGACTGCTGTGGCGCTGGATCAATGTGACTCCTCCGCTGCCGGAGAGTCTGCCCCGGCATGAGCGCTGGCTGGCCAGGGCGGGGCATCGCGGGCTCTACGCCCTGATGCTCCTGATGCCGCTGTCGGGCTATGTGATCAACTCCGCGGCGAATTTCCCGCTGAATGTATTCGGGCTTTTCCAGATCCCCAACCTGACCCCGGCCAGCGAGTCGCTGGGCGAAGTGGCCAGTCTTCTGCATCTGACATTTTTCTGGGGCTTCGTCGCGGTGCTCACCGCGCACATCGGTGGCGCGCTGCGTCACCACTTCGTGCTGCGCGACAATATCCTTCGACGCATGCTGCCCGTGCGGCATGCCTCAGACGACAGGAGCCAGTCATGATCGATGCCACCCCGAATGCCCTGCGCCGCAGACTGCTGATGGCCCTTGGCCTGGCCGGTCTTGCCAGCGGCCCCGTGGGGGCGGCCACCGAGTGGTCGATCCTCCACGACGACAGCCGGCTTGGTTTCGAGGCGACGCAGCAGGGGGGCGAGTTCGAAGGACGCTTCGAGTCGTTCAGCGCCGACATGCGCTTTTCGGCGGATGATCTGGCCGCCAGCCGGTTTGATGTGCGCATCGACACCGGCAGCGTCGAGACCGGCAGCTCGCAGCGCGACTCGGCCCTGCCGAATGATGACTGGTTCAATGTGGACGTCTTTCCTCAAGCCACCTACGTGGCCGATACCCTCCGCGCCACCGATAACGGCTACGCCGCCGAGGGCACGTTGACCATCCGCAACAACAGCCACCCGGTCACCCTGCCGTTCACCTGGGAGGTGGACGGCGATCGCGCCCGGATGGACGGCGCAGTGGTCATCGACCGCACGCGCTTCGGCGTCGGACAGGGCGACTGGAGCGATCCGTCGGTGGCCGGCCACGAGGTTCGCGTGGTGGTGGACCTGACCCTGTCAAAGGCCGAGTAGCCACGCCACCAGCGGCGCCAGCAGCGCCGTCAGCGTGGCATTGAGCCCCATCCCCAGGCCGGCGTAGGCGCCGGCCTGTTCGCTGTGCTGAAACGCTCGGGCCGTGGCAATGCCATGACCGGCAACGCCCATCGCAAAACCCTTGACCGCGGCGTCACGCTCGCCCATGAGACGCATCAGCGGGATGCCGATGACCGCCCCCGCGATGCCCGCCATGATCACGAACACCGCCGTCAACGAGGCCTCGCCGCCCAGCTTTTCGGCAACTCCGATGGCAATGGGCGTGGTGGCCGACTTGGGCATGAGCGAGAGCAGCGTCGAGGGCGTCAGGCCCAGGGCATAGCCGATGGCAACCGCACTGGCGATGGCGGTCACTGAACCCACCAGCAATGCCACCCCCAGCGGCAGCCATTGGCGCTGCAACCGCTGCAGCTGTTGATAGAGTGGTATGGCGAGCAGCACCGTGGCCGGTCCCAGCAGAAAGTGGACGAACTGGGCCCCCTCGAAATAGGTGTCATAGCCGGTGCCGGTGGCCAGTAGCAGGACCACGGTCAACGTGACCGCCACCAGTACCGGGTTGAGCAGCGGAAAGCGCCGCGCGCGCATGAACAGCCACTGGGCCAGCGCGTAGCTGCTGACCGTGATGGTCAGCCACAGCAGCGGTTGTTCGGCCAGATAGACCCAGATCTCGAACAGCTCCACCATCAGGAAGAGTCCTCGGGACCGCGATTGAGCAGAAAGCGCAGGGTCAGCGCCGTGGCCAGCAGGCTGATCAGCGTACTGGCAATCACGGTCACCGTGACGGCCAGCCAGCGATCCGCCAGCAGCCCCAGGTAGCTGATCACCCCGACACCCGCGGGAATGAACAGTAGCGACAGATGGCCCAGCAGTGTTTCGGCCAGACGCGACAATGCCGGCGGCGGCCCCCCGCGCAGCACCAGCAGTGCCACCAGCAGCAGCATCCCCACCACCGGGCCGGGCACCGGCGCGCCGGTCAGGCGCACCAGCGCCTCGCCGATGAGTTGCAGCGCCAGAATCAGCGCAATCATGCCCGCCATCAGCGTTGATCCTCCAGCAACACGTCGCGCGCCTCGTTGAGACGCGACGCCAGATAATCGGTGCCGCCGCGATCCGGATGCAAGCGCTGGATCAGCCGCCGGTGGGCGGCCATGATGCGGTCGCGGTCGGCATCGGTCTCGACCCCCAGCATCTCGGCGGCCTCCTGCCGGCTCATGCGACCCTCGCGTCGCGGCGGCGGGGCGCTGCCCGCATCCTGTTCATCGCTGCCAGGGCTGGCGCCCGCCTCGCGACCCCGACCGGTGAGCCGGGCGACCATCGGTAGAAAGCGCAGCAACGGGGCAAATCGCCAGATCGCCGGCAGAGCAGCGCTGATGGCGGCGAATATCCAGTTGAGTCGCCCCGTGATGGCCAGCCCGGTGGCGGTCAGTGCCAGCGCCCCCAAAAGAAACATCGGGGCCCGGGCCCGCACCCGGCGACGCAGTCGTGGCGAGAGCAGATAGGCCAGCGCCGCGATGATCAGTGCCAGGCTGACCAGACGCATCATTGCCCGGCGTCCTCCGGCGGCTTAAAGCCGGCGTCGCGGTTGGCGGCTTCAATGGCGGCGCAGCGATCGCGCCAACGCTCGACGCGCTGATCGTAGAGGTCGAACACGCAGGGATCGCAGCCGCTGCCGCAGCACTCGTCCAGATCCGGCTCGCGGGGCGGCGGTGGCAGGGGCTGGCGCTCGGACATCGTGGTTCTATCCCGTCACAAAGGCATGCGCGTGGCGGAGCAGCACGGCAACCACGGCGGCAATGGGCAGGGCGAGGAGCACGCCGGCAAACCCGAACAGCTGGCCGCCGGCCAGCACCGCAAAAATCACCATGACCGGATGCAGACCGATCCGGTCACCGACAAACAGCGGGGTGAACACCACCGACTCGAGGACCTGACCGGCGCCATACACCACCCAGACCAGCAGCAGCGGAATCAGCCAGTCGTTGAACTGGAACAGCGTGGCCAGTGTTGCCGCGGCGATCCCCACAATAAACCCCAGATAGGGGACCACCGCGGCCAGGCCCGAGAGCAGGCCGATCAGCAGACCCAGCTGCAGCCCCACCAGCCACAGGCCCGCGGCGTAGAAGATGCCCAGACAGATCATGACCAGCAGCTGGCCGCGCAGGAATGCCCCGACCACCTCGTCGCATTCGCGCCCCAGACGCGCCACGGTGTCGCGCCAGCGGGCCGGGACCAGCGCCAGGGTGGCGGCCAGGACATTGTCCCAATCGCGGAGCAGATAGAAGGCCACCACCGGCACCAGGGCCAGGCTGGCCAGCGCCCCGGCCAGGGCGAAACCCGACTGGGTGACCCGCTGGACAACCCCGGCGGCGATGCTGCTGGTGGACTGCCAGTGGCTGGACAGGGCATCGCGGACGACATTCAGGTCGATGACCGCGGCGTCGACGCCCAGCGCCTGCTCGATCGCCGGCAGCGCCTGGGTCTGGGCCCATTCGATCATGGCCGGTATCTGGCTGCGCAGCATCCCCAGCTGGCTGCTCACCAGCGGGATGAACATCAGCACCCCGGCCACGATAACCGCCGCCAGCGCCAGAAACACCAGGCTGACCGACAGCGTGCGGTTGAGGCCCAGCCGCTGCAGTCGCGATGCCAGCGGGTTGCCCAGGTAGGCCAGCAGCGCCCCGGCCAGAAACGGCGTGAGGATCGGCTGCAGCCAATACACCATCAAACCGCTGAGCACCAGCAGTGCAAGTCCAAGGCCGCTCCGGTAGATCCGCATCGCATCGTTCATGCACCGAGGATAGCGAACCGCAGCGGTCAACGCAGCCACGGGGCTTTATCGAGGCGGAAATCACGGTAAGGTGGGCCCAACCGGCGAAGACCCAACCAGGGGGGAATGGTGTGCGCAATCCCAATCGCGTCCTGATCTGGATCGTTATCTTTCTGGCGGCCGTCGCAGCCGTCAGCGGTCTGCTGCTCGAGCCGCTGACCGATGCCTTCATGGCCAATCCGATCTTCAACGGCATGATCCTCGGCGTCCTCTTTGTCGGACTGGTGATCAACTGCCGGCAGGTGCTGGTGCTAAAGCCCGAGGTGGACTGGGTGGAGCGCTTTCGCCAGGCCGAGGAGGGCGATGCCCCGTCGCTGCCCAACAGCCGTCTGCTGGGCTCGATGGCGCGCATGCTCACCGGCCGGCGTGGAGACCGGTTCAGCCTGTCCGCCACCTCCATGCGCACCGTGCTCGATGGCATCCGCACGCGGCTGGACGAATCCCGCGACATTTCGCGCTATCTGATCGGGCTGCTGGTGTTTCTGGGCCTGCTTGGAACGTTCTGGGGCCTGCTCGACACGCTGCGCGCGGTGGGCGGTGTGATCAGCAACCTGCGTATCGACGGCGCCAACGCCGGGCAGATCTTCTCGGAGCTGCGCGACGGCCTGCAGGCGCCGCTCACGGGCATGGGCACGGCGTTCAGCTCATCGCTGTTCGGTCTGGCCAGCTCGCTGGTGCTGGGGTTTGTGGATCTGCAGGCCTCCCACGCCCAGAACCGCTTCTACAACGACCTCGAGGAGTGGCTGTCGGGCCAGACCCGGTTGTCCAGCGGGGCACTGGGCGGTGATGGCGAGGGCTCGGTGCCCGCCTACATCCAGGCGCTGCTCGAGAACACCGCCGACAGCCTCGACAAGCTCCAGCGGATCATGGCGCGGGGCGACGAGGAGCGCCGCAACGTCGATGCCCGCATCATCGAGCTGACCGAGGAGGTCTCGCGCCTGGCCGAGCAGTCACACAGCGAGCAGCGCGGGCTGATCGGCCTGACCCGCACCCAGTCCGAGCTGCAGGGCGTGCTCGGCCGGCTCGCCGATGTCAGCGAGTCCCGCGGCACCCAGGACAGCGAGCAGACCGAGCAATTGCGCGCGATGGCGCAGGGCCTGCAGGACATGCGCCAGGAAATGGTCACCGATCGCGAGCGTCTGATGACCGAGCTGCGCGACGAGATCCGGCTGCTGACCCGTACCGTCTCGCACCTCAACGGCAACGACCGGGGCTGATCACCGAATGCGCGGGGGCAATCGCGGTAATCGCTCATCGGTCAATATCTGGCCGGGGTTTGTCGATGCGCTGGCGGCGGTGCTGCTGGCCTTCGTGTTCGTGCTGCTGCTGTTCGTGGTCTCGCAACTGTATCTGAGCACCCAGCTCTCGGACCGCAATCAGGCCCTCGACGCACTGCGTGCCGAGCTCTCGGACATGGCCGAGACCCTGTCCATGGAGCGACGCGAGCGCGACCGGCTCGAAGAGCAGGTTTCGGGGCTGTACGAAGAGCTGCATGCCACGCTTGCCCAGCGCGACGAGGCGCGCGAGCAGGTCCGTGCGGGGGAGGAGGATCTTGAGGCAAGCCTGATGCAGATCGCCTCGCTGCAGCAGGATATCTCGGCATTGCGGTCCGTGCGCGACGACCTCGAGTCGCGGGTGAGCGAGCTGGCGGCCAGCCTCGAGCAGACCGAGTCGAGCCTCGAGGACACCCGCAGCGAGCTGGGCGCCCTGCGCGATCGCAATCGCGAGCTTCAGGCCGAGCTGGCGGACGAGCAGGAGCGCACGCGCCTTGCCCAGGAGGAAATCGAGTCGCGCGACCTGCGCATCCGCGATCTGGTTGCCGAGATCGAGGATCGCCGGAACGCCCTGGACGACCAGCAGCAGCTGACCGCCGATGCCGAGGCGCGGGTCGAGTCGCTGCGACGCCAGGTCCGGGCGCTGCGCGAACAGATCAGCAGCCTCGCCGAGTCGCTCGAGATCGAGCAGGACACGGTGGCTGAGCAGCAGGCCCGCATCGACACGCTGGTCGAGCGGCTTAACGTCGAGCTGGCCCGCGAGGTCGAGGAGCTCTCCGACTACCGCTCCGAATTCTTTGGCCGGCTGCGCGAGGTGCTGGGCGATGTCGAGTCCATCGAGATTGTCGGCGATCGCTTCCGCTTTCAGTCGGAATTGTTCTTTGACACGGCTTCCGCCGACATTGGCCCGCGGGGGGAGGCGCGCCTGGAACAGGTGGCCCGCACGCTCAATCGCATCGCCGAGCGCATCCCGCCCGAGATCGACTGGGTGCTGCAGGTGGAAGGCCACACCGACCGGCGCCCCATCAGTACCTCGGCGTTCCCCTCCAACTGGGAGCTGTCCACGGCCCGCGCCCAGTCCATCCTTTATTTTCTGATCGACCAGGGGATTCCCCCCGAGCGGTTGGCCGCGGTGGGATACGGCGAGTATCAGCCTCTGGTGGAAGGGGACGACCCCGAGGATCTGGCGCGCAACCGACGCATCGAGCTGCGCCTCAGCAACCGCTAGCCGCGCAGCCCCGTTGGCAGATCCTCGGCGTCGAAGAAGTCGGGGCGCATCATCTCGAGAAAACGCCGTGCCTGGGGTGACAGAAACCGCCCGCGCCGGGACATCGCCCCGTAGGTCCGCTTGGGGAACACCGCCGGCAGCGGCCGCACTGCGATATCGGAAGTGGCCTCGGTGAGGCAGACGTTGCTCACGATGGCAATGCCAAAGCCCAGACCCACATAGCGTTTTACCGCTTCCCAGCTGCCCACCTCGAGCCGAACCCGGTAGCGCACCGCATGCTGCTGGAAGACCAGATCGATCAGCCGCCAGGTGGTCATCTCGCGCGGCGGAGTGATGTAGTCCTGGCCGGCCAGATCGCGCATGGTGATCACGTCGCGCCGCGCCAGCGGATGATCCGGCGGTGTGATCAGCGACAGGCCATAGGCATAGATGGCCCGGTAGCGCAGCTCGTCGGGCATATCCAGGATGGCGCCCACGGCAAAGTCGACGCGATCCTGACGCAGCGCTTCCATGAGCTCGCCCACCGACAGGTGATGCAGGCGCACCTCCACATGGGGGTATTCGGTCATGAAGGGCTCGAGGATGGGCGGCAGCAGATAGAGCGTGGACGACTCGCCGGCCCCGATATCCAGCCGGCCGCTGTCGAGGGGGCGATTGCCCTCGCTGAAGCGGCCGGCCAGCCCGTCGATGGCCTCCACCAGCTGATGGGCTTCGGCGTGCAGGGCTTCGCCGTCGGGGGTCAGGCGGATGCGCGGCCCGCGCCGCTCGAGCAAAGTGATGCCCAGCTCGCGCTCGAGGGTCTGGATCTGCACCGACACCGACGGCTGGGTGACCGCGAGGCGTTCCGCCGCCCGCGAGATGCTGCCCGCCTCGGCAGTCAGGCAGAAGGCCCGCAGCTGGCGGAGGCGGTCCTGGCGGAAGTGCGCGGGCACGTCGGTCGAGCGCGGCATGATGGCCTCATATCATTAGTTATTCCGATGGTTTGTATTATCTACATTACCTTGTGCAATGGTGCAACGCCGCATATCCTTGGCGTACCGTTACGGTCAGGAGGAGGCGAGAGCGATGAAAACATTGAAAACAGCGGCAGAGATCGAGAAAGACTGGCAGGAAAATCCCCGCTGGGCGGACGTCAAGCGGCCCTACCCGGCCTCGGAGGTAGTGCGCCTGCGCGGCACCGTCCCGGTGGAATACAGTCTGGCCAGCATGGGCGCGGAAAAGCTCTGGCGCTATCTGCATGACGGTGAGATGGACTATGTGAACGCGCTGGGTGCGCTCACCGGCAACCAGGCCATGCAGCAGGTCAAGGCGGGTCTCAAGGCGATCTACCTGTCCGGCTGGCAGGTGGCGGCCGACGCCAACCTGGGCAGCACCATGTATCCCGACCAGTCGCTGTACCCGGCGGACTCGGTGCCCTCAGTGGTTGATCGCATCAACAACACCCTGCTGCGGGCCGACGAGATCCACCACGCCGAGGGCGACGACAGCATCGACTGGATGCAGCCCATTGTGGCCGATGCCGAGGCCGGCTTCGGCGGTGTGCTGAATGCCTTCGAGCTGATGAAGGGCATGATCCGGGCCGGGGCTTCGGGCGTGCATTTCGAGGACCAGCTGGCGTCGGTGAAAAAGTGTGGCCACATGGGCGGCAAGGTACTCGTGCCCACCCAGGAGGCGGTGCAGAAGCTGGTCGCTGCGCGTCTGGCGGCGGACACCATGGACGCGCCGACTCTGCTGGTGGCGCGGACCGACGCGCTGGCAGCCGATCTGATCACCTCCGACGTCGACCCCTATGATGCCCCGCATATCACCGGCGAGCGGACCGTCGAGGGTTTCTTCCGCACGAATGCCGGCGAAGAGCAGGCCATCAGTCGCGGTCTGGCCTACGCGCCGTATGCCGACCTGATCTGGTGCGAGACCGGCACCCCGGATCTGGCCTTTGCCAAGCGGTTTGCCGAGGCGATCAAGAAAGAGCACCCCAACACCATGCTCGCCTACAACTGCTCGCCGTCATTCAACTGGCGCGGCAAGCTCGACGAGAAGACCATTGCGAGCTTCCAGAACGAGCTGGCGGCCATGGGCTACAAGTTCCAGTTCATCACGCTGGCGGGCTTCCATAGCCTGAACTACTCGATGTTCGAGCTGGCACGGGGCTACAAGAGCCGTCAGATGGCGGCCTACTCCGAGCTGCAGCAGGCCGAGTTTGATGCCGAGCCCAATGGCTACACGGCGACCCGCCACCAGCGCGAGGTGGGTGCGGGCTACTTCGACCAGGTCACCCAGACCATTCAGGGCGGTGTGTCCTCGGTGACGGCCATGACCGGCTCCACCGAAGAGGATCAGTTCAGCGGTCAGTAAGTGGGGGTGATCGCCACCCACTGACTTTGCGGGGGCTTCGGCCCCCGTTTTTTTTGTCGCTCGAAGGGTGTCTTTTGTTGCGAACAATTCTCATTCGCGTGTATTGTCGAGGTCGTGGTGATAACCGTCACCGCACAACACGGGATGACAGGAGTAACGACGATGCACCGAATGATTCATGGCGCCGCCGTGGCGGTCGTGGCCACGGCCGTGATGGGACTGGGCTCGGCGCAGGCCGATGAAGTTGACCACTTCGAGGGCAAGCCCGCACCGACGCTGCAGGCGGCAATGGACAACCTGGAAACGGGCAACGAGCAGCTGCGATCGCTGCTGGCCGGTGACCTGTCGGCAACCGACATGGGCCGGGTCCACGAGGTGACCTATACGCTGGAGAATGCGCTGGCGCGGATCGCCGAGGCTCGCGAGGAAGCGGCCACGGTGCTGGAGGAGGTCCACCTGGCTTCGGAGCGCAACGACACCGAAACCGTGCAGGCCGATGGTGATGCCTACCTGGAGGCGACCGCCGCGTTCTCGCGCTGAGTGGCTTTGACTACAGGGACCGCTGGTTGACCCGCGCCGAGACGGCTTCGGCGCTTTCGACCCGCTCGGAGTAGCGATCGACCAGGTAGTCGCGACGCTCGCGGGTCAGCCGCGTGAACTTCACCAGCTCCTCCATTACATCGACGAGGCGGTTGTAGTAGGGCGAGGGCTTCATGCGGTCATCGTCGTCAAATTCCATGAACGCCTTGGGCACCGACGACTGGTTGGGGATGGTGATCAGCCGCATCCAGCGCCCCAGCAGGCGCAGCTGATTGACGGCGTTAAAGCTCTGCGAGCCCCCGCAGACCTGCATTACCGCCAGCGTCTTGCCCTGGGTGGGACGCACGCCGCCCATGTTGAGGGGGATCCAGTCGATCTGGGCTTTCATGATGCCGGTCATCGCACCATGACGCTCGGGCGAGCTCCAGACAAAGCCGTCACACCAGGTTGCCAGTTCGCGCAGTTCCCGGACCTTATCGTGATCGGCGCCGGCATCGTCCGGCAGCGGCAATCCGGAGGGGTTGAAAATGCGCGTCTCGGCGCCGAAGCGGCGCAGTACGCGAGCACCCTCCTCGGCGCACAGGCGGCTGAACGAGCGCTCGCGCAGCGATCCATACAGCAGCAGGATACGGGGTGGCCGCTCGTCGGCCGTGGCAAAAAGCTGTTGCGCGTCGATCGGCGCAAACGCCGATTCGTCCAGATTGGGTAGGGTGTCCTGACTCATCGACGGCGTTTCTCCGTCTATTGCTCGCACTGATCGCGATGGCGGGCCATGGCGCTGCGCAGCCGGGTCGAATCATCGGCAAACGGTGGCTCGCCGGTCAGAGCGGCCAACGCATCCCCCAGCCAAGCCGGCAGATCCGGCCGCAGGGCGTAGTGCACCCACTGACCGCTGCGACGGGTGGCGACCAGACCCACGTCGCGCAGATGACCCAGATGCCGCGACATCTTGGGCTGACTGACGCCGATGGCATCGGTCAGTTCGCACACGCAGAGCTCGCCATGCCGGTGCATCAGCACGGCGGCGCGCAGTCGCGTCTCGTCGCCCAGCAGGCGAAACACCCGAACGGGATCGATGGTTGTCTCAGTTGACGGTGCGATCGCTTCCATCATGGTCGGTCCCCTGGCTGCTGCCGATGCTTTCGAGTTCGTCCACCAGTTTAAGCCGATCCAGCGACTGCATGGGAAGATTCATGAGCAGACCCAGGCGCCGTCGCAGGGCCGCCGCCGTATCCCGAAACGCCCGCAGCCGCTGTTCCTCGGTGCCCTCGACGGCGGCCGGATCCGGCAACCCCCAGTGCGCCGTCATGGGTTGGCCGGGCCAGACCGGGCAGGGTTCGGCGGCGGCCTGGTCACAGACGGTAAAGATGAAGTCCATGGCCGGGGCATCGTCACCGGCAAAGACATCCCAGTTCTTGCTATAGAGGCCTTCGGTGGGCAGATCCATGCGCTCGAGAACCTGCAGGGCCAGCGGGTTGACGGTGCCGGTGGCCATGCTGCCTGCGCTGTAGGCGGTGAAGCGGCCCTGGCCCATTTTGTTCAGCAGCGCCTCGGCGATGATGCTGCGGGCTGAGTTGCCGGTGCACAGAAACAGGACGTTGTAATGCGCCATGGTGGATCTCCCCTCGGTAAAGAGAGATCAGTATATATGGATATACGCATACATGCCATGGAATGGTGGGCCCACCAGGATTCGAACCTGGAACCAAAGGATTATGAGTCCTCTGCTCTGACCATTGAGCTATGGGCCCGCAACCGGCGGGAGGCTATTGCTCGTCGAGAAAACCGCGCAGGTTGTCCGAGCGAGTCGGGTGGCGGAGCTTGCGCAGGGCCTTGGCCTCGATCTGGCGGATGCGCTCGCGGGTCACATCGAACTGCTTGCCGACCTCCTCGAGGGTGTGGTCGGTGTTCATGTCGATGCCAAAGCGCATGCGCAGCACTTTCGCCTCGCGGGGGGTCAGTCCGCCGAGTATCTCGCGTACCGACTCCCGCAGCCCCTCGCGGGTTGCCGAGTCCACGGGCGACATGACCGAGGTGTCCTCGATGAAGTCACCCAGGTGCGAGTCCTCGTCGTCGCCGATGGGCGTCTCCATGGAGATCGGCTCCTTGGCGATCTTCAGGACCTTGCGCACTTTGTCCTCGGGCATTTCCATGCGCTCGGCGAGCTCCTCAGGGTAGGGTTCGCGGCCCATTTCCTGGAGCATCTGCCGGGAGACCCGGTTGAGCTTGTTGATGGTCTCGATCATGTGGACCGGGATGCGGATCGTCCGCGCCTGGTCCGCGATCGAGCGGGTGATGGCCTGACGGATCCACCAGGTGGCGTAGGTCGAGAACTTGTAGCCGCGGCGGTACTCGAACTTGTCCACCGCCTTCATCAGGCCGATGTTGCCCTCCTGGATCAGGTCCAGGAACTGCAGGCCGCGGTTGGTGTACTTTTTGGCGATGGAGATCACCAGGCGCAGATTCGCCTCGACCATTTCGGTCTTGGCGCGGCTGGCCTCACGCTCACCGGTCTGGACATTCTTGACGATGCGTCGGAACTCGGCAATGGGCATGCCGGTTTCCTCGGCGACTTCCGCCACCTGCTGGCGCAGCTTGATGATGTCGTCCGGATAGCGGTCGGTGAAGCGCTGCCAGCCCTTGCCCGGCAACTGGCCCACGCTCGACAGCCAGTTCGGGTCCAGCTCATGCCCGTAATAGTGGTTCAGGAAATCGTCGCGCTTGACGCCCGACTTCTCCGCATAGCGCAGCAGCTTGCCCTCGACCATGAGAAGCTGCTTGTTGAGCGCGTAGAGTTGCTCGACGAGCTGTTCCAGGCGCGCGTTGTTGAAGCGCACCGTCTTCATGTGCTCGACGAGCTCGTTCTTGAGCTTGGTGTAGCGCTTCTCCGTCGCCGCCGGGACGTTCTCGCCCGCCTGGACATGGCTCAGCCGCTTGCGCTGCGTCTTGGCGAGCTTTTCGTAGATTTCCGCCAGCTTGTCGAAGGTCGCCAGGATTTGCGGCGTGAGCGCCTCCTCCATGGCGGCAAGGGAGACGGAGGCTTCCTCGTCGTCTTCGTCGTCTTCCAGGCCCGAGATGATCTGCGCCTGATTGCCGGAGTCGTCGGACTCGCCCTCGCCGCCGCTTGCGGACTCGCCCGCTTCGCCGCCAGACTCGCCCGCAGTTTCGGCGGCACCGTTGGGCTTGGCGTGCGCCGCCTCCGCAGCGCCATTGACGGCGGGTGCCTCGGCGGCGCCATTGCTCGCCGGTGCCTCGGTCGACCCGTTGGCTTCCGCATGCCCGTTGGCCTGAGCGGACTCCTTGTGTTCGCCGCCATGACCGGTACGCGCGGCGACGGGATCCAGCGCGGTATCGCCCTGGCCCATGCGCTGCTCGGCCGTGCCGCGCGCCATGGCACCCTCGGGCGCCGCACCCGCGGCCGCGCCACCCTCGGGACCGCCCGAGTACATGGCCTCCAGATCGACGATGTCGCGCAGGAAGATCTGGCCTTCCTGCAGCGCCTCGCGCCAAGTCATCAGCGCCTTGATGGTCAGCGGGCTCTCGCAGATCCCGCTGATCATCTTCTCGCGCCCGGCCTCGATGCGTTTGGCGATGGCGATCTCGCCCTCGCGCGAGAGCAGCTCCACCGAGCCCATCTCGCGCAGGTACATGCGCACCGGATCGTCGGTGCGCCCGACGTCCGTATCGTCGATGTTGCCGGCCTTGGCGTCGTCGTCCTCG
>CALGDM010000030.1 GCA_937884605.1 uncultured Spiribacter sp.
TTGTCAGCTAATCCCTCAATGGTGATATTTCCATCGCCATTAACTGGCTTACCAGATATCTGTGCTGCATCAGCTGTCAAGGTTTGCGATGGATTGGCAACATAGCCATCGACATTGTCCGCACCTGGATCAAACTGCGAATATTCATCGGTGTCGTCAAAGTCGTAGCGCGCATCAGCGATACGAAAGCTAAAGCCCGCTTTTGTCCTGGCCGTCAGATCGACCGATCCCTTGGTGTTCAGCGATTTCCAACGCGTACCGTCCTTCTCACCACCGCTGCCGCTGAAATCGTAACCTTCGTCATTCAGGTTGGAGAGAGATAGCGATAGCTTGCTGTTTTCAGTGCCGCGGGTGACATAAGCGCTCTGGCGATCACCTTCACCGAACTCGGCTGACGCGCCAAAGCCAACCCCTTCGCCCGCCTCGCGCGTGATGATATTGACGACACCAGTTGCTGCATCCGTGCCATAAGGGACCGACTGCGGACCCCGCAGGATCTCGATCCGCTCGATGTAACTGGTATCCAGCCCGCGCAGAACGAACTCGTTGTCACCGGAAGCGGCACGGACACCGTCGATCAGAACGAGGGTGTGATTGCCCTCGCCGCCGCGGATCCGGATCTGCCGATCGTTCGGGCCGGTCCCATTGATCGAAACCCCCGGCTGCGCCTCAAGCGCCTGCTGGACGGTGGCGTAGCCGCTGTCTTCGATATCGCGGCGGGTGATGATGGTGTTGGACCGGCCGAATTCATCGGCGGCGACCGGCGAGATACCGCCGGAGACGATGATGGGTTCAAGCTCGGTGTTCTGGCTGGTTTGCGCGTACACGCTCGTTGACACACTCGCGGCGAGCGCCAGTGCGGTGAGGGGGGTGGATTTGTTCATGCGATTGAGGCCTTTGGTTTTCAGGCGGGTCGATCCCGCCGACAGACACACATGGTCTGCGAAGGCCCTCATCGGACAGCCCACCGCAGACCGGCGACTGTCACCGCTGCGGTAGTGCCGCTTCCCTGGCGCGCCCCGCACCGGAAATGGGTGATCGCTCTGGCAGGTCTCCTGGCTCGCGGGTCAAGGCTTGGCCCCACCTTCCCATCGCCGCAGCGACAGTGGCATATCAGGGCTTCGCTCTCCGCTCACAGTTGCGGGGGCAGCCGCAGTCTTGCACTGCGTTCCCTTTTAATCGGATGCCGTGGCACCCAAACCAAAGTGGCGACAAGTCTGCTACGAATGGATCAAGCCTTCAAGGCGGTCACCTCACAAGGGTTGTGCGCCCTCGTTGAGGATATCCAGATAGCGGCGATAGACGTAGACACGATCCCGCTGACGGCCCGTGACCTCGTCGACAATCCCCATCTGTTCGAGGGCGTGAATCTGTTGCGCATCCTCCCGGAACAACGTCACTAGCCGGTCCGCCGTATCGACAGCACCCGTGGCGGTGACCTGGACCCCTTCCAGGAAAAAATCCAGCCATGCCTCCCAGTTACCGTCATAACGTACGGCGTCGAGCAGCCTGTAATAGGTTGTCCGGTGCTGCTTGAGGTACAAGCTCAAATACAGAAGCGGCTCGCGGCGGATATACGCATAGAGAAACAAGTCAGGCTCCGGGAGGAGTTGAGTGATCGAGTCCAGGCGACCGCAAGCCAGTAGTGCCTGCTCATGGCGTCGTGCGCGGGACCCAGTCATCTCCGGTGCGGGATGCGGAGGCAGCGGCTGCGGTACGAACGCACTCACCGCCTCTCCTCCGAGCCGCCTCGTGCTGTACTCTGATGTTTTCGTTAATAGTGCGTGCCGCTAATAACACAGCCGTTAACAGCGACCCTCTCAGCGGTGCCTCAGCGGCGGGTCGCGATGATGCTACGCGGATTTCCGCAGGATAAGGTCGAACACCTCATGCCCCTTGCGTCGGCCGCGGCGCTCGAAGCGGGTTTCGGGGCGGTCACCGGGGTCGGGCGCATAGCCGCCATGCGGGTTCTCGAGACGCGGCTCGGCATCGCTCAGCGAGCGCATCCACTCGGCATAGTCCGCCCAGTCGGTGGCCATGTGCAGGAAGCCGCCGGGCTGCAGGCGATCCGCCACCCGCGCCAGCCAGTCGGCCTGGACGATTCGGCGCTTGTGATGGCGCTTTTTGGTCCACGGGTCGGGAAAGAAAAGCTGCACCCCGGCGAGGGATTCCGGGGCCAGGCCGTCGCGCAGTAGCTCGCTGGCATCGGCGATCAGCACCTGCAGGTTGGCCAGACCTTCCGACTCGATACGGCGCAGCAGCCGACCGGTGCCGGTGCGATAGACCTCGACACCCAGATAGTTGCGATCGGGATGCGCCGCGGCAATCTCCGCCAGCGCGTCGCCATCGCCGAACCCGATGTCCAGCACCAGCGGCGCCGGTCGCTCAAAGCGTGCCGCCATATCGATCCGGCCACCCGACCAGTCGACGCCGTAGCGCGGATACAGTTCATCGAGCGCCCGCTGCTGTCCGGCGGTCAGCCGACCTTCGCGCCGAACATAACTGCGGATGGGCCGGTAGCCGGTCGTACTCACTGGCGACCTTGCCAGAAGGTGCCCTCCAGCGGGGAGCTGGCCGAGGCATACCGGCGCATCGGCATGCGCCCGGCCAGATAGGCCTCGCGCCCCGCCTCGATCCCCTTGCGCATGGCCGAGGCCATCAGTACCGGGTCCTGCGCCGCGGCGACAGCGGTATTGAGCAGCACGCCATCGGCCCCCAGCTCCATGGCCACCGCCGCATCCGAGGCGGTGCCCACGCCGGCATCGACGATGATCGGCACCGAGGCGTTCTCGAGAATCGTCAGCAGGTTGTAGCGATTCTGGATACCCAGCCCCGAGCCGATTGGCGAGGCCAGCGGCATCACCGCCACACAACCCATTTCCTCGAGCCGCCGGGCGATGATCGGGTCGTCACTGGTGTAAACCATCACCTTGAAGCCGTCGGCCACCAGGCGCTCGGCGGCTTCGAGCGTCGCGGGAATGTCGGGGTAGAGGGTTTTGGGATCGCCCAGCACCTCGAGCTTGACCAGGTCGTGCCCGTCCAGCAGCTCGCGGGCCAATCGGCAGACACGCACGGCGTCATCGGCGGTGTAGCAGCCCGCGGTGTTGGGGAGGATGGTGAACTCGCTGGGCGGAACCACATCGAGCAGGTTTTCCTCGTCGGCGTTCTGGCCGATGTTGGTACGCCGAATCGCGACGGTCACGATTTCGGCGCCGCTGGCGCGAATGGCTTCGCCGGCCTGGGCCATGTCCCGGTACTTGCCGGTACCGATCAGCAGGCGCGACTGGTAGCTGCGCCCCGCGATGCTCAGTGGTTGCTGCTGCGTCATGCTTGCCTCTTGGTCATTCACCCGCCACCGATGGCGCGGATGATTTCAATTCGATCGTGGTCATTGAGCGGGCGGCTGGCGTGTTCGCTGCGGGGGATGACCTCGCCGTTCAGCTCGATGGCGATCCGCCGCTGGCCGAGATCGAGGGATTCCACCAGCTGCGCGACGGTCGAGTCCGCGGGCACCGATCGGGCCGTGCCGTTCACGTACAGGGTGATCTGAGGGTCGTTTGCGTTCATGCGCCCATTGTACCGCAGCCATCCAGCGATATAATGGATGCGCAGCGCGGCTGTAGCTCAATGGTAGAGCGCTGCCCTCCCAAGGCAGTGATGCCGGTTCGATCCCGGTCAGCCGCTCCAGCCATCCGATGTGTCAATGCGATCGCCCGGTCTCGGGTAGGTCTGGCAGGCAATGGCCTCGTGACCATTCACCCGCACCCGACAACGCTGACACTGGCCAATGGCGCAGAACCAGTCTGGCTGCTGATCCCGGTCTGCCTGCAGCAGCAGGGCACCCAGCACACTCATGCCGCCCGGTATCTCGACCGACCGCCCATCAAGCTCAATGCTGAAGCCCTCGTCGGCGGCGCCCACGCACCGAAACCCCTGATCGGTCATTGAAATCGCTCCGGATGCAGCCGGCCGTCGTAGGGATGGGTATCGCCATCGGCCACGCAGGCGGCCACCAGATCACCGGTCACCGCCGCGAGTCCGTGGCCGGCCCCTTCATGGCCGGTCGCCACGATCAGTCGCTCGGCACCGGGCACTGGACCGATCATGGGATGACCGTCGGGCGAAAATGGCCGCAGGCCGGCATAGCCGCGGATCACCCGCAGGCGAGCCAGGTCCGGGACGATGCGCACACAGTCGGCTAGAAGCTGCTGGACGGTCTGCATGTTCACCGCCATGTCGAAACCGGCGAATTCCCGCGAACTGCCGCACAGGATGGTACCGCTGCGCGTGGCCTCGATGATGGCGGCGGTCTGCACCGCGGTTTCATCCACCTCGGTGCTCTCGGCGGCGGCCTGATAGCCAAAATCAGCGATCTTCGAGTTGACCACCACATCACCGCGCTCGAGCACAGCGATATGGCCCTTGCGCGGCTGCACCGGCACGGACAGGCCCAGCGGCCCAAGGATCTGCGGCGTCCAGACCCCGGTGCACAAGGCGACATGGCCGGCCTCGATCCGATCGCCGCCATCCAGGGTCACGGTCACGCCATCGTCGCGCGGCTCAAGCCCCTCGATGCCCTCATAAAAGTGATAACTCACGCCCTTCTCGCGCAGGATCCGCGCGATCTGATAGCAGGCCAGCATGGGCTGCACCTGGGCATCGTTCGGCCAGTGCCCGACGGCCACGGTGTCGGGCCCCAGGTGCGGCTCGAGGGCGTGCCAGCCGCTTTCAAGAAACCGGCAGTCGATGCCAAGGGACTGATGCTCGGCCACCAGCGCACTCAGGCCCCGGGCCTCTGCCGGCGAGCGCGCCACCACCGTGGCGCCCTTGGGATCAAACTCGCAGTCATTGCCATAGCGCTCGGCAAAGCGGTGCCAGGCATCCAGGCTGCGGCGGGACAGATCCAGCATCAGCCCGGGCGACTTGTCCGAGCACAGCAGGTTGCCATCACTGCTGCGCGACGTCCCCGGGGCCAGTCCCCCGCGGTCGACCACCATCACCTCGAGGCCCCGCTCGCGCAATGCCAGGGCGACAAAGCTGCCGATAATCCCGCTGCCCACCACCAGGGCATCAACCCGTTTCATCGATCACCTCACCGACACGGACCGGTCGCGAGAAGGCGCGTTGATTAAGCGCTCCCCGGGGAGTGGCACCGGCGGCACGGATACGCGCCGTTACCTGCGGCTCGCAGTAGCGGCCCTGGCAAGGGCCCATGCCGCAACGCGTGACCACTTTAATAGACGACAGATCGGCCAGACCCAACGCGACGGCCTCGTCGACGGCGCCGACCCGAGTCCCCTCGCAGGGGCAGATGACGGCTTCGGCCGGCGGTCGACTGGCGGCCCGCTGCGACTGCCGGCGTTCGAGCGCGCGGCCAAAGCCGATCAGAAAGCGCCGACGCAGGCCGTTGTCGCGGGCCTTGAGGGGGTAACCCGCCAGATCCGCGGCTACCGCCGGGGCCACCCGCTCACCCGACAGTTGGGCATGCCGCCAGCCGCGCACGCCCTGCCCCTCGCCAATCACGTAAATCCCCGGACGATCGGTGCGCCCGCGGGCGTCGGTGACCACCCGCCAGTAGCCCCCCACGGGATCGTGCTCAAGACCGCAACCGGCCGTCCGCGCCAGCTGGGTCTGAGGGATGAAGCGCTCGGTCAGGCCCAGATGATCAAAGTCGATGGTCTCGCCCTGATCGGTGGTCAGCTGGTTGTCGGCCACGGCGGTCACGGCCACGCCGTGCCGCACCGCAACCCCGGCCCGGGCCAGCTGCCAGCGGGTCTGCAAAAACTCCAGGCTATTGCCGGGGAGACCGGCCCCCCAGGGCGCCAGGCGCAGGTAGTCACTCAGGCGCAGCCGATCCACCACCTGCGTGACCGGGGCGCCGGCGCGTACCAGCCCGGCGGCGACCACACTCAGAAAGGGGCCGCTACCGGCGATGACCACCCGACCCGCCGGGACCAGGCCCTGACCCTTTAGCAGCGCCTGCAGGGCGCCAGCGCTGCTGACCCCGCGCGCGGGCAATCCGGGAATGGGGTCATGGACATCATAGGCGCCGCAGGCGAGGACAATGGCCTCAAAGTCCAGCGCCTCGGCGCCATCACCGGCATCAAACCAGACGCGTCCACCCGCTTCGGTGGACAACACCCGGGTGGCCGTGCGCAGCTCTACCTGGCTTGAGGCGCGCGCCAGGGTTTCCAGAGGGGTGGCGGCGCCCATGGCCCGAACCCGGCTGATGTTGCCACCGCTGCGGGGCTGCTCATCAAATAGCGTGACCGCCACGCCGCGGGCGATCAGTCCGCGGGCCGCGGCCGCGCCGGCCGGGCCGGTGCCCACGATCGCGACCCGCATCAGGCCCCCAGATAGGCCTGGACGATGCTCTCGTCCTCGGCAAGCGCCGAGGCCTTCCCCTGATTGTGGATTTCGCCGTTCTCGAGGACATAGGCATAGTGCGCGATCTTGAGCGCCAGGCGCACGTTCTGCTCGACCAGGAGGATGGTGGTGCCCGCCTCGTTGAGCTGCTTGACGATGCGCATGGTCTGGGTGACCAGCTTGGGTGCAAGGCCCATCGATGGTTCATCAAGCAGCAGCACCCGCGGGCCATGCATCAGCGCCCGCCCCAGGGCCAGCATCTGCTGCTCGCCGCCGGAGAGCAGTGAGCCATCCTGATGGCGCCGCTCGGAGAGGATCGGGAAGCGCTCGAACACATCGGCCATGCGCTCGCGCCGCACCGCCGGATCGCGCACGGTAAAACTGCCCAGCTCGAGGTTTTCCTGCACGCTCAGCCCTTTGAGGATGTGCCGCCCTTCGGGCACGTGCACCACGCCCTTGCGGGCGATCTCGTGCGGGGGCAGGCGGGTGATGTCCTCGCCATCAAAGTGGATCCGGCCGACCTGCGCGCGCACCAGCCCCGAGATGGTCTTGAGCGTCGTGGTCTTGCCGGCGCCGTTGCTGCCCAGAACGGCAATGATCTGGCCGGGGGCCACCTCGATATCGACGCCGCGGAGCGCCTGGATCTTGCCGTAGAACGACTCGACCTGCTCCACGCGAAGGACCGGCTCAGTCACAGCACCATCTCCTCGTCTTCCTGCCCCAGATAGGCCTCGATGACCCGGGGGTTGTTCTTGATCTCCTCGGCGTTGCCGTCGGCGATGATGCGGCCGTAATCGAGCACATTGATGCGCTCCGAGACCTGCATCACCAGCCCCATGTCATGCTCGATGAGCAGCACCGCGATGCCCCGCTCGTCGCGGATGCGCCGGATCAGCTCGATCAACGCGGCCTTCTCGGTGGCGTTCAGGCCGGCCGCGGGTTCGTCGAGCAGAATCAGTCGCGGCTGGGTGGCCAGCGCCCGGGCGATTTCCACCAGGCGCTGGTAGCCATAGGCCAGGTTGGTGGCCAGGCGGTCGGCATACTCATCGACGCCCACAAAGCGCATGCAGTCGTGGGCCACTTCGGCGATATAGCGCTCCTCGGCGCGCTGGCCGGGAGTGCGCAACACCGCGCCAAAGGCCCCCGCCCGGGTACGGCAATGCATGCCGGCCATCACGTTTTCCATGACCGACATCTCGCGAAACAGACGCACATTCTGAAAGGTCCGGGCAATGCCGAGCTGGGTGACCTTGTGGGGCTTGCGCCGCAGCACGCGCTCGCCATCGAACTCGATACGGCCCTCCTGCGGGCGATAGAAACCGGTGATCGAGTTGAACAGCGAGGTCTTGCCCGCGCCATTGGGCCCGATCAGGCTGGCCAGGGTATTGGCCTCGACCCCGAAGTTGACCTTGTCGAGCACGGTGTTGCCGGCAAAGCGCAGCGTGACTTGTTCAAGATTGAGCAGCATCCGTCACTCCTTCGCTTTAATGACGCCGTTCCGGCCAGATGCCACTGGGCCGCAGCAGCATGATCAGCAGCATGACCACCGCGAACAGCAATAGCCGCAGCTCGCCGAGTTCGCGCAGAAGCTCGGGGCCGAGAATGATGATGAACGCGCCCAGTATTACCCCGGGGATCTTGCCCATGCCGCCCAGGATCACCGCCATGAGAATCAGCACCGACTGCTCGAAACTGAAGCTCTCCGGCGAAATCGCCCCCAGGTTGACCGAAAAGAAGATCCCGCCGATGGCCCCAAACACCGAGCCGGTGACATAGGCGGCCAGCTTGACCCGCACCCGGTTGATGCCCATGGCCTCGGCGGCATCCTCGTCGTGGCGAACGTACAGCCACGCCCGGCCGAGGCGCGAGTGATAGAGCCGGTGGCTGGCGATGACCGCCATGACGGCGAGGAGCAGGAACACGTAGTAGAAGTCGACGTAACTGTTGATGACATAGCCGAAAAAACTCGGCTCGGGGATATTCGACAGCCCACTGGCGCGCCCGGTGATCTCGAGATTGCGGGCGCTGAAGCGCACGATCTCGCCAAACCCCAGGGTCACGATGGCCAGATAGTCGCTGCGCAGTCGCAGCGTTGGCCCGCCGATAATCACCCCGGCCAGACAGGCGGCGACCAGTGCCGGCGGGATGGCCAGCCAGAAATTCCAGTCGAACTGCACGGTGAGGATGCCGATGCTGTAGGCCCCTACCGCAAAGAACGCGGCATAGCCGAGATCCAGCAGACCGGCGTAGCCCACCACAATGTTGAGCCCCAGCGCGAGCACCACATACAGCAGCGCATTGGTCATGATGGTGGTTGCGTAGCGCCCCATCACCAGTGGCAGCACGGCCATCACCACCACGATGGCCACCATCAGCAGCATTTGCCGCCGGGGGCTGTCGAAGGTGGCGTAGAGTCGGTCGACCAGGCCGGCAGTTCTGCCCGTTGCGGTACTCATCGCTACATCCGCTCCACTTCTGATTTGCCCAGCAGGCCCGTGGGTTTGAACACCAGCACGAGAATGAGGATCGAGAAGGTAAACACGTCCTTCCACTCACTGCCGATAAACGGCACGAGGGTCCCGAACGACTCCAGAAGGCCGAGGATAAGGCCACCCAGCATGGCCCCGGTTATGCTGCCAATCCCGCCGATCACCGCGGCGGTGAACGCCTTGAGACCGATCAGAAAGCCCATGAAATACCAGATGCTGCCGTAGTAGGCGCCGGCCATGGTGCCGGCGGCGGCCGCCAGTCCCGAGCCGATCAAAAAGGTGATGGCGACGACCCGCGAGACATTGATACCCAGCAGCCGACACATGTCCTTGTCGATGGACACCGCGCGCATGGCTCGGCCGTACATTGTCCGACTCACGAACAATTCGAGGGCAATCATCAGCAGCCCGGCAATGGCCACCAGCACGACCGCCTGATGGCTGATGAAAAGGCGTCCAAACTCGAACCCGCCAAAGCCGAGATCGGTGCGGAACGCCGTGTACTTGCCGTCGGTCAGGCTCAGGGCACTGTTCTGGAGCACCAGCGAGACCGCCAGCGCGGTAATGAGGATCGAGAGCCGCGGCGCCGAGAGCATCGGCTGATAGGCGACCCGCTGAATGATCACGCCCAGACAGCCGACCGCGATCATCGAAACCAGAATGGCGATACCAAGGCCGAACCAGCCGGCCCCGACCACGCCCGAGATCAGCGAGAGCACGCCGAAGCCGACGAACGCTCCCACCATGTAGACGTCGCCATGGGCGAAGTTAAGGAGCTTGATCACACCAAAAATCATGGTGTAGCCAAGCGCAATGAGCGCGTAAAAGGACCCCAGCACCAGACCATTGACGATGGCCTGGAGGAATGTCTCAAAGGCCGGCATGCCAAGCCCCCCGTTGACTCTGCTTAAATGCCGCGGCGCGGGCCCGCGCCGGACCCGCGCCGCGGCTCAGCCCATTAGTTGTCGAAGAAAGTCCAGGCGCCGTCTTCGCCCTCGAGGATGATGAAGTTGCTGCGGGCCAGCGTGTTCTCATCGGTAAAGCGAATCGGCCCGGTCAGCCAGGACTGTCCGTCCGTTGACTCGAGCACGTCGACCACGGCCGCCGAATCCGTCGTCCCGGCGGTCTCCATTGCCCAGGCCAGCAGCTTGAGGCCATCGTAGTTGAGCGGGGCGTAGGGACCCGGGCTCTGGCCGTACTCGGCCTGATAGTCGTCGATGAAGTCCGCGGCGGCGGGCAGGAACTCGGCCGTGGGGTTGGAGAAGGCGAACACGCCCTCAGCGGCGCCGCCGGCGATCTCGAAGAGCTGCGGCGAGTTCGAGCCATCACCCACGGCGATGGTGCCGCGGAAGCCGCCCTGGCGCAGCTGACGGATCATCAGGCCGCCATCGGCATAGTAGGCCGTCCAGAACACCGCCTCGGCACCGCTCGAGCGAACGTTGCTGACCACGGCCGAGAAGTCCTGCTCGCCCTTGTTGACCGTCTCGCGGGTCACCACCTCGTGGCCCATCGACTCCCAGCGCTCGACGGTCAGATCCGCCAGATCCTGCGAGTACGAATCACCCTGGTCGATCACCGCCAGGCGCTCGATGCCCTGCGACTCAAAGAACTCCGCCGCCTTTTTGGACTGATCCGCGCCGGTGGAGTTGATCATGAAGGCGTTGCCGGGGTTGGCGGGGATGAGCTGGGTGGAATTCGAGGCCGTGATCACGAACGGCAGCCCCTCATCACCATAGGTCTTGAGGGTGGGCATGGTGGCGCCCGAGCAGTAGCCACCGACAATGCCGACAACATCCCGCGAGACCAGGTTGCCGGCAGCGTTGACGGACTGCTGCGGATCACAGGCCGAGTCACCGTTGATGAGCTCGATCTGACGGCCGAGCAGGCCGCCGTCGGCGTTGATCTCGGCGGCCGCCAGTTCAGCGGCGTTGTACATGTCCTGCCCGTAGGTTGCCTCGGAGCCCGTGGTGGGCACCTGCACGCCGATGACAATGGCATCGTCCTGGGCCTGAGCGGCCCCGCCCAGACCCACGCCCAGGGCGACGGTCGTGGCGATTGCGGTGATTGTGGTTTTCATCGGATGAGCCTCCAAAAAATTGTATACAGTTTACGGTTTAGACGATCGTGACGCTTCGCGCAAGCATTACCTACGCTGCGGTGCGCCATATCGGCGCACCGAGCACGGCGTAATCCAGGCTCACGCCCAATCCCGGGGCAGTTGATGCGGCCATCTCGCCGCCGTGGCGCTGCGGGGCGCCGGGTGCGAACGCCCGGGTGACATAGCTGTTGAAGTCGGTCACCGAAAAGCGCGCGGCCTCGGGGGTGGAGTGAGCCAGATGGGCAATGGCCGCGGTGGCCACATCGCCACCCCAGGTATCCTCGAGCGTCATCACGATCCCCGATTCCATGCACACATCGCGCATGCGATGCGCCCGGGTAAGACCGCCGACCTTGGCGATCTTGATGTTGACCACGTCCATTGCTCCATCGCCGATGGCTTGCAATAACCACGCCATTCCGTCCACCGACTCATCCAGCACGAACGGCCGGGCCGTGGCGCGCCGCACCTGCAGACAGCCCGCATAGTCGGCGCAGGGCTGCTCGATGGCGACATCGAGATCGGCCACCGCCGCGGCCACACGCAGCGCGGCGTATTGACTCCAGCCGGTATTGGCATCGGCCACCAGCGTGTCACCCCGACGCATGACCGCCGCACAGGCGTGGATGCGCTCGATATCGGTATCCGGGTCGCCGCCCACCTTGAGCTGAAAACGGCGATAACCCTGGGCCTGATACTCGCGGCAGCGTTCGGCCATCTGCTCGGGACTTTCCTGGGAAATGGCGCGGTAGAGACCGATGGTCTCGCCGTATCGGCCGCCCAGCAGATGGCAGACCGGCTGACCGGTGGCCTTGCCCATCAGGTCCCAGCAGGCCACGTCGATGGGCGATTTCACGTAGGGGTGCCCGCGCAGGGCGCGGTCCAGATGATGGCTGATCTGCATCGGGCGGGTCGGGTCCATGCCCAGCAGCCCGGGCGCCAGCTGCTGGATCCCCGCTCGGGCGCCGGCGGCGTAGGCCGGCAGATACGCCGGGCCCAGGGGACAGACTTCGCCGACGCCGGTCAGACCGGCATCGGTCTCGATCTCGACCACGGTGCTGTCGAACACGTCCACGCTGTTGCCGCCGGACCAGGCATAGCGGCCTTCATGCAGCGGCAGATCAATCTGATAGACATTGATCGCGGTTATTTTCATCGCATCCCCCCTCCCTTTCAGTCGTTGGCCCGGCGTGCCGACAGAAACTCGAGCAGATCATCGCGTGCGGCAAGGATGTGCTCGTTCAGCAGGCGGCTGGCCTCGGCGTTATCGCGCTCCTCGCAGAGCATGACCAGACGGTCGTGCTCCTCGCGGGCGCGGGCATTGTTGTGATCCGAGAGGTTGAGCTGCAGGCGCAGGTAGCGGTCGGCGTTGCGGTGCAGCTTGCGCAGGATATCGAGGCTGCGGTGGCGGCCCGCCGGCGCGCAGAGGGTGGCATGCAGGCGCCAGTTGAAGTGGCCCCACTGACGCTCCGCCGAGGGCGCCGCCAGGTTCTCGTCGAACTGCGCGAGCACCTGCCGCGCCTCAGCGATGACCTCCGAGGTGATATGCGGCAGCGCGCGCTGGAGCAGGTCCACCTCAATCAGCGCGCGCAGATCGAATATCTCGCGGATCTCCTCGAGCGACAGCACGCTGACCGCGTAGCCCTTGTGCGCGGTCTGCGTGACCAACCCCTCGCCTTCGAGCTGCAGAAGCGCCTCGCGCAGCGGAATGCGGCTGACCCCGAACTCGGCGGCAAGCGTGTCCTGGCGCAGCGGTACGCCTTCGGGAAACTCAAGCGTCAGGATGCGCTCGCGCATCTCGCTGACCAGCATTCCGGCCACCGTCTGCCGGCCGCCACTACTCTGCAGATTCATTTTCGTTGACCATCCCTATCCCGAAGGATAACTTTATACAATATACAACGGCCGGCGGAAAGGCGGTCATCACCCACAGGAGGAGCAAACCCATGATCCCCGATTGGCGCGGCATCTACCCAGCAGTCACCACGCAGTTCCATTCCGACCACAGCCTCGATGTCGAGGCGACGGAGCGAGTGGTCGACAACCTCATCAACGATGGTGTGCATGGCCTGGTCATGCTGGGCACCTGTGGCGAGAACACCTCCCTGTCCGATGGGGAAAAACGCGAAGTCATCCGGGCAGCCTGCCGGGTGAGCGCCGGCCGCGTGCCGGTGATCTGCGGCGTGGCCGAGTTCACCACCGAGGCGGCCTGCGGCTATGCGCGCGATGTCGAGGCGATCGGTGCCGATGGCATCATGATCCTGCCGGCGATGGTGTACAAGGCGGACCGGCGCGAGATCGTGCACCATATCAGCACGGTGTCCGAGGCCTGTTCGCTGCCGGCGATGATCTACAACAATCCGGCTTCGTATGGCATCGACATCGATCCCGACACCCTGGTCGAGCTGGCCCGGACACCGCGCATCGTCGCCGTCAAGGAGTCCTCGGAGGACCCGCGCCGCATCAACGACCTCATCAACCTGGCGCCGGATGCCCTCGCGATCATGGCCGGCGTCGACGATGTCGCGCTGGAGTGCATGGTGGTGGGGGCCATTGGCTGGGTGTCGGGCTTTGCCAACGTCTACCCGCGCGAGAGCGTGGCGATCTACGACCATCTGCAGGCCGGACGCATCGAGCCGGCCGTGCATCTGTACCGCTGGATGATGGACTCGCTGCACATGGACACCGACCCCAAGCTGGTGCAGATGATCAAGCTCGCCGAGCAGATCGCCGGCCGCGGCAGCGAAACGGTGCGTCTGCCGCGTCTGCCGCTCGCCGGCGACGAGCGCCAGCGGGTGACGACGATCATCGAACGGGCCCTGGCGACCCGGCCGTCCGTCTGAGCCATGGCACGGCATACGTTTTTCTGCATTGACGGCCACACCTGCGGCAACCCCGTGCGGGTGGTGGCCGGCGGCGGCCCGAGGCTGCGCGGTGACAGCCTGAGCGAATACCGCCAGGACTTTCTGCGCCACCACGACTGGATCCGTCAGGGGCTGATGTTCGAGCCCCGCGGCCACGACATGATGTCGGGCTCGATCCTCTACGCGCCCACCCGACCCGACTGTGACCTGGGCGTGCTGTTTATCGAAACCTCGGGCTGTCTGCCGATGTGCGGTCACGGCACCATCGGCACGGTCACCACCGCCATCGAGGAAGGCCTGGTCACGCCCACCGCGGCCGGACGGCTGGCGCTGGAGACGCCCGCCGGCAAGGTCGAGGTCAGCTACGAGCAGCCGGGACGGTTTGTCGAGTCGGTGAGTCTGCGCAACGTGCCGGCCTGGCTTGAAGCGCGCGATGTCGAAGTGGATGTCCCCGATCTGGGGCGGCTGCGTTGCGATATCGCCTACGGCGGCAACTTCTACGCCATCTTCGATCCGCAACCGGGCTTCGAGGGCCTCGATCAGCTGAGCGTGGACGATATCCTGCGCCTGTCGCCGCCGGTGCGCGGACGCCTCAACGACCTGATCGACCCGGTTCATCCGGACGATCCGACGATTCGCGGCGTCTCGCATGTCATGTGGACCGGGCCGGCGCGCGATCCCGCGGCCGATGCCCGCAATGCGGTGTTCTATGGCGACCGCGCCATCGATCGCTCGCCCTGCGGCACCGGCACCTCGGCGCGCATGGCGCAACTCCACGGCCGCCAGCGCCTGGCCGTGGGCGAGCGGTTTGTCCACGAAAGCCTGATCGGCAGCCTGTTCACCGGCCAGGTCCTGGACACCGAGACCATCGGCCCGCACACCGGCATTCGCCCGCAGATCACCGGCTGGGCCCGCGTCACCGGCTACAACACGATCTTCATTGATGATCGCGACCCCTTTGCCCTCGGCTTTTCGGTGAACTGACCATGCGCACCCTCGACCGCCAGCAGACCCTCGAGCGACTCGACTATCCGGCCCTCGCCGATGCCTGTGCACGGGTGCTGGCCAGTGCCCGGGCCGGCCACACCGAGTGCCCCGCCCGGGGCGCCATGGGCCTTGCCGAGGGCGGCACGCTGCTGCTCATGCCCGCCACCGATGGCCGCATCGCGATCACCAAGCTGGTGACCGTCCACCCGCAGAACAGCCGCCATGACCGACCAACCATTCAGGGCGAGATGGTCGTAATGGACGCCGCCACCGGCGAGCGCCAATTGCTGGTGGACGGGGGCGCCGTCTCGGCCCGACGGACGGCAGCGGTGTCCCTGCTTGCCGCCCGGCAACTGGCACCGCGCACCGATACGCCGATGCTGGTCTACGGGGCCGGCACCCAGGCCCGCACCCATCTCGAGGCGTTCCGCGACGGCCTGGGCATACGCGAGGCCTATCTGTACTCGCGCACCCGCTCTCGAGCCGAGGCGCTCGCCGCCGAAATGAATCAGGCCGGCATGCGCGTTGGGGTTGTGGATGACCCGGCAACGGTTCTGGACGAGGTTCGCCTCATCGTGACAGCGACCACCGCCACGCAGCCGATCCTGCCGACATCGCTCCCCGCGGACACCTTTGTCGCCGCGGTGGGCGCCTTTCGTGCCCACATGGCAGAAGTGCCGCCTCCGCTACTGGCCAAGAGCCGGGTGGTCATCGACACGGCCGAGGGCGCCCGCGACGAGGCCGGCGATCTGATCCAGGCCAGTGAGTCGGGGCATTTCGACTGGCAGCAGGCCACCCCCCTCGAGGCGGTGGTGCTGGACCAGGCCCGGCCGACGGGCAGCGGCCCGATCATTTTCAAAAGCGTCGGCCAGTCCCTCTGGGACCTTGCCGCCGGTCAGGTCCTCGCGGACGCGCCGGACCGACACCACACTTCATCGACGCAGTAGGGCTTTATGACGATCACAGCCGATCAATTCATTGCCGGGACGCACACCGCCGCCGGCCACACCCCGTTCAACGCCCGCGATGCCGCCAGCGGCAAAGCGCTGGCGCCCGCTTTCGCCGAAGCCACGCCGCAGGAGGTCGATCGGGCCTGCCAGGCGGCGGCCGAGGCGGCCGATGCACTGGCAGCCGCCGCGCTCGAGGTACGCGCGGCGTTGCTGGAGTCGATTGCTGACCGACTCGAGGAACGGGCCGACGCCTTCGTCGAGCGCGCCGGCGCCGAGACCGGACTACCCGAGGCACGCATCCGCGGCGAGCTGGCCCGCACCACCGGGCAGCTGCGGCTGTTTGCCGGCGTTGTCCGCGAGGGCACTTTCCTGGGCGTGCGCATCGAGCATGGCGACTTCGACCTGCGCCAGCGCAATATCCCGCTGGGACCGGTGGCCATCTTTGGCGCCAGCAACTTCCCGCTCGCCTTTTCGGTGTGTGGCGGCGATACCGCATCGGCCCTGGCGGCCGGCTGCCCGGTCGTGGTCAAGGCCCATCCCGCGCACCCGGGCACCTCGGCCCTCGCCGCCGAATCGCTCGAGGCGGCGGTCGCCGAACAGGGGCTGCCGGGCGGCGTATTCTCGATGCTCCAGGGCGCCGAGCATGCCCTGGGTGCCGCCCTGGTACAGCATTCGGCCATTCAAGCGGTGGGCTTTACCGGCTCGCAACGCGGCGGTCTGGCCCTGCAGCGCCTCGCCGCCGAGCGCGATCGACCGATCCCGGTGTACGCCGAAATGGGCAGCGTGAACCCGTTGTTCATCCTGCCCGGGGCCCTCGCCCAGCGCGGTGAGGCGATTGCCACGGGGCTCGCCGGCTCGGTGGCCCTGGGCTGCGGGCAGTTCTGCACCAAACCCGGCGTGGTATTTGTGCGCCGTGACGAGGGGTTCGAGGCGTTTCGTGAACAACTCGCCGGCGCCATCGCCGCCATCCCGCCGGCGGTGATGCTGCATGACGGGATTCTATCGGCCTACCAAGCTGGCTGCGCACGACTCGACGCCGCCGACGGCGTGAGCCGCCTGGCGATCGGCGAGGAGGCCGATCAGCGCGCCCGGGCCATGGCATTCATCACCGACTTCGAGCGCCTCAGACAGCAGCCGGACCTGGCCGACGAGGTGTTCGGGCCGGCGGTGCTGATTGTGGTGGTGGACGCGGCCACGTCCCTCACCACCGTGGCCGCCGGTCTCGAGGGCCAGCTCACCGCCGGCATCCATGCCAGCGATGCCGAACTGGGCGAACATGCCGGGCTGGTCCGCCAGCTTGAACAACGCGCCGGGCGCGTCCTCTTCAACGGCTTTCCCACCGGCGTGCAGGTCGGCGAGGCCATGGTCCATGGCGGCCCCTATCCGGCCACCACTGACAGTCGCACCACCTCGGTGGGCACTCGGGCCATGGAGCGGTTCCTGCGTCCGGTCGCGCTGCAGGACATGCCTGCCGCAGCGCTGCCCGCGGCGCTGCAGGATGACAACCCGCTGGGCCTGCCGCGGCGGGTGGACGGCGTCGAACAACCGGGCGCGCGGCAATGACGGGGGCGGCTCGCCACTACCGCTACACCGATCTGCACGCCGCCGGCGAGCCGGTGCGCATTGTCACCGACGGGGCCCCGGACCTCGCGGGTGCCACCCTGCTCGAGAAACGGCGCGACGCGATGACCCGGCACGACATCGTGCGCCGACATCTAATGCTTGAGCCGCGCGGCCACGCCGATATGTACGGCGTCTGGCCGACGCCGGCCGATCATCCCGACTGTGCACTGGCGGTGCTGTTTATGCACAACGAGGGCTACAGCACCATGTGCGGCCACGCCACCATTGCCCTGGGGCGCTGGATGATCGACACCGGCATCGTCACGCCGACGCCCCCGGTCACGCATTTCAACCTGCAGTGCCCCTGTGGCCCCGTGGCCGTACGCGTGGACACACCGGCCACCGGCCCGATCGGCGCGGTCAGCTTTGACAGTGTGCCGGTGTTTGCCGGCCCGCTGGCGCAGACGCTGACGCTGCCCGGCCATGGCGTGGTCAGCGTCGATATCGCCTATGGCGGCGCCTACTACGCGATCGTGCCGGCCCGTCGGCTGGGCCTTGATCTGGCCACCACCCCCACGGAATCGCTGGTGCAGGCGGGACGCGACATCATTCGGGCGGGGCGCGAGCAGCTGGTGATCCGACACCCCGATGCCGCGGATCTGGGCTTTCTGTATGGCTGCATCGTCACCGACGACCGGTTGCCCGGCGAATCGTCTGCCACGCGCAACCTGTGCATCTTCGGCGGTGGTCAGGTCGATCGCAGTGCCACTGGATCGGGGATTGCCGCGCGTCTGGCGCTTGCCCATCAGCAGGGGCTGATCGGCCCGGGGCAGGCCTGCGACGTGGCGGGGCTGAGCGGGATCGCATTTCGCGGCGTGATCCGCGACGTGGATGGCGATGGACGACTCATCGTGACGGTGACCGGGACCGGTCACTACAGCGGCCATGGCAGCTTCGAGGTCGAGACCGACGACCCCCTGCACGACGGCTTCGAGGTGCCGGCGCGGCTCGCCGATCCTGCCAGCTAGTCAGGCCGGCTTGAGGATGACCTGATCACTGCCCGAGCTGGCCAGCCGATAGGGCACGGCGCTGCAGGCAAAGCGGCGGATGATGCGTTGCGCCTGGGCATGGGCCTCGCGCGAGGGGCCACTGATGACGATGTCACGACCGTGGTATTCAACGCGACAACTCCGCTCCGCAACGCCTGCCATGAAACCATCCCCGCGTGTTTTGATGCACTGCAAAGGCGCGGAGTCTGACGCTGGGGCAGGCGGGAGTAAAGGCTCCGTCATTCGCCTTTATCAATGATTGACGCCAAGTACCTCGGGTCGGATCAATGCATGCAGACGTCGGCCCGGCTCGAGCCGCAGGGCCGCTACTGACTGGCGGGTCACATGGGTCCACAACGCGGCACGATGGCCCACGGCCAGACGCACGCGCACCACCCCCTCGCGCTCGGTCTCAAGGGTTTCGACCCGCACCGGCAGACTGTTGAGCATGCTGGTGGCCATGGGCGGTTCCAGACTCAGCACCACATCGCGGGCGCTGACCCGCAGCATCACCGGCGCCCCTGAACCGGCGCTGATACCGCTTACCCGAAGCCGCCCGGCATCGGTCGCCAGAGTGGTCAGCCCCCAGTCATTGTCCCGGGCCACCACCCGGCCCGGCCACAGAACGGCCGGTTCAGTCAGCCCCAGAAAGGGCCAGTAATCCGGCGCCGAGAACAGCTCGCTGACCGGGGCCTGGGTAATCAGCTGCCCGGCCTGCATGAGGATCATGCGATTCGCCAGCGAGAGCACCTCGTGACAGGCGTGGGTGACCACCAGCAGCCGCACGCCGAAGCGCTCGGGAATGGCGCGCAGCAGCGGCATGATCTCGCTTTGTCGCGCGGCATCCAGCCCGCTCAGGGGCTCATCGAGCAACAGGATCCGCGGCCCGGCGAGCAGCGCCCGGCCCAGTGCCACGCGCTGCGACTCACCGCCGGAGAGCGCTGCGGGGCTCTGATCAAGCAGCGCTCGCAGGCCGAGACCGTCGATGACCTCGGCGCGACCGGGGCCGTCACCACGCCGCCGGCGCTCGGCAAAATCCAGGTTTTCGCGGGCACTGAGGTGGGGAAACAACCGCGTATCCTGAAACACCAGACCAACGGCACGGCGATGCGGAGGCAGCCGCCCCTCCGGACCCTGCCAGTGCTGATCGCCATGCCGGATGCGGCCCTGGCAAGCGGGCTCGAGCCCTGCCAGGCAGCGCAGCAGGGTTGTCTTGCCGCAGCCGGACGGACCAAACAGCGCGGTAATCCCCGACTCCAGCCGATCCGCCGCCCGCAGCCGAAACCCCGGACGCTCGAGGGTCAGATCAAACTCAAGCGGCGACGCAGTCACAGCCCGATCCCCGGACGCCGCCGGCCATTGAGCGTGTAGATGGCCAGCAGCGCCACAAACGAGAACACCAGCAGCCCGGCGGACAGGGCATGCGCCGCCGCGTAGTCGAGCGTCTCAACATGCTCGTAGATCGCGATGGCAACGGTGCGCGTCTCGCCCGGCAGACTGCCGCCCACCATCAGGATCGCGCCAAACTCCCCCAGTGTGTGGGCAAACCCGAGCACGATGGCAGTCACAAAACCGCGCCCCGCCAGCGGACAGGCCACCGTCAAAAACGCATCCAGGCGGTTTGCCCCCAGCATGGCGGCGGTCTCCAGTGGCCGTGGGCCGATCCCGCGAAAGGCATCGCGCAGCGGTTGGACAACAAACGGCAGCGAATACAGCACCGAGGTAATCACCAGCCCGGCAAAGCTGAACGTGAGGGTTTCGCCAGTCACCGCCAGCCACGGCCCTCCCACTGGCCCCTGCGGGGCAAGCAGGATGAGCATGTAGAAGCCGAGCACCGTTGGTGGCAGCACCAGTGGCAGGGCCACCACCGCATCCACCGCCACCCGCCAGCGACTGCGGCCCATGGCCAGCCACCAGGCCAGCGGGGTGCCCAGCACCAGCAACACCGCGACGGTCACGCTGGCAAGCTGGAGACTGATCCACACCGGGGTAAGGTTCATGGCGAGGGCCCCGCGGCGCGATAACCAAACGCGGCCAGAACGTCGGCCGCCGCCGGCCCGCGCAGAAACGCGAGGAAGGCACGGGCCTGATCAGCGGATGCCGACCCCGCCAGAATGACGGCATCCTGACGGATCGGGGCGTGCAGCCGGCCAGCCACGCGCTGATAGTCGCCGGCGGGACGATTCTCGAGGCGGGTGTAGGAGGCGGCAACCAGGGCATGGCTGACGTTGCCGGTGGCCAGATACTGCAGGGCCTGCCCGACGTTCTGCCCCTGAATGACCCGATCACTCAACGCCGACCACTGCCCGGTTGCCTGCAACGCCTCGCGGGCGGCCCGACCGTACGGAGCCAGTGCCGGATTGGCGATGGCGAGCCGCGTCACTGACGGCCGCTGCAGGCCGGCCAGTCCATCGGCGGGCAGTTCGATACCGGGCCGGGCCCACAACACGAGCCGACCGCGGGCGTAGGTCATGCGCGAGCCGGTAAGCGCCGTGCCCTCGCTCACCAGCCGCTGCGGCCGGGCCTGATCAGCGGCCAGAAAGACATCGTAGGGGGCGCCCTGAGTGATCTGGGCGTAGAGCTGGCCGGTGGCGCCCGCGCTGATCTGCAGCGCGGGGCCGCCCTGCTGGCGATAGACCTCGGCCAGCGCCTCGAGAGGGGCCAGAAAGTTCGAGGCGACCGCCACTTTCAGCGGCGCGGCGGCGGCGGGCGAGACAATCACCAGCAACAGGCCGGCGAGCAGCCACTGCCGCAGTGCTGAACCACGCCTCGCGCCGAGCGCCGATGCGGCCTGATCGCTCATGTTTCCCTTTCGGCGTTATGATCCCAGTTGACATCGTAACAAGAGAGCCATCGCATGAGGGTGCTGTTCATTGTGCTCGGCGGAATCACCGCGCTGATTGTGACGGGCATTGGCGCGCTGTTGCTGCTGTTCGATCCGAACGACTACCGCGACTCGCTGACCACCGCGGTCGAGGACCAGCTCGGCCGCTCGTTTGTCATCGAGGACGAAATCGGCTGGAGCCTGTTCCCGCGGCTCAGCCTTGAGCTGGGCGGCATTCGTCTGGGCAGCGGCGATGGATTTGGCGATACCCCGCTGCTCAGCGCCGAGGGCGTGAGCGCGGGCATGGCCGTCATGCCGCTGCTCTCGGGCCAGATCCAGCTGGAAACCCTCAACATTGATCAGCCGACCGTGCGGCTCATTCGCAACCAATCCGGACAAGCCAACTGGCAGATCGGCACCGCTGGTGCCGAGGCCGGTGAGAGCGGCGGCGCCGGCAGCACGACCAGCGGACTGCCCGACTGGCTGGCCGGGCTGAGCCTGGGCGGGATCGATCTGTCCGACGGGCAACTGTTCTACACCGATCAGACCACTGGCGAGCGCCTCGCTGCCGATCCGGTCAACCTGGATCTGGGGGCCATCGCCCTGGGCCAGACCGCGCCGATCACCTTTGAAGCGGCGATCGAGCGCGATGGCGAGCAGTGGCAGACGCGCATTGATGGCGATCTGATCGTGCGCCGCGATCACACCCTGTCACTACGCGACACCGCAGTCAGCGCCAACGACCTGACGCTGACCGAGCTCAACGCGGATGTCGTCCAGACCGCCGAGGGCTGGCGTATTCATCCGCTGGCCGCACAGTTCTACGAGGGCGAGTATAGCGGGGACATTCGCCTGGGCAGCCAGCAGAGCCGCATGCCGATCGCCTTTGACGAAGGGCTCAACGGCGTCGCCATGGGGCCGCTGCTCGAGGCGCTGACCGGCATCAAGCGCCTGACCGGTACCGCCGGCATCAACGCCGACGGGGACATGGCCCTTTCGAGCGGTGCCGAGCCCCTGGGCACCCTTAACGCCCGCGGCGATTTCAGCATCCGTGATGGTGCCATTCAGGGCGTCAACATCGCCCGGCTGATCCGCGAAGCGCTGGCCCGCCTCAATGGCGAGACCCCACCCGCCGCCGATGCCAACCCGAGCACCGACTTCACCAGCCTGACCGGCAGCGTAGTAGTGCGCGATGGCGTGGCCCGCAGCGATGATATCGCCATGGACTCGCCGGTTCTGCGCCTGCGCGGCGAGGGCCAGACCGACCTGGCCGCGCAGACCCTGGACTTCTCGCTGGATGTCAGCGTGGTGGGCAGCCTGCAGGGGCAGGGTGGCGAACCCCCCGAGGCGCTGCGGGGTGTGTCGATCCCGCTGCAGATCGAGGGCGCCTGGAGCGAGCCGTCGGTGCGCCTCAACATCGCCCGGGTGCTGCAGCAAAGCCAGGGCACGCAGATCCGCGAGCGGGTCGAAGAAGAGGTCGACAACCTCCGCGACCGACTGGAGGGACTCCTCAATTGATGGCGGTGGCGGTGCTCGAGTGGTTCGAGCGCGAGGGCCGTCATGATCTGCCCTGGCAGCATCCGGCGACGCCCTATCGGGTGTGGATCTCGGAGGTAATGCTGCAACAGACTCAGGTCACCACCGTGATCGGCTACTTTGAGCGTTTCATGGCCCGGTTTCCCGACGTCGAGACACTGGCGGCGGCGAGTCTCGACGAGGTGCTCAGGTATTGGGCGGGACTGGGTTACTACGCCCGCGCCCGCAACCTGCATCGCTGCGCACAGCGACTGGTGGACGAGCACTCGGGCGTCTTTCCGGATGACCTCGATGCGGTGGCCGATCTGCCCGGGATTGGCCGCTCCACCGCCGCCGCCATCCTGTCGCTGTCGCGCGGCGCACCGGAGGCGATCCTCGATGGCAACGTCAAACGGGTACTGGCGCGCTACTTTGCCGTGCCCGGCTGGCCCGGGCGCAGCGCCGTCGCCCGCGAGCTGTGGGCATGCAGCGAGGCGGTAACGCCCAACCAGCGAACCGGTGACTTCAACCAGGCCATGATGGACCTGGGCGCAACGGTCTGTACCCGGCAGCCCCAGTGTCCGCGCTGCCCGCTGCAGTCGGGCTGCCAGGCGTTCGCGCAGGGCAACCCGGGCGCCTATCCCGGCCGCAAGCCGAAGCGCGAGAAACCGCTGCGAACCACCACCATGATGATCATCCACAGCCCCGAAGGGATATTGCTCGAGCGCCGGCCGCCCACGGGGATCTGGGCCGGACTCTGGTCGCTGCCCGAGGCGACAGCGCCGGCCGAGGACTGGGCACGGGACGAGCGCCGGCTGGAGATTCAGCTGATGGATGATGCCCTGTCGCCGCTGCGCCACGAATTCACGCATTACAGCCTGATGATCCAACCGGTTCGCGCAAGGTTGCTGGCCGATCACGGCATCGATGACGCCGACCGGCTCTGGTATAAACCGCACGCAGACAACGCACCCGGGCTGCCGGCCCCGGTGCAACGCCTACTCCAGCAAGAGGAGCCCCAGTTATGAGCGATGAGACCATCCACTGCATCAAACTCGGCCGCGAAGGCCAGAAGATGAAACGCCAGCCCTACCCCGGTGAACTGGGCGAACGGATCATGGCGAACGTCAGCCAGGAAGGCTGGAAGATGTGGCTGGGCCACCAGACGATGCTGATCAACGAGTATCGACTCTCGCCCATGGACCCAAAGGCGCGGACTTTTCTGGAGCAGGAGATGGAGAAGTTCTTTTTTGGCGAGGGTTCCGCACCGCCGCCGGATTTTCAGCCCGAGGACTGACCCGGGACGGCGGCACCGCCCCGGGCCGTCGTCAATCTCAGCGCTTGACGATCACATAGTAGATCGAGGCACCCAGCAACGCACCGATCACCCAGGAGAACCCGGACAGGCTCTCGAGTGCCGGCACCCAGACCGTGCAGATAGAGAAAACCCCAGCAATGGCGAAGGCCATCATTGCGCGGCGGTTCCAGCCATTGTCGTAGAAGTACTGCCCGGTCTCATCGCTCGAGAACAGTGCATTGAGATCAATGCTCTGCGATTTCACCAGATAGTAATCGGCGATCATGATGCCGTAGACCGGCGCGAGAATGGCGCCGAGGGTATTCACGAAGCCGAAGATGCCGATCTGCGAAATCGTCGAGACCCATAGCCCGCCGATGATGAAACCGCATACCGAGGTGATGGCACCACCGACCCTGAAATCGATCCTGGATGGGGCGAGGTTGGCCAGGTCATAGGCCGGCGGAATGAAGTTGGCCACCAGATTGATGCCGACGGTGGCGGCGAAGAACATCAGCGCCGCGATGATCGTGAGCGGCAGCGAATCGACACGCTCGACCATTTCAGTGGGATTGGTGACGGTCTCACCGAACACCACCGCCGTACCGGCGGTCACGATCAAGGCAATGAGCGAGAAGAACGCGATATTGAGCGGCAGGCCGTAGAAATTGCCCCTTTTCATCTGCCGCTCGCTCGCGACGAAGCGCGAGAAGTCGCCATAGTTGATCACGACAGCCGCAAAGTAGGCGATCATCGTGCCCACAACGGCGAAGAACGCCGCCACGGAGCTGCCCTCGTAATCGCCCATGCCCTGGAAGATCGTGCCGAGCTGCGGGAGCAGATCGGAACCCGCCTCGAGCCAGATCAGCCCGGCCAGAATCAGCATGACGATATAGACGAATGGGCCGGCAAAATTGAGAAAACGGCTGATCCAGTCGATCCCCCGCCAGAACAGCACCACCTGAAAGCTCCAGACAATGATGAAGGCGATCCAGGACAGGGTGTTCATGCCCAGCAGCATTCCGCCGCTGTCCGCCGAACCGCCAAACAGCGAGAACAGAAGCATCGCCACGGCCGTCGAGGCAAAGTAGGTCTGGGCGCCGTACCAGAAGATCGCCACGATGCCGCGCACCATCGCCGGAAAATTGGCGCCGCGCACGCCCATGCTGACCCGCGCCATCACCGGAAAGGGGATGCCATGCTCAACGCTCGGCCGCCCCATGAGATTGACCAGCCACATGACGAAAAAGCCGGCGATCAGGATCGCCAGAAACACGCTCCAGCCGTTGAGGCCATAGCTGATGAACAGCGACGCGGCCAGGGTGTAGCCAAACAACGACTGTACGTCGTTCGCCCAGACGTTGAAGATCTCGAAGGCGCCCCATTTTCGGGCAGACTTTGGAATCGGTGCCAGATCCTCGTTATAGAGCGACGGATCGCGGTTTTCGAGGCGGTCAGTCATCACGGGACTCCCTGCGTTTGCACCTGCATGGTGCATTTTTGTTTAAAATCAGACGGTTAACGCAACACGAGCCTGCAATCATTACGCATACGGATTTCGTATGCAATCCGTTGGTCTGTTGGATACGATGTTGTGTACAAAAATGGAGGCGAGAGACTTGAGCGAGCAACGGGGCAAAACGAGCGATGAAGCGATCTATCAGGCTGTGCGCACGGCGATCGTTGACCACCGGCTGAGGCCCGGCGACCGTCTGCCGGAAGACACCCTGGGGCAGACCTTCGGCGTGAGCCGGACCAGTATCCGCAAAGTCCTGCAGCGGCTGTCCATCGATCGCCTGGTGGTGCAGCGACCGCGGCGCGGCGCCGAGGTCAATCGGCCCACCGCCAAGCAGGCGGCGGATGTATTCGCCAACCGGCGCCTCATCGAATGCGGCAGCATCGCCGCGGTGGCCGAGCGCTTCACCGCCGAACACCGCGACGCGCTGCATGCACTGGTCGATCGCGAGCAGGCCGCCCGACGCGCCGGAGATCGAAGCGCGGCCATCAAGCACTCGGCGGATTTCCATACCCAACTGATGGCCGTCACCGATAATGAACTGACCCGGGCATTTGTCGAACAGCTGAGCTGTCTGTCATCGCTGATCATCGCGGTCTATGGCACGCAGCAAAGCATCGGCTGCGATTGCGGCGAGCACGATGAACTGCTGCGGCTACTCGAGGCCGGCGAGGTCGAGCGCGCTGCGCAATGGATGGATCACCATCTGCGAGCGATCGAAGCAAGCCTCGAGTTTGCTGATGACGCTCGTGATGCCCCCGACTTTTCCACGCTTTTCAACGACTCGGAAATCGCTTCATGACGCACCCCAACCCCCGCGACTTGATTGGCTACGGCCGCTTCCGCCCTGATCCGCAATGGCCCGGTGGTGCCCGCGTTGCTGTGCAGTTCGTGCTCAACTTCGAAGAAGGCGGCGAACGCTGCGTCCTCGAGGGAGACGCCCACGCCGAGACGTTTCTCTCAGAGATCATCAACGCGCCGGCCGTCGCCGATCGCCACATGAGCATGGAGTCGATCTATGAATACGGCAGTCGGGTGGGCGTCTGGCGGGTACTCCGCGAGTTTCAGCGGCGCGGCCTGCCACTGACCGTATTCGGCGTTGCCCGGGCCCTGCAGCTCAACCCCGAGGTGACCGCAGCGCTGTGCGAGGCGGATCACGAAATCGCCTGCCACGGCTATCGCTGGCTCGACTACCAAGGGATCGACGAGGCCACTGAGCGCCGACACATGCAGACCGCCATCGAACACTTCCGGGCGCTGACGGGGCAGCTGCCCGAGGGCTGGTATACAGGTCGGGACAGCCCCCGGACCCGGCGCCTGGTGGTTGACCAGGGGAATTTCGTGTACGACTCGGACTACTATGGCGACGAACTGCCTTTCTGGATGCCAGTCGAGGACACTCATGGCGAGACTCATCACCAGCTCGTGGTGCCTTACACGCTGGATTGCAACGATATGCGCTTCGCCACGCCACAGGGCTTCAACAGTGGTGACCAGTTTTTTGCCTATCTGCGCGACAGCTTTGACGTCCTCTACGCGGAAGGCGGCGACCAACCGGGCATGATGTCAGTGGGACTCCATCCACGGCTGATCGGGCGCCCGGGCCGGTTCCGCGCCCTGCAGCGGTTTCTCGACCATCTCGAAAGCCATGCGGACGTCTGGGTGACCCGCCGCATCGACATCGCCCGGCACTGGCAGCGGGTCCATCCTGCCCCCGAGGTCACCCCCGCATGACCATCACCCTGACCGCCGAACCCCTCACCGCCGAGCGCTTTGCGGCCTTCGGGTCGGTCATTGAAACCCGGACCGCCGAGCACTTTCCGATCAACAACGGCCTGACCGAGCGCTACCACCGCCTGGCCGTCGCGACGGCCGAGGCGGACCCGGAACCCACCGCCGGTGAGCGTCAGGCCGAGACCATCATCAGCATCTTTCTGGGCCAGCCGTATTCACTGCCCGCGGAACTGTGGATGCTCGAACGGCACCCGCTGGGCAGTCAGGCCTTCATGCCCCTCGATCACCGCCCCTGGCTGGTGGTGGTCGCGCCCGCCGGCGGGCCCCCGTCACCCACCGCACTGCGCGCATTCATCGCCCGCGGCGACCAGGGCGTCAACTATGCCGCCGGCGTCTGGCATCACCCGCTCATCGCCCTGCAGGCTGCTTCGCACTTTCTGGTGGTGGATCGCGATGGTCCCGGCAACAACTGCGACGAAGCTCCGCTCGGGGAAGAAATTGTCGTGACAACCAGGGAGCTGTCCGGATCATGACCGCCAAGCACTACGCCCTACCCCCCGGTGGCGTCCCGGATCAGGCGGGGCACATCAGTGGCCGCGCAGTCTTCAAGACCGCCTACGCGGTTATCCCCAACAGCGTACTGCGGGATATCGTCACCAGCCGCCTCCCGCACTGGTCGCTGACCCGGGCATGGATCCTGGCCCGGCCGCTATCGGGATTCGCCGAAACCTTTTTTCAGGCCATCCTCGAAGTGCAGCCGGGCGGAGGCAGCACACGCCCCGAGCCGGACCCCGACGGCGAAGGGGCCTACTTTGTACTGGCCGGTACGCTTGAAATCGCCTACGCCGACCGCACCGAACGGCTCGGCCCCGGCGGATTCGCCTGGATGGCGCCCGGCGAACGTTACCGCATCACCAACACCAGCGACGAGCCGGCGGTCTTTCACTGGATTCGCAAGGCCTACCAGCCGGTGGCAGATATCGCCACACCGAGCAGCTTTACCGTGGATGCCGACAGCGTCGCACCCGTAGCCATGGCCAACGCCAACGGCCGCTGGCGGACCACGCGCCTGATCGATCCCGATGACATCGGTCACGACATGCACGTTAACGTGGTCAGCCTCGACCCCGGCGCCCTGATCCCGTTTGCTGAAACCCATGTCATGGAGCACGGCTTGTATGTGCTCGAAGGCAAGGCCGTCTACCGCCTCAACGAGGACTGGGTCGAGGTCGAGGCGGGTGACTTCATGTGGCTGCGCGCATTCTGCCCTCAGGCCTGCTATGCCGGGGGAACGGGGCCTTTCAGCTACCTTCTGTACAAGGATGTGAATCGCCACCCGGACTTGCGGCTGCGCTGATCGCACCACTGAGGGTCTGCCGCCAGCGCGGCTGCAGAGACGTCTCGTACCACCCCGATACATCCGGGGCAGCCGGCCGACTGTCGTCACTCAACCACCCCGCCAACCGCCGCGCCAGTGCATCGGCATCGCCAGCGGGATAGCGACACTCGGCGGGATACTGCTCGGGATAGACCAGCGCGTCGGGCACCAGCGGGGTGGCGCCGGCGGCCGTTGCCTCCAGCATCCCCAGGCCCTGAAACTCGTGGATGGCGGTACTCACCACCACTCCGGCGCGCTGCAGCAGAGCGTCGTATTCATGGCGCGGGAGGCGGTCGTTGGCGACAATGCGATCGCCCAGCCCATTCACAAGACGCGACAGCGCTGGTGGCGGCGGATGGGGCCGGGGCCCCAGCAGCGCCAGCCGAAACGCATGCCCGGCCTCGGCCAGCCGGATAAGAGCATCGGCAAACACGGCCGGCGCCTTGTCGTACTCCCAGCGATGATTCCACAGGATCAATCGCGCGTCCCGAGGCGTACTGCCCGGCGCGGGTGGGACGATTGGCACGGGCACAACGGCGGTTTTCGGCGTGAGGCGCTCGACAATGCCTGTCGGCACCGCATCGGGCATGCGCCGAAGTAATGCCCCCACACCGTCGAGGAAACTGCGGCGGTTCCACTCGGAATTGAATAGCAGCCGATCGGCCGCGAGTGCGCCATAGAGTTGCACAATCTGCGGCTCCAGCGAGGGTCGCTGCTCGGGCCCGACCGGATAGGCAAACTGATTCTCGTGAAAGTAGTAATCGGTGGGTAGCGCCGCGAGGGCCGGATGCAGCCCGCGCAGCGTTGCCAGATCCACCATCGAGGTGGCCAGCACCCGATCGACGCCTTCGCTGGCCGCGGCGATCTGGTCGATCCACGACAGCGGATTGCCGCGAATGCGCCATTTGAAGTGCCGGCCGGGGAGCGTCAGGCGCCGCCAGTCGATGTCGGCAAAGCGCTGCTCGAGCCATTGCGTCCACCAGGCGTGGCTGTCCGCCTGGTAGGCCGACAGCAGGAGAATGCGTTGTTTCATCCCGCCATTATAGGCCCTGCGCCTTGACCCGTCCCGGCGCATCGGTTTGAATATAGCGGTTCCGGCGGCCAGGTAGCTCAGTCGGTAGAGCAGACGACTGAAAATCGTCGTGTCGGGAGTTCGATTCTCTCCCTGGCCACCATCTCCCTCCTCCCCTCCGGCGTGACATCAGTGCCCCCCTACCTGAGGGATTGCACGGCCGGCTTCCTCCCCAATACGCTCTCGACTTTTCGGATCGAGAGGAGAATGCGATGCGCTTCTGGAAAGAAAGCCTGCTTGCATCCTGCATGATGATTCCAAGTGTTGCCGCTGCGGCAGACAGCATCAGCGGTGGCTATGTCGGGATCAGCGGCGCCCTCGGGGACAGTTTCATCTCGGAATATGAAGAGCCCAATGCACTCAGTGTGAGCGCTTCGGGGATGGACACTTTCTCGTCGGCGGACATTGCGCTCGGCTATAACCTGGTGACTGACGACGACATACTCCTCGGTGCCGAGGCCTTCTACACCACAGGCGGGCCAGAGGACGACCTGCTGTCGACCGATGATTTGTCAATACAGGTCAGCAAAGACAACGGCTTCGGTCTGAAGGGGAAAATCGGCTACGCAATCAATGACTCCAGCGCCTTCTACGGAGTGCTTGGATATACACAGGTCGAGGGCAAGCTCACGGCTAAAACGAACAACAATGAGTTCGACTTCACCGATGATTTTGGTGGCACCGTCTTCGGCGTCGGCGGTGTGTTCAGTGTCGCGGACAACCTGCTGGTCACCACCGAAGGCACCTATTCCGACTTAAGCGATGAAAGCTACAACGGATACAGCTTTGATTCGAAAGAGACTCGGGTAACGGTTGGAGTTGCCTATCGGTTCGACATGTAACCGGCTACGGCTGAGCGGCTGCAGACTGTGGCATACTGCCGGGTCAACAATCTTTAGCCATCCCGCAACCCGTCCTCGTTCCGCCCATGATGCAGTCGCTTTTCCCTATTCTCGGCATCTTTGCCGTGTTCTCGCCGGCACTGATGCTGCCGGGCCCCGACTTTGTGGCAGTGGTGCGCAACACCGTGGCCCGCGGGACGCGGGTGGGTGTGCTCACGGCCGTGGGGGTCAGCATCGGGATCACCTTCTATGCGGCACTGAGTGCGTTGGGCCTGGCGGCGCTCACCAGCCGCATTGAGTGGTTCGAGGTCGTGGTGCGGGCGGGGGGTTCGCTGTTTCTGGGGTATCTCGGCATCCGCCTGCTGCTGACCCGCTCACCCGTGCGCCACATTGAAGAGGAAACCCCGCGGGTCCCGGCTGGCCCCCGCAACCCGGTCCTCCTGGGCCTGCTGATCAATCTGACCAACCCCAAGGCGATCGTTTTTTTTGCCAGCATCTTTGGCACCGCCATCAAACCCGGCACGCCGACGCCGGTCATCGGGCTGCTCATCGCGGTCATCGGCGTCTGCGCCATGATCTGGTTTTCGGCGGTGAGCCTGCTCACGGCCTCCACCGGCATGCTGGTCAGACTCGAAGACCACCAGCACTGGATCGAGCGACTGGCGGGACTGGCCTTTCTGGGGTTTTCCGCCAAGATTATCTACGACCTGCTGCTGGCCTAGAACCGGTCAGGGGCCCAGCTCCTTGACCGCTTCCATGGCCACATAGGTGCTGGTTGAAGCCACATACGGCAGGCTCGAAATGGACTCGGCCAGCACCCGGCGGTAGCTCGAAATTCCGGGCGTCCGCACCTTGAGCAGGTAGTCGAACCCGCCGGCGATCAGATGGCACTCCTCGATCTCGGGGATGTCGCGGGCGGCTGCATTGAAATCACGCAGGGCAGCCTCCCGGGTGTCCGACAGCCTCACCTCGACAAAGGCCACATGGGCGGCACCGATGCCGATGGGGTCGAGGATGGCCCGATAGCCACGAATGATCTGGCTTTTCTCGAGACGCTGCAGGCGCGCCTGAGTGGGCGTCTTGGAGCGGCCGATGCGGCGAGCCAGCTCGGCCACGCTGATACGGCCGTTCACGGACAGCACGCGGAGGATGGCGCGGTCCAGACGATCGAGGGAAGGGGATTTTTCCGGTTCGTCCGTCACTGAGAGAGCCTCCAAAAGAAATCGTTTGACCTTCTTATTGGGCGTTTTCAGGCCAACCTACCATTTTTTCTCGTTTATCGTGTTTTCCATGGATATTCGAATCAGTGCCCTCGATAGTGATCGTCCCGTCGGACTGCCGGCGGCCCTTACCCATGGCATGCGGCGCTCGGAGATTGGCACGCTGCAGCGGCTTGTCGATCGGGCAGCACTATCCCCCGAGCAGCGCCAGGCCATCGTGGCCGACGCCGCCGGTCTGGTGCGTGAAATCCGCCAGAGTGCCCGACCCGGGCTGATGGAGGTCTTTCTCGCCGAGTATGGTCTGTCCACCGACGAGGGCATTGCGCTCATGTGTCTGGCCGAGGCGCTGCTGCGGGTGCCGGATGCGCCCAGCATTGATGCCCTGATTGAAGACAAGATCCGCCCGTCGGACTGGGGCCAGCACATGGGGCATTCCAGCTCCAGTCTGGTCAATGCGTCGACCTGGGCATTGATGTTGACCGGCCGGATCCTTGATGAGCCCGGCAAGGGTGTCACCCGCAATCTGCGCAGTGCCGTCAAACGCCTCGGCGAGCCGGTGATCCGCACCGCCGTGGGGCGCGCCATGCGTGAGATGGGCCGGCAGTTTGTGCTGGGCGAGTCCATCGAAGCGGCCCTCAAGCGGGCCCGCGGTCAGGAGAAAAAAGGGTTCACCTACTCCTACGACATGCTGGGCGAGGCCGCCCGCACCGCGGCGGACGCCGAGCATTATTTTGAGGCCTATCGCGACGCCATCCTGCGCATCAGCGCCGCCGCGCGCCATGACAGCGCCCGCGACAACCCCGGCATCTCGGTCAAGCTCTCGGCCCTGCACCCGCGCTACGAACTGGCCCAGCGCGACCGCGTGCTCAGCGAGCTGGTGCCGCGGGTCACGGCCCTTGCCCGGCTCGCCGCCGACAAGGGGCTCGGGTTCAATATCGATGCCGAGGAGTCGGATCGACTCAACCTCTCGCTCGAGGTGGCCGAGGCCGTGCTGCAGGACCCGGGCACCGCCCACTGGGACGGCTTTGGCATGGTCATCCAGGCCTACGGTCAGCGTGCCGCCGACACCGTGGACTGGCTCTATGCACTGGCGGGGCGGCTCGACCGGCGGATGACGCTGCGTCTGGTCAAGGGCGCCTACTGGGATACCGAAATCAAGCGGGCCCAGGCGCTGGGCGTGGACGGCTTTCCGGTGTTTACCCGCAAAGCCGGTAGCGACGTCAGCTATCTGGCGGTCTCGCGCCAGTTGCTAGGCATGACCGACCGGCTCTACCCACAGTTCGCCACCCACAACGCCCACTCGGTCGCAGCGATCCTGGCGATGGCCCGGGAGCACGCCGTGGCCACCGAGGCCTTCGAGTTTCAGCGCCTGCACGGCATGGGCGAGCGGCTGCACGATATTGTGATGCATCGCCATGACACCCGATGCCGCATCTACGCGCCGGTGGGCGAGCATCGCGACCTGCTGGCCTACCTGGTGCGGCGGTTGCTGGAAAACGGCGCGAATTCGTCGTTTGTCAATCAGATCGTGGATGAAAACGTGCCGCCGGAGACCGTGGTCGCCTGTCCGTTCGAAGCGCTCGACGATGTCGTCCATCCGGTCAACCCCAAGCTTGCCAACGGCCCCGAACTGTTTCAGCCGGTGCGCCGCAATGCCCGGGGGTTCGACCTGGGGGACATCGCCGATCTGGACTGCATTGAAGGGGCCCGACGGCCGTACCACGCTCGGCGTTTTGAAGCTCGGCCACTGCTCGCCGATGCGGCGGCCACCAAAGGCGCCCACGGGTACGATCATCCCAACCCCGCCGATCCCGCCGATATTGTCGGCACGGTGTACGACGCCCGCCCCGCCGATGTCAGCCACGCCATCGCCGCGGCCCGGCCCTGGGCGGCCTCGGCGCGCGAACGCGGCAACATCCTCGAGCGCGCGGCCGAGCTCTATGAGCGGGATTTTGGCGAAATCCTGGCCATCGTTGCCCGCGAGGCCGGCAAGAATCTGCTCGACGCCGTCGGCGAGCTGCGCGAGGCCATCGACTTCCTCTACTACTATGCCCGCCAGTCGCGGCAACTCAATCCCGAGCCCCGGGGCCGGTTTGCCTGCATCTCGCCATGGAACTTCCCGTTGGCGATTTTTACCGGCCAGATCGCGGGCGCCCTGGCCGCCGGCAACGCGGTGCTCGCCAAGCCCGCCGAGCAGTCGCCGCTGACCGCGGCCAAGGGCGTCGCCCTGATGCACGAAGCGGGCGTCCCGATCACCGCGCTCCAGTTCCTCCCGGGTGACGGCTCAACGGTGGGAGCCGCGCTCACGAGTGACCCACGTATCGATGGTGTGGCCTTTACCGGCGGGACCGAAACGGCCCAGGCCATTCACCGCAGCATGCACGGCACGCTTGACCCGGGGGCACCGCTGATCGCCGAGACCGGCGGGCTGAATGCCATGATCATCGACTCCACCGCCCTCCACGAACAGGCCGTGCGCGATGTCGTTGCCAGCGCCTTCCAGTCGGCCGGCCAGCGCTGCTCGGCGCTGCGCTGCCTGTATGTACAGGCGGATGTGCGCGACGACTTCATGCGCATGCTGCTCGGCGCGATGGATGAACTGCGGCTGGGCGATCCGTGGCAGCTTTCCACCGACGTGGGGCCGGTGATTGACGCCGAAGCGGCCACCGCCATCAATGACTATGTCGCGGCCGCCCGCCACCAGGGGCGCCTGATCAAGCAGGTCGAGACACCCAACAACGGCCATTTCGTCGGCCCGGCGGTCATCGAAGTCGATGGTATCGACGACCTCGAGCGCGAGGTCTTTGGGCCCGTGCTGCATGTCGCGAGCTACCGCGCGGAAAACCTCGACGCGGTCATCGATGCCATCAACGCCCGCGGCTACGGGCTGACCTTCGGGGTGCACACCCGCATCGAGGACCGCGTTCAGCACATTGTCGATCGCGTCCATGCCGGCAACCTGTACGTCAATCGCAACCAGATCGGCGCGATTGTTGCCAGCCAGCCCTTCGGCGGCGAGGGGTTATCAGGGACCGGACCCAAAGCCGGTGGCCCCGACTATGTGACCCGGTTTGCCCGCGGGACGCCGCCGCCGGCGACTGGCCGGCCAGGTACCGAGCCGGCGGATCCCGCCGCGGTCCAGCACGCACTCGACGCCAGCGCGAGCGCGCCGATGCCCGCCCAGGGCATGGACATGCCAGGCCCGACCGGCGAGTCCAACCGCCTCTATCACGTGCCCCGGGCACCGTTGCTGTGCCTGGGGCCCGGCGTCGATGCCGCCGCCGAGCAGCGTCGCCAGGTGGAAGCGCTGGGCGGCGTGGCCATCGAAGTGCCCGGTCCACTGCCGGCCACCGCGCTGGAGACGCTGACCGGCTTTTCGGCCGCGATCTGGTGGGGTGATGCCGCCACCGGGCAGTCGTATGCCCACGCCCTCGCCCGGCGCGATGGGGTCATTCTGGCGCTGGTCACCGGCTGCCCGGATCGTGCCCATGTCAATCACGAGCGCCACGTCTGCGTGGACATCACCGCCTCGGGCGGCAACGCGCAGCTACTCGCCAAGGTGCAGTAACCCGCGGGGGAACTGCACCGCGCTTTACTTCGCGGTATCCGGCTCCCAGAATACGGCGCTTTTTACGCATGGGGGGATCAGCGCCAATGGCCAAAAAGCCGGATCACTACGGGACAGGCACAAACCACGAACAAACCTTTGGTGATCCGTGGGTGCTGGGGATCAGCGCCGGGTTTATCCTGCTGTTCATCGGCCTCTCGGTCCTCGATGTCAATCTGGTCTCGCAGCTGGTGGGCGACGGCTTCGCCTGGACGGCCAAGTATCTGGGCTCGTACTTCCAGCTGTTGCTGCTGTTGACCTTTGTCATCGCCATCGCGGTGGCCATCTCGCCGGCCGGGGGCGCGGTCATGGGCGATCTGGAGACCCCCGAGATGAGCACCTTCCGCTGGGTGGCCATCATCATGTGCACCCTGCTGGCGGGCGGCGGTGTGTTCTTTGCCGCCGGCGAGCCGGTGTACCACTTCATCGCCCAGACGCCGCCGGCGTTTGATACCGAGACTGGCACGGTCGAGGCCATTCGTGGCGCCCTCGCCCAGTCGTTCATGCACTGGGGCTTTCTGGCCTGGGCCGTCCTGGGCGGACTGACCAGCCTGGTGCTGGTGCACGCGCACTACGTCAACGGCCAACCCCTGCAGCCCCGGACCCTGCTCTATCCGGTGTTCGGCGACCGGGTCATGCGCGGCGCCTTCGGCGGCATCGTCGATGCCGTGTGCGTGATCTCGGTAGTGGCGGGCACCGTCGGCCCCATCGGCTTTCTGGCCACTCAGGTCGCCTTTGGCGGCAGCGTGCTGTTCGGTCTGCCCGATGGCTACGGCACACAGCTCGCGGTACTGGTGGTACTCGGCGGCATCTACGTGACCTCGGCGATCACCGGTATCCATCGCGGCATCCAGATGCTCAGCCGCTTCAACGTCTACCTGGCCCTCGGCATTGGCGGGGTCATCCTGGTGTTCGGGCCCACGCTGTTCCTGGTCGACGCCTATACCCAGGGCATGGGCGCGTATCTGGGCAACTTCCTGTCCATGGCCACCATGACCACCCAGACCGCACCGGACTGGTGGATGAAGTGGTGGACGGTGTTCTTCTTTGCCTGGTTCATCGGCTACGGGCCGCTGATGGCGCTGTTCGTGGCGCGCATCTCGCGCGGCCGCACGGTGCGCGAAATGATCCTGGCGGTCTGCGTGGCCGCGCCGATCGCCACCACGGTCTGGTTCACCCTGCTGGGCGGCTCGGGAATTTTCTATCAGCTCAACGGCGAGATCGAGCTGGCCGAGGCGCTGACCAGCTTCCAGTTTGATGTGGCCACCCTGACCGTGGCGCAGGCCCTGCCGCTGGGCTCGGTCATGGCGGCGGCGATTCTACTGCTGACAACCGTCTTCGTGGCCACCACCGGCGACTCGATGAGCTACACCATCTCGATGGTCGCCACCGGCCACGACCGTCCCCGGACCAGCGTGCGGGCGTTCTGGGGCATCGCACTGGCAGTGATGGCCGCGATCCTGCTCTACATGGGCGCGGGCCAGATCTCGGCGCTGCAGCAGTTCATCGTGGTCACCGCGATTCCAGTGTCCCTGGTATTGCTGCCCTCGCTGTGGACCGGGCCCAAGGCGGCCTACGCCATGGCGCGCGCTCAGGGCCTGGTGCGCTAACACCCGGCCCAGGGCACAGCCATCAGGACTCGACAGGCTCGAGCAATGCCGGGTCGTCTTCGCTGGGCCGGTTCACGCGGGTGGACACCGGCCACGCATCCAGCGCCTCGGGATCGAGTCGCTGGACGGCCCGGCGGATATCGGCCCGAGCGGTCAGGTCGGGATCAAGCCAGGCCGCCCAGCAGGTCGGGTCCAGTACCAGGGGCATGCGCGGGTGAATCGATTGGGCAACACCCCGCGCCGGCTCGGTGATGATGGCGCAGGCGCCGCGTCCGTCGGTACCGTCCGCCGAGGCCTCGGTCCAGATCCCCGCATAGGCGATCAGCGAGGCATCCGCTGCGGTGAAGTACCAGGGTTGCTTGCCGGCATCGCTGGCCTGCCACTCGAACCAGCCGTTCGCGGGGATCAGGCAGCGCCGATGGGCGAACGCGTCGCGAAAATACCCTGAGGTGGCCACCGTCTCGGCTCGGGCGTTGATCGGGGATGGCGCGTCAGCGCCCGCCCAATGCGGGTGAAAGCCCCAGTGATCGAGCGCCAGCCGGGGCATCGCCGCGGCGGGGTCGGCATGGACGGTCAGGATCGGCCGGCCGGGGGTAATATTGTACCCGCCGGCCGACGCTGCATCGGGTTCGTCAGGCTCATGCCCGATACCCATGGCCCGGGCCACGGCATCAGTACCGACATGGCGGTCAAAGCGTCCGCACATGGCCCGGGCCGCTGCTGCGATGGCTAGATGTCGATGCAGATCTTGCCAAAGTGGGCACCGCTTTCCTCGTGCTGGAAGGCCTCGACCAGCTGGTCCAGCGGAAAATGCCGGTCAATGACCGGCCGGATACCGGTGGCTTCCATCGCCTCAACCAGATCCTGCTGATCGCGACGGCTGCCGACGAGCACGGCCTGCAGACGCTGCTGACGCAAAAGCGCCTGAATCAGCGGAAAGTCGCCATTGACGCCGGTGAGCACGCCGATCAGCGAGATATGCCCGCCCACGGCGGCCGCTTTCATCGACTGCTGCAGCGTGCCCGGGCCGCCCACCTCGATGACATGGTCAACCCCCTGCCCACCGGTCAGTGCACGTACCTCGTCACCCCACTCAGGCGTTTCACGATAGTTGATCACTGCCTCGGCACCCAGCGCCCGTAGCCTTTCAAGCTTGGCGTTGCTCGAGGAGGTGGCGATCACCCGGGCGCCCGCCGCCACGGCCATCTGCAGGGCAAAAATCGACACCCCGCCCGTTCCCAGCGTCAGCACGGTCTGCCCCGGCTTGAGGTTGCCGTGGACGAACAGCGCCCGCCAGGCGGTGACCCCTGCCGTGGTCAGCGTGGCCGCCTCGGCATGACTCCAACCGGCCGGGATGCGGGTAAAGGCAGTGGCCGGGCGGGTCACGGATTCCCGCGCATAGCCATCAATGCCATCCCCCGGCGTGCCGCCAAAGCCCTCATCGGTGGCGTCGCCGTCCACCCAGTCCGGGAAGAATGTGCTGACCACGGCATCACCCACGGCGAAGTCTTCGACGCCCTCGCCGACGGCCGTCACATCACCGGCGCCGTCAGACAGCGGGATACGCGACTCGTGTCTGGGTGCCATCGGCCCCTTCACGACCCCATAGTCATGGAAGTTGAGCGAACTGGCGCGCAGTCGGACAGTGATTTCGCCGGCGGCCGGTGCCGGCGGATCGGCACGGTTGTCGAGGCTGACCTGGTCGAAACCGCCACCTGCGGCGATTGTCAGTGTCCGATTGCCCATGGATATCTCCTCAGCGCCAATAAATGCTTTATTTGAGCCTCCATGCTGATGACGCTTGCGGATCGACGCAACCGTCGCCGCGTGCCGGCCGCGCTATTCCGGCGGCGTGTGCAGGTGGGCCTCGCATTCACGGCGCACCTGGGCGAACGCCTCGGCGACCCGATCGGTGGGAAACAGCCGCACCAGACGCCGGTCATCGGCACGGCGCGACTTGACGAGCCAGCCATCCGCCACGAGCTGTGTCAGGTTGTAGCGAATGCCCGTCACCGAATAGGGCAGCGTTGCGAGCAGCTGCTTGACACTCAATGGGGTCTTGCCACTGCTGGCGCGGGTCACGGCGATCAGGATGTCCAGTGCGATGAGGGATGCACCGTAGGGAAGTGCCGGCGAGATCGACTCCCTGAGCTTTGCGGTCAAATCTGCGTCGGCAAGCATTGTCTGCCGTTCCATGGCAATCCCCGGTTTCCCCGAACGCTGTTGAAGCTAGTCAGGCCATTCGCCCGTCGCAATCAAATTCGACTACTAAATTAAACGCCCTATTCGATCTGGCCCCTGGCCACCGACAGAATGTGCACCTGCATCAGATCACCGGCGCTTTCACCCTCGCCATTCGCCAGCGCATCGACAATGCGGGCATGCTCGTCGATGGCATTGGCCATCACCGGATGACTCAGCCCATAGGTACTGCGCGCGGAAATGGCGCCGTGCATCACCGTCTCGAGCGAGCGCTGCAGCCGGCGGCTGCCCGCCGCGGCCATGATGGTTTGATGGAACTCGAGATTGAGATCACTCAGCCAGTCATGGGGCGTCGAGGCGCGCTGCAGCAGGGCGGACTCCTGCTCGACAATGGCGCGCAGGCGGGTCAGTTGCGTCGCGCGAATGCGAACCGCCGCGCGCCGGGCGGCATACGCTTCAAGCAGGGCCCTGATCTCAAAGATTTCATGACTGTCCTCGCGGGTCCACTCGATCACCCGCGCGCCCCGGTAGGGGATATTCTCCACCCAGCCGTCGGCGGCGAGTCGCGAAAAGGCGGCCTGCACCGGGGCCGGCGAGGCACCCAGTTCGTCGGCAATCATCTGCTTTTTGAGAAACTCCCCGCCGCGAAAGCCGCCCTCGAGGATGCGCTGGCGGATGGCAAGGCAGATCTGATCGGTCACCGTGTCCATGATGTCCTGATGTCAGCTCAACGATGAGAATCAGTTGGATATTGCGCCGAGGGCGAGCGCGTTGCAATGCCGGCGGTATCCGCCCGGACCTGCTCAAGAAACCCCGCCAGCCGTGGCCACTGCTCGGCGAGCTCGTCGCTGAGATCATGCCCACCGTCCAGCCATACCTGCCAGGTGGTGGCCGGCGGACCCGCCCGCGCCAGCGCCTCGGCGTCCGCCGGCGGAATCACCGTATCCTGCCGGCCGTGGGCAATCAGTACCGGGATACTCAGGTCACGAATGACTGTGACCGGTGCGATGGCGTCAAAGCGATGACCAATCACCGCCTCGATATAACGCAGCACCAGCCAGCCCAGCGGCACATACGGGATATGCCGGGCGGCCAGCCAGCGCTGCATCATCCGGGCGGGGTGGACAAAGCCGGACAGGCTGATCACCGCATCAATGTCATCGCTCCACGAGGCCGCCAGCAGCGTCGCTGCCGCTCCCACTGAATGCCCGGCCACCACCAGCGGACCCTCATCGCCGGTGTCATTGCGCCGCAGCCAGGCCACCGCCGCGACGATATCCTCGGCAAAGCGCGGCATCGACGAGAAGCTATCGTCATCGCTGTTGCCGTGATTGCGCACATCAAAGACCAGTACCTGCCAGCCCGCCTGCTGCAGCGGTCGGGCAAGGGCCAGCATGAACACCCGGTTGACGCCCCAGCCATGACAGATCACCACGCGCCCGATGCGCGGATCCCCCGCCAGCAACCAGCCCGACAGCCAGCGCCCGCGCTGCGTGGGGATCTGCACGCTCTGCGCCGCGACGCCATAGTCCGCCGGCGTGCCCCTGACCGGTCGGCGGGGCGCCGCGAGGTTGCGCCGCAGCCAGGCCGCGCCGCCCACCAGCAGTCCGGTAGCCACCGCCACGATCAGGCCCACAGTCATCATCCCGGCAGCACCTCGCGCAGCAAGGGGTTGGGAAACCGGCGCTCGGTGGTCACCGCATAGAATGTCTCGCTCATCGCCGGCAGACGATCCGCCTCCCGCAATTCGCCGGCGTCCAGTTCATCGCGCACCACGATGGGCGGGATGACCGCCAGTCCCACACCCTCGCGGGTCAGCAACCGCAGCATAGCCATGTCATCGATCTCGGCGGCGATCTGGGGACGGACCTCGTACTGCGCCAGCACGGCCTCAAACGAGGTCCGCAGCCCGCTCGAACGGGTTGGCAGCAGCAGCGGCGCGCCGGCCAGCCGATCCCTCAGGGACATCCCCGAGTCCACCAGCGCTGGCACCCCGATCAGGCTCACCGGCTGCTCGGCCAATCGGTGGGTAATAAACGGCTGCAGCGCATCGGTGCGGGGCGGTGCGTTGGTGAGGACCACATCCAGCTGCAGGGCGCTCAGTGCATCGAACAGCTCGCCCGCGCCACCCGCGCGCAGAACCACCTCGACGTCGGCGCGATTGAGGACCGGGCGCAGAAAGGTCAGCTGAAAATTCCGTGACAGCGTGGCCAGTGCCCCCACCCGCAGCGCCTGACGGCTATGCCCGGCCTGCTGCAGCGTAGCCAGCAGCTCCTCGCCGGCATTGAAGATGGTGTCGGCATGATCGAGGGCGATCCGGCCGGCCTCGGTCAGATGCAGGGCCCGACCGCGGCGATCGAACAGCGGCTGGCCCAGACGATCCTCGAGCTGACGGATCTGCGAGGACAGCGCCGATTGTGAAATCCGTAGACGCCGGGCCGCCCGGGTCAGATGACCCTCGTGGGCAACCACCTGAAAGTAGTAGAGATGGTGATAGTTGAACTGCGCCATACCGTTCTATATTAACGAACAAATAACCAATATATCAGTATTTTTAATTAACGAACTCTGACCGTAGGATAGCGCCGATCGAATCATCGGGAGGATCAATGGGCATCTCTCTTCTACCTCTCGCCGGGGTCGGCCTGCTGGCGGGGGTGGCGCTGACCGCGCTGCGCACCCCCGGGCAACGGCCACGATCGTTTCTGCTGGCCGCCGAGGCCGCGACCCTCGGGGCGCTGGGCATTGCGGTTGTCACCGCGGCACTGTTCGCCCTGCGCGGGCCGGGCAGCAGCCCGCTGCTGGGCATCGGCGAGGTCGGGTTCAGCGTTCGGGTGGACAGCGTGAGTGTGCCGATGATGCTGCTGGTGGGGCTGATTGGCTGGGTCGTGGTGCGCTACGCCCGGGTCTATCTGGATGGCGAGAGGCGCCAGGGCGTTTTCATGGGTTGGCTGCTCGCGGCGCTGGCTGCAGTGCTGCTGTTAGTCCAGTCCGGCAACCTGGTCCAGCTGGCGCTTGCCTGGGTTGTCACCGGGCGCTGTCTCCAGCAACTGCTGTGCTTTTATGCCGAGCGACCCCGGGCAGTGCGCGCCGCCCGCAACCGGCTGGTGTTCGTGCGGGTGGGTGATCTGGCCCTGATCGGTGCCGTCGGGCTGCTGGTCGGGCAGTTCGGCACCACCGACATCGCTGCCATCCTGCAGGCTGCACCGTCCATGACCGGCACGCCTTTCCTGCAGACGGCGGTGGCACTGCTTGCCGTGGCGGCGCTGCTCAAATCCGCCCAGTTCCCCACCCACGGCTGGCTGACCACGGTCATGGAGGCCCCCACGCCGGTCTCGGCGCTGCTTCATGCCGGCGTGGTTAACGCCGGAGGCTTTCTGCTGATCCGGCTCGCCGACGTCACCCTGCTGAGCCCCGGGGTGCTGGCGGTACTGGTGGTGATCGGCGGCTTTACCGGCCTGTTTGGCGCCCTGGTCATGCTCACCCAATCGGCGGTCAAGACCTCGCTGGCCTGGTCCACCATTGCCCAGATGGGGTTCATGATCATGCAGTGCGGTCTGGCCTTGTTCCCGCTGGCACTGCTGCATATCGTCGCCCACTCGCTGTACAAGGCCCACGCGTTCCTCTTTTCGGGGGCGGCGATCGAGGGCGTCGCCAATATCCGCCGCCCCGGGCCCGTGGCCACGCCCAACCCGCGGGCGGTAGGCCGCGCCTTCTTGCTGGCGCTGGCCATCTACGCGGCCATCGGGTTTGCCTTTGGCCTGCATGACAAACCGCCTCAGGCGATTGCCCTGGGCGCGATGCTGATCTTTGGCGTGGCCTATCTGATTGCCCAGGGGCTGGCGGACGCCGCTCCGCGGACGCTGACCCGCCGTACCGCGGTCTACTCGGTGGGGGCGTCGATCAGCTATTTCACGCTGCAGATCGGCGCCGACGCCTTTACCCATCAGGCCCTGCCGGTGGCACCCGCCCCGGGTCCCCTCGAGTGGGCGCTGCTGATCCTGACCGTGGTCAGCTTCGGACTGGTCGCCCTCGCTCAGGCGCTGTTCCCGCTGTGGGCCTACCACCCGGCGGCCAGTGGCCTGCGCGTGCACCTTGCCAATGGCCTGTACATCCATGTCCTTGTCGAGCGGCTGCTCGGCCACTACGGAGACCGCCATGTCCGCTGATCCGATGCCGCAGGCCGACCAGGTCGGCCGCCAGGTCCCGCCCCTGTGGCCACTCTCCGCATCGGTTGCAGTCAACCCCTTCATGGGTCAGGCCGGGCAGACGCTGGCCCACACCCACGCCGAGCTGCGGCGGCTGGCGGGGCTGGACGCCATCGCGCCGCGGCACTGGCACCTCGAGCAGATCGATGCCGGCGAGATCACCCGGGACGACCTCGCGGCGGCCCTGGTCGCCTCGCCGCATCCCGGCCGGCCCGCCGATGTCGATGCACTGCTCACCGCGGCTCGGCGCCCGCGCCCCGAGGCCACGCCAATCCCCAGCGTGGCGGAACTGGCCCGATCCGTCGCCGGGACCGACTGGCCAGCGATCATCGAGGAGCGCATCGGCCACTGGGCCGGCGGCTACTTCGACCAGGGACAGGCGCTATGGGCCGCTCCACATCGCGGTGATGCCTGGTCAGCCTTTCGCAGCCACGCGGTGCACGACCTGACCCCCGAGATCCTGGGCCTGAAGGGGTTTGCCCGCTTTGTTGCCGAGGCACCCGATCGCCCGGGCGTCTATCTTCAGCGTGCCATCGACCGGTTGGGCCTGGACGCCGCTGTGCGCCCCGGCTACTGGCATGCGCTGCTCCTTGGTCTGGGCGGCTGGGCACAATACGCCCGCTACCTGCAGTGGCAGGCCGAACTGGCAGGCGGCAGCGACTCGACGCTGAGCGAACTGCTGGCCATCCGCCTGCTGTGGGACGAGGCATTGTTTGCCCACTATGGCGATGCCCTGGCCGATGCCTGGGCGCAAACCCGCGCCCGGCATGCCGAGCCCGTTCAAGTGTCTTTTGACGATGGCGTCGACGAGATCCTCCAGGAGGCGAGCGAGCGGGCAGGACAGCGCCAGCTTGCGCAGCGGCTTGCGAGCGCCTCGACCCGAGCTGCCGCGACGGCCACGGCCGCCTCGACGCGCCCGGCGCTGCAGGCCGCATTCTGCATTGATGTGCGCTCCGAGGTGTTGCGGCGCGCCCTCGAACAAGTCGCCCCCGACGCGCAGACGCTGGGTTTTGCCGGGTTCTTCGGCCTGCCTGTCAGCCACCAGGGATTGGCCTCGGACGTTCAGGAGGCCAGGCTGCCAGCGCTGATCAGCCCCGGACTGCACTCCGTGGCGGGCGGCGCCGACGTCCAGGCCGCGGATACCGCCAAACGCCACAGTGCCCGGGCCAAGCGGGCCTGGGGCCGATTCAAGCTGGCGGCCGTGTCATCGTTTGCCTTTGTCGAGGCGATGGGGCCGGTGTATATCAACCGGCTGGTGCGCGAAGCCCTGGGCCTTGCCGACAAGCCCCTGCCTGACGAGCCGACACCGCGGTTCGCGCCGGTGCCCGATGCCGAGAGTCGCATCGACACCGCCGAGACCATCCTGCGCGCGATGTCCCTTACCGAGGGTTTCGCGCCCCTGGTGCTGCTGGTGGGCCACAGCGCGAGCGTTACCAACAACCCTCACGCCAGTGCCCTGCAATGCGGCGCCTGCGGGGGCTATGCCGGCGATGTCAACGCCCGGCTGCTGGCGGGCCTGCTCAATGACACCGCGGTGCGTACCGGACTGTCGGCGCGCGGCATCAAGATCCCCGACGACACCGGCTTCGTGGCGGGTCTGCACGACACCACCCGCGACCAGGTCCGACTGTATGAAGCGGACCCTGAACGGTCGGTGGATGCCGAGGCGCTGGCGCAGGCGCGGACCTGGCTGGCGGATGCCGGCGAGCTGGCGCGGATCGAGCGTGGCCGTACGCTGCCCCGGGCGGATCAGGGCCGTGGCATCGACCGGCGTGCCCGTGACTGGTCCGAAGTGCGACCCGAGTGGGGACTGGCCGGCTGCCAGATGCTGATTGCCGCGCCGCGGGCGTCGACCCGCGGGCTGGATCTGGGCGGACGGGCCTTCCTCCACGATTACGACTGGCGGGCGGATGCCGACAATGACTATCCGGTCCTCGACCTGATCCTGACCGCACCGGTGGTCGTCGCCAGCTGGATCAGCCTGCAGTACTACGGCTCGGCGGTATCCCCCGAGCTTTTCGGCGCCGGCAACAAGCTCATTCACAACATCGTGGGCGGCATCGGAGTGCTCGAGGGCAATGGCGGCATACTGCGCACGGGACTGCCCTGGCAGTCGGTCCACGATGGCGAGTCGCGGCGGCACGCGCCGCTGCGCCTGAGCGTGGCGATTCAGGCCCCGCGCACCGCCATCAGCGAGGCGCTGGCCCGGCATCCCACGGTGCAGGCGCTGTTCGACAATCGCTGGCTGCATCTTCTGGCGCTGGACAATCACGGCCAGGTGGCCTCGCGCTACACCGGCGACGGGCAATGGGCGGCCGTCGCCGAAACGGGGAACCCAACGGCTGCGACGCCGGACGCCGCAGCGGTGCGCTATAATGAATCGGTTGAATGATCAGACTGCTTGCAGGGTCTGACGATCGAAACACAACGGCGGAGCAAGCTCATGTTGATATCACGGCGTTTTCTGACCCTCGGGTTGCTCATTACCCTGGCCGCGCTGGTAGCGGGCTGCGCGTCCGTGAGCGGCAGTGGCGAGTACAACCGCAGCTACGACTTCACCAGTCTCGAGCGTACGGCGGTGATTTCGGTGGACGGCATCGGCGGCCAGGCCGCCCGCGACCAGGTGGCCAGCATGTTCAATCAGGCCCTGCTGGGCCGCGGCTACAGCCCCATCGAGCGCAGCCAGATCAAGGAGGTGCTGAGCGAGCAGGACTTTTCGCGCTCGGCGGTTACCAGCGCTTCCGGCGCCGCGCGGGCGGGTGAGATCCTCAACGTCGACAGCGTGGTGCTGGTCAATGTGCCCGAGTTCGGCGACGACATGAGCATGAGCGCCCAGATGATCGACGTGCAAGACGGCACCATCCTGTGGTCGGCGTCCGGCAGCGCTCGGACCGGCGCCGACATGACGCGTCGCGCCGGCCAGATCCTGGGGGCCATTGGTGGCGGAATCATTGGCGCCGAAGTGGGCAGCGACGGTGGTACAGGCGCGATTGTCGGCGGCGTGGGTGGCGCCGTGGGCGGTGGCATCGCCGGTGACGCCCTGTCCAAGCAGCGCCAGGAACAGACCGCGGTGCTGGTCGATCAGCTGACTCAGAGCCTGCCCGAGACCAATCAGGGAGCGACGCAATGACGGATGAACTGCCTCCGGCGGCCAACCGCATCGCCAACGACCACCCGGCGGTCTGGGCCGCCTACAGCGAGCTGGGACGAACGGTGGCCGAGAACGGTCCTCTCGATGAACAATCGCGGCGACTCGTCAAGCTGGCCCTGGCAATCGCCACCGGCAGTGAAGGCGCCACCCACTCGCATGCCCGACGGGCATTGGCCGAAGGCATCGACCCCGAGGCCCTGCGCCACGTGGCACTGCTGGCAATCCCCACCGCTGGTTTTCCTGCTGCCGTGGCGGGCCTGACCTGGGTCGAGGACATGCTGGAGCCGCGTGAATAGACATTGCCTATCGGTTGGGCCGGAGCGTTGCATTTTCCCCCACGCGCGTTCCGGCCTATCATTGACGCTTCAGTTCTAAAGCAGGGTCGATCGACATGCCGATGTACAGTTCCAAGCCCAACGCCCGCCATGATGATGTCCCGCGCCTGGGCGTTCTGGTCACCAATCTGGGTACGCCGGATGCCCCTACCACGCCGGCGTTGCGTCGTTATCTGGCGGAATTCCTGGGCGACCCGCGGGTGGTGGAGATCAACCGGGTGCTCTGGTGGCTGCTGTTGCATGGCGTGATCCTGCGCACCCGTCCGAAAAAATCGGCGGCCGCCTACGCCGAGGTCTGGGAAGAAGGCGGCTCACCGCTGCTGACCATCGGCAAGGACCAGGTCGCAGGCATTGACGAGCGCCTGCAGGAGCGTCTGGACGGTCCCGTATCGGTCAAACTGGCCATGCGCTATGGCAATCCCTCGATCCGCGAGGGCCTGCAGGCTCTGCGCGACGAGGGTGCAGAGCGAATCCTGGTGCTGCCGCTCTACCCGCAGTATTCGGCGACAACGGTGGGCTCGACCTACGACGCCGTATTTGACGAGCTGAAAAAGTGGCGGCGCATCCCCGAGCTGCGACTGATCGGCCAGTATCATGACGATCCCGGCTACATTGATGCGCTCGCCAACACCATCCGGGAGCATCGCGAAGCCAACGGCAAGCCCGAGAAGATGCTCTTCTCGTTCCACGGCATGCCGCGGCGTTACCTGCTCAACGGTGACAACTACCACTGCCAGTGCCAGAAAACGGCCCGACTGGTCGCCGAAAAGCTGGAACTGGCCGACGACGAGTGGCAGGTGACATTCCAGTCGCTGTTTGGTCGCGAGGTCTGGCTCCAGCCCTACACCGATGAGACCGTGAAGTCGCTGGCGGAATCGGGCATGAAAACACTGGATGTGATCTGCCCGGGTTTTTCGGCGGACTGCCTGGAGACCCTCGAGGAAATCGAAGGCGAGAACGCCGAAATCTTCGAGGACAACGGCGGCGAAAATCTGCGCTACATCCGCGCGCTCAACGCCCGCGAAGACCACCTGAACATGCTCACCGACCTGGTGGTGGACCATCTGCAGGGCTGGCCCGAGGCCGATCCGGCGGTCAAACGCAGCCGCCGTGACCCGCAGGCAACCCTCGAGCGGGCGCGGGCGATGGGCAGCAGTCAGTGGATGGATGAATAGCGCTGATCACGGCCTTTGGTACCGGTCTGGCGGTGGGCCTCGGGCTCATCGTCGCGATCGGGGCGCAGAACGCGTTCGTTCTCAGACAGGGCCTGTTGGGGCGGCATGTGTTTGCCGTCTGCCTGACCTGTGCCGCCTCCGACGCCTTCCTGATCACCGCCGGCGTCAGCAGTTTTGGCCAGGTCACTGCCTGGCTGCCCTGGCTCGAGCCCGCTATGCGAGGGGCCGGCGCGCTCTTTCTGCTGGTCTACGGCGCCCGCAGCCTGCTGGCAGCGCTCCGCGCCAAGGGTGGCCTTCAGCCTGAAGCCAGCGCGGCCAACGGCGACGGCAACGCCTCCACACTGGGCGCCACCCTGCTTGCCTGCCTGGCCATCACCTGGCTCAACCCCCATGTGTATCTGGATACGGTGGTCATGCTGGGCACCGTGGCGTCACAGTACGACGACGGCCGATGGGCCTTCGCCGGCGGTGCGGTGTTGGGTTCTTTCCTGTTCTTTTTTGCGCTCGGCTATGGCGCACGCCGCCTGCAGCCCCTATTCGCCCAACCCTACGCCTGGCGCCTCATGGAAGCCGCCATCGGCCTGATGATGTGGCTGATCGCGGCACAACTGGTGTTGCGGGGGTAGGTGGTTTGGGACAGGCACGAAATGGGCGGTTCGAAAAACTTCGGGACAGGCACGAAGCCTGCCCCGAAAATCAGCGCTTACTCGCCGATGACCAGCGAGCGGTTGCCGTCCAGGGTCCACTCGTGGAGTGAGCCGTCGTAAAGCGCCACATCGGGGCGATCCGCAATTTCCGAGACACCAAACCATGCCAGCGAAGAGACATGGCCGGAGTTGCAGTAGTTGATGATCGACCCGTCGACCCCCGGCAGCATCGAGGCGACAACCTCCCGGGCGGCCTCCGGCGAGCGCCAGTAGACAATCCCGTCGCGCGGCGCAACGAACATTGTGAACGGAAGCGGGCGCGCCCCGGGCAGATGACCGCTGCCATCGACGTAGTCCTTGCTCATCTGACCGGTGAACTGCACCAGTGGCCGGTTATCCACCAGTTGCGCCGACGACTCGCCATCGATCACCGCCGAGACCTCCTGGGTGCTTGCCAGCAGATCCTCGCGCGGGGTTCCGGCGGTGTAATTACCATTGGCGGCCGATCCCGGCGACTCTGCCACTTCGCCCCCGGCGGCATCCCAGGCCGCAGCGCCGCCATCAAGGATCGCGACATTGTCATGACCGAAATACTTAAGCTGCCAGTAAAATCGCGAGGCCACGGTGGCATCGCCGTATACGGTATCGCCGGCCGGGGCGATGATAACGGTGTCGTCGTTATCCACACCCAGGCCCTGCATGACCGTCTCGAACGTCTCGGCAGAGGGCGCCAGATAGCGGATAGTGTCCTTCATCCCCGGTCGCTCCGAGAGAAACTCCGACATTCCGACGAACGGCGCACCGTCCACGAACCCGGTGGCATCGTAGTTGGACGGACGCCGCGAGACATTGATCAGCGTGACCTCATCCTGATGGGCCAGCGCCCAGTCCGCATCGACCACCGGCCCCGGCAGATTCACCGACCCGGTATCCTGCGCCACAACGGCAGCAGGCAGGGCAACGGCAACGCCAAGCGCCGCTGCATGGAGTGATTGACGGATTGTCATCATCGTCACCTCATCAATCGCTAAAACGTGAATTCGCGAACCGCGGGATCTGCCACCAGCGCACCGATCGCCGGCGGCTGAGCGACGCCTACGCCGTCAATCAGATCGGCCTCGGTGTACTCGCGATTGGGCAGATAGATCGCACAGACATCCACCTGAACGCCGTTATTCACCAGCCGCTGGATCATCTGCGCCGGGCTGGCGTCGGGACCGCGGAGGATCTCCGAGTCATCCGCTTCGGAGCCGACGGCCAGATCACCGGCATCATCACAGAGCAGCACCTGCGGGGACGCGCCGTTTTTCTGCGCCTGCATGGTCAGAATCAGCGCCATGGCCTGAGTCTCGTCGTCATCGCTGGTGAGGATGGACAGCATGTCCGGCCCGCTCTGAGCAAGCGCCGCGGCCGAAAAAACCGTCAGCACCAGGCCGGCGAGCAGTTGTCGAATTGTGTGCATGGGATCGCTCCTTTCTGGAAAGGGTTGGTTTACGCCTTGCGCGCGCAGGTGTTGAGGCCCAGCAGGCTGTACGCCGGGCAAGTGCTGAATACGGCGGTTGCGAGCGGGACCAGACCGATCCACCCCCAGGCCATGCCCGTGTTGAAAACCGCCAACGCGATCAGCGCGAGGCCGACAATGGCGCGCAGGGCACGGTCAACCGTCCCGACGTTCTGTTTCAGCATTGCGTTTCTCCTTACAGTATTGGACTGCATCAGGTTTAATGACATCGACAGTAGGCGCCTCGGGGCGGCCTGCAATCAGTGATCAAGTCACAAAGCACAGGCGGGCAATGCAGTGAAAGACCGCGACGAGACCGCGATCGCCGACAATCGACTGTTCGATGCGCTGGATGAGAGCACCTGGAAGCGGGTGATCGAAGGGGGCAAGCGCCTGACGATGCCCGCGGGCACGCCGGTCTTTGCCCCGGGCGACGAATGCCAGGGCCTGCCGCTGGTCATCGAGGGTGAGATCCGGGTGCAGATGATCGGCGCGTCAGGGAACGAAATCGTGCTCTACCGCATCCAAGGGGGCGAGATGTGTCCGCTTTCACTGGGCTGTCTCTTGTCCCGGAACAGTCACCAGTCCGAAGCGGTCGTGGAAAAGGATAGCGAAGTGTTGGTTCTGCCGCCGGCGCTGACGACACAGCTGATGGACGAGGCGGTGAGCTTCCGCCAAGCGATACTCGAGAGTTATGGCCAGAGACTGCAGTCGCTGATGCTGGTGATCGAGGAAGTCGCCTTCCGGCGGCTCGACGAGCGACTTGCTGAAAAGCTTGTCGAACGTCAATCTAACGGGCAATTATCCGTCACTCATCAGGATCTTGCGGTAGAATTAGGGTCGGCTCGCGAAGTCGTCAGTCGACTCCTTAAAGAGTTCGAACGTCGCGGGTTTGTTCATCTCGAGCGCGGCTGCATCACGATCAGCGACCGCAAGGCGCTTGATCGGGTTCGCGGTGCCACCGCGCGTGAGACGACCGCATGAATAAGACGCGGAGGGCCGCGTTTTAAGTTGGTAAGCCAGAGGCAAGCGTCATGGAATTCGATCCCGTACTGATATCACGGCTACAGTTCGCCTTCGTGGTGTCATTTCACGCCATCTTCCCGGTGTTCACCATCGGTCTGGCGTCCTACATCGCGCTCCTCGAGGGGCTGCACTTCAAGACCGGTAATCCGGCCTGGGCACAACTCTCGCGGTTCTGGACCAAGGTCTTTGCCGTTGCATTCGGCATGGGCGTGGTCTCCGGGATCGTGATGTCGTTCCAGTTCGGAACCAACTGGAGCAACTTCTCCCAGGCGTCAGCGAACTTCCTTGGGCCGATTCTCAGTTACGAGGTGGTCACTGCATTCTTCCTGGAAGCCGCCTTTCTGGGTGTACTGCTGTTCGGCCGCGACAAGGTCCCGCGGGGCACCCATCTGTTCGCCGCCTGCATGGTGGCGCTGGGCACCTTTGTGTCGGCGTTCTGGATCCTGGTCGCCAACAGCTGGATGCATACGCCGGCGGGCGCCGAATTCCGTGACGGCATCCTCCATGTAACGAGCTGGACGGAAGCGATCTTCAACCCGTCCTTCCCGTATCGGTTCACACACATGGCCGTTGCCAGCTTCCTCACCGGCAGCTTCGTGGTGGCGGGTGTCAGCGCCTGGTATCTGCTCAAGGGTCATAAGGTCGAGGCCAACAAAAAGGCCCTGTCCATGTGTCTGTGGATGATCCTGTTCCTGGCACCGGCCCAGGCCGTGATCGGCGACTTCCACGGGCTCAACACGCTTGAATACCAGCCGACCAAGCTGGCAGCCATGGAAGGCAACTGGGAGACCCAGTCGAACGCGCCCCTGCTGCTGTTCGCGCTGCCCAGCAAGGACGCCCAGGGCAATCTGTTCGAGGTGGGCATCCCCAATCTGGCCAGCATCATTCTGACCCACCACGCCGATGGCGTTGTGCCGGGCATCAGCGAGGCGTCGGCGGCGGAGCAGCCACCCGTCTCCATCGTGTTCTGGTCATTCCGCGCCATGGTGGGCATCGGCTTTCTGATGATCGCCTTTGGCATTTGGGGGCTGGTACTGCGTCTGCGGCGCCAGCTCTATGAGCCGGGACTGTTTCATCGCACGCTGCCGTTCATGATTGCCGCGCCCTTCATTGCCGTGGTGGCCGGCTGGGTGACCACCGAGTCGGGCCGTGCGCCATGGCTTGTCTACGGCATGGTCAGCTTTGCCGAGGGTGTCACGCCCTCGCTGACCGGCTGGATGGCAGTGGTCAGCCTGATTGGCTACATGGCGGTCTACGCCGTGGTCTATGCCGCGGGCGGTTACTACCTCTGGCAGGTGGTCAAGGGCGGAATGGATGAGTCCGAGCCCGGCAGCGACGAGGTCGGCGCCCATCCCAAGCGTCCGCTCTCCGGTGGCGGTCCCATCGGCGATGCGACGCCCGCGGCACCGCTGAAAGGGGACTGGACATGATCGACTTTACAATGGTCTGGGCGGTCATCATCGCCTTTGGCGTGATCATGTATGTGCTCATGGACGGCTTCGATCTGGGTGTGGGGATCCTCTATCCCCTCGCTCCAGACGAGGAATCGCGCGATATCATGATGAACACCGTCGCCCCGTTCTGGGACGGCAACGAAACCTGGCTGGTCCTTGGCGGCGCCGGGCTGCTGGGGGCTTTTCCACTGGTCTACTCGGTGTTGCTCCCGGCGCTGTATCTGGGCGTGTTCCTGCTGCTTGCCGGATTGATTTTCCGCGGCGTGGCGTTCGAATTTCGATTCAAGGCCAGCCGTGAGCGCAAGCACTTCTGGAGCGTGGCCTTCGCGGGCGGTTCGGCCGTCGCTGCGCTGGCACAGGGCATCGTTGTGGGGTCCTACATCCAGGGCTACCAGACCGAGAACATGGTCTACACCGGCGGGGCCTTCGACTGGCTGACACCATTCACGCTGCTGACGGGTGTCGGGCTGCTGGTTGGTTATGCGCTGCTTGGCAGCACCTGGATCATCATGAAAACCGAGGGGCCCGTCCAGGACTGGGCCTATCGCATCGCCCCCAAGCTGCTCGCCGGTGTGCTGGGGATCTTTCTGATCATCAGCTTCTGGACGCCACTGGTCGACGAGTTTGTCCGCGAGCGCTGGATGAACACCCTGTCGCTCATCTGGCTGCTGCCCGCGGGCGCGCTGGGCTGTGCCTACATGGTGCTACGGGCGGTACGGCGACGCGACGAAGGCATCCCGTTTGTCGCCACCATGGGGCTTTTCGTCTTCACCTATCTGGGCCTGCTCGCCAGTAAATGGCCCTATGTCGTGCCGCCGGACTACACGCTCTATGACGCGGCCTCAGCGCCCGAGTCGCAGGCATTCCTGCTGGTGGGTGTGCTGTTTGTCATTCCGGTGGTGCTTGCCTACACCGCGTGGACCTACTGGGTGTTTCGCGGCAAGGTCCGTGCCGGCGAGGGCTACCACTAGCGAATGACACCCAGGGAATGGCTGGCCCGGCAACGCCGTGAGGTGTCCGGGCCACTCCGGTTGGCCGCGGTATACGGAATCGCCGAAGGGGGGTTGATTATCGCGCAGGCCGGGCTGATCGCCTGGCTGGTTCAACAGGTGGTCATTCACCAACGCCCCCTTGTCGAGTTCATGATTGCCGGCTTGATGCTGGTCGGCGTTGTCGGTCTGCGGCCAGTCTTTGCTTCGCTACGGGCCGGGGCGGGTATCTCGGCCGCCGCGCAGGTGCGGGCGGCGGTTCGCCGGCGCCTGATCCACCACGTGGAATCCCTGGGTCCCGCCGGACTGGCGGACATCGGCAGCGGCGAGCTCAGCAGTCAACTGACCGATCAGGTGGACGCCCTCGAGGGCTATTTCGCGCGCTACGTCCCGCAAATGACCATTGCGGTGATCGTTCCGGCGGCCATCGTTGCAGCCGCCTATACCCAGGACTGGATCGCCGCGAGCTTTCTGCTGCTGTCGGCGCCGCTCATCCCGCTTTTCATGGCGCTGGTCGGCATGGGCGCCGAGCGTCTCAACCGGGATCAATTCCTCGCGCTCGGCCGTCTGTCAGGGCAATTTCTGGACCGCGTCCGGGGGCTGACTACGCTACGGTTGTTTGGTCGTACCGAGGATGCGGCCGCCGGCATCGTCTCGGGCTCGGACGAATACCGGCAACGCAGCATGCGCGTGCTGCGGGTCGCCTTCCTCTCATCCGCGGTGCTCGAATTCTTTGCCTCGGTGGCCATCGCCGTTGTCGCCATTTATATCGGCTTTGGACTGCTCGGCTATATCGAGTACGGCCCCTCCACACAGCTCACGCTTTTCAGCGGCCTGTTCATCCTCTTGCTCGCCCCGGAATTCTTCCAGCCCCTGCGAACGCTCGCCCAGCACTACCACGACCGCGCCACCGCCCTCGGCGCCGCCGAGCTTCTCAACGAACTCGAAGCCCGGCCGGTGGAGGGGGAAAAGTTTGGGACAGGCACGTTGCGAGGGGAGTCGACGGAGGTAGAAAAGTTTGGGACAGGCACGTTGCGGATGACCGACCTGCGCCTGGATCGGGTTGGGCGCGGGACCATTCTGCGGGTCGATGCCTTTCGCGCGGATGCCGGCGCGCGGGTGCTGATCGAAGGCCCTTCGGGTACTGGCAAGACGTCACTGCTACTCGCCATCGCCGGCCTTCTGCCGGTGGCTGAAGGCACGATCGAGCGGCGGTTTTCGGACTCGCGGATCGGTTGGCTTGGCTCGCCGCCTTTTCTGGCTAATGCCAGCATCCGCGCCAATATCCGCTTTGGTGATCCCGCCGCGGATGACTCGGCCATCCTCGACGCCGCCCGCCAGGCCGGGGTCATGGAATTCACCGGTCGTCTTGATCAGGGCCTGGATACGGTCGTTGGCGAGCGAGGGCTTTCGCTATCAGGGGGACAGGCACAACGCGTTGCCCTGGCCCGCGCACTGATTTCACCGGCACCGATGATATTGCTCGATGAACCGACCAACGCGCTGGACGCGACAACGGAAGACTATGTCCTGAAGGCCATCAACACGCTCGCGGCCGAGGGCCGTGTGGTTGTGATCAGCAGCCATGATGCAGCACTGCGGGGAATCGCCGATCAGCGCTATCACATCACCGATCAGCGGCTCGAGATGATTGGCAATGAATGAGCTAAAGCCTTATCTGAGGATGCTCAAACGCTACCGGGGTCGACTGATCCTTGGTGCGGTCCTGATGTTCGTGACCAGTGCGTCGGGGATTGGGCTACTTGCTCTGTCTGGATGGTTCATCACGGCAACCGCCATCACCGGAGCGCTGATTGCAGCCGGTGTCGCGGCCACCCTCGAGATCTACATCCCCGGGGGCGGTATCCGGACTTTCGCGGTGTCCAGAACCGTTGCGCGCTATTTCGAGCGAATCTTTAACCATGACACGGTACTCCAGCTTTTGCGCGACCTGCGTGGGCGTGTCTTCACCCTGCTGAGTCGTCTCAATCCGGCCGAAATGGCGCGCCTGCGGAGCGGCGAACTGCTCAACCGGCTGACCACCGATATTGATCGCCTCGATGGGCTTTACCTGCGCGGCCTTTCGCCACCGGTCGTCGCACTGCTGGCGATTCTGCTCGTCGGCGCTCTACTTGCAATCGGCGCCCCCTGGCTTGGCGGACTGGTAATCGTGGTTTTAACGGCGATGGCGGGCGGTGCGCTGTGGATGGCATGGCATACCGGCCAGCAACTCACGCAAGAGGTGGCGACATCCTCCGCTGCGCTTCGGGCGAGCGCCATGGATCACGTCACCGGACTCTCAGAGCTGACCGCCTTTGGCAGCCTCGAGTATCATCGCCGGGCAGTCCTGGAGGCCGATGAACAGGCCCGTCAGCGGGATGAACGGATTGCCAAGCGCATGGCCTATGGCGAATCCATCCTCAATAGCGGTGTCCATTTGACCGCCGTACTGGTCTTGCTCACCGCCCTGCATCTTTTTCAGACGGATCAAACCAGCGGCCCGGTCGCCGTGATGATGCCCCTCGCCGTGCTGGCGTTGCTCGAACCGCTCGGCGTCCTCCCCGCCGCCGGCCTCCAGCTCGCCCGCGCCCGCGCTTCCGCGCAGCGGTTGAGCAATGGGACAGGCACAATCGATGAGCCGTCGGCGAGCAATGGGACAGGCACAAACCAACCCTCCCGCGACGCCACCAGAGCCGTGGATCGACCCGCCGAAGTGGGCCAGCGTACCGACGGCCTTAGGCACGCGCCAACTGTCGCCATCGATGCTGTGTCGCTGGTGCGCGGAGCGGGTGCCCGCGTCCTCGACAATCTGCGCCTGGATGTGTCGCCTGAAGAGACCGTCGGCATTATCGGTGTCTCAGGCTGTGGAAAGTCCAGCATCGCAGCCATGATTGCCGGCCAGATCGAAGCGGATAGCGGCACGATCGAGGTTGATGGAACACCGATCGGGGCATTCGATCTAGACGCTCTCTATCCGGATATCGCCTATCTCACCCAGCAGACCGACCTTTTCAGCGGCTCATTCGCCGGAAACCTCCGCATCGCCGACCCGGACGCCGATGAGCCCGCCATGTGGGCGGCATTGCAGAGCGTTCAGCTTGACGCATTCGTGGCGTCCACAGATCAAGGCTTGCACACCTGGGTGGGCGAGTCGGGCATGGAGCTATCAGCGGGACAGGCACGACGTCTTGCACTGGCGCGGCTTTTCATGCGCAATCCCAAACTTGTCATCCTTGATGAGCCATTGACCGGTCTGGACGAGGAGACCGCCGAGGCTGTCTCGGCGAGCCTCTCCGAATGGCTGTCGGCGCGGACCGCGATCGTCCTCGGCCACGGACCGGAATCGCTGCCCCGCGTTGATCGGCGGCTACTGCTGCGCGCGGGCGCGCTGTCCGACGACGACTAGATAATAGAGGACTTCCATGACCCACCGCATCGCACTGATTCCTGGCGACGGGATTGGCGCCGAGGTAATGCCGAGCGCGCTGCGCTGTCTCCAGGCGCTCTCCCGCCGCCCCGGCCTGGACTTCGAATTCACCGACTTCCCCTACTCCTGCGAGTATTACGCGAAGCACGGCGTGATGATGCCAGCGGACGGGATCGAGCAGCTCCGGCCTCACGACGCGATTCTGCTGGGCGCGGTGGGCTATCCCGGCGTGCCCGACCATGTCTCGCTCTGGGGCCTGCTCCTACCCATCCGGCGCGAGTTCGGGCAGTACGTCAACCTGCGCCCGGTGCGACTACTTCGGGGGCTGACATCGGCTCTGCGTGATCGCGGCCCCGAAGACATCAACTATCTCGTGGTTCGCGAAAATAACGAGGGTGAGTACTCAGACATTGGGGGGCGAATGTACGACGGGCTCCCCGAGGCCATGGCCATCCAGGCCAATGTCATCACCCGCAAAGGCAGCGAACGGATCCTCGACTATGCCTTCCGGCTCGCCCAGTCGCGGGCGCGCCAAAAGCTCGCCTATGCCACCAAATCCAATGGCATCAAGCACAGCATGCCGTTCTGGGACGAGCAGGTCGCAGCGATGGCGCCAAACTACCCGGCAGTTGCCGTCGAGCAGTATCACGTCGACATCCTCGCCGCGAATCTAGTCACCCATCCGGACTGGTTCGATGTCATCGTCGGCACCAACCTGTTTGGGGACATCCTCTCGGACCTGGGCCCGGCGACGGCCGGCGGCATCGGCGTTGCACCCTCCGCAAACATCAACCCCGATCCCGGCGTGCCATCGATGTTCGAGCCTGTGCACGGCTCCGCGCCCGACATCGCCGGTCAGGACATCGCAAACCCGATCGCCATGATCTGGACCGTCGTCATGATGCTCGAGCACCTCAACGAGCACGACGCCGCGCACGACCTGATGGGTGCCCTGGAGACCGTCACCGGCGAAGGCAAAGTCATGACCCGCGACCTCGGCGGCAACGCCGGCACGGTCGAGTTCACCGACCGTGTGTTGGCCGAGCTGGGGTGAGAGGTTTGAGAGGTTTGGGACAGGCACGTTGTCTTTGAGAGGTTTGGGACAGGCACGTTGTCGGTCCTAAGCAAAAGGAGAAAAACCATGCGTTACATCTTTCATTCGATGAGTGCGGCAGCTCTTCTGGCAATGACGCCCGCAATCGCTCAAGCAGAAATCGTGACTGAGACTGTTCGTTACAGCCACGGCGATCAGGCTTTCGAGGGCTATGCGGCTTACAACAGCGCCCTTGGCGAGGAGCAGCCGACAGTCATCATCATCCATGACTGGGACGGTCTGGGGGATTATGAAAAAGCACGGGCCGAGATGCTCGCTCAGGCGGGTTACGCGGCTTTTGCGGTCGACTTGTTCGGCGAGGGCGTCCGCCCGGAGAGCATTGAGCGACGCCGTGAACTGACTAACGCTCTTTACGCCGACCGCGACCGCATGCGCGCACTCATGGAGGCAGGATTGGGCGCCGCCGGTGATCAATCAGCGATCGACATCGACACTGCGGTCGCCATCGGATACTGCTTCGGGGGCGCCGCAGCGCTCGAATGGGCCCGCGCTGGTTCGGATCTGGAAGGTTTCGTGTCCTTTCACGGCGGCCTGGGGACGCCCGATGGACAAAGCTATGAGCAAGTACAGGCTCCCTTGCTGGTTCTCCATGGCAGCAATGACCAGATCGCTCCGATGAGCGCTGTCGCTGATCTCGCCACAAGGCTGGACGAGGACGGCGTCGACTATGACATGGAGATTTACGGTGGTGCGCGTCATGCCTTCACCGACTGGCACGCCAGCGAGCGATACGACGCCGACGCCGACCTTAAATCCTGGGCCGCGATGATGGATTTTTTGGGACAGGCACTTAATTAGGGGGCCTGACGACAACGGTACAGCCGACTGACCGCCGCCGGGGGCGACGTTCAGCGTTGGCAACCCGGGCAGTACACGGTGGCGCGCTGGCCAAGGCGGCTTGTGCGCAACGCCCGCCCGCAGCGCGTGCAGGGTTGTCCGCCTCGTCCGTAGGCATCCAGGGATTGCTTGAAGTAGCCCGGCTGGCCGTCACTGCGGCTGAAGTCGCGAAGGGTCGTGCCTCCCGCTTCGATCGCCTCGCCAAGCACCGCCCGAATCGTGTCAGCGAGGTGCTCAAATCGCTTCCGGGACACCCGGCCGGCAGCACGTGCCGGGTGGATGCCGGCACGAAACAAGGCTTCGGTCGCGTAGATGTTCCCGACACCAACGACAATGTGACTGTCCATGATGAACGCTTTCACCGCCAACCGTCGGCTCCCGGCACGAGCATACAGATAAGCACCATCAAACCCAGCATCGAAAGGCTCCGGGCCCAGTGAGCGAAGCAGGGAGTGGGACTCGGCAGGCTCCTCGGTCAGGTGAATGCTTCCAAACCGCCTTGGGTCATGAAACCGCAGACAGCAATCCTCGCCCAGGATCAGGTCGACATGGTCATGCTTCAGGGGCGGGGTCTCTGGCGCGACCACTCTAATGTAGCCGGACATTCCCAGATGCAGCATCAGCGCGCTGTCTGAGTCGAGGCGCATGATCAGGTATTTGCCACGACGGTCGAGTTGCCATACTCGGCTCCCGACGACCGTCGTCGCCAATTCGGCGGGGACCGGCCAGCGTAGTCTCGACTCCCGAACAACGGCTCGATCGATGACCCGCCCAACGCAATAAGGCTCGAGCCCCCGGCGTGTAGTCTCGACTTCAGGTAGTTCGGGCATCAGGCCGCCCCCGCTCAGGGTCGATCGGGCATAAAAAAGCCCGCTCTCAGCGGGCTTTGAGTCTGCGCATTGCGAGACCCTTATTTGATCTTGGCTTCCTTGTAGACCACGTGCTTGCGCACAACCGGGTCGTACTTGCGGAATTCCAGTTTGTGGGGCGTATTCCGACGGTTTTTGTCCGTCGTGTAGAAGTGCCCCGTCCCGGCGGATGATACGAGTTTGATCTTATCGCGCATGACTACCTCAGACCTTTTCGCCGCGGCTGCGCAGATCCGATACAACCTGCTCAATGCCGAGTTTATCGATGAGCCGCATCCCTTTGCTGGAGATCCGCAGCCTTACCCAACGGCTCTCGCTCTCAAGCCAGAACCGATGATAGCGCAGGTTGGGCAGGAAGCGCCGGCGCGTCTTGTTGTTGGCATGTGAGACGTTGTTTCCGGTCATCGGGCGCTTGCCGGTGACCTGACAGACTTTGGCCATTTGGCCCTCCCGAAATCCGTTACCGAGCTGATGCGCAACTGCGCTCACTGAGCCGTGTTTTATACCAGCATCGATGCGACGCTGCAATGCTGTGGACGCCTTACTCCTTGAATTTGCTCCGGGAAAACACAAGGTCTATGGGATATCAGGTTTGGGACAGGCACAAAAAGGCATGGAGTATCAGGATTACTACAAAACCCTTGGCGTCAACCGGGATGCTTCGGCCGACGAGATCAAGAAGGCATACCGCCGACTTGCGCGTCGCTACCACCCGGACGTAAGCGAGGAGCCGGATGCAGAAGCCCAGTTCAAGCGGATAGCCGAGGCGTACGAGGTCCTGAAAGACCCTGAAAAGCGCAAGCTATATGATCAGCTCGGCGAAAACTGGCAAGCGGGACAGGAGTACTCGCCACCGCCGGGCGGCCAACGCACTGGATCCAGGACAGCCTCAGGCTTTAGCAGCAGCGGCGACTTTGGTGACTTCAGCGATTTCTTCGAAAGCATCTTTGGCCGTGGCGCAGCTGGTGGCTTCAGCGATCCCTTCAGCGGGTTCCGTCAACAACAGGGACCGGATTGGGACAGGCACCAAAACGCTCAGGGCCGCGACGTCAGCGCTGAGCTCGAGGTCGACCTGGAAGACGCCTACAAGGGCGCAACGAGGACGGTCAGCTTCAACGCAACAGGACAGGCACAATCTCGGCGCCGTGAACTCAAAGTCAAAATCCCGGCCGGCGTCACCGACGGCCAAAGGATACGGCTAAAGGGTCAGGGCGAGGCCTCGCCTGTTGGTGGGGAAAACGGGGATCTTTTGATCAGGATCCTGATCAAGCCCCACCGCCACTTCCAGCTGGACGGCAAGGACGTCCATCTGACGCTTCCGGTCGCTCCGTGGGAGGCGGCGCTGGGCGCAACAGTGGCAGTACCGACGCTCGGAGGAAAGGTTGAGCTGAACATCCCCGCCGAGAGCCAGAGCCAGAAGCGACTGCGGCTGAAGGGGCGAGGGATGCCCGGGAAACCCCCAGGTGATCAGTATGTAAACCTCGTGATCGTCAATCCGCCGGCCAAAACGCAGGAGGCAAAGGCGGCTTTCGAATCGTTCCGGGAGGCTTTTGATTTCGATCCACGAGCTAACCTACGCTCGCATTGAAGTCATCTCTCGTTTTAAGGAAAAGACCAGCGGCGCTGCGATAACCCCTGACGTAGCGTCGCCCGAACTGCCGCGCCAGTCCTGACAGACTGCCGGCATCGCCGAGCACGGCCTGGCGATAGTGCCTCTGCCCCGTCACGAATTCCACCAGCCCCCGAGCCGCGAGACCTAGCCGTTCAGCGATGGGCGGCATTTCCGCGGCAATCACCGCAGCACCAGGCTTGGCCATATGGCGTCCGGACCAGTCGAGTAGCTCCAGGTACTCGAACTTCTCACCGGGGAGAGCCCCCGCGCCCGCCTCGATGTCGGTCCCGGCGAACGGCATAATCATCGGCTCCGAGACCACGTCGGTCCCTGTGGCGACATTCTTGAATCGTTGAATGGCCGAGCAGTCACGCCCCGCTTCCGGTCGGTCTACCATCCCGGCGCGCAGCGGGTTGAGATCGACATAGGTCATGGCGGCGAGCAGTGCGCCTTCATCCGCCAGCGCCTGAGAGCGATACCGACCCTGCCAGAAGTGGCCTGTAACACCATCCTCGTGATTGGCGCGACGAGCGATGGGCTCGTTCAGGCAGCGCATGAACCAGGGAATACTCATCAGGCGTGAACGATATCCCTCAATCACCAGACGCATCGCCGGATGGGGCGTCGCGGATTCGCCCGCGTTCACGAACTCGTGCATCCATGCCGGGCCCCGAAAGACCCGTAACCAGCGCTTAATCACCTCTCGAGGCTGCAAGGCGCGAGCCTCACTCTCGTTAACGCGCACCACGAGATGATAGTGATTGGACAGGACTGCGTAGGCACACAGGTCAATCGCGAACACATCAACAAGGTGGGCGAGCCGTGCTTTGATCCACTCGCGTCGATGCGAGTAGTCCTGACCGGTAAGCGAATCTTTTCCGCATAGAAACTGCCGGCGCACGCACCGGGAAACGAGGTGATAGTACGGCGTCGCCTCGAGCGAGATCTGATTGCGTCGCGGTTGCCCCATCCCTGGTCTGCTCCTCGACGGCCTGTGCAAGCGTTTTAGGAAAAAGGTGGAAACAGCCGCTGGCCGCGGTGCCTGGCGTCCTTTCCTCGACCGCGTCGCCAGCGACTGCCCACGACTGAAGTGTCTCCGAGAAACGCATTGATCGCCAGCCCGATCCGCCCCTGAGCGCCCGAACGGGAGCAACCGCCCGACGAGCGGCAAAATCAACGGGCTCGGTGAGCAAGAGATTATTGGGACAGGCACAAACCCGGGCCGAAACGCACGTCGCTGTGACCTGACTGCGCCGGGTCGAAGCCTGGGGAAGAAAGAAAAAGGAGGAAAGGTGACCAGCCGCCAGTCCGGGGATAAATCAGCGTCCCTGCTGCCAAGTCCGTCGGCCCAGCGGCTGGTCGATTAAAAGTATCCATGTAGACGGGAAGCATTGGTATCCCCCATATGAGGGGGGTAGCGCTAAACTTGTCGCATTCAAGCAAAGTCCTTAGGGTTTCAGTAGAATCAAGTTTGGGACAGGCACGTTGGAAGAGCGCTCTTTACCGCCCATTGTCAGACGTCCCCTAAACCCCAGATCATGTCGATACTCATAGGTTTATCTCGATGACCGACGTCAACCTCGCAACGGCGCGAGACAACATGGTGGAGCAGCAGCTGCGCACGTGGGAGATCCTCAACGAGCGCGTGCTCGAGGTGATGCACAGAATGCCGCGCGACCGCTTCACGCCGAGTGCATTTGCCAATCTCGCGTATGCCGACATGCAGATACCGCTCGATCACGATCAGGTAATGCTTGAGCCCAAGGTAATCGGTCGTATGCTCCAGGCACTTGACCCGCAGCCGAATGAGCGTGCGCTGGAGATCGGCACCGGGACCGGTTATCTGACAGCTTGCCTCGGGGAGATGGCCGCGGATGTCACCAGTGTGGACCTATACCCGGAATTCACCGAGCTCGCGGGCTCCAACCTGAAAAAGCAGGCCATCGAGAACAATCGCCTCGAGACGGGGGATGCAGCGATGGGGTGGGATGATGGCCGTCGCTACGATGTCATCGCGGTGACCGGCTCCTTGCCGGAACTCCATCAGGGATTTCACCGCAGCCTGACCCAGGGCGGCCGGCTATTTCTGATCGTCGGACAGCCCCCGATCATGGAAGCAGTTCTGATTACGCGAGTCAGCGACGATCAGTGGGCTCGCGAGAGCCTTTTCGACACAAGTGCGCCGGCTCTCGTCGGAGCGCCCGTCACCCATAGCTTTGCGGTCTGACCAAGACCACAGCGGATTGATGCCTTGCTGACGATTACGCCGAGGGAATTGCACGAGCAGCTGACAATGGGACAGGCACGTTTCACCCTGCTCGACGTCCGCGAAGATTGGGAAACGCAGATCAACCATCTCGAAGGCAGTGTGTTCGAGCCCATGAGCCGCATTGACGCAAGCCTTGCTCAGCGAGTCCCTGTGGATCGGGACATTGTCGTTATCTGCCACCACGGCGTTCGAAGCGCTCAGGTGGCGCAGTGGCTTGAACAAAATGGTCACCCACGAGTCTTCAACCTAAGCGGCGGGATAGACGCCTGGTGCGAGTCCGTTGATCCCGATTTACCGAAGTACTGATCAAGCAGGTTATTACGCAATGCGTGACTCCAAACGAACGCCAGCGCGCTCGGCGCTTTTTTTTGCCGCCATTTTTGTGGCTGTCCCAAACCTCGCAAGCGCCGAGAGCCTCTCGAGCATCTACGACCAGGCGCTCAGCAGCGATCCGCAGTTCCAGCAGGCGATCGCCGATCGGAATGCAAGGGAGGAGCTGTTGCCGCAGGCTCAGGCCGGGCTGAAACCGGATGTCTCACTGAGCTCGACATACGATGCGATCGATAACCGCAACTCTGACGATCAGTTCCAGCAGCTTAGCTACGGGGTTTCGCTGACCCAGCCGCTGTATCGCTACTCGCGGAGTCAGGCCGTGGATCAGGCCGACGCCCGGGTCAGCCAGGCTCAGGCTGAGTTCGATTTCGCGCGCCAGGAGCTTATTCTGCGCGTGGCCGAGCGCTATTTTGCGGTGCTCGACGCCCGGGAGGCTCTGGATGCGGCGGAGGCCAACCTGGACGCCATTCGGCGTCAGCTCGATCAGGCGGAACAGCGCTTTGAGGTGGGTGTTATCGCGCGCACGGATGTCGAGGAAGCCCGCGCGAGAGCCGATCTGGCTCAAGCAGAGCGCCTGCAAGCCGAGGATGATCTGGCGAGTCGGCGTGAGGAGCTTCGTGAGCTCACCGACCGTGCGCCGGAGCAGCTCGACTCAGTGCGGGCTGAAGTCTCTCTCACCGCACCGGAACCCGAGAATCCAGCCACCTGGCGCGAACAGGCCGAAGAGGAAAACCGACAATTGGCAGCCGCCCGATTCGCTGCCAAGGCGGCCATGGAGGGGGTGGATGTCGAACGTGGCGGGCGGCTGCCAACAGCCGACCTCGTAGCCGGGTATAACCGTTCGCGTAACTACAACAACGACGCGTTCGAGCGTGAAACCAACCAACTGAGCGCAGGGGTGGAGCTCAACTTCCCGCTCTATCAGGGTGGGGAGGTGTCCTCGAGCATCCGCGAGGCGCAGTTCCGCTATACCGAGGCACGCGAGGCGTTGGAGGAAACCCGCCGGACAGTCGGGCGGAACGCTGCGGATGCGTACCGGGGCGTTCAAACGGCGCTGGAGCGAGTGCGGGCACTGGATCAGGCCCGCGTTTCAACCCGGTCGGCCCTGGAGGCCACTGAAGCCGGCTTTGAGGTTGGCACTCGGACCATCGTGGATGTGCTTAACGCCCAGCGCGAATTGTTCAACGCCGAACGCGACTACGAGCAGGCGCGCAATACCTATCTGGTGAACACCCTCCGGCTGCGGCAAGCCGCCGGAACGTTGAGCGAGGCCGATCTCGAGCGAGTTAACGGTCTGCTTGGGGAGTCCTGAGCCGCGGGAGAACACACCGCTCTAGGATATCCCGCGTCCGCTCACTGGCGCCGCGATGGGCCTCGATGAGGGTCCTGGCGTTGTGACCGGTGGTCTCAAGAAAGTGCCTGTCCCGAAGCAGCGCCGTGACCGACCGCGCCAGGTCGGACGCAGTCTCGACCCTGATTCGCCCCTCGCAATGGCCTAGTAGCGCATCAATCTGCTGGCAGTTGGTCACGAAAGGCCCCATCAGAACGGGCTTACCAAGAGCGGCAGGTTCAAGGGGATTGTGCCCGCCAACGGGCACCAGGCTCCCCCCAACAAAAGCCAGATCACCCGCAGAAAGATATTTGGTCATCTCGCCAATGGTGTCGCCGAGCAACACCCGAGTGGACTGCTCCAGCGGGGTCGATTCGTCGAGTACCGAGGCGCTAACAACGTGCCTGTCCCAAACTTCTCCCGGAACGTCCACATCATCACCTGGCCACTGGAAGCGCTCGGGATGACGCGGTACGGCGATCAAAAGCGCGTCAGGAAACTCGTCAAGCACCGTCTGGTGTGCTTCGCGAATCAGCTCGGCTTCTCCCTGCCGAATACTGGCAGCCACCCACACCGGTCGATCCGCTCCTATAACGGCTCTTAGCCGCGCTCCTGCCTCTGCCTGGTCCGCATCGACTGGTTGATCGAACTTGAGATTGCCGGTGATGTGGATATCCCGGTTTGGGACAGCCACGTTGTCAGACCTGCTATTCGCCACGGCATCAAACCGCTGCGCGTCCTCCTCAGTCTGTGCGCACAGACAGGTGAGACCTCGCAGCGACTCCTCAATCAAAGCGCCTAGTCGCTGATACCGCTTGAGACTCCTGCCGCTCAGTCGGGCGTTGATCAACGCCACGGGAACACCTCGCCGGGCAAGGATGTCCAGACGATTCGGCCAGAGCTCAAGCTCGATAAAAACGGCCGCCGCCGGTGCAAGCGCGTCGACGAAACGCCCGACAGCTCCGGGGACATCCACCGGGGCATAACCAAACTCAGCGGTCTCGTGATAGCGGCGCGCGATGGTCTCCAGTCCCGTTGGCGTATTGGTGGTGATGTAGAGAGCGCGTCCATCAGCCAGTAACAGATCGATCAGGCTCTGCGCCGCTCGCACTTCGCCTACCGAGGCGGCATGTACCCAGATGGCGCCAGGCTTGGGCGGCTGGCTGCCAAAGCGACCCCAGCGCTGATACTGACCTTTTCTAAAAGCGGCATTCTTTCGCCCCAGACGCCATAGATAGACGCGATAAGCCGGCGAGAGCGCTCGGGACAGTAAGCGATAGGCAGCGAGATTCATTCGCGCAAACGCTCATCGGCAGGCGTTGCCATCAGTTGATCCAGACGCTCAATCACCATCGCCGGCGTGATCAGCGTCATGGCGTCGGGGTCGCGCACGCGCCGTCCCCAGCGGACTGTTTCAACCGATCGCTTGAGGAACCGCTGAACGGCAGCCGGATAGGCATTCACCACCCACTTTCGGCCGAGCACTGGCCCGGTGCGGTCCGGATTGGATGTGGCGTAAAGCCCAATAGCGGGTGTCCCCGCGGCCACTGCCATGTGCACCGGCCCGGAGTCGGGGGCGATCACCGCTGTTGCCCGCTGGATAAGAGCAAACAGGGTTTTAAGGTTGGTGCAGCCGACGAGGTTCAGGTTTGGGACAGGCACATTGTTGTTGCCCTCCAACGCCCGCTCGATACGCTCTGCATAAGCACGCTCGAGTTCGCTATGCCCTCCTGTGAGGACGATCTGCATGCCATAGCGCCTGGCGGCGTGCTGGGCGACTTCGGCGTAATACTCGGCCGGCCAGTTGCGGAAGTTGCGAAAGCGCTCGCTGCTGCAGGGGCTGATCACCAGCAGCGGCGCCCCTGCAACCAACCGATCGGCTTCGTCCCTTGCAGCCTGCGGGACCGGGATATTCCACGCCAGCGTGCGCTCCCTGACCCCAAGCGCTTCACAAAAGCCGAAAAACCCCTCGGTGACGTGACCTGGAGGCGATGCAGGGATCCGGCGGTTGATGAACAAGCCATGGCCATCCCTGGACCGGGCGCGATCAAACCCCACGCGCAGCGGCGCACGAACGGCCCTTGAGGCGAGCCCCGCCCGCAGCGCGACCTGCATCAGCAACAGGGCATCAAATCTGCGAGCGCCGAGTTGGCGCCGCAATGTGCCTGTCCCGTTCTTTTTGTCATGCGCGATGACTTCCACGCCATCCAGATCACCCAGTAGACTGGCTTCGACTTTACCCATCACCCAGGTGAGCTCGGTGTTGGGCAGCTGGGCCTGAAGCGTGCGGACAACGGGAACAATATTGCAGCAATCACCGATCGCTGAGAGACGAAACAGACACACCCGTTCTGGCAGCGGTTCAACCGGGTTTGGACGGTGATGGCTCATATAAACATCCGACAAAAGGATGATGACTACTTTATCAGCCCAGTTCTGGCCTCGCCCGCCGACCAGTCAGCGCACCTTTTCGATGTTGCAGCACTCCGGGCCCAAGGCGTGCTTGAGGGTCAGGCCGCCGGTCGGGCCCAGGCCTACTTCCTGCGCGCTCAGGGAAAACGTCTGGTTCTGCGTCACTATCGTCGCGGCGGGTTGCCCCGTCACTTGAGCGATGACCGATTCATATGGGCCGGGCTCTCGCGCAGCCGGCCGTGGCGGGAGTTGGCCGTGATGGCTCGACTGCGAGAGATGAATTTTTTTGTGCCTGTCCCATACTCCGGGCGCGTCCAACGACAGGGGATGACCTACACCGCGGACATCATCACCGAGCGGATCCCCGGCGCCCGGTCAATGGCCGATCGAGTTGCTGAAGACGCTTCGGCGGCAATATGGGGGAAGATCGGGCGGGTGGTGCGCGGCTTTCACAATGCGAATGCCCATCACCCGGATCTGAATGTTCGCAACATCCTGATCGATGAGAGCGACCACGTCTGGTTGATCGATTGGGACCGGGGGCATTTGCACGCCAACGCCCGGCAGAAGACCCGCAGTCTGGCGCGCTTGAGACGCTCGCTGGACCACGAGCCGGGACTAGCGAAAGCCACTGACCGCGGCTGGCCGCGATTGCTCGAGGCCTACGACTCAGGCCCCTGAATACGCTCAATGATTGAGCTGGTGGATTCGCCCTCAACAAAATCAAGCACTTCCACCTCGCCACCAGCCGCCGTGACGGCGTCGTAGCCGGCAATCGCCTCTGGCCGATAATCGCCACCTTTGACCAGCACATCGGGCAAAAGCGTTTCGATCACGTTGGCGGGCGTGTCCTCCGCAAAGGGGATCACCCAATCCACCGCAGCCAGCGCTGAGAGGACCGCCATGCGCTGGGCCAGGGGCATCACCGGCCTCCCCGCCCCTTTGAGACGTCTCACGGATTCATCGTCATTGACGGCGACGATCAGGCGATCGCCCCGGGCTCGTGCCTGTCCCAAATAATGCACGTGCCCGGCATGCAGAAGATCAAAGCAGCCATTGGTCATGACGATGCGCTCGCCACGCTGGCGAAGTGGTTCGAGGATTTTGAGCAGCACCTGCGGATCCGTGATCGGGTGATCCCGCGGCGACTGGCCGATGGCAGCCTCCAACTCCGGCACTGTCACCGACGCCGTGCCTACCTTGGCCACCACCAGCGAGGCCGCAAAATTGGCGATCGCGGTCGCCTGATGAAAATCGGCCCCGGCCGCCAGCGACGCCGACAGAAGCGCAATCACCGTATCCCCCGCGCCGGTCACGTCAAAAACCTCCTGGGCGTGGGCCGGCAGATGGAATGGTTGCGCGCTGGAACGCAGCAGGCTCATCCCGGCCTCGCCGCGAGTCACCAGCATCCCCTCGATGGACAAATCATCCAGTGCCGGTGGGACCACCGTCTCAAGAAAGTGCCTGTCCCAAACCTCACCCCCCGGAGCCGCCTGGCCCGCCCCGTGCTTATCCTGGTATTGACGGAACTCGCCAAGGTTGGGGGTGAGCAGTGTCGCGCCGGCGTATCGCTGCCAGTCCGTGCCTTTGGGGTCGACGAGGATTGGGACAGGCACTTTCCGCGCCGCGCCGATCAACGTCTCGACATGCGATAGCGTGCCCTTGGCGTAGTCGGAGACAATGACGACGTCGGTCTCCGCCAGCGCGCGGTGGAACAGATCGGTGAGGCCATCGGTCTCCGAGGCGGTGAACGGCCGCTCGAAATCAAGCCGCATGAGCTGTTGTCGCTGACTGAGCACCCGCAGCTTGCAGATCGTGGGGTGCGTGTCGACACGCTTGAGCATGGGTTCGACGCCGCCGGCTTCCAGAGAAGATTCGAGCAGCCGGCCGTGATCGTCATCTCCGATGAGCCCGATGATCCGCACCTGAACGCCAAGCGCACCCAGGTTCATGGCGACGTTGGCCGCACCACCCGGCCGCATGTCTTCGCCATCCACGCGTAGCACCGGCACCGGCGCCTCGGGCGATATGCGGCGTGTCGGGCCATGCCAGTAGCGGTCAAGCATTACATCACCGACCACGAGCACCCGGGCGGCCCCAAAATCCGGCAATTCAAGCTGCATCGAAACCCTCGAGGCGGTAGATTGTGTGAACAATGACTCAGATTCTAGCAGCCACCGCGCTCAAGCACGCGCCAACAGCCGATCAGAGCTCGCCCTAACGTGACCGATGCCACTCCCCCTGCGCCCAAGATCAGCGACCGAATCAGCCAGCGCCTGACCCTGACGCTGTTCTGGAGCCTCGGCAAACTACCGCCCCGATTCGCTACTAAATTAGGCGAAATGATCGGGGGGATCTTTAATCGCCTACCGACGCAACGCCGGCAAGTCGCCAACAGAAACCTTGAGCTCTGCTTTCCCGAATGGGGACAGGCACAACGCGAGCAGGTCATTCGAGCCAACCTTCGCTACACCGGTCGTGCAGTCGCCGAGACCGCGCTTGCCTGGTTTGGCGGGCAGGCGGTGGACCGGATCCCCTGCCAGGTCGATGGACTCGAGCACCTTCAAGCCGCGCAGTCCGATGGTCGACCGGTGATTCTGCTCTCGGGCCATTTCCTGTGCGTTGAACTCGCCGCTCGACTGATCGGCCCGCGCATTCGCATGGCTGTCATCTACAAACCCATGCGCAAAAAGCCGCTCATGGACAAAGCAATGCTGCGCAGCCGCTCACGCACGTTGGCAAGCGTGTTGCCCAGAACCGATCTTCGCCAGATTGTTCGGACGCTCAGAAAGGGCATTCCCGTCTGGTACGCAGGGGATCAGGACTACGGCACTCAGAACAGCGAATTTGTCCCCTTCATGGGCGTTCGCACCCCCACCACAACCGGGCTGATGCGGCTGTGTCGAATGACCAACGCCCGGGTCGTACCCATGTTCTTCCACGTCAACTCGGCTGGCGATGGCTACACCGTCTCGCTGGGCCCGGCAATGGACGGGTTCCCTACCGGGAATGACCGCAGCGACGCCCAATGGATGAACGCCGTGCTGGAGCGTGGGATTCGCGCTCATCCCGAGCAGTACCTCTGGCTCCACCGGCGGTTCAAACACCCTCCGCCCGACGAGCGCCCCGCCTACGCCGACGCCCTGCAAAAGCCGCATAACCGGCGTGGGGACAAGTCATGAGCAATCAGCGGGAGAACGCCGTGCTGGTGGTGGGCCCTGGCTGGGTGGGCGACATGGTCATGGCGCAGAGCCTTTTCAAAACCCTCAAGCAGCAAGCACCCGAGCGCGCGATTGACGTGGTCGCGCCCACTTGGGGACAGGCACTTCTCGAGCGCATGCCCGAGGTACGCCACACCCTGACACTGCCGGTGGCCCACGGCGAACTGGGCCTGCTCAGGCGCTGGAGATTGGGACAGGCACTTAAATCCCTGCGCCATCGCCAGGCCATCGTACTGCCACGGTCGGCCAAGTCGGCCCTCGTGCCGTGGCTTGCCCGCATTCCCCATCGCACCGGCTATCTCGGTGAGCAGCGCTACGGCTTGCTAAACGACATCCGGCCCCTCGACCGGGAGCGCACCTACCGCACCGTGGATCGTTTCGTGTCGCTGGCCGGTTTCGAGGGCGAAAAGTTTGGGACAGGCACAATCCAGGACACCCCAGCCCCCGCGCTCATCAGCACCACCACGCAACAAGAGCAGACGCTCGGGGACTTGGGGATCGTGCGGCGGTTTGGGACAGGCACGATCGTTACCCTCTGCCCCGGCGCCGAATACGGCCCGGCGAAGCGTTGGCCGGCAGCGTCGTTTGCCGCGCTGGCGCGGCATTATCTGGCCTGTGGCGCGGCGGTATGGCTGCTTGGCGCCAGCAAGGACGCCGAGATCACTCGGTCGATTGCGCGGGATGCCCCTGGTGCCCTCGATCTCGCTGGCCACACAACCCTGAGCCAGGCCATTGACCTGCTGGCCGCCAGCACGGTGGTCGTCACCAATGATTCGGGGCTTATGCACATCGCAGCGGCCACGCCCACGCAGGTGATCGCTCTGTACGGGTCGTCAGATCCTGAATATACTCCGCCACTTAGCGAGCGAGCGCGGATCATCTACCACCACCTCGAGTGCAGCCCCTGCTTCGCTCGCGAGTGCCCGCTGGGGCATCTCAATTGCCTGCGCGGTATTTCGCCCGACGAAGTCATCCGGGCCATCGACCACAGCGCATCGCCCATCACGTGATGCAACCAGCCGAGATCCTTACCCATGCCGACTCGTAATCACTTTCGTAAAACGTACCTCGTCACCGGCGGCGCAGGATTCATTGGCTCGCATCTCTGCGATCGACTGATCGGGGCCGGTCACGCCGTGCTGTGTGTCGACAACTACCTCACCGGCAGCCGCGATAACATCGCACATCTGCTCGACGATCCCCACTTCGAAGCCATGCGCCACGACGTCACCTTCCCGTTGTTCGTCGAGGTTGATGGCATCTTCAACCTGGCCTGCCCAGCCTCACCCGTCCACTACCAGCGCGATCCCGTCCAGACCACCAAGACCAGCGTGCATGGCGCCATCAACATGCTGGGATTGGCCAAGCGGCTCAATGTCCCGATCCTTCAGGCCTCCACCAGCGAGGTCTATGGCGACCCTGAAATCCATCCACAGACCGAGGATTACTGGGGACACGTCAACCCGATCGGCACGCGCGCCTGCTACGACGAGGGCAAACGCTGCGCCGAGACGCTGTTCTTTGACTATCACCGCGAGCACAACCTCGAGATCAAGGTCGCGCGAATCTTCAACACCTACGGCCCGCGCATGCATCCCAACGACGGCCGCGTTGTCTCGAACTTCATCATGCAGGCACTGCGGGGCGAGGACATCACGCTCTACGGCGACGGCGAGCAGACCCGATCCTTCTGCTATGTTGACGACCTGGTTGAGGGACTGATCCGACTCATGGACGCCGATGCGTCGGTGACCGGCCCCGTCAACCTGGGCAACCCCGGCGAATTCACCATGCGCGAACTCGCCGGCGCGGTGATCAAAGCAACCGGCGCGACAAGCCAGATGATCCATGCACCGCTACCCGCCGACGACCCGCGCCAGCGCCGGCCCGACATCAGCCTTGCCCAGCACACCCTGGATTGGACGCCAACGGTCCCGCTGGTCGACGGCCTGCAGCCGACCGTCGGCTACTTCCGAGGCCTCGTCGAACGCGGACTGAGCTAAATTGAGCGACGAGCTGGAGGCAAAAACTTTGGGACAGGCACTTTCCTTGTCCGTCGCCGTCATCACCAAGGACGAGGAAGCGAACCTGCCGAGACTGCTTGACAGCCTCGAGCGGCTGCAGCCAGCAGAGGTCGTTATTGTTGATTCGGGATCAACGGACGCGACCGTGGCCATCGCTCGCGACTACGGCGCCCATGTCATCGAAACCGACTGGCCAGGACATGTCGAGCAGAAAAACCGGGCTCTGGCCGCCTGCCATCAGCCATGGATCTTGTCGCTGGACGCGGATGAACCGATCAGCCCGGAACTTGCTGACAATATTCGTGATCTCCTGGGAAACGAGTCCGCACCGGGAAACACGGGATACGAAATGAGTCGTCTCACCTGGTATCTGGGCGACTGGCTAAGACATGTCTGGTATCCCGAATGGCGGCTGCGGCTTGTTAAAAACGGCGCGGCGCAGTGGACCGGCTATAACCCCCATGACCGCCTTGAAGTTAACGGCCCGACCGGTCGGATCAACGGCGACATCCACCACTATTCGTACGCAGACATCGACGACCACTTCCGCCGCAGCATCGACTACGCCCGGATCGGCGCCGAAGCCCTTGCCGCGCGCGGCAAGCCATTTCGATGGCACAAGATCATCTTCTCGCCGATCGCCCGCTTCATCCGCCTGATGATCTTCCGTCAGGGCTGGCGGGATGGATGGCGAGGCTGGATTATCGCCTGGTCATCGATGTTCTCGGCATTTCTGAAGTACGCGTTCCTCTACGAGATCGAACGAGGGCAGCGCAACTTTGGGACAGGCACAAAAAACACCCCCGCAAGCGATAAGACCAATGGTTAGGGACAGGCACAAACCCAAGGCCCTCATCGCCGCGGGCGGCGGGCATATCACCGAGGTGGAGATGATCAAGGGGCTGCGAGAGGCCGGGGTGGATGCCCATGCGGCGTTCGAATCCTCATCACCGCACCTCGAGACATTCAGGCAAGCCGGCGTCCCGACAAGAACCCTGGATCTGAAAAACAACGCGGATTTTGCCAAAGCCCGACAGATTCGCGGCTGGATCAAGGACGAAGGCTTCGACATTGTCCACGGACTGGCCAATCGCCAGGTCGCGAATTTCATCTGGGCGAGTTACGGACTGCCCAACAAGGTCATCGCCTACCGGGGCGCGGTAGGCCATGTCTCACGCTGGGACCCGACCTGCTATATCAAATGGCTCAACCCGCGGATTAATCGAATCATCTGCGTTTCCCAAGCGGTCGAGCGGGACCTTGCCGCGAGCGGTGTCCGTGCCGACAAACTGGTTACCATCTACAAGGGCCACGATCTGAGCTGGTATGACGAGCTGGACGGCCGCGCCGCGCGCGCCGAGGTCAACGAGGAGTTCTCGATCCCCGAAGAGGCGACCTTAATCGGGATCGCCGCGAACATGCGGCCCGTCAAAGGCGCAGATCTGCTGCTCAACGCCATGCTCGAGCTGCCGGACAACGTCCACGCCCTGCTGATCGGCGAGGCGCGCGACCCTCAGCTGAAAACGCTTGCCGCGCACGAACGCCTCAAAGGACGCGTCCACTTCACGGGTTTTCGGTCCGATGCGCCACGACTGATCGGGGCGCTGGACATCAACACCGCGCCCTCGCGAGGCCGGGAGGGTCTGACCAAAACAGTGATCGAAGGGATGGCCCAGGGCATCCCCGCCGTGGTTTCCACCGCCGGCGGATTACCGGAAATGATTCGCGATGGCGAGTCCGGCCATGTGGTTGCCATCGACGACCTGAACGCCTTACGCGATCGCATCGCTGCGCTGGTACTAGACCCCGCTGCCCGGATCAGGATGGGCCAGAACGCCCGCGCCGACATCCGCCAGCGCTTTGACATCAGCGCCACCATCCGCCAAACGGCCGATCTTTATCAGGCGCTTCTCAACCCCTGATTTTGTGCCTGTCCCAAACCTCATGTCCCAAACCTCACCCCCGGTAATACCCCACCAACCGCTCGACATGCCCCGCGAGGGTGAACCGCCTATTCACCCAGTCGCTTGCGGTCGCAGCCAGCCGAGCCCGCAGGCCAGCGTCCGCGACCAGTTCCACCAGCGCAGCCGCCCAGTCATTGGCATCGCCAGGATCGGCAATGCGGCCCCGGTCATGATCAATCAGCTCCGGGATAGCGCCCGACGCCGAACCAACAACCGCACAGCGCGCGGCCATCGATTCGACCACGGCCAGCCCGAAGGCCTCCTTCACTGAAGGGATGCAGGCTATATCCACCGCCTGCAGACACGCGGCGAGATCTCCACGAAAACCGGCAAACACCACTCGATGATCAAGGCCATTGCGCTTAACCGTGGCGCGCAACTCGTCCGCAAACCCGCCCGGCCTTGCGTCCTCGCCACTCGCCTCGCCCACCACAACGGCCTGCCAGTGCGGTAACCCGGGCTGATCGTTCAGCCTCGCGAGGGCATCCAGCCACACCGAATGCCCCTTGCTGCGGGTGATTCGCCCGGGCAAGGCAATCACCACCGCCTGATCGTCGACACCCAGACTGCGACGCAACTCCCATCGCTCCTGATCCGACATGGGTGTGCGATAGGCCTCAAGGTCGATGCCGTAGTAGAGCTGCACCAGCCGCTCGTCCGGGACAGGCAACGCCGCCCGATTCCACTCGTGGGTCGCCTGACTGATCGAGAACACGCGCTGCGCCTTGGCGTATGCCCAGCGGTGATAGGGATCCTTTTTAGGCTTTTTCACACCCATGTGATCAGTAAAGAACAGTCGTAGCTCGGGACGCCACTGCACCAACAGGGCAGCAACCTGCATATCGCTCGATTTATGCGCATGGATGACCCGGATATCGTGATGCTCCAGATAGCGCAGAATGCGCGGCAGCTCGAGCACGGCGGCCATCCGCGAGCGCACCGTCAAAGGCTCCACCCCCACCGCCCGGAATGCGTCGGCCACTCGCGTGCCGGCCAGCGCCATTCCATGGACTGTCCAACCCTGGCGCTGGAGCTCGGGCGTCACCCGGCCGGGATACATCTCCAGCCCACCCCAACTTTGGGACAGGCACAAATGCAGCACCCTGGCGGGGACCGATGAATCAGTCACGACGGCCCTCCAGAAAGCACTGACTGATTGCCGAGGCAGCGGCATCAAGGTCGATAGCCGTCATCTCTGACTCACCGGCGGTTTCCGGGGGACTGAATGCCAAACGATGTCGGGGCTGATTGGTGGTCTGCCAACGCAGCGCGGTGGAGGAGCGCCGCCGGGGATAGAAGGCGGCTGTGGGCACATCGATGGCGCCGGCAATATGCAGCGGCCCCGTCGAGCCGCTCAAAAAGACATCACTCGTCGCCAGCACCTTGGCAAAGTCGAGCAGACCATCGCTCGAGACATGCACAGCGGCCGAATGACCGCGGATCTGATCGCGAACCCCACGGGCCTGCGCCTCCTCCCCGGGGCCTGCCGTGACAATCACAAACAGTGGACGAGCGCTTGTCAGACGATTCACAAGCCGCGCAAAAGCGCCCGCCGGCAAAGTACTGGCCGAACCACCGCTACCCGGGTGGACGATCACCCGAATGGCATCCTCGGGGATGCCGTAAACGTGACTAAGCTGGCTGGAGACCGCCTCCAACACCGGCGGCTCAAAGCTCAAATAGGGGCCCATCGGCGCGTCGGGAACTGCTGTCTGGTGATCTTCGAGAAAACGCAGAATCAAATCGACGTTATAAGCGTGTTCGGGCTTAATCGACTGGGAACGCCGCTGGACAAGCCGCTGAGTGAACAACACCTGCGCCATCTTTGTCGCCGGCGCCAGGCGGTACGCCACGCCCGCCCGCAGTAATGCCAGCGCGATGCGCCAGGTGCTGAACAGCGCAATCGCCCCATCAAAACGGCCCTTCCGCACCTCGCCAGCCAGTTCGGACAAAGCCTGTCCGCGATCTACCAACACTTCATCCACAACGGGACAGGCACGAGCCATCGGCTCAGCCCCTTCGCTCACCAGCACGGCGATATGCGCAGCCGGCAACGCCCGTCGCAGCAGTGCGAGCGCCGGCCAGGTCAGCATGAAATCACCGAGCTTGTCGGTACGGGTGACAAGCACGCGGTCAGGCGCCATTACCACTGCTCCCCTGCAATTGCCCGGCGATAGCAATCCATCACACCGTCCGCCGTCCGCTTGATCGAAAACCGCGCTTCGACATGACGTCGACAGACCGCGCGATCGATCTCGTCAATGCGCTCAACAGCGTCGCACATCCCCTTGAAGTCCTTCACCACAAACCCTGTGACACCGTTCTCGACAATCTCCGAAACCGCACCCCGGTCAAATGCGATAACCGGCGTCCCGCACGCCATGGCTTCGATGAGCACAAGCCCAAACGGCTCCTCCCATCGTATCGGGAATAAAAGTGCAGAAGCCTCACCCAGCACCGCAAGCTTTTGCTCGCCACCGAGCACGCCCAGCGCCTGGACCCGCCGCTGCCAGGGCAGCCAACTCTGCGGAATACTGAGCTTGCGGCCACCCATCAACTTCAGCGTCCGGCCCGTCCGTCGGGCAACCGCCACTGCGGTATCCGCGCCTTTTTTAGAGCGCCGCACCTTGCCGAGAAACGCGAGGGAATCCGTTGACTGCTCGACAAAGGGGACAGAATCCACATCAATCCCGTTATGGACGTACACACTTCCCCCGTGAAGCGCCGCGTGCCGTTTTGAGACGTAGATCGCGTTAAGATCCTGCGGGGGACCATGATCACTGACGCCGTGAACATGCGACACGCTTGGTACGCCCAACTCACGACTCAATCTTGGCTGGATTCTTTCTGATAGGGCGTGGAAGTGAACGATGTCTGGGCGTTGTTTCTTGAGGCTCCCGAATAGGGACGCAGATGCGTCGCCTTCCACATCCAAATACAGAACCTCAGAGTTCAGGCCTTGCCTACTACTCCCGATAACCACCTCGTGACCGA